>NZ_SVEV01000044.1 GCF_015057185.1 Pseudobutyrivibrio sp. | reverse complement strand
ATCATGAGCATAACCAAACCGATTGATGGAGTTGTATAAATGTAAAAACTTAGTAACAAAACATATATTACGAGGAGAATAACAATGAAACGATTGAAAATGGGACAGGGGATTGCCTGGCTTATTGCATTTGTGTTATGCCTAGGACTTCTTGGCTATTACGCAATGACAGTAATTCAAGGCACAATTAAAGCTAATGACTCGAGCCTTCAGTTAGGCGAGGATGCCACAGATGAGCAGAAGGCTCAGATGGCAAAATACGAAGCTGATAGTCTAAAGTTGGGGCTTGATTTAGATGGTGGTGTTAGTATTACATACGAGGCAGTAGGTGACACTCCTACAGATGAGCAGATGAATGATACAATTCTCAAGCTCCAGCAGCGTATCGAAAACGACCTTGGTGAAGAGAGCTCTACTACAGAGGCTAGCGTTTACCGTGTGGGCGAAAAGCGTATCACAGTTGAAATCCCAGGTGTTACAGATGCTAACGCATTATTAGATGAGCTTGGTACTCCAGGTACACTTTACTTCATCACTCAGTATGATTCTGAGGGAAATGCAAACTACACAATTAATGGTTATGATGCAGACGGAAACATTGACGGAACACTTAACTACGATATTCAGGACTTAATTGACAATGGTTCTGTTATTGCCACAGGAACTAACGTTAGAAGTGCACAGGCTGCTACACAGTCAAATCAGACAACAAACGCTACAGAGTATGTTGTAGAACTTAAATTCGATGACGAAGGAACTACAGCATTCAAAACAGCTACTACAGCAGCAGCGCTTACAGGTGATTCAATTGCAATTTATTACGATGGACAGTTCGTTTCAGTTCCTACAGTAAAGAATGCAATCACAGATGGTAACTGCGTAGTAGAAGGTATGGAAAGCTACGAAAAAGCTGAGAAGCTTGCTTCTTACATTCGTATCGGTGGACTTGATATCGAGCTTAAGGAGATGGAGTCACAGGTAGTTGGTGCACAGCTTGGTGCTGATGCTCTTAAAACTTCATTAATCGCAGCATGTATTGGTCTTATCGTTGTAATGATTTTCTTAATCATCATGTACCTTGTACCTGGTGTTGTTGCATCATTTGCACTTGCTTTATATACAGTACTTCTTATTAGCATTTTAAAGGCATTTGATATTACACTTACACTTCCTGGTATTGCCGGTATGATTCTTTCAATCGGTATGGCGGTTGATGCTAATGTTATTTGCTTCGCTCGTATTAGAGAAGAGATTAAAGCAGGACGCCCTGTAATCTCTGCAATTGAGACTGGTTTCTCAAAGGCGCTTTCAGCTATTCTTGATGGAAATATTACAACACTTATTGCAGCAGCAGTTCTTGGAGTTCTTGGTTCAGGTTCTGTAAAGGGCTTTGCAGTTACTCTTGCACTTGGTGTTGTTTTATCAATGTTTACAGCTCTTGTTATTACAAGAATTCTTATCAATGCTGTTTATGCACTTGGTATCAAAGATGCTAAATTATATGGTAAGGCTAAGGAGCCTACAAAGTTTGATTTCGTTGGTAGAAAAGCAATCTTCATTAGCATTTCTATTTTAATTATTGCAGCAGGCTTCATTTCAATGGGAGTTCACAAGGCAACTGATGGACAGGGCCTTAACTACTCACTTGAATTTATGGGTGGTACATCTACTACTGTTGATTTTGCTGAGCTTCAGTCAGATGATACTATTAACAATCAGATCATTCCTGATATCCAAACAGTTATCGGAGATGCTTCTGTTCAGAAGAGTACAGTTGATGGTACAAATCAGGTAATCTTCAAGACTCGTACACTTTCACTTGATGAGAGAACAGCTCTTAACGAAATGTTTGAATCAAACTATGGTGTTGCTGAATCATCAATTACATCACAGAGTATTGGTTCTACAATTTCTGGAGAAATGCGTTCACAGTCTACAATCGCCGTACTTGTTGCTGTATTATTCATGCTTATTTATATTTGGTTTAGATTCAAGGACATCAGATTTGCTTCAGCAGCGATCATCGCCCTTGTTCATGATGTACTTATCGTATTAGCACTTTATGCAATCGTTCGTATTTCAGTTGGTGCAGCATTTATTGCATGTATGCTTACAGTTATCGGTTACTCTGTCAACGATACAATCGTTGTATTCGATCGTATTCGTGAGAATCACAAGGCTGTTAGAACAGAGACACCAGAAACACTTAAAGAACTTGCTAATTCTTCATTAGCACAGACTCTTTCACGTAGTATTTCAACATCAATTACTACTGCAATCATGGTACTCATGCTTCTCATTTTAGGTGTATCTACTATTAGAGAGTTTGCATTACCACTCCTTGCTGGTGTAATTGCTGGTACATATTCATCAATCTTTATTGCTACACAGCTTTGGTACATCTTTAAAATTAAATTTAGCAAGAAAAACTAATGTATTAGATTAGGAGAAAGAAAATGATAGACATTAAGTTCTTACGCGAGAATCCAGACGCAGTAAAAGAGAATATCAAAAAGAAATTTCAGGAGCACAAGCTCGGCCTCGTTGATGAGGTCATCGAGCTTGATGACAAGAGACGTGCTACTCAGCAGCAGGCTGATGACATGAGAGCAAAAATGAATCAAGCTTCAAAGCAGATTGGTGCTCTTATGGGTCAGGGCAAAAAGGAAGAGGCTGAGGCAGTTAAGGCTGAGGTTGCTGAACTTAAACAGCAAATCAAGGATCTTGAGCCAGTTGAAAAGGAGCTTGCTGATAAGGTAGAGGAAATCATGATGAAGATTCCTAACATTATCGATCCAACAGTTCCAATTGGTCCAGATGATTCTTGCAACGTAGAAATCGAAAAGTTTGGTGAGCCAGTAGTTCCTGATTTTGAGATTCCATATCACACAGATATCATGGAGAGATTCAATGGTATAGATATGGATGCAGCTGGAAAGGTTGCAGGTAATGGTTTCTATTACTTAATGGGAGACATTGCTCGTCTTCACTCAGCAGTTATTTCTTATGCTCGTGATTTCATGATTGATAGAGGATTTACATATTGTATTCCACCTTTCATGATTCGTTCAAACGTAGTTACTGGTGTTATGTCATTCGAAGAAATGGATGCTATGATGTACAAAATCGAAGGTGAAGACCTTTACCTCATCGGTACATCAGAGCACTCTATGATTGGTAAGTTCATCGATACACTTAATGATGAGGCTAACTTACCTTATACACTTACAAGCTACAGCCCATGCTTCCGTAAGGAGAAAGGTGCTCATGGTATTGAAGAGCGTGGTGTTTACAGAATTCACCAGTTCGAAAAGCAGGAGATGATTGTAGTATGTAAGCCAGAGGATTCAAAGAAATACTATGATGTCCTTTGGAAGAATACAGTTGATTTATTCCGTAGCTTAGACATTCCTGTACGTACATTAGAGTGCTGTTCAGGAGACCTTGCAGATCTCAAGGTTAAGTCTTGTGATGTAGAGGCATGGTCACCACGTCAGAAGAAGTACTTTGAGGTTGGTTCTTGCTCAAATCTTGGTGATGCTCAGGCACGTCGTCTTAAGATTCGTGTTAAGGGCGAGGATGGCAGCAAGTACTTTGCTCACACACTTAACAACACAGTTGTTGCTCCACCACGTATGCTTATCGCATTCTTAGAGAACAACCTCCGCGAAGATGGTTCTGTTGCTATCCCAGAAGTACTTCGTCCATACATGGGTGGCAAGGAAGTCCTTGTACCAATTAAATAAAATGCCTTAATAGAGGCGAAACGGTTTTGGCTAAACAGTATAAAATAAGCAGCTCATAACTTGGGCAAGCGCGAGCAGGGGTGCTAAAGGTCCAGTGGACCTTTGTTCAGCACCGACCGGAGTAGAACGGAGAAAGAGTCATGCGAGTTAGGAAGGAACCGCGAAGCGGGAGGTTGCCTAACGAAGTATGAAGGGTGCCCTGCGGGAGCATGAAAAACTTGGGGCTGCTTGTAGGTAGGGTTTTTACAATGTAGTTTATTGTAAGAATTTAGAAAGAGAAATTTATGGGAATTCAGAGTAGAGAAGATATTAGAAACATTGCAATTATCGCACACGTAGATCATGGTAAAACTACACTTGTTGATGAGCTTTTAAAGCAGTCAGGTGTATTTAGAGAGAACCAGGAAGTTGCAGAACGTGTCATGGACTCAAATGATATTGAGCGTGAGCGTGGTATTACAATTCTTTCAAAGAACACAGCAGTATATTATAAGGGTACAAAGATTAACATTATCGATACTCCAGGTCATGCTGATTTCGGTGGTGAAGTAGAGCGTGTTCTTAAGATGGTAAACGGTGTTGTACTTGTTGTTGATGCTTTCGAAGGTGCAATGCCACAGACCAAGTTCGTTCTTATGAAGGCACTTGATCTTGATTTACCTGTAATTGTTTGTATTAACAAAATTGATAGACCAGAAGCGAGACCTGATGAGGTTATCGATGAGGTTCTTGAGTTGTTTATGGATCTTGATGCTTCTGATGAGCAGCTCGATTGTCCATTTATTTATGCTAGTGCAAAGGAAGGCTTTGCAATTAGAAGCCTTGATGAAGAGCACAAAGATATGACAGCTCTTTTCGAGACAATCGTTGATTACATTCCAGCTCCAAAGGGAGACCCAGATGCTCCTACTCAGGTACTTATTTCTACAATCGATTACAACGAGTACGTTGGACGTATCGGTATTGGAAAGGTAGAGAACGGTTCTATCAAGGTTAACCAGGATGCAATCGTAGTAAATGCACATGATCCTGAGAAAAATAATAAGGTTCGTATTTCAAAATTATTTGAGTACGATGGACTTGAAAAAGTAGATGTGAACGAAGCAAATATCGGTTCTATCGTAGCTATTTCAGGTATAGCTGATATTCACATTGGAGATACAATTTGTGCAGTAGACGCACCAAATCCAATTCCTTTCCAGAAGATTTCTGAGCCTACTATTTCAATGAACTTCATTGTAAATGATAGCCCACTTGCTGGTCAGGAAGGAAAGTATGTAACATCTCGTCACATTAGAGAGCGTCTTATGAGAGAGCTTAACACAGACGTATCACTTCGTGTTGAAGATACAGATTCTCCTGATTCACTTAAAGTTTCAGGACGTGGTGAGCTTCACCTTTCAGTTCTTATTGAGAACATGCGTCGTGAAGGATACGAATTTGCAGTATCAAAGGCAGAGGTTCTTTACAAGACAGATGAAAAGGGACACAAGCTCGAGCCAATGGAGCGTGCTTATGTAGATGTTCCTGATGAGTTTACAGGCGCAGTTATTGAGAAGCTTTCTCAGAGAAAGGGCGAGCTTCAGAATATGACTCCTATCGCAGGAGGATACACACGTATGGAGTTCAAGATTCCTTCACGTGGACTTATTGGATATCGTGGAGATTTCATGACAGATACAAAGGGAAATGGTATAATCAATACAATTTTCGATGGTTATGAGATTTATAAGGGAGACATTGCTTATCGTAAGCAGGGCTCACTTATTGCATTTGAAACAGGAGAGTCAGTAACATACGGATTGTTCTCAGCACAGGACCGTGGAACATTATTCATTGGACCAGGTGAGAAGGTTTATTCAGGAATGGTTATTGGACAAAGCTCTCGTGCAGAGGATATCGAGCTTAACGTTTGTAAGAAAAAGCATCTTACAAATACTCGTTCATCATCAGCAGATGAGGCTCTTACACTTGTTCCACCTAGAGTCCTCAGCCTTGAGCAAGCATTAGACTTCATAGATGTAGATGAGCTCTTAGAGGTAACTCCAGAGTCACTTCGTATCAGAAAGAGAATTTTGGATCCACTCATGAGAAAGAGATCTAGCATCAGAAAGTAGGATATATGGAAAAGGGAACTATTCAGATATACCATGGGATAGGACAGGGTAAATCTGCAGCTGCACTTGGAAACGCAATTCGATTTGCAGCTGAAGGCAAAACAGCTATTATTATTCAGTTTCTCAAGTCAGAGGTTAATACAGAATATTTCGAAAAGCTTGAGCCAGAAATAAAGATATTTAGATTTGAACGTACCAAAGAAGGATTTGATGATCTTAGCGAAGAACAAAAGCAAGAAGAGATTATCAACATCAAAAACGGTCTTAATTATGCGAAAAAGGTGCTCGGAACAGGCGAATGCGATTTACTTATTTTAGATGAATTCCTTGGAGTTTTAGATGAGGGAATCGTTTCTGAGCAGGATATTATTGAGGCTCTAGAAGGACGTTCGATTACAACTAATGTTATCATTACAGGTTTGAATATCACGCCAGGTATAGCAGGTGTTGCGGATAGTGTTTTAAATATTACACCTGAGAAATAGGTTTATTAGAGGGGTTATGTTATGAATAATGTATTGGCGATTGATGGGGGCACTTACCTTGGATTTGTAGTTTGTGTAGCCATGTTACTGTTTATCATGGCTATGCGAGCTTTTGACACAAAAATGCGCAATAACTTTATTAATTTAGTATTTGCTATGCTTCTTGCGTTTTTGGCAGCAGTGGCAGACATGAAGCTTGCCACTTTTGCGTATCCAATGAACCTTAGGTATACAGCTAAAATCATCAAATACATAAGTCAAGGTATCATGGAATACTTTGTACTTGTTATTGTGGTTAGGGAATTTTCTGAGAACACCAAAAAGTGGCTTATTGTGCCATTTTTTGTGATGGTTGCTATAGTATTATCAGCACCAGTTAATCCGCAGGTATTCTATTTTACAGCGGATAATCATTTCGTTAGAGGACCTTTAGGTAATATCGTATTCATTCAAGCTGCTATTTATGTAATTATTGCCATGCTGACATGTATACATAAATGGTTTGATGGATATCAGAAGGACGCAACCGTTATTCTGTTTATTCTATTTATGGTATGCGTGGGAGTTGTCCTAGAGGAAAATCATATTTTCCCAAATTGCGCATTAGAATCTAGTGCATTAGGAACCTTGTTCCTTTATATTTATACATATGCTGAGCGATATAATGTTGACTCAGTATCCCGCTGCTACAAGCGCAGATGCTTTTATGCAGACGGCAAAAAATACAGTCGTTCTGAGATGATGATTATTTCGATGGATTTAAATGATCTTAAATACATTAACGATAATTATGGTCACAAGGCTGGTGATATAGCTCTTCTTACTTTTGCAGAGGTGGTTCGCAGTGTCAAAACAAATAAATATATTCTCTATCGTACTGGTGGAGATGAGTTTATGATTCTTGGCATTAAGGCTACTATGGATGAGGCAAAGGAGCTAGTAGAATTAATAAAAGAAAAACTATCAGAGACACCATACGCCTGCTCATTTGGAATCTACGGTTACAAACCGGGAGATGATTTTGATGCCGCTGTGGTAAAAGCTGATAAAGCTATGTATGATGACAAGAGCATATACAAGGCAAGCAAAAATTTAAGAAGTCACGCTAGAAACGATGATTACGATAGCAGACTAGAAATTGAGACATTTACTAACAATATAAGTTTTTTGGGTTGAGGTGTTTAAATGACAAAAGTAGTTATGCATGGCTGTAATGGCCATATGGGACGAGTTATTACTGATTTGTGTGCAGCTGATGCGGACATCACTATTGTTGCTGGCGTTGATAAATTCAAGGGTATCGCTAATGAATATCCTGTATACGATAGCTTATCAGAGGTAAAAGAAGAATATGATGCAGTAATAGATTTTTCTAATGCTTCTGCCGTTGATGGCTTATTAGATTGCTGTGTAGCAAATTCAAAGCCTGTAATTCTTTGCACAACAGGCCTTTCAGATGAAATGCTCAAGCATGTAGATGAGGCTTGTAAGAAGATTCCTGTATTGCGTTCTGCTAACATGTCACTTGGTATCAATACATTATTTGACCTTTGCAAAAAAGCAACTCAGGTATTTGCTGATGCAGGTTATGATATCGAGATAGTAGAAAAGCATCACAATCAGAAATTAGATGCACCTAGTGGAACAGCCCTTGCTCTTGCAGATGCTTGTAATGAGGCTCTTGATGAGAAATACGAGTATTGCTACGGTAGAGCAGACAGAAGAGAAAAACGTCCAAAGAACGAAATCGGTATTTCTGCAGTTAGAGGTGGCAATATTGTTGGCGAGCACGAGGTCATCTTTGCAGGTTTAGACGAAGTTATTACAATCAAACATACAGCATATTCAAAGAGTGTGTTTGCAAAGGGCGCTGTTGAGGCTGCTAAATTTATCGTTGGCAAATCAGCAGGTCTATACGATATGAAACAAGTTATTGCTTCAAAATAGGGGAAGAATTATGTACATTCAGCTCAATTCACAGATAATATGCTATGAAAAGACCGGCGAGGGTTCGCCGGTTATTCTTATACATGGAAATAAAGGAGATCATCATACCTTTGATGCCTTAGTAGCTACCATGAATAGGGATCATACTGTCTATGCAATGGATTCTAGAGGCTACGGAGAGAGCGCTACACCAAAGGAATACCACTACAAGGACATGGCAGAAGATGTTATTAATTTGATTAAGGCATTAGATATTGAAAAGCCTTATTTAATTGGATTTTCTGATGGTGGAATTATAGCTCTTCTTGTTGCTATAAAGGCCAGCAATTTATTGTCTGGTATTGTTTGCTGTGGAGCTAATCTTACACCTGACGGTATTCATAGACGTGACCTTAAGGAAATGAAAAAGGAATACAAAAAAACAGGTGATCCAAAGACTCTTATGATGTTAGTGGAGCCAAATATTAGTGAATCAGAGCTGAGAGCTATTAAAGTGCCTGCAATGATTATTGCAGGAGAAAATGACTGTATTAAGGAAAAAGAAAGCCAGAGAATAGCTGCAGCCATTCCTCATGCCCAATTACAGATACTTCCAGATGAGAATCATTTTAGTTACATTGTTGGGACTGACAAGCTATACAGAAATATTTGTGATTTCATAAGTTGAGCACCTATTGCCAAAAGCACTATACCGTGTTACAATCTAAGAAAATTGTTACAAAATTGTGAACGCTATTAATTTGCACGATTTTAGTAACACGGGTGGAGCTTGGGGGTCATTGGTAAGATGCGCTGCAATAAAAAGAATATATTACAACATCTAAATATAGTGATAATCATTGCAGTTTTTGCAATGATAGTTTTCTGTCGCTTTTCTACCCAGCATAAATTTATTGATAATACAATTACAAAACAAATCAAACCATACGCTGTTGCCAATCTCGAAGATGGATCAAAGGAATATTTCTTTGATTTGAGAAGTTGTGGCACAGAGTATTCTTGTATTCTAGTTTATACATCCCATGATATTATTTCAGCTTATAGTGTTGGTCGAGAGATTTATTCCTTTACCCAGACTGGTGGTATTTGGGGATCCACTACAGGCTCTAAATACAATTTCATAGATATTAATGAGAAAATGGCTAATATAGTCGTACATGTTACTCCATGCTATGACGTTGTGGCTGATCAGGAATTGACTTTTTATATAGGTTCTACATACAAGATGTATAATGAGATTATGACTTCATCTATGCCTAGATATATTGCTAGTTTGTCATTGCTTAGCCTTAGTATCTTGCTTATTATTTATTACTTTGCAATGAAAGAAAAGCAGGGGCTACGTATAGATTTGATTTATTTAGCCTTCTTCACTTTATTCTGTGGACTATGGTCTCTTGTAGAGACAGATGTATCTTCGCTTACAGTGCATAACAAAATAGCAGAGTCCTTGATTCCATATGTTTGTTTAATGTTTGTAATTCCACCATTTATTTTATTCTTTGACGAATACCTTAAACTAAAAAGTAAATGGTTCAAAAACATCATTATCACATATTCTATGGTGCAAGCTGGAGTTCTTTTCATTCTTCACTTTACAAAAATAGCTGAGTTTAGAGAAACACTTCCTGCTATGCAAATTTTGCTTCTTATTACAACACTGTACTCAGTAATAAGAGTTGTAATTAAAATCATTAATAGAAACTTTTCTAGACAGGTATACATTTGTGCTATTGGACTTACATTATTTGCCATAGCTATGATTGTAGACGTTACTGCATACTACAATTCTCTTGGTGATGCAGATATCATGGGTAGATATACCTTCTTGATTTTTGTATTGTTGTTAACTTGGGACCTTCTTAGAGGTACATACGAAGTTATTGCTAAGGGACGTAGAGCAAAACAGCTCGAGGTATTTGCTCTTACTGACAGTATGACTGGATTGCTTAATAGAAATGCCTACGAGAGTCAGGCAGGCAGCGAGAACAATCTTAACGGACTTGTTGCTGTTGTAGCAGATGCAAATGGACTGAAAAAATGTAATGACACCCTTGGACATGAAGCAGGTGACAAATACATTTCAGTTGTTGCAGATATATTTAATAGTGTATTTGGAAAATATGGCAACTGCTATCGTACTGGTGGTGATGAGTTCTGTTGTATCATCACCCAAGGAAAGCATCTTAATATGGAACGTCTCAAGAAGCTATTCCTTACAAAGGTTTATACAGAAAACCTAGAGGGTGGTTACGAGTTTGATTTAGGCGTTGCCATTGGATATGCGAGCTATGACGCATCAATTGATGAAGGATTCAAATCCGTAGTCAAGAGAGCAGATACTCACATGTACGAAGACAAGAGATCTAGCAAACAGCTAGGTTAGATTTCTAAGTTATTCATCCAGTCCACTAGTTCTTGAAGACCTTCCTCGGTGAATTCAGCAGTATTGATTTGCTTTTTTTCATCAGGAGTATTTTCAGAACTAAATGGGCCAGGCCATATTGTAGCCTGAAACATATCAGTGTCAGTATCTTCAGGATGAATCTTTTCTATTTTATAACATTTGTTTTTATCGCTCCCTGTAAAAGAGGGAGCTTTTTTATAATATCCTAATGATAATAGTCTTTTTCTTTCAATCATAATGTAAACCTCTTAACTAATTGTCTACTCGATTATAAACAAACATCAAGACTTTGTCATCAAAGAATGGTAGAATAAAAATATATAAGAGAAGAGGGGTAAGGCTTATGGATAAGGGCAGAATCTTTAGAATTATCTGTGGATTCATGATTGGAGTAATAGTTATTATCCTGATAGAAATGTTTGTCAGTGATGATGACAATACTTTAAGCGTGGATATCGATATGACGGTCCCATATTCAGACAGTGCTAGCTGGATGGGCTATTTGTCGGATGAGACATATCTTTCGGAATTGTCTATTCCTGGCACCAATAATAGCTGCTCCAGATATGTATTTTGGGGATTTGGAAATCGTTGTCAAGATACTGATGTGAGCCAACAGCTTAAAGACGGATTTAGATATCTTGATTTAGATGTTGCACTTGATAGTTCATCTGAGGGTGACACAGTCAAGATGGTAAATGGGTCTGTAGATTGTCACACTGATGGTAATCTGTTCTCTGATAGTTTACACTTAACTGATGTGACTGCAGATATGTACAAATTCCTTCAAGAACATCCTGAGGAGACAGTCATTGTAAATTTGAGCATCGAGGATGAGGCTAATGCTAGCAAGGTCCAGGACTTAATTGATAGTGAAATCAAATCCAACAAAGATTATTGGTATACAGGTCAGGAAATTCCTACACTAGGAGAGGTCAGAGGCAAAATTGTTCTTGCGAGAGGCTATAAAGCTAATGGGTCTCTAGAGGGACTTGAAATGATATGGGATAAACAGAACAATAAAGCACCTGTGGATATTCCTTATGATTTATATGTAAATGATGAATTTAGATTGTGGGTACAGGATAGGTACAATTATTCAGTGGAGGATAAATACGAAGCGCTAGTGGATGGATTTGAGAATTGTGAGGCTGATGAGAATACATTCTTTATTAACTTCGCCAGCACGACAGGCAATGGAGTGTTTGCTCATCCTAGAGGCTATGCAAACAACATAAACGAATTATTATTAGAATACAAATTCAAAGCTGGTACTAGCTATGGCATAATAAATGTAGATTTTGGCGATGAGAATATTGCTAGAAAAATCTATTATTCGAATTCATTCTAATATTTATATAAAGGAGGATACAAAATGGCTAATATGGAAGAGGAGCAGGTAAATCCTATACTTTTAGAATTCTTAGATACTGATTCATTTGAAGAAAAATATAAGATTTTGGTGGCAACACCTACAATGGACTTTGATAATCTTCTCATTGACAACATGGCATCATCAATTGATGTAGTAATTGAAGATGGGGATATCGAATCTAGATTACAGGACTTAAAGGTCTGTGTAAGAACTAGAGCTAAATACGAAACAACGCGATTTAGAAGATAAAACTAGGTTGACTTGTAAGATTAGTCTCGCCGGTATAGGAAGATAATTGTTTATAGCAATTATTTTTCTATACCGGCGAGATTTTGTTTAAGCTTATTTGATTTCAAAAAGTTTAGAGGTACAAAAGTCTACAAATAGCTGTGCTGTTTTGGAAAGTGAAACAGTGCCATCATAGCAAATAGATATTTGTGAATTAATCTCTGGGATTATAGGAACATAAGTCCATAACACTTCTTCGTGGATATTTTTAAGTCCATTTGTGGGAGCTGTTAAGTGCTTATCCATTAGCAGGGCAACACAATTTTGGGTTGAAACCATATCTAAAATCGAATCTATTCTGTGACTGGTAAATATAACATTTGGAATAAATCCAGCACGTCTACAGGCATCGATACCGATTTCATACATAAGTGAGCCTTCCTTTATTAGGCAGAAATTTTCATTTTTTAACTCCTGTAGGGTTAGCTCTGATTTCTCAGAAAGAGGATGCAACTTTGGAATTAATGCAACTAGCCTATCCTTCAAATAAGGGATACGTTTTATCTGCTCATTCTTGAGAAAATTATTTTCAAAGTCAGCTTTTGTTTCTCTGGTAAATACTAGTTCGCAGGTTTTGTTCTCCAAATATCTTTTCAGATTTATAGGATCATCCTCAGTGACTCTCACTGTTACATTAGGATATTGATTTTGGAATTGTGATATGAGCGAGGTCACCTGATATTGTGGCATAGATGGAAATGTGCCAAGGGTAAGTAGACCATTTGCAATATTTTGTAGTCGCTTAATTGCAGTAAGCCCTTCGTACTCGGTATCAGATATGGTTTTGGCATAAGGCAAGTATGCTAAACCGTAGTCTGTTAGCTCCACTCTTCTGGTGGTGCGAGTAAATAGTGGCACTCCTAGATAGTTTTCTAGAGCTTTAATATGCTTAGAAAGCGTAGATTGATTCATAAATAATCGTTCTGATGCTTCCCAAAAATTTTTGGTTTCTGCCAAAACAACAAATTCATGTATATATTCTGTATTCATGGTCCCCTCCAATTTAGCTATAGTCTAACATAAATTAATTCCAAATGTGACTTAATGTCTGCAAAAGTTGAATTGTTCATCACTTTTTTACTTTTTATAATTACTAAAAATAGGAGAAAAAGGAGAAAAGCTATGAATGATAAATTGCTATTTGATCCCAATAATTACGAGGACAGAACCTGCACATTAAATGGTAGAACAATCAAATATAGAGCTTATATGGGGATTGATTATTGCAAAAATCCTGTAGATAAAATTCAAAAGATGAATATCTATGTGCCACAGGCATTTTATCAGGAAGAAACAGTTAATGGGTATACTTTAAAAACTGTGCCAATTTTTATGCCAAACACTGTTGGTGGGTACATGGAAGGACCAGCCGATGAGCCGGGCAAAAATTTCCTTGGAATTATCAATGCTACCTTTGAAGCCTTGGACCATGGATATGTGGTTGCTTGTCCAGGTATCAGAGGAAGAAATACAGGCATGGCATCTAAGGAATTTTTTGTTGGGGGCAATTCTGGTAATAATACAAATGAAAATGGAAAGCTTGTAGGTCGTGCGCCAGCCTTAGTTGTAGATATGAAGGCTGCAATCAGATATTTACGCCATAATAAAGATGTGATTCCAGGAGACGTTGAGAAAATTATCACAAGTGGAACCTCTGCTGGTGGCGCATTGTCTGCTATAACAGGTGCATCTGGCAACAGCAAAGATTATGAAGCTTATCTTAATGAAATAGGTGCGGCTGATGAGCGAGATGATATTTTTGCAGCAAACTGTTATTGTCCAATTCATAACCTTGAGCATGCAGATATTGCTTATGAATGGCTATTTAATAAAGAACATGTTGCTCACATGTTGAGATTTGAAGAGGTGGACGGAAAGGTTGAAATGTTCCCTTTTGAAATAGAATTAAATGATGAGCAAAAGAAAATTAGTGATGAATTAAAGAAAGCTTTTCCCGAGTATTTAAATAGCCTGGTGCTAAAGGATGAAAATGGAGCGCTACTAACCTTGGATGATAATGGCGAGGGCACCTTTAAGGACTATATTTTTAAGCAAGTAATAAAGTCAGCAGAAAGAGAGCTAGAAACACATGAATCCTTTAAACGCCATCCAGCCCTTAGGGTAAAGGATTCAGATGTTGAAAAACAGGATTCCCTTACAATAGAAGGAACAAAGGTAAAGGCTGTTGATGCTGATAAATACGTAAAGGCTATTACCAGAATGAAGCCAGTTCCTGCCTTTGATAATTTAGATTTAAAGAGCCCAGAAAATGAGGTGTTTGGTGATGAAAATGTATTTGCTAGACATTTTACAGAGTATTCAAAAGAACATTCACATTGTTCAGCCCAGCTTGCAGATGAAAAGGTAATTAAGCTGCTAAATCCAACAATGTATATTGGCAAAGCTGATACAGCAAAGCATTGGCGAATAAGGCATGGCGCATTTGATAGAGATACGTCTCTTGCTATCCCAACAATTCTTTCTTTGTTGTTAATGAATAATGGATATGATGTTGATTTCTTCATGCCATGGGGATTGCCTCATAGTGGCGACTATGATTTGCCAGAATTGTTTGCATGGATTGATAGCATTTCGAAATAGTGGAGGAATATATGGGCGAGATTAATGATTTAAGAAGTGCACTTAAGTTTCTGAAAAATCAGCCGGGCCAGCTTGTGGAAACTGATGTGGAGGCTGATCCAAATGCAGAAATTTCTGGAATTTATAAATATGTAGGAAGTGGTGGAACTGTAATACGTCCAACCAAAGAAGATGGACCCGCCATGTTATTTAATAATATAAAAGGATTTTCCCATGCTAGGGTTGCTATAGGAGTCCTTTCCAGCAGAAAACGTGTAGGACTACTTCTAGGTACAGATTATAAGACTCTAGGCTGGAAACTTAGAGACGCGGTAAAAAATGCTATTCCACCTGTAAATATTAAAGGCGCTGCCCCTTGTCAGGAGATTATTCATAGGGTTACTGATGCTGATTTTGACCTAAGAAAGCTGGTACCAGCACCTACAAATACCCCAGAGGATGCAGGCCCATATATAACCATGGGACTTTGTATGGCAACAGATCCAGAAGATTCTGAGGTCTCAGATGTTACTATTCATCGACTTTGCATTCAGTCAAAGGACGAAATGACAATGTGGATTACTCCGGGTAGTCGTCACATTGGTGCCATGTGGGATAAAGCTTTAAAGGCAAACAAGCCTCTTCCTATTTCGGTTTCTATAGGACTGGATCCAGCTATCTATATGTCTGCAGGCTTTGAACCGCCAACGACTCCATATGGTTTTAATGAACTGCAAATTGCTGGGGCTCTCAGGGGAAAACCAGTGGAACTGGCTAAGTGCGTATCCATTAATGAGCGTTGCATTGCACGAGCAGAATATGTAATAGAAGGTGAGCTTACACCAGGCATCACAATACGTGAAGACATTAATTCAGGTACAGGTAAAGCCATGCCAGAATTCCCAGGCTATACAGGAGAAGCAAAGGGGGACGATTTGCCAAACTATCTTCCTGTAATCAAAGTAAAAGCCGTTACCACAAGGACGAACCCTATTATGGAAAGCTGTATAGGCCCAAGCCATGAGCATGTTTCAATGGCTGGCATTCCAACAGAAGCTTCCATTATTGATATGGTTGAGAGAGCAATGCCAGGCCGCTTGGTAAATGTACATGCAGCTCCATGTGGCGGTGGCAAATTTGTTTCTATTATTCAGTTTAGAAAGAATAATATAAATGATGAAGGACGACAACGACAGGCTGCACTTTTGGCCTTTTCAGCATTTTCCGAGATGAAGCATGTGTTTCTGGTGGATGAAGATGTTGATATTTTTGATATGTCGGATGTTATGTGGGCAATGACCACAAGATTCCAGGGAGATGTGGATTTCATCCCTATTCCAGGTGTGCATACTCACGTGCTTGACCCAAGCAATGATCCTGAATATGACCCATCAATAAGAGTTCATGGAATTGCTTGCAAGGCAATTTTTGATTGCACTGTTCCATTTACTCTTAAGGATAAATTCCAGCGATGTAAATTCTTAGAGGTGGACCCTAAAAAGTGGCTGCCGGATATGGAATTTTAATAGGTGTATAATTTATGAAAAAAAGATTAATTGTAGGTGTTAGTGGTGCTTCAGGAGCACCGCTGGCATTGAAACTTTTAAAAGAATTGAAAAAAGTTGCAGATGTGGAATCTCATTTAGTAATAACCCATGGTGGCGAGCTTACCATAGAAGAGGAATGTGGAATGAGCCTTAATCAATTTTGTTCCTATGCTGATGTCTGCTATAACAACAATAATATTGGGGCAACCTTAGCAAGTGGAACATATAAAACATTAGGGATGGTGGTATGCCCATGTAGTATGAAAACAGTAGCGGGAATTGCCCATGGATATTCAGACAATCTGTTGCTGAGAGCAGCTGATGTTGCATTAAAGGAACAACGTAAGCTGGTTTTAGTTACTAGAGAATCCCCACTTTCAAAAATACATCTTGATAATATGGCTTATTTAGCTGGAATCCCAAATGTGTTTATAATGCCACCTGTAATAAGCTATTACTCACAGCCTAAAACCTTGGCAGATGTAGAGCAGCAAATTGTGGGCAGAATTCTTGATAGATTTGATATTGATGCAGGATTAAAACGATGGAATCCTCATGGCTAGAAGGGACCTCTATGATTAGAACTATAGAAAAAAGCACAATTGTATTAGGAAAAGAAATAAAAGCCATTATCGAATTTACGGATAATGGCTTAAATGGTTTGCGCGCCATGGGCGCGCTCCAACGGGTGAAAGTCCCGAATACGCCTAGGTAACAAGGAAGTATATAGCT
>NZ_SVEV01000043.1 GCF_015057185.1 Pseudobutyrivibrio sp. | reverse complement strand
CCTGAAAAATATCTCGAGTATCTTCTCGAGAGTCGTCCGAGTGCTGGTTCGTCAGACGAGGAACTAGAGCAGTTAGCTCCATGGAGCAAGGCTACTCGAGAAGCATGCGCTATATAAAATGGAGTAAAATGCTCTATATGTTGAATGTCTGGCATCCGAAAGGATGCCTTTATTCGTACCCTACGGGGTAATACTAAGCGCTTACGTTGTTTTAGGCAGAAGTTTTTTGCTTTTATCGTAAATACGTTATAATAGTTGCGATAGATTAGATTTAGAGGTATTAGAATAAATGCTAATGGAATTATTTCTTACTTTTGCCAAGATAGGTATGTTTACCTTTGGTGGAGGTTACGCTATGATTTCTCTTATAGAGAATATATGTGTAGAAAATAAAAAATGGATAACACATGATGAGATGATGACGGTTACAGTTATAGCTGAGTCTACACCTGGACCTATAGCTATTAATTGTGCAACTTATGTAGGATATAAGCGAGCTAAACTTCCAGGAGCTATTTTTGCAACACTTGGTGTGATTATTCCTTCGTTTGTCATTATATTTGCTATTTCAAAATTCCTAAATCATTTTTTAGAGATTGCTTGGGTGGCTAATGCCTTTAAAGGTATTAAGATAGCAGTGGGGATTCTTATTGTTGATGTTGCTATTAAGATGTTAAAAAAGATGAAGAAAAAGCCAATGCAAATAATTATGGTCTGTTTTGCTATAGCGGCTATGTTATTAATAAATATTTTTGCGTTAAACATATCATCAATGGTGTTAATGCTTGCATCTGCAGTTATAGGAATCGTAGTTTTTTCTATCAATAATATGAGAAGGGAGCATATGAAGAAATGATTTATTTGGAACTTTTTATAGGCTTCCTTGAAGTAGGTTTATTCTCATTTGGAGGAGCGTATGCTGCCATACCTCTTATTAGAGATGTTGTTATGGCACATGGTTGGCTTGATGATGAAATGTTAACTTACATGATTGCCATAAGTGAAAGTACTCCTGGGCCGATTATGGTAAATATGGCTACCTATGTGGGCAGTGAAAAAGGTGGATTGCTTGGGGCTGTTATAGCTACTACAGCAGTTGTTTTACCTGCATTTTTTATCATTTTAATAATTATGTTACTTATGAATAAGTACCTTCAGAATCGATATGTTAAGGCTGCTTTAAGTGGTTTGAAGTCATGTATTATTGGAATTATTTTAGTGACAGGTGCACTTATGATTTTAAAGAACTGCGGATTATTTGATGGTAAGACAGATATATTTACTATTGGATTAACCTGTGGTATTGCATTTGTATATTTTGGTTCAAGGAAATTTATGAAAAAAGCTATTACTCCTATTATGCTGATATGCATGTCAGCATTTGTGGGTGTTGTGGCGTATACTTTGTAGATATTAACAACTTCGAGTTTGTAGTCATCTTTCAAAATAAATATAGAGTGGAGAAAAATATAAGCATGAATCATTTTTATTTTATAAGACACGGGGAAACCGTATGGAATGTAGAGAATAAGATTTGTGGGGCAACAGATATTGAGCTTACCCAAAGAGGTCATGAGCAGGCTATAGAGACAGGAAAAAAAATATTAGAACAGGGGATTACTGCCGATGTAATTTTGACATCGCCACTTGTAAGAGCAAAGGAAACTGCAAGACATATTTCGGAGATTACAGGGATACCAATGGAAATAGAACCAAGGCTTGTGGAGCAAAACTTTGGTAGATATGAGTCTACCCCTAGAGATGGAGCTGAGTTCCATGAAGCAAAAAAGGATATGGCAAGTAGATTTGGAACAGGTGAATCCATGCTACATTTGGCACAAAGAATATATAATCTTATTGATGATATAAAAGCGGGAGACAGAGAAGTTATCTTGGTAGCACATAATGGAATCGCTAGGATGGTGGAATCATATTTCAGGGAAATGGATAACGAAGAGTTTTCATCTTGTGGAATTAAAAACTGTGAGATTAAGAAATATAATTTTTAGTATTTGAGAATCGATATGTAAGTTTAGGCGTAGCATTGTTGTAAAACTGAGTGCCTGAACCATTACATATAAAAAAGAATAGAGGAGGAATGATTTGGAACCAAAATTAATTGTCTGTGGAGTTATTATAATAATCGGTTTTGGTATTTCGGGGTATATTGGAATAAGAGATGCCATAAGGGCAAGCAGATATTCAAATGCAACGATATGTAAAGGAACTGTTATTAGTAGTCTTGGTGTGAAGGCTGTTATGGAAACGGGTAATCCAGAAGATCGTGAAGCTGTTTATGAAACATATGATGTGACATATATTTATAATGGTGAGGAAAAGCGTGGAAAGGTTTTTACTAAAGAAAAGGGATTGCGAGATGGAGCAGCTATAGATGTTCATGTTTATGATAAACGAGGGCATCATGATATTATGTCAGAGCTTTTTGTTGCAAGAACACACTTTAGACTGTTTGGCATTATCTGCATAGCCTTTTTGCTAGGTATAGGTTATCTTATATTTTTTACTCCACATTAGAAACAAAGCATTGGTGTGCCTGTCCCCATTACAAAATGGGGAGCCAAGGGAGGCTTACCAGTACTGGGGTGGATACGTAAATACGTAGCAAATAGAACTTGTTTCGCTGGAGATATGTTCTATAATGTATTCATAAAGGAAAACGTATTAGCTGACATATTGAGTAAGCATAGATTGGAGGTGACCCAAGTGTTATTAACAGAATACGATGAGGAATTACACATAAAAAATGAAAAGGCAATATCTTACAATGAAGGATATAAGGCTGGTTTAAAATTAGCACAACAAGAACTTTTGGAGAAACAGGGTCGTCAAGAGCAACTTATAGAATCAATCAAAGCATTGATGGAAAACTTGGGCATTACAGCTGAGGAAGCTATGAAGGCTCTTGGTATAGACCAAGCAAGTTACGAGAAATATTTAAAATTGATGTAGATTTATATACTATGATAAATTTGCTGCAGGGTGAATCCTGCAGCACTTTTTAAAATTATGAAAAGACGAAAACGTAAAGAAAATCTCAAGAACTTAATATGGGCCAAAACAAATGGCATCTGCGCTAAGTGCGGTAGAGGAGTTGAGATAGACAAGCGCACCATTGACCACTTCATACCAAAGTATCATGGTGGCACTGATGATATGAGAAATCTCATTCCCCTTTGCAAGGCATGTAACAGGGCAAAGAGTTCTAGACTTATGAGCATTGAGGAGTGTTGTCCATTTCTTGATGAGGAGTATATAAAACAAATTCGTAAATACGTAGGAAAATAATATGGGGGAACACATCATGTACCAACCGGATTACGATGTAGCTGCATCCCATTGGATAGAGCGTGACCGCGACTCTGTTCATATGGATCCAGCAGCTTTAAAAGAAAAGATTGAATCATTTATTGGCGCTCATAACACCTGTGCGCTGGCGACGGCTTCTGCTGATATGGTGCGCAATACACCAATTGAATATAACTATGTGGATAGCAGCTTTTACTTTTTCTCTGAAGGGGGATTGAAGTTCAAGGGTCTGAAAGAGAATAAGAATGTGGGGCTTGCTATCTTCGAACCTTATGGTGGATTCGGGCAGCTGAAGAGCCTGCAGGTGCAGGGCGTGGCTTCTATGGTGGAGCCTTTTTCAGAAGAGTATCTGAAGCTGATGGAGCACAAAAAGATTCCAGTGGAAGCCATGAAAAAGTTGCCTCAGGCCATGAACCTGATTAAGGTGGTGCCATCCTCATATGACTATCTGGATTCTGATTTGAAGAAGGATGGCTTTGGAAGCAGACAACATTTTGATGTGTAATTCTATTCTATCTTTTGAATGGGGAGCCGAGAGAGGCTTATCAGTATTGGGGTAGATACGTAAATACGTAGCGGATAGAACTTGTGTTCGTTGAAAGTATGTTCTATAATGTATATACATAGAATTTAATGTATAATCAAAGGAGAACATTATGTGTGAGGCAACATCTAGCACAAATTGGAGGTGACCCAGGTGTTATTAACAGAATATGATGAGGAATTACACATAAACAATGAAAAGGACATCTCATACAATAAAGGATTAGAGCAGGGGTTAGAACAAGGTATAGAGCAAGGCATAGAAAAAGGTATAGAGCAGGGTCGTAATGAGCAACTTTTAGAATCTATAAAGAATCTAATGACGAACTTGGGCCTTTCTGCAGAGGATGCAATGAAGAGCCTTGGTATAGAGCAAACAAATTTTGACAAATACTTAAAAATGATGTGAAAAGCATTTTGCCGTCCTAAGTTTTCGGGGCTCTAGGGCGGCTATTTCTTTGTATTGATAAGGTGCCTGCCCCACATTAAGGTAATAAATCCCATCGGCGAAGCCGATTAAAATCCTTCCTTACTCGCGCAGCGAGTGGTCTGTGGAGTTCGGGCAGATCTGACCCTGGAAGGGTCTGCTAGGAATGGTACAATAATTTATAGAAATAGGTAGGAGCAAATTCTGTTGACAATTTCTTCACACTTTTTTTAAAAATTTTTCATTAAATGTATGTATCATTTTCTACAGTTAGCATCTGATGTCTTTTTTTTCAGAAATGGAGGGTTTTTATGAAAAGACTATTAAGTTTAATAACATTTTTTACTCTTATTATTATTTTAACACCACAGACTGTATTAGCAGCCGAGAATACTGCATCTTTAAACTCACAGATACAAATCATTGGAGAGTACAACTATAAAATATGGGATGGATATAATGACACTGACTATATTGTTGTTATACAGAACAACTCACAATCCAGCCTTGAAATAGATGCTAAAGGATATGCCTTAGATTCGTCGGGAGTTATTGTAGAGGTTTCAGAAGACTATATTACTTGCCTTGGGGCTGGTAAGCAGGCTGTAGTAGAGCTTTGGTTTGAAAATATTGATAATAATGAGGTAGCATTTGTTCCACAGTTCAATGTTTCCCCAGCATCCTATGCATATGATTACTCAAATTATGTTACATATTCAATGACTCCTACTTCAACATCTGCTATAGTTACGCTGACAAACAATGGTACTAAGACTGCTGATATAAAAACTCAAGCTATTTTCTTCAGCGGTGATAATATATCATATTATAATGATGACTACGAGTTTGATGTTGCTCCAGGACAGAGTTATGCCGAGGAACTCGACACTTTTGATAAAAGCTTTGATAATTGCTTGATTTTTACTCAGGCATATTATTATTAATTATTAAGGAGTTGATTCACGCCATTCCTTTATCGTTAGATTTTAGCGGTGGAGGGATGGCGTGTTTTTATTGAAAAAAATGTCGGTCCAGTAAATTATTTGTGTTATTCTTATTGTAGTTGGATTTGCATGATTTAAAATTTTAGCAAGGGAATGATACAAGGGGGAATGATAGTTGCAGACTGCTTATAGGTTTTTACAATGTATATGGGGATTACCACAGACATTAGCGGGCTTTGTTGTACTTCTTTTTAACATGAAATATAAGCATTATTCATATAAAGGAGCAATCGTTACGCAATGGAAGAGTAAATCCAGCTTATCATTAGGAATGTTTCTTTTTGTGTCGAATGATCCTTTTTTCTACTACCAGGAAGCAAGGAAGGACTATTCAGAAGAAGAATTTTCTAGGATGTTAATGGTACATGAGTATGGGCACACAATACAATCTTTGATATTTGGACCTTTATATTTGATTGCAGTTGGACTTCCCTCTATTACTTGGAGTTTTCTACCTATTTTCGTGAAGAAACGTGATGCTGAGAAGATATCCTACTTTTCTGCATATCCAGAAAGATGGGCAAATCATTTAGGGGAAAGTATCACTGGAGACAACTCAATAGGAGAACCAATATAAGAACAGGAGGCAAAGGAGCTTATCGAAAAAGCTTAAGAGCTAAAGGCATATATGAATAAGAATAATTGCACAGAAACAACAGTTGGAAAAGTAAAAGAACTTAGAAGTCTTGGACTTAATAAAGCTACAAAAATAAAGGTTGAATATAGAGTAGATGGAAAGTTATATGTAGTTGAAGAGGGAATAAAATTAAAAAGCGAATGGATAAAGATAGGATTTATTCCGATTGGTCAGAAAAAAACACCAGTGATGGGGGATGTTAGTGTAGGAAGCAATGCTTTGGTTACCTATAATCCTAATAATCCTTCAGAAGCATATATTACAGAAAACAAGGGATTTTTGATTAGCTAAGCTTGATGATTTTGACAATAGGAGAATTATGGCAGAAGAGATTTTTGATATCGTAGATGAAAATGGAAAGCCTATAGGCAAGACAGTGACTAGAGCTAAGGCTCTGCTATGGAGAAATGGAAAAGCATTACCACTGTAGACAGGGAAATTTGAGAGCCACAGTGGTAAAAAAGAAAATCGTTACCACTGCGGAGTGAAAAATTCTAGAACTGTAGTGGTAAAAAAGAAAATCATTACCACTGCGGAATAAAAAATCCTAGAGCTGCAGTGGTAAAAAATAAAACTATTACCACTGTGGAGTAAAAAATCCAATAGTTGCAGTGGTAAAAAAGAAAATCGTTACCACTGCGGAGTAAAAAATCCTAGAGTTGCAGTGGTAAAAAAGAAAAGCATTACCACTGTAGAGTGAAAATCCTAGAGTTGCAGTGGTAAAAAAGAAAACTGTTACCACTGCGGAGTAAAAAATCCGAGAGTTGCAGTGGTAAAAAAGAAAATCATTACCACTGTGGAGTAAAAAATCCAAGAGTTGCAGTGGTAAAAAAGAAAATCATTACCACTGCGGAATAAAAAATCTGAGAGCTGCAGTGGTAAAAAAGAAAACTGTTACCACTGCGGAGTGAAAAATCTGAGAGCTGCAGTGGTAAAAAAGAAAATCGTTACCACTGTAGAGTGAAAAATCCGAGAGTTGCAGTGGTAAAAATAGAAAAGCATTACCACTGCGGAGTGAAAAATCCGGGAGCCACAGTGGTAAAACTTACGTGAGGTAAATATGGTAAAAAAATAGTAAGAGATGAATTTTTTCTACAGCAGAAAAGTGAGCCTGCTACAGAGGCAGATGCTCAGGTGATTGTAGATTTAATGGATACATTAAAAGCAAATTTAGATAGATGCGTAGGCATGGCTGCAAATATGATTGGAGTGAAAAAACAAATTATTGTAGTAGCTGCTGGCCCATTTGTTTTTCCTATGGTAAATCCTGTGATAACAAAAAAGAGTGGGAAGTATGAGACAGAGGAAAGCTGCTTGTCACTTGATGGAGTTAGACCATGTGTGAGATATGATGAAATTGAAGTGGATTTCCTGGATCAGAATTTTAAACCTCAACATGGCAAATACAGTGGGTTTACAGCGCAAATCATCCAGCACGAAATACAGCATTTTAGTGGAGAGTTGATATAAATATTCTATTTTGCCTATTTTAATAAATGGTAGAAGAACCATAGTATTTTTGAATTGCTAATAAAATTGACTAATACTAGTTGGCTTGATAATATTACATCTATGAAATACAAAGCAATAGCATTAGATTTAGATGGCACTCTTTTGAATAGTAAAAAAGAGGTCAGTAAAAGAAACAAAGAAGTAATTAAAAAGGCAGCGAAGGCAGGTGTTAAAATAATACTTGCTTCGGGACGACCAGTTCCAGGTATTAAAAATGTGGCGAAACAGCTCCAGCTGCAGGAGGTAGGCGGATATATTCTTGCTTATAATGGCGGTATGATTATTGACTGCAAGACAGGAGAGGTGATTCGTAGAGAGACTATTCCTGAGAAATATTATGCAGACATAGTTCATTGCGCCAATAAGTATGATGTTGCCACATTGACTTATGATTCTGAGGGCATTATCACTAATGATGAGAATGACCAGTACGTACAACTAGAATCAAAAATCAATAATATTCCAATCAGACAGGTGTTTCATTTGGAAGAGGAGGCACAGATAGAGCCACCGGTCAAGTTTTTGTGTGTAGGTGAGCATCATGTTCTAAAAAAGGTTCAGGAGAAGCTTGATGAGAAGTTAAATGGTGCAGTGAATATTTTCTTTTCTGAGCCATTTTTCCTAGAGATTACTCCTCAGGGAATAGAAAAGGCATCTTCCCTGGAGATACTACTGCAAGAGCTTGGGATAGACAGGAAATCTCTGATTGCCTGTGGTGATGGATATAACGATATCCCTATGATGCGATATGCCGGATTGTCGGTTGCAATGGCTAATGCTCAGGATGAGACAAAAGAATGGGCAGATTTTATTGCACCATCGAATGATGAGGATGGAGTGGCAGTAGCCATAGAAAAATTCATTCAAAAATAGGCACCTGACCCCATTATGAAATTGTTACAAATGGATAAAAGAGAAAAGCTGTTGATTAACATAGTGGTTAATTGACAGCTTATTTTTTATGACAAACACACATAAGATTGAATTGATTATAGAAGGTATATCAGGAGTGAATATTATTTAAGGGCAAACCAAGAGGCTGGTTTGTCATTAGGTTTATACGGAGATTTATCAATGAAAATTAAGATTGAGAAATAATATAATTTGAATTAATCCAAAAAAAATGTTTAAAAACAAATGAGGTGATAGTATAATGTAATCGGAGGTATTATGTATGACAATACTAAAGATAAGTGCAAAGAATTTTAAAAACCTAGCTGATGAAGTTGAAATTGATTTTGTTCCAAAGGCAAGAAAGACTAGTGAAGATAAGGAATATGAATTAAATGAGATAGCAGATGGTCTTTTTGTATTTTCTACAATGGCATTTGTTGGAAAAAATGCATCAGGAAAAACTACTGCATTAGACTTAATCTCTGTTGCATATGATATTGTTTTTGCTTACAGAGTAGAAAAGCCGTATAACCTAAATAATGTAGAGATATGTATTTATTTTTATGATAAAGGATACATTTATAAATATAAAACTAGACTACTAAAGAACCCATTGAATAATGGGGTGGTTTTTAATGATGAATGCATATGGGAGAAACAGTATTACAAGAGCTACGTAAACAATATTTATGATGACGATGGATTTGAAATGTCTAACGTGCAAGGAAAGCTGCCGGAAGATGTTTCAAAAGTATTTTTATTGGAACCTAATAGGATTGTTCGCCCAATTTTATTCAATGAAGTATTAGATGGAATAACTGCGTATGATTTTGCATTTGGATTAAAGTCATTATTAGATGACGGTGATGAAATACTAAAGAAGATTTTGAAAATATTTGACGAGAACGTCAGTAATCTTCGCATGGATGAAAGCGGAAACTATGTTTTGAATTATTTGGGAAAAGAAGAAAAATATTCGGTGTCAGAATTGTATTCTGTTCTTTCAAGTGGAACTACCAAGGGTATAGCATTATACATGATAATAGTAACCTCATTAAAAGCAGGATTTCCGATCCTAATAGATGAAATCGAAAATCATTTTCATAAAACCTTGGTAGAAAACATCATTAGCTTGTACAAGGATAAGACAGTAAATAGGAATAATGCGATTCTCATTTTTTCAACACATTATTGCGAAGTCCTAGATTTGTTCAATAGACAGGATAATATATATATCGCTAATGCTGACAATAAGGTTCATCTAAACACTATATTTGAAAAATACAACTTTAGAAATGATATTCTTAAGAGCAAGCAGTTCTATAATAATGCATTTAAAACAGCCGTAAACTATGATGCTCTTATGGATTTGAAAAAGGCGCTGAAATGAAAAAGTTGATAATGTGCGAGGGACCAAATGAACTGGCGATAATGAAAATTTTGCTAAATAATAATATGTTGATTTTCTCTGAAGATGATTTGCTTGGTTTAACTCCATATCATGCTAGGCAAATTGGAAAGTCAGGACAAGTTAAAGCAGAATTGAATCAATAGGGCATGGTAAGTCGGAAAGATATCTGGTGGAATTATTAAGAAGAGAGTAACATATTAGGAATAATTTTTACTTTTGCTAGATTGAAACATAAGGTGACAGAATGATATAAGAACATGTGCACGTCGAAAATATGTTCTATAATGTATATACATAGAATTAATGTATAATCAAAGGAGAACATTATGTGTGAAGCAACATCTAGCACAAATTGGAGGTGACCCAGGTGTTATTAACAGAATATGATGAAGAATTACACATAAACAATGAAAAGGACATCTCATATAATAAAGGATTAGAGCAGGGATTAGAGCAGGGTCGTAATGAGCAACTTTTAGAATCTATAAAGAATCTAATGACGAACTTGGGACTTTCTGCGGAGGATGCAATGAAGAGCCTTGGTATAGAGCAAGCAAATTTTGACAAATACTTAAAAATGATGTGAAAAGCATTTTGCCGTCCTAAGTTTTCTGGGCTCTAGGGCGGCTATTTCTTTAATATAAATTAGGATGGCTATCAGCCAGATGTAGTTGACTTGAATTCTATGAGTACTAACTGTTCATAAAAGGGGGAATATATAATGTGGAATATGGATTACGATGCGGCAGCATCACATTGGGAAAAGAAGGATATGGACTCTGTTCATATGGAGCCAACATCCTTAAAAGAAAAGATTGAAGCTTTTATTGGCACACACAATACATGTGCCCTTGCGACAGCTTCTAGGGATTGTGTGCGTAACACACCGATTGAATATAACTACGTGGATGGAAACTTTTACTTTTTCTCTGAGGGCGGATTGAAGTTCAAAGGACTAAAGGAAAATAAGAATGTTGGTATTGCCATTTTTGAACCTTATGGTGGATTTGGACAGTTGAAAAGTCTGCAAGTGCAAGGGCTTGCGTCTATGGTTGAGCCTTTTTCTGAAGAATATTTAAAGCTAATGGAGCACAAGAAGATTCCATTGGAAGCCATGAAGAAATTACCTCAGACTATGTATTTGATCAAGGTTAGACCAATTTCATTTGACTATTTAGATTCTGAGCTAAAGAAGGATGGGTTTGGGAGTAGGCAACATTGTTTAGCATGAAATTGTAATGGGGCAGGTGTAATAATTTATTTGGTAAAAATAGGGGATAATAAATCAATGCCAAACGAAAATGGTGTATGGGTAATGTATGGAGTGGAATGGGATGATCCAGAATGCTTACATACAGTTGATGAAGCAATTGAATATATAAATGAAATCGGTTTTCTGCCTTTATTTAAGAATGAAATCCCTGGTTTTTCACTTGAAGAACGCACAGTTCCTGAATATTGGTGGAGTGGAAATTCTACACTTGACCCATGGGAATGGAGAGAAATAATAGCTCGTGGCAGTGACATAGCCTACGGTAAGTTTTTCAATAAGAAAGCTGGCTTTATTTCAAAGGAATGGTTTCCATATTTTGCTAACTACAGACGTGATGGCTATGATTTTGATGCGCTATGGGATGATGAAAAAGCATCACGACGCCTAAAAAAGATCATGGATGTTTTAGAAACCTGCGATGAAATTTATTCTAGTGAACTAAAGAAAAAGGCAGGCTTTGGTAAAGAAGGTGAAAAAGGATTTGATGGTGCAGTAACTGACCTTCAGATGATGACATATCTTACAGTATTTGATTTTAGGCAGCGGAAGAACAAAAAAGGTGAAGCTTATGGTTGGCCAATTGCTATATATACGAAGCCTGAAAACATCTATGGACGGGAGCATGTGACATCTTTGTATACTATGGACCCGGAAGAATCAGGAAAAGCTATAGCTAAACATATTATGGAGGTATATCCCATTGCAACTGCTGCGCAGATAAGGAAAATTGTTGGTGGTAGAATGTTATAAGAACTTGTGTTCGACGAAAATATGTTCTATAATGTATATACATAGAAATTAATGTATAATCAAAGGAGAACATTATGTGTGAGGCAACATCTAGCACAAACAGGCAGCACAAGGACAGGCTATTCAAAAAGGTCTTTGGAACCAAAGAAGATTTATTAAGTCTTTACAATGCAATCAATAATACAGATTATTCAGATCCGAACGATGTAGAGATTAATACAGTCGAGGATTTCATATACATGAGTATGAAAAATGATGTGTCATTCTTGATATATGATGTATTGAATCTGTATGAGCATCAGAGTTCACAGAATCCAAATATGGCATTTAGAGGATTCTTATATTTAGCAGAACTGTATAAGGGAATGTTTAGTGGTAGGCAGGATTTATACAGTAGTGTCAGGCTGGCACTTCCTACTCCACAGTTTATTGTATTTTACAATGGAACAGCCGATGAACCTGATGAAAGTTTTATAAAGATGAGTGATGCATATGTAGGAAACATTTCGGGTGAGCCTTCTTTGGAATGCACAGCTAGACTTTTGAATATTAACTACGGACATAATAAAGAACTTATGGATAAATGCAAACGTCTGCATGATTATTCCGCTTTGATTAAGAAAATACGAGATAATCAGAAAGCGGGTATGAATAATGTAGAAGCTATCGATAAAGCTGTAGATGATTGCATTAAGGAAAACTTGTTAGCTGATATTTTGAGCAAGCATAGATTGGAGGTGACCCAGGTGTTATTAACAGAATATGATGAGGAATTACACATAAACAATGAAAAGGACATCTCATACAATAAAGGATTAGAGCAGGGGTTAGAACAAGGCATAGAACGAGGCATAGAGCAGGGTCGTAATGAGCAACTTTTAGAATCTATAAAGAATCTAATGACGAACTTGGGCCTTTCTGCAGAGGAGGCAATGAAGAGCCTTGGTATAGAGCAAGCAAATTTTGACAAATACTTAAAAATGATGTGAAAAGCATTTTGCCGTCCTAAGTTTTCGAGGCTTTAGGGCGGCTATTTTAGATTAAATAAAGGACATAAACAATGGCACAAATTAACAGAGAAGACATGCTAGAGTTGACACGCAGAATGACTTCGGCGCGCAGCAACTTAATTAGAATAGCGGGTGCATATATAGACGAGGAGGGCTATATAGACGGCACTTTCAATACAAGCTTCCTGAGTTTAAAAGGAGCAGAAAAGAATAGATGCTTAGATATCGCAAAGACAATACCATTTGCTAAGACTAATGAGGAATTGATTCAGTATAAGATTCCAGGATTGGGGCCAGGTTCTATCTGGCAGATGATATATGCGATAAAAGATTGTGGCCTTCAGAATGACGCCCTGATGCTTAATCTGTACGAGCTAATTGCAGAGAAATATCCTAAGGGGAGACCATATGCCATATATGTTTATTATGGAGCTTATGATGTTCCTATAAAGGGTAGCGATAAGGCTTATCAAGATGAATCTGAGGAAGTATATCAGTATCTGATTATGGCTATATCCCCAGTTGATGAGGAGCAGGTGCCCCATTCACCAGAGGCAGGATTCCTTTATCCAGCATTTACTAATAGAAGTACAGATGTAGCCCATGTAAACTTCTACAGTCAGGACTATGAAGAAGCAAAAGAATTAATGGAGTTTTTGCATCTAAAGTAAAGGTATCTATTACAGAATTACGTCATTCCTTTACCGTTAGGTCTTAGCAGGTGGAGGGGTGGATTATTTATTTGGTAAAAATAGGGGATAATAAATCAATGCCAAACGAAAATGGTTTATGAATGATCAGTTCCAGGATGGAATGTTTAAGTTTGAAAAGGTGATGAAGTAGCACAATGATGAAAACAATAAAAGTTGTTGCGGCAGTAATATGTGATTCAATTGAAGAAAAGAATATGATTTTCGCAACCGCAAGAGGATATGGTGATTTTAAAGGTGGCTGGGAATTTCCAGGTGGTAAGGTAGAAACAGGCGAAACACCTCAACAAGCGCTTGTTAGAGAAATTAAAGAAGAGCTTGATACACTTATTGAGGTGGGACCTTTTATTGATACCATAGAATATGATTATCCAACATTCCATCTCTCAATGGATTGTTTCTATTGTGAGGTGAAGGAGGGCCATTTGGAGTTGAAAGAAGCTGAAGCAGCTAAATGGTTAACTAGAGATAAAATTGAGGACGTGAATTGGCTGCCAGCGGACGTTACACTTATTGATAAGATCAAGTCGGATATGAATTCAACCCCTCTTTTTTATAGATGAGCCCTCCTGTGTATGACTTATAGCATCTTATTTGACGTGCGTCAAATAAGATGCTATTTTATTTATAGGAGGATTGAATAAATGGATACAAGAATAATCCTAGAAAAACAGGACTTTACCCATCTTCAATGGTCTCATACCAGATCATCCAGTGGTACAGCCGGAACATTTTTGAAAGCTTCTGAACGAGTGAATGGAAAAAAGATTTATTATAAGCTTTCCAATTTTGATAGTGAAAAGGGGATTGTTGGTCACGAGTGTATTAATGAGATTATTGTGGATAGATTGCTGACTATTCTCGGAGTGGAACATTTGCATTATCAACTCATTCATGCAGATGTTGAAATCGATGGCCACCTTTACGAAACATGGATTTGCGCATCTGAGGATTTTAAAGAACCGGGAGAAACAAAGGCTGCTCTAGATAATTATTATCAGGTGAACAGCACGACAAAAATAAGTCATTACGATTTTTGCGTTCAGAATGGATGGCAGGGATATATCGACACTATGCTTGTCGTAGATTATTTGATTATGAATCGCGACAGACATGGAGCCAACATAGAGGTTCTCAGAAATGCTAGAAAGAAAACGTTACGCATTGCGCCCCTATTTGATCATGGGCTTTCTTTCTTATGTTCATGTTTTAGTGAAGAGGAAATTGCAGATTTTGATATAGATGTTGATAGAAAATGCAAAAACTTTATAGGCGGTAGGTCAACTCTTGAGAACCTCAGTTTAATAAAAGAAAAGAAAAATGTTTTTTCTAATAATATTTCAGAGGATACAAAAGCAATTCTTTTTGAAGATTTGGAGCAGGTTCTATCTGCAGAACATATAGAAAAGATTTGGAATATGCTTTATAAAAGGTGGTTATACTATGAGAGTATTTGCAATTCATGAAGATGAAATAGACAAGAACAATCCAATAGGCATGCTTATATATTATGAGCGTTCTAACCATTTTATAATAGAATTATGTGATTTTTTAGATGAATGGAATGCACCTCTTTTGTTTGCATCCTTTGTTAAAAAAGGATTATTTACTATTCCTCACCAGTATGCAAAGCTATGGGTTCAAGAAAGAGTTATACCAACTGGCCGACAAAATATTGGTATGATTCTCAAAAATGCCAAGCTTACAAAATATGATGAGTGTAAATTGTTATGGCTTAGTCGTGGGAAATCTTCTCAGGATTCATGCTATTTGAAGGAGGTAAAGGAAAACGAGATACCTGAGTGGCTAAAAGAGAGGCAGGAGAATAACATTTATGAAAGTTTTCCATATGTTGACGGAAGAATAATATGCCTTCTGAGAAACGATACTGCAATTGAGGTAGATCTTACAAAGTGCATGGATGAAGTACCAAAGCTTTATTCTGTTTTAAAAAATGAAAGGCTATTATCGACACTCACGGTGGATCAAGGTGGATATGGCATAACCTTCAATGACAATATTTTTATAGAAAAACGTATTCTAATTGATAATGGTGTTATTCTCCCGATATATGCCAAAGTTTTTGATGCTTTCGCAAAACATAGTATAATCAATACTACGGAAGCTTGCGAAATTCTTGAGTGCTCAAGACAAAACCTTAACTATTTTGTAAAACAAAATTTGTTACATCCTATCAAGGATAGCTGGAAAGAAAATGTATTTCTTAAAGGAGATGTAACTGGAAATGTGTGATATAATGAAAAGGACATCTCATACAATAAAGGATTAGAGCAGGGCCGCGAGGAGAGCATGAAATGAGATTACTTCAAACTATAGTAGATAACAATTTTAAAGAGACAGTAAAATCATGGGCAGATCAAGTTCAAAACATGAACCAATCTGCTCTTTTTCATATTTATGTGCCATACAATCTTTCGGACGGATGGGAACAGGCGAGAAATGTCTGCAGTATATTAGAGGAAGTATTTGAAAATCCTAATTACATCGGCTGTAGCTCTACTGGCGAGATTTTTGAGGGTAAAATAAGTGCTAAAAAACTGGTGGTTTCAGTCATTATAAGTGAAGACACTGATACTAAGATTTCGGTAGTGCCATATTATTCCATGAGAGACTCTGTTGAGGCTGAAAAAGTAGTATCGTATTTTCGAAGTATTCCTAACATACGAGGGATAGAAATTCTCTCTGCGGCAGAATACCAGAGAATGGAAGATGTGGGTGGTATGATAGATACATTGCCTGAGGATATTAATGTCTTTGGTGGTGTAGCCGTAGGAGATAATAAAAATAAAGCGTTTGTTTTTTTAAATAGTAACGAACCTAGCTATGATGGAACAGTTTTTGCTATTTATAGTGGTGAAAATTTACAAGTTTCAACTACTAGAGTTTTTGGCTGGAAGTCTATTGGATATCCCTTAAAAGTCACACGTTCAGACGGCCCTATTGTATATGAATTGGATAATAGGCCATGTTATGATGTATATAAACATTATTTACATTTGAACAAGGATGATAATTTCTTTTATAATGCTTTAGAATTTCCGCTTGAAGTAGAAGTGGATGAAGAAGTAGGAGTAGGAGGATATATTCGTCATGCAAAAGCTGTTAACAAAGATGGTTCTATTTTAATGTCTTCAAACATACCTGAAGGTAGTAATGTGCGATTCACATATGGTGATCCTATAAGAATGCTTGAGCATACTGAAAGAGCGGGGGTTCAAATAAATGAATTTGGAGCAGATGTATTATTATTGTTTAATTGTTTTGGCCGTATGCTTTTTTGGAAAGATAACTGTAATGATGAAATCCAGGAATTGACTAAATACGCACCGGCTACAGGCTATAGTGCCCTTGGAGAAATCATGCGACAAAATTCCACTACACTTTTGAACAATCTCTCTATCGTAGCGGTATCCATGAGAGAAGGAGATATAAAAAATACTAGAATTATCCCCGAAGCTAAAGATTCAAAGAGCACAAACCTTCCTATTACAGCTAGGCTCGCTATATTTATCAATACAATTACAGAAGAGCTGATGGTAAAGAACAATCAACTTAATGACATGCTATATAAAGCTTCTCACGACTATTTAACTAAGCTTTTAAATCGTGGTGCAATTGAAACCATGATATATGATGCGTGCGATAATCCAGAGGTTGGTCAAAAAGACTGGTATTTATTGATGTTTGATATTGATGATTTTAAAAAAATTAATGATAAGTATGGCCATAGCGAAGGTGACAAGGTATTAATAGATATGGCAAAATATCTTGTGGATAATGTTAAGGGTAGAAATGATATCAATGGCGGCCGATGGGGTGGTGAAGAGTTTATGATATTTGGATTTGGTTTTACTGATGAAAAAATGAAAGAAATCGCAGAAAACATCCGCCAGAAAGCAAAGAGTCCAGAGATTATGAATAGACCTATCACTCTTAGTATTGGATTAACCAAGCATAGAGCAGGTGAATCACCAAAGGATGTAATAGACAGAGTTGACGCCTTACTTTACCAAGCTAAGCAATCAGGAAAGGATCAAGTCTGTTCAGACTTTTAGATGAATGATATATTCTTGCCTACAACGGTGGCAATAGAAAAATATTGTGAAATATAATCAAAAAAATGGACTCTGGAATAACCAGAGTCCTTATTTTTATTGTTAGGGCAAGGCCCTATTTTTCAAAGTCTTAGTTTTTATATTTTAGATAAAATAGATACTTTGAAAAA
>NZ_SVEV01000042.1 GCF_015057185.1 Pseudobutyrivibrio sp. | reverse complement strand
ACTTGCGTCGCCGTCCTAGCGACGCATGCCAATATATTGATAATCCAGCTTTTATTTTTCTAGGTTCATTCCAAAATCGCCCAATTCCCCCTGAGCCTGAGTTGTACTAAATATAGTTTTTTGATGTCCGCCCATAAAATACCTTTTTCAAAATTGTACAGACATGAGAAAGACACATGCTAATTAAAGATGCGAGTCCTTGCATATTAGGAAAACAAAATATTCTTGCGAGGTTTTGCAGAGGGGGCCGGGCAGGCTGGAGGGGCGGCGGGCGCCGGATGATTATAAAAGTGGAGGCTGGCAGCAGGGGGCTTTGGAGCATGAGAGGAGACAGAGCCATAGGTGTTTGGGCGGCTATCATGTATTGATTTAATTTATAAGTGGCTATAAATAAAATTTTAATAAAAATTTAATTTTCCTCTTTACAGTGATAAAGTGTTGATGTATAGTTTAGTACATCAGTACAATGAAGTGCTAAATTGGTAAAGCGTCATTGTATTTTTTTAGCAAATAATGAGGAGGAGAATGACATGAAGAAAAGACTTCTTGCCGCTGTTCTTGCAGCTACAATGGCTGTTGGAATGGCAGGTTGTGGCGGTGGTTCTGATACAGCTACTACAGGTTCTAGTAGTACAGCATCTACATCCACAGACCTAAATGTAATGATTGAGACACCTGTTGAATCACTTGATCCTCAGCAGGCAACAGATGGTACCTCTTTTGAGGTAATTGCAGATTACACAGACGGACTAATGCAGATGGACAGCGAGGGTAATCCTGTAAATGCTATCGCAGAAAGCTATGAGGTATCAGAGGATGGATGTACATATACATTCAAGCTTCGTCAGGATGCTAAGTGGAGCAATGGTACAGCAGTAACTGCAGCAGATTTCGTTTTTGCTTGGCAGAGAGCAGTTGATCCTGAGGTAGCTTCAGAGTATTCGTATATGCTTAGCGATATTGGACAGATTAAGAATGCAGCAGAGATTATCGCAGGCGAAAAGGATAAGAGCGAGCTTGGTGTAACAGCAGTTGATGATAGCACACTTGAGGTTCAGCTTAATGTTCCTGTTTCATATTTCTTGTCACTTATGTATTTCCCAACATTCTATCCAGTAAATGAGGAATTCTTTACTTCATGTGGTGATACATTTGGAACAAGCCCAGAGACAACACTTTCAAATGGCGCATTTGTTTTAGATTCTTATGAGCCAGCTGCTACTGCATTCCATCTCACAAAGAATGCTGATTACTATGATGCTGATCGTGTTTCTCTTACAGGACTTAACTATCAGGTTATTCAGGATTCACAGACAGCTCTTATGAGCTATCAGAATGGTGATTTAGATATCACACTTGTAAATGGTGATCAGGTAGAGCAGGTTTCTGCAGACCCAGAGTTTGCAACAATCGGTGCTGGTTACCTTTGGTATGTAACTCCAAATATCAAAGAGGTTGAGGCACTTCAGAACCTTAATATCAGACTTGCACTTACAAATGCTATCAACCGTGTAGATGTAACAAGCCAGCTTAATGATGGTTCACTTCCAACATACACAGCTGTTCCTAGAGATTTCGCTTCAGATTTCTCAGCTGATCAGGATAAGTATACTGCTTATTGCGCTGATGATGCTACAGCAGCAGCTTCATATTGGGAGACAGGACTTAATGAGTTGGGTGTTGATTCAATTACACTTGAGATGGTAGTTGATGATGATGATGCTCCAAAAAAGGTAGCTACAGTTCTTAAGTCACAGTGGGAGTCAGCACTTCCAGGACTTACAGTTGAAATCGTAACAGAGCCAAAGAAGCAGCGTGTACAGGATCTCCAGGATGGCAATTATGAGCTGGGACTTACAAGATGGGGACCTGACTATGATGATCCTATGACATACCTTGGTATGTGGGTAACAGATTGTGCTAATAACTATGGCTTCTGGTCAAATGCTGAGTATGATTCAATCATTGCTGAGTGCACAACTGGTGACCTTTGCACAGAGCTTGATGCTCGTCGTGAGAGATTGTATGACGCTGAGCAGATTGTAATGGAGGATGCAGTTATCTTCCCTATTTACACAGCAGCAAATGCAACTCTTGTAAAGGCTAATGTAACAGGAATTGATTTCCACCCAGTTGCATTAAACAGAGTATTTAAGGATACAGTTAAGCAGTAAAAGCTTTTGATTAATTCTGGGCCATGCTTTAAAGTGTGGCCCATTATTTCTTTAAGAAGTGGGAAAAGATATTTTCTTTTTTCTTAAAGAAATATTTTTTAAAGGAGAAAGTGAAGTGAAAAAATATATCTTAAAGAGAGTCCTAACTTCTATTGGAACTCTTCTGGCCATCATTCTTGTGCTTTTCATTCTTATGCATTTAATGCCAGGTTCGCCATTCAATGATGAAAAGCTTTCAGATGATCAAAGAGCAGTTCTCTATTCAAAATATGGACTTGATCAGCCGATTGTAGTTCAATTCGGACATTACGTAGTTAACATGTGCAAGGGGGATTTCGGAGTTAGCTACAACATATCAAAGAACACCCCAATTTCTCAATTGATTGAGTCGAGACTTCCAATTTCAATTGGCATAGGCTTCTATGCTGTTGCAAGAGGTGCCGTTATAGGTCTTATTTTAGGTCTGATTGCAGCACTGAAAAAGGATACGATTTTGGATACCATATGTACTATTATTTCGGTAATTGGCGTATCGGTTCCTTCCTATGTTTTTGCCTTGGGGCTTAGCTATACTTTGGGCTTTAAATGGAAGGTATTTCCAATGCTATATAACTCGGCAGATGCATTTAATTCAAGTGTCATGCCAGCAATTGCCCTTTCAATGTTCACCATGGCTTCAATTGCCAGATTTACTAGAACAGAAATGATAGAGGTACTTGGTAGCGAGTATATGCTTCTTGCGGAGAGTAAGGGGTTAAATGGAAGAAAGCTTATTTTCTCACATGCCCTTAGAAATGCATTGATACCAATTATTACAGTATTGGCACCACTTATTGTTGATTTGATGACAGGATCACTTGTTGTTGAAAAGATTTTTGCAATCCCTGGTGTTGGCAGCTTGCTTGTAAATGCTATTCAGTCAAATGATTATAATGTAGTAATTGCATTGAGCTTTATTTACTCAGCTATGTACATAGGCATAATGCTTGTGGTTGATATTCTATACGGAATCATTGATCCAAGAATTCGTTTGGGAAAGGAGGGAGACTAGTATGAGTGATATGACAACATATATCCCAACTGAAGAAGATTTCAAGCTTAAGAACGATTCAGAAGAGCTAGGTTTGGACTCTAATTTTGCCTCCCAGAATTTTTGGAAGGAAGTTGTAATTAGATTTTTCAATAAGAAAAGCGCAGTTATCGGTTTGATTCTTATTGTACTTATTGTGATTTTCGCTGCAATTGGTCCTGGTATGAATGACTATACCTACGAGGGCATGATTCAGGAAGAAAAGAATTTGGCACCTAGAGTTTCATGGCTTGAGGGCCTTGGAATATTTGATGGTACTGAGACAATGGCTACTTCCGTAGGTGATGTAGAGGTCAATAAATATGAAGAGGGTGGTTTTACTGATACCTATTATTGGTTTGGTAGTGATATTTATGGCCGTGACCTTTGGACTAGATGCTGGGAAGGTACAAGAGTTTCTCTCATAATTGCAGTTGCTGCAGCACTTATCGATATGATTATCGGTATGAGCTATGGTCTTATCTCAGGCTTCTTTGGTGGCAAAATCGATATGGTTATGCAGAGATTTCTTGAAATCTGTAATGGTATACCACGTTTGGTTATTGTTACATTGCTTCTATTAATATTAAAGCCTGGAATGCTTACAATCATTTTTGCCTTGCTTTTAACTGAATGGGTTGGTATGAGCCGTATCTCTCGAGCAGAGATGCTAAAGCTCAAGGAGCAGGAGTTTGTACTTGCATCTCGTACTCTTGGTGCTAGTAGCTTCTTTATCATTTTCAAAGAGGTTCTTCCAAATATTGTTGGACCAGTTATCACTCAGGTTATGTTCTCAATTCCTACAGCTATTTTTACAGAGGCATTCCTTAGCTTCGTAGGTCTTGGAATTCCTGTACCAAAGTGCTCCCTTGGTTCGCTTATATCTGATGGATATAATTCATTTACAACACATCCATATCAGATAATACCACCAATCATTATTATGGCTTTACTTATGCTTAGCTTTAACCTACTTGGTGATGGACTTCGTGAAGCATTCGACCCTAAGATGAAAGAAATGTGAGGAACTAAAAATGGATGAAAAAATGATTTTAGATATTCGCGACCTTGATATTTCTTTCAAGACTACAGCAGGTATGGTACATGCTATTCGCGGAATCAATATTGATTTGGAAAAGGGAGAAACTGTTGCAATTGTTGGTGAGTCAGGTTCTGGTAAATCAGTAACCATGAAGGCTGCAATGGGAATACTTGCAAAGAATGCAACCGTAAACTCAGGAACTATTGAGTTCAAATATGAGAATGAGGATGGACCACAGCAGGTAGATATCCTTACTAAGGATAAGAGATGGATTAGAAAACATATAAATGGTAAGCGTATTGCCATGGTATTCCAGGATCCAATGACTTCTCTTGATCCTACTATGACAATTGGTAAGCAGCTTATGGAGGGCTTACTTTGGCATTTTAAAATTTCAAAAGCAGAAGCTAAATTAAAGGCGACTAACCTTCTCAAGGAGGTTGGAATCGAGGATGCAGAGAAGCGAATGAAGCAGTATCCACACCAGCTTTCAGGCGGTATGAGACAGCGTGTAGTTATAGCTATTGCTTTATCCTGTGATCCAGACTTATTAATCTGTGATGAGCCAACAACAGCCCTTGATGTAACAATTCAGGCAAAGATTATTGAGCTTATTAAAAGAGTGCAAAATGAGCGTGGTATTTCAGTAATTTATATCACACACGATTTGGGAGTAGTTGCTAAGGTTGCTGATTATGTAAATGTAATGTATGCAGGAAAAATCGTAGAAAAAGGTTTGATTAATGAGATTTTCTACGACCCACGTCACCCTTATACATGGGGACTTCTTTCTGCAATGCCGGATTTAAATACTGATGATCCACGTCTTTATACAATACCTGGTTCGCCACCAAACTTATTAAATGAAAAGCCAGGTGATGCTTTTGCTCCTAGAAATCAGTTCGCTCTCGAAATTGATGACAAATTAGAGCCACCAATGTTCCAGGTTTCAAAGACACATTTTGCTGCAACATGGCTATTGGACGAGAGAGCACCAAAGGTTGAAATGCCTAAGGAGCTTAGAGAAAGACTTGATAGAATGAAGAAGGAGGCATTGGAATATGGCAGTGAATTATAATACAGAGCCTCTTTTGAAGGTAGAGGGATTAAAACAGTATTTCCCTGTAAGCAAAACCTTTACAGTTAAGGCTGTTGAAGGGGTTTCATTTGAAATATATCCAGGTGAAACCTATGGTTTAGTTGGAGAGTCTGGTTCAGGAAAATCCACCATTGGACGAAGCATAATCAGACTCTATAATCCAACAGATGGAAAAGTAACATTTAACAATGTTGATATTAGTGGAAAACTCGGAAAATCAGACAAGGAAATGTTAAGAACACAAATGCAAATGATTTTCCAGGATCCAATGTCATCTCTCAACCCTAGAAAAAAGGTTGGAGATATTATCGGAGAAGGTTTAGATATACATCATACTTATAAGGACAGAGCTGACAGAGACAGACAGATAAAGGCTATTCTTAAAAAGGTTGGTCTTGCACCTGAGCATATTTCTCGTTATCCTCACCAGTTCTCTGGTGGACAGCGTCAGCGTGTAGGAATTGCCAGAGCTCTTATCATGAATCCAAAACTTATCATTGCGGATGAATGTATCTCTGCCCTTGACGTGTCTATCCAGGCACAGGTTGTTAACCTTATGAAGGACATCCAGCAGGAGACTGGGGCAGCATATTTATTCATTGCCCATGACCTTTCAATGGTAAAATACATCTCAGACAGAATCGGAGTTCTTCACTTAGGTCACTTATTAGAAACAGGAACCACAGAGGAGATTTTCTCTAATCCAATACATCCATACACAAAGAGCCTACTTTCTGCAATCCCTGAGCCAAACCCTATTTTGGAGAAAAATAGAATGTCTGAATCTTATGATTACAAGACCTCTGGTATTGATTATAACAAGGGAACAGAGCATCATGTAGATGGTACACACTTCGTAAAATGTACAGATGAAGAGTTTGCTGCATGGGTAAAGTAGTAGGAATTTTACCACGAAAATGTAAAATATTTTACATTAATTAATAATAAATAGATTGAATTTACTAATCTAAAGAATTAAAATTCTATCGTGAGATAAAATTGTTAGCTGGATTTAATCCAGTAGTAAGGAGAAGAAAATGAAGCTATTTGTTGACACAGGTAAAATTGAAGACATCAGAAAGGCAAACGAGCTTGGCGTAATCTGTGGTGTTACTACAAACCCATCATTGATTGCAAAAGAGGGTGGTCGTAGCCAGGAAGAAATTCTTAAGGAGATTGCATCTATCGTTGATGGACCAATTTCTGGTGAAGTTAAGGCTACTACAGTTGATGCTGAGGGCATGATCAAAGAAGGTCGTGAAATCGCAGCTCTTCATCCAAATATGATTGTAAAAATCCCTATGACTCTTGAGGGACTTAAGGCAGTTAAGGTTCTTTCAGCAGAGGGAATCAAAACTAACGTTACACTTATTTTTACAGCTAATCAGGCAATACTTGCTGCAAATGCAGGTGCTACATACGTATCTCCATTCCTTGGCAGACTTGATGATATCAACATGCCAGGTATCGAGCTTATCCGCGACATCGCAGATATTTTCGACATCTATGGCTACGAGACAGAGATCATTGCAGCATCTATCCGCAACCCAATCCACGTACACGATTGCGCACTTGCAGGAGCAGATATCGCTACAGTACCATACAACGTAATCGAAGCAATGGCTAAGCACCCACTTACAGATGCCGGCATCGCTAAATTCCAGAAAGATTACATCGCAGTATTCGGAGAGTAATTACAGCTACTATTTATAGCAAACTTACATCACGGCGCCCCGCCGCCAAGAGCCACCAGCCACCAGCCCCGTCCAGGGGTCCCGCAACATTTTCGCGGATATTATAGTTTTTCAATATGCAAATAGTGAGCATCATGCAAGTGTCTTTTGAAGAATGAACTATTTTGAAAAATGTTAATTATGGTGCGGACTCTTTTAAGTATTTATATAGTACTTCTAAGGGTAATGGGCACCTTGGTTCATGCTCCGTTCGCAAAGTAAAATTAAAAAACAGGTTTTACATATATAGTCACCGTGCTTTATACAACATCGTGTTGCGTGTCGCACTTGCGCCGCCGTCCTAGCGGCGCATGCCTATATATTGTAAAACCTGTTTTTATTTTACTAAGCTTACTACAAAATCACCAAGGTGCCCCTTACCCTAAGAAGTACAATTATTTCCAAGATAATGTGTCCGCACAATAAAAACATTTTTCAAAATTGTACAGACTTACAAAAGACACTTGCCAATGAAAGATGCGCAACTTTGCATATATGAAAAACATAATATCCTTGCGAAGTTGCGGGACCCCTGAACGGGGCTGGTGGCTCTTGGCGGTGGGGCGCCGTGGCTTAAAGCTCAAGAATAGTAGCTGTAATTACATAAGGGATGCTACGCATTCAGAGACCTTCTTCATGTTAGCGGTTGGCTCGAAACGTGCAACTACGTTGCCTTCGCGGTCAATGATGAACTTTGTGAAGTTCCACTTGATCTCAGGATTGTTCTTGTAGTCCTTGTCGATTTTCTTGAGCATTGCGCTCATAGCAAGAGCTGCAGGGCCCTTTCCAAAGCCCTCGAAGCCTTTCTGAGACTTGAGATATTTGAAAAGCTCGATAGCTGTCTCGCCGTTAACGTCAGCCTTTTTCATCTGTGGGAACTGTGTATTGTAGTGAAGCTGGCAGAACTCATGAATTTCATCATCTGTTCCTGGTGTCTGACCTGCAAACTGGTTACAAGGAACGTCTACTACTTCGAAGCCCTGTGCGTGATACTTCTCGTAGATTTCTTCGATATCTTTGTAGTGTGGTGTGAAACCGCAGCCTGTGGCTGTGTTAACAACCATAACAACCTTGCCCTTGAAATCAGCCATAGAAAGCTGCTCACCATTTGTCTGTTCAACTGTTAAATCATAGAATCCCATTTTGTTTTCCTCCTAATAAATGTGTGTTTGTAGAATAGGTTTGTTTTTATATTTGATTGTGCTCAATTGAATTTATATTTAGATTGTACGCAATTAAATTTTGTTTGTCAACACTTTTTTGAAAAAATTAAATTTGCTTATGTCCTTTGGGGTTTGTTACAATATTAAAGATAGGCTAAAGACGTGGAGGAAATGTGTCTTGAATCATAAAAAATTCCAAAGGTTATTTATAAATTCAACATCGATACTCCTGATAAAAAAGAATTTAAATTTTTAGTCTGAGAGGAATAACAATTGAAAGATCTAAAACATTTATATTATTTCGAAAAGCTACTTGAGGATTCATATAATGACTTGGATAGGCAGGCAAAGGAAGCAGGTCAAATTGCTATCGGCCACGTTTGCTTCCAGATACCAGAGCCACTATTGAATTTACCAGGCTGTTTTTCAGTTCGACTTAGAGCCCCTCGTACAGGTTCAATAGAAATGGGAACCTATTACATGAGCTCTACTTTATGTGAAGCATGTCGTGCCTATTTAGAGCGAACAATCGAGGGCGGCTTTAATTTCCTGGATTGTATTCTTGCGCCAGACGCTTGTGCGCAAATGAATAGATGCGTAGAAAATATAGAGCATTTGAATTTGATTCAAAAGGATTCATTTTTCGTGACCTATGCAGATGTTCCAATGAAATCTGATGAAACTGCCCTTAGACATTATGTTAAGCAAATGAGAATTAGAGTTCTAGAGCCTTTGCATGAGCATTTTGGTATAGATATATCTGATGCTGCATTAAGAAGGGCTGTAGCAGAGCAAAATGAGATTAGTAGATTGCTTACAGAAATAGGTGAATATAGAAAAGAAGCTAATCCTAGAATTACAGGATATGAGTTTGCAGTTCTTTGTCTTGCCAGCTATTGCTGTCCTAAATCTCTTATAAAAGAAAAGCTTGCAGAGACTGCCGAGGAGCTTAAGACTCGAGAGCCTGATGAAAAGAATAACTATCGTATTCGTGTGGTAATGGTTGGTTCAGAAGTAGATGACCCTGAGTTTATTAAATTGGCAGAAGAATGTGGGGCCCTTGTGGTTGCTGATAGATTTTGCTTCGGTTCTCTGCCAGGCAGACAAGAGATCGTTCTTAATGATAGTGAGGATGCTCTTACGCAAATTTGCCGTACATATCTACAGTGGGGTAAATGCCCTCGCTTTTTCAATCAGGATAAAGTCATGGAGCGTAGAGAGTATGTTGACCAGCTGGCTAAGGATTACCATGCGGATGGCCTAATATATGAGCAGATTAAATTCTGCGATTACTGGGGCTATGAGAGAGCAGCGGCATTTCATATTATGGATGAGGAATATGGATATCCAGTATTATCAGTAGATAGACCTTATGCTGTTAGAAATTCTGGACAGCTTCGCACTAGAATCCAAGCCTTTGTTGAACGTGTAGAATTGAAAAAAATAAATAAAGAAAAGAATGATAGGAGGGCACAGTAATGGGAAAAGCATATGGTAGCGAGCCCTTAGGTAAAGTTTTGTATTCTGGCAAACGTCCTAGAAGACGTCGTGAATGGCGAGGCTTTAGGGATACATGGTATGACTATACACGTTGGCTTTACTACATATTTATTCTTGCAAAGTTTATGATGAAGCCTAATAATTTCAAGGGCTTCTTTAGATACAGATGGATGAGCAACTATCTGGCTGTTCCTGACTTTATGGATAGACATACAGAAGGCTTGAGAGGTACAGCTCTTAGACTCGCTCATGAGGGCATTGGTCTTATTATTATAGATATGACTATTTCTCTTACAGATATTTTCAAGGCTGATCCAGAAATCGGAAACGATGTAGAGCTGTCTAAAAAGATGGTTGTTTTCGACGAGAATATGATGAGTACTCTCATGGGTGGCTTTAGAAATCTTAAGTGGGTTAGCTACGAGGTTCCAGCTATTTATACCAGCTCCTTTATGTGTCAGGACGGAGTAATGCATTATGTGGATAAAACTCACGAATATGGAGTTCCTAGTGATGTATGCCCTATGCCAGCAGCAGAGCTTGGAGCAGCCCTTGATGATGATTTGCCAATGATAGGTGCATGTGCTATCCAGTGTAATACTACCTGCGATGGTAGCTTGATGGGTGGTGGCCTTATGGCTCGAAGCATGAAGATTCCTACTTTCCAATTGGCAGCTCCTATTCGTCATAGACAGGAAAGTGTTCAAGAGTATGCAGGTGAAGAGATTCTAGGTGCTATACATTTCATTGAGGAGCATACCGGCGAGAAATATGACTGGGATTATCTCTTTGAGAATATGTCCAGATTTAATGATGAAACAAAGGAATTCTTAGAGTGGTTAGAGATTAATAAAACTCCATATCCACAGCTTCTTGGCGCTACTTTAGGATTCTACCGCTATGGTGTTTATATGGCTGCTGGCGGACGTAGTCCAGTATTCCTTGAAACAGATAAAAAGATTACAGCTCTTGCAACAAAGGCATATAACAATAGAGAGATGGCATGTAAGGAGTATCGCCACAGAGCTATCCTTTGGGGAGTACAGGCAGCATATTACACTGCATTTCCTAACTGGCTTATGAATTGTTGGGGAATTGTACCGATTAATGATATGTTGTGTTGTGTTTCAACTGAGATGGTTAGCACTACAGACAAACATCAAGCATTGCTTGATTTAGGCTATCTTTACGAGAACATGATTATGAGAAACCGTTCAAACGGTGGTTATGAGACAGGCGTGGAAGACCTGTTTAGAATATGCGAGCAAATGAATGCAGACATGGTAATCATGTATGTACACATTGGTTGTAAGGCTATGTCTGGTTATCATGGTCTATTTGAGGAAGAGGCGAGAAAACGCGGAATTCATTGGATTTGGGTAAATCATAATCTAATGGTTCCATTGGATGGCACACGTCGCGATATGCGTACCGAAGTAAATCGATATATGCGTACCATCCTTAAGGAGGAACCAGTAGATCCATCTCTAGAGGATTTCGATGATAGCTTATGTTGGTAAGCTAATTATTTAATACCGCAGTATTCATATCCAGCGGATTCTACAGCAGCTTTGATATCAGCTTCTGAGACTTCGCTGGATGTTTTTATAACTACTAGGTTCTCAGCATGATTAGCTGTAGCTTCTTCAACACCCTGAATTTTCTCTAATGCTTCCTTTACATGTGCTTCACAATGAGCACACATCATTCCCTTAACTGTAATTTCCATTTCTAAATTTTCCTCCTTAGTTTCTGTATTAATCAAAGGCTCATGGCCGATTGAATTCTTAAGTGGTTTATCCTTTAAATGATTATCCATTTTAAATAGATTTAAGCGAAGAGCATTTGTAACAACGCAAAAGCTTGAAAGGCTCATTGCCGCAGCTCCGAACATAGGATTAAGTGTCCATCCAAAGGCATGAACATAGGCTCCAGCAGCAAGTGGAATACCAATCACATTGTAGAAGAATGCCCAGAATAGATTCTCATGGATATTCTTTAATGTGGCTCTACTAAGTCGTATTGCCGCAGCAACATCTGAAAGTCTGCTCTTCATTAAAACTACATCAGCTGCATCTATTGCAACATCAGTGCCAGCGCCAATTGCGATACCAATATCGGCTCTAGTTAGTGCTGGTGCATCATTGATGCCATCTCCAACCATTGCAACCTTGCCGTGCTGCTGAAGCTGACGGATGACAGCTTCTTTGCCATCAGGCTTAACGCCGGCGATAACTTCGTCAACACCAGCCTCTTTAGCAATAGCCTTAGCAGTTTTTTCATTGTCGCCAGTAAGCATTACCACGTGTATTCCCATATTCTTAAGGTGGCTAATTGCTTCAGGAGAATCCTCTTTAATTACATCTGCAACTGAAATTACGCCTAGCAATCTATCGCCCTTTGCAAAGAAAATAGGAGTCTCTCCATGCTCTGCCATTTTTTCTGCTAAATCCAAGGTATCTTGTTCAACAGGGAAGTACTTTTCAATTAATTCTAAATTGCCAGCGTAAATTGGCTCTCCATCTAATGTAGCTGTTAAACCACTACCTGACAAAGCTTTGAAATCTGAGACTTCGGCAGGCTCCATTGAAAGCTCCAAACCGTATTGGACTATAGCCTTTGCCAGTGGATGCTCTGATTTATTTTCGATAGCAAAGGCAACTCTAAGTAAATCAACGTCATCCACACCTTCGGCCTGTAAAATACTGATAACTTTTGGCTCACCCTTTGTGATAGTACCAGTTTTATCAAGGGCCACAATCTGTACCTTTCCAGTTTCTTCGAGAGAAATGGCTGTTTTAAACATAGTTCCATGCTTTGCACCCATTCCATTTCCAACCATTATGGCAACTGGAGTAGCCAGGCCAAGAGCACATGGACAGCTAATAACTAATACGGAGATTGCTCGTGCAAGGGCATATCCAAAGGTCTGACCCACAAGCATCCATATAATGAATGTAATAGCTGCTATTAAAAGAACAGCTGGTACGAATATGCCTGATACCTTGTCAGCAATTTTAGCAATTGGTGCTTTAGTGGCAGCAGCATCGCTAACCATTTGTATAATCTGGGATAGAGTAGTATCCTTGCCAACTCTAGTGGCCTGACAAACTAGGTATCCATTCTCATTAGTGGTTGCAGCAGAAACTGAATCACCAACTGTTTTGTCAACAGGAATACTCTCACCAGTAAGAGCAGACTCATTAATGGCACCATTGCCTTCGATTATGATTCCGTCTACAGGAATATTGCTACCAGGCTTTACTACAAATTTGTCACCAATTTTAACCTGCTCGATTGGTACTTCAACTTCATTTCCAGCCTTGATGATTACTGCAGATTTTGCTGCTAGCTTCATCAAATCCTTTAGGGCATTGGTGGTGCGACCCTTTGAAACTGCCTCAAGTAGCTTACCAACAGTAATGAGGGTAAGAATCATGGCAGCAGATTCGAAATAAAAGTCGTTCATAAGCTCCATGACAAAAGTTGTATCAGCATTCAACTGAGCAACTGTCATTGCAAATAGTGCATAAACACTATATATAAATGATGCAGCAGAGCCCATAGCAACTAACGTATCCATATTAGGAGCCCTGTGAATAAGTCCTCTGAAACCGCTAATGAAAAATCGCTGATTTATTACCATTATCATTCCAGAAAGAATCAACTCATACAGTCCCATGGCAATATGGTTGCCATCAAGGAAAGCTGGGAGTGGCCAATTCCAAAGCATATGTCCCATTGATACATAGAGCAGTGGAATTAAAATAATTAATGATGCAATCAGGCGATTCCTAATTTTAGGGGTCTCTTTATCTATTAAGGCATCCTCATAGTTTGGCACATAAGAGTCGTTGGCAGAATCAGTGCCCCCTGCTTTGAGGCTGGCTCCGTAGCCTGCGTTCTCGATAGCCTTAATTATTTCGTTAGGATTGGCAGTCCCCTCAACACCCATTGAGTTGGTTAGTAAGCTTACAGCGCAGCTTTCAACACCGGGTAATGCACTAACAGCTTTTTCAACTCTGGCCTGACAGGCGGCGCAGGACATGCCGGTAACATTATATTGTTCCATTAATAACACCTCACTTCATAAGCTTTTGCAATGCCTTAGCAAGCTCGTCTACAACCTCGTCATTGCCGGCTTTTATATTGTCAGCGACACAGGTTTTGAGATGATTGGAAAGAAGGACTTTATTAAAACTATTGAGGGCAGAACTGATAGCCGAAACCTGCATAAGGATATCAATACAGTAGCAGTCATTTTCAAGCATTCCCTCAACGCCGCGAACTTGACCTTCGATTCGCTTCAGACGATTCATAAGATCCTTCTTTTCTTTTTCCTCTCTATCTTTGTGCTTGCCAGTGCAGCAGCAACATTCATCTGTTGTATTTGCTTCTAAATTGTTATTATTTTCCATTTAGACTCCTTATTTATATGGTAAATAAATTAAAATGAATACCCTTAGGGGGTATATTTTTCAATCACATAATATACCCATAGGGGGTATGTGTCAAGTGGGTAAAAACCTTTTCAAAGCTATTATTAAGAATTACAGGGAAAAAACCTAAAATATTCTGATTTTATTTACACAATAGTGTGGATTAGACATAATTTGTTCACATTTTTTGACGATAATATTATTAGCTAAATATGTAAGAAGGGAGTGATTTACATGAGAAAAACAACAAGAGGTGCTAAGAAATATCTTGTAGTAATGCTCCTACTATGTTTATGGGTTACTAACATTAATATAGTTATGGCAAAAGAGAGCAGCACACCAAAGGTTATTGTTATCGATCCAGCTTTTCAGGAAAATACGGATGATACTAGAGAACCTGTCGGACCTGGTGCTTTCACTACTTGCGAGAGTACTTCAACAGGTAACACTGGAGTATCAACGGGCTATCCTGAATACGAACTTACTTTGCAGGTATCACTAAAACTCCAAAATCAGTTGGAGGAAAGTGGCTATACTGTATTGTTAACCAGAACAACAAATGATGTTGATATTACAAACAGTGGTCGTGCCATGATAGCAAATATGGCTGATGCTGATTTGTTCATCGTTGTAAGCGCAAACGACAGTAAAGCAGCTGGCGTTGAGGTCGTTTGCCAGTCAGATGACAACCCTTACAATTATGGAAATTATAGTGACGGAAGATTATTATCAGATGCCATTTTAGGTTCTATGAAATCTAATTGTGCTGGAAATGAAGTGGTTGAAGATGATGAGAGAGCCGTTATGAATTGGTGCCAAAGTCCAAGCACTGTAGTAGAAGTAGGCTCCCTTGAAAACGAAGACGACGAGGCTAAGCTGGTAACTGACGAGTACCAAGAGACGTTGGCTCAAGGAATCGCAGCTGGCGTAGACAGTTATTTCGCACAGAGATAAAATAAAAACTCACTGTATTTATCAAGCTCTATGTGTTGCATTTTGAAGAGTATAGCGAAAAAGTGATGTTAAAAACTCTTTTTAACATCAGGAGACCAGCGGTCGACGAAAGCGATTTCAAAATGCGACATCATAGGCTTGAGAAAGTAACAGTGAGTTTTTTTATTGCTTTATATTGTAAGAAATACTGTCATACTAGATTTCTTCTCCGTTGAGCATAAATGTCTCGTCTGGTTCGATTGGTACGCAGATACATTTCTTGCCATCTACGAAGGCTGTTGTTACGGAAGCGGCCTTGTCCTCGGAAACCTTTACTACGATGTCAGGTGCTTTACCTTCGGAGGTAACGCCTGTAACTTCTTTTAATTGCTTTGTTAAATCAACAACTCTTTCCTTTAAGACATTTTTCTCAACACGAAGCTCGTTATTCTTAAGTGCCTTTTCATCTAAGAGCTCATCTGCAAGTGGAAGAGCTTCTTCAAAGAAATTCTCGAAGTGAGCCTGAATTCGCTCTACCTTTAAATCAGGAAGTCCTGAATCTGTAAGAATATTTGCAACATCTTGTGGCTCGAGTATGATTGGCTCATTTTCTCCTAAGCGCTCTGTTTCAACAGTAATGAAATCAGATAGATTCTGCTGAATATCAAGCTTCTTTTCGATAGTTTCTTCTGTTTCCTCACCGAGAGCCTGATCTAGCATATTGTTAAATGCAGCCTTCTTCTGAGTTGAAGTCTTTTTAGTGCCACAGCCTATGCAGTTCTCCCAAAATTCAACATGAGGTTCCTTTGTATTTTTAGTGTATGCCAAGCACGCATGTAAATCAGTTGTACGCTCTGTGAAGCATGGGAAAGTAAATGCTGTATCAACAGGACCAACTACCCAGTCACGAAGTCTAGCACCGATTCTGTTCTCATCCTCACGATATCCAAGTCCTGGCTTAGAAAGGGCAACAGGACAAATAGCACAGATGATGTATTCGTATACTTCTTCTGAATCATCAAGTGTTAAATCATCAGATGTCTTAAGTGGAATATCGTAGGTATCATGATAAAGAAGAATCAGGTAATTTCCTACAAAGTCATAGGTCTCAATAATACGATTGTAGTATTCGATTAAAAGCTTCTCGTCCTGAAGTCGTGTCTCGCGAAGCTTCATTAATAAATCATGACCGCTGCCTTCAATCTCAGTTTCAGGATCAAATGGAAGCTCAAGCAAATTGTTCCCTATTGTACCGGAAAGAGACTTGTTGGCAATCTCTAAATATTTATGAAACTCCTCATCATCAAGATTTAAAAATGTCTCCTTGAAGGTGAGGACAATGTTTTTTTCTGCATCTACATAGCAACCTACCATTTTATCGAAGTTGCAGGAATCCTTTTTAAAACGACGTTTAATCTCGTTTACTTCTTTTTTATTCATTTAACTCTCACTCCTGTTTCATATTGTAGCGTCTCTTATTATATGTTTGAAAAAATTGGATAGCAAGGCTTGACATTGATTTGTCAAATAACTATACTTTAACACAATAAAGGGGAACAATTATGTCACGTATTTTCGTAATCAACAACAATAATAATAACAACAATAATTCCGTGAATAATAATCAGGGGATTTAATTTTATTGTGTTGATGAGATTAGAAGATTGTTCCAATAAGTAAGAATTAGACAGCCTCATCAAGCGCAAGTTTGATGGGGCTTATTTAATGCCAAAAAGTATTAAGTTTTAAGGAGAAAGAAAATGAGCGTTAAAACTACAGACGTAAGAACACTTTCAAGAAATTTCAAAGACTATGATGGCAAGGAAGTAACAGTAGCTGGATGGGTACGCAACATGCGTGATTCAAAGACATTCGGTTTCTTAGTACTTGCAGATGGTACATTTTTTAACCCAGTACAGGTTGTATTTAATCAGGAAAACATCGACAACTTCGATGAGGTTCGTCATTTAAATGTTGGTGCAGCAGTATATGTTACAGGTACTGTAGTAGTTACACCAGATGCTAAGCAGCCATTTGAGATTCAGGCAACTAAGGTTGTAGTAGAAGGAAAGTCTACACCAGATTATCCAATCCAGCCTAAGAGACACACAATGGAATATCTTCGTACACAGACACATCTTCGTCCACGTACAAACACATTCCAGGCAGTATTTAGAGTACGTTCTCTCTGTGCTTATGCTATTCACAAGTTCTTCCAGGAGCGTGATTTCGTATATGTACATACACCACTTATTACAGGTTCTGACTGTGAAGGTGCTGGTGAGATGTTCCAGGTTACAACAATGGATCTTAACAACATCCCAAAGACAGAGGATGGCAAGGTTGATTTCTCACAGGATTTCTTCGGACATGCTACAAACCTTACAGTTTCAGGTCAGTTAAATGGTGAGACATATGCGCAAGCATTCAAGAACATCTATACATTTGGACCTACATTTAGAGCAGAGAACTCAAACACTACACGTCATGCAGCAGAGTTCTGGATGATTGAGCCAGAGATTTCTTTTGCTGACCTTGAGGATGATATGATTCTCGCTGAGGATATGCTTAAATTTGTTATCAACTATGTATTAGAGCATGCTCCAGAGGAGATGCAGTTCTTCAATAACTTCATCGACAAGGGATTACTTGAGAGATTACAGCACGTTGCAAACTCAGACTTCGGACGCATCACATACACAGATGCTATCAAAGAGCTTGAGAAGCACAACGATGAATTTGACTACAAGGTATCATGGGGCTGCGATTTACAGACAGAGCATGAGAGATACCTTACAGAAAAGATTTTCAAAAAGCCTGTATTCGTTACAGATTATCCAAAGGAAATCAAAGCTTTCTATATGAAGCTCAACGAAGATGGCAAGACAGTTGCTGCTATGGACTGCCTTGTTCCAGGTATCGGAGAAATCATCGGTGGCTCACAGCGTGAGGACGATTACGGTATTCTCCTTAAGAGAATGCATGAATGCGGCCTCAAGGAAGAAGACTACCAGTTCTACCTTGACCTTCGTAAATATGGTAGCTCTCGCCATGCAGGATTCGGACTTGGCTTTGAGCGTTGCGTAATGTACCTCACAGGAATGGGTAACATCCGTGACGTCATCCCATTCCCACGTACTGTAGGTAACTGCGACCTTTAATTAAAAACGCCTGTTACGTTAACAAGTCTATGATATTGTATTTTGAGATCGCTTTCGTCGACCGCTGGTCTCCTGATGTTAAAAAGAGTTTTTAACATCACTTTTTCGCTATACTCCTCAAAATACAACACATAGACTTGTTAATTACAGGCTCACTTAATATCCGAGGCAATCGCTTGCCTAGATGGCGAGTCGCCATGTGGATATATAACCTGTTTAGATGAGCCCGTAGTGAACAAGCTATTAGATTTCTCAAGCGAGACATGTCGTCGAGCGGAGAAATACTAATGCTTGTTGGCGTAACGGGCGGACTTGGAGGAGAATATGAGCAAGATTTACATCCCAGAGGGTTATGCGTCAGCGCTTGACCTCAAAGAGACACAGAT
>NZ_SVEV01000002.1 GCF_015057185.1 Pseudobutyrivibrio sp. | reverse complement strand
GTTCGGCTATACACTTCCCACTATCTGGGCGTGTTCGGGACTTTCACCCGTTAGAGCGCGCCCATGGCGCGCAAACCTAAAAAATAGTCTCTGGATGAACCAGAGACTCAGACTGTAGAAAAAGAGGATTAGCCAGAGGATTATCTCTGGCTAATCTTATCTAATATTGGGGAACCACTTAATGGATTTCTGTTTTCTATTCTCCGAATACGGCTATATAATCTTTTTGAAATTTCTCGATTCCAGCAGTAGTTAGTGGGTGTTTTGTCATGGTTTTAATAACACTATATGGCACTGTTGCTATATCAGCTCCTGCCAATGCAGAATCATGTACATGCATAGGATTTCTAATGGAAGCAGCAATGATTTCAGTCTCATATCCATAAATGTCGAAGATTTCCGCTATTTCTCTTATAAGATCAATACCTGGCATATTTATATCATCTAATCTACCAAGAAATGGTGAGACATAACTTGCCCCAGCATTAGCTGCCAATATTGCCTGATTTACTGAAAAAATCAAGGTAACATTTGTCTTTATCCCCTCAGCAGATAATACTTTTACAGCTTTTAATCCTTCTATAGTCATAGGAATCTTAACAACCATGTTTGGGTGAAGTGCCGCAATCTCTCGCCCTTCATTAATCATTCCCTCAGCATCAGTAGTTGTAGCTTTTACTTCACCGGAAATTGGTCCATCTACTATTGATGTAATCTCTTTTAATATTTCTTCTTGGCTGCGACCTCCTTCCTTTGCTATAAGAGATGGGTTTGTTGTAACTCCACAAATAACACCTAACTCGTTAGCCTTTTTGATTTCTTCAATTTTTCCAGTATCTATAAATAGTTTCATCCTCTTCTCCTATTTCATGTAAGCAAGCTCTGTCTCAATAATAGCATCCACCTTAATTCCCGAACGGTCATTTCTTACATAATTGCATCCTAAGTATGCACTAATAATTTCTTTACCTTCCATATCTCCAGTAACTTGACTACCCAAAGTGATAATATTGCAATTATTAGAAAGGCATGCTCTTTTTGCTGAATATACGTTAGTCACGTTTGCGGCATATGCGCCTTTAACCTTATTAGCTGAAAGCATTACTCCAATTCCAGTTCCACAGAATAGAATACCCCTATCACATTTTCCTGAGGAAACAGCTTTAGCAACTCTTACAGCAGTGTGTGCATAGATTGGGTCATCACTGCCAAATTCCTCTACCTCATGTCCTAAGCTTTTTACAAACTCTACCATTTCCTGCATATATACATCTGCATTTGGATCACATCCCATAGCAATCTTCATAACGATACCTCCTACTTCTCTACTATATTTCTTATAATCTTATTAAAGTTATCTGCGTTCCATGCAGCCCTTCCTATAAAAAGTCCATCTACGTTTGGTTGCTTAATCAATTCTGACGAATTCTCATAATTGACACTACCACCATATAAAACAGGAATGTCATTTCCTCGTTCACCGAAAAGTTCTATTAAACAAGATCTAATCTCACTATGCATTTGTCCAGCATATTCGGGCTTGGCTGGAGTACCGTTCACTCCTATAGACCAAACTGGTTCATAGGCAATCCAAAGTTTTGATAATTGCTTATCATCCACCCCATGCAATCCAATTTTAAGCTGAGTTCTCAATATTTCTGCACAAATATCAAATTCTTTTTCTTGAGCTGTTTCGCCAATACATAGTAAGGTTGTAAATCCATGCTCTAATGATGAAATTACCTTTAGATTTTCCTCATAATCGCTTTCTTTAAATACATGTCTTCTCTCGCTGTGCCCAATCATTACCAAATCTACATCATTTTCTTTAAGCATCAGTGGCGATATTTCTCCAGTAAATTGCCCCTGCTCTTCCCAACACATGTTTTGGGCACCAATTTTACATAATTTTTTATCTATCTTTTTTGTACTAGGTAATGATAGATAAGAAGGGATAATAAATAGTTCTATCTCTTCTCTAGAAATATCTTTTGTATTTTCAATAAGTCGATTTAGAAACTCGTTTGTTTCTTCAATCGTTTTATACATTTTTAAATTTGAACCAAAATACAATTTTTTAGCCATTTTTGCCCGTCCTTCGCCGATTTTTTGCCTAAAAAATGCTGGTCCAATGGAGTTTAGATGGACCAGCTATTTATATTTATCCTACCATTTGTTTTTCTGAAGAAGCCTCTGATACGGCTCCTACAGATTCACAAGCCCATCCTTCTTCTGAATAAATACCTTTCTTATGTTTACGCATGTACTTATCAAAAGCTGCAACAATAAATGGACATAAGAATAATGTGATTACAGAAGCTGTTGCACACTGTGCTGTAGCAACATCAACATATCCTGCCATTGATGGATCTGCTTCGCCTACAGCTGCAGGTGTCTGAGCAGAATTTAATGCTGTTGTACCAACTGCAGCACCCATTGCATTTCTTTCCTTCTTTGGTAAAAGAATGTTGAATACAAAGAAGAAAATAACTGCTGTTGCTGCTGAAAGAAGACCAAGTACGATACCTGATAATCCAGCTTTAATAAGTGTTGAGACATCTGTCTTTGAGCCAATTGAAATTGTCATAAAGAATGTAACAATTGGCTGTGCATGCTTACACACTTCTCTAAAATGCTTATCAATATTTCCCCAAACAAAACCAATAAGAAGTGGAACTAAAACTGCGACAAAACTCTTAAATGGAATTGTAGCAAGCCCAGTAGCTCCAAGTGCGACAAGTGTAAAGAACGGACCATCGTTAAGTGAAAGAATTGAAATAGCACCTGTGTCTGATGCATTACCAAACTGAGAAGATAATGAAATATAAAGGGATCCATTAGAGTTTGTTAATGCTGCAATAATTACAAATGGTGCCAATCCCAAGAATCCAGCAGGTCCACAGATTGCAGAGACCGCATAACCAAATGCTACGCCAAGAATAAACTTCATTGCTGTAAGGGAAACGCCCTTATAAAGAGGCATTCCAACCTGTTTAATGTTGATTGCAGAACCGCAGATGATAAGGAAGAATCCCATCATTGCAGCATTACCTTCATAGAACAATGCTGTAACATATCCGCCGATTTGGAAAACCTGTGGGCAAAACGTTGCCAACGCTACTGCGATGAGTAATGGGATGATTACTAGTCCACCTGGTAGCTTTGCCATCTTATTTAGCAAATCTAAATCTAAACCATCTTTTTTCTTATTATTCTCTTCCATTTAAACAGCCTCCTTCTCCTTTTTCACTTCATTTACTCTTCCATATTCACAAAACAGTCTTTCTACGATTTCTACAGCAGTTGTGTCTGTGCCAGTCAGCCCCCCTTTTCCGACTATAGGCATTCCTGCATATTTTCCGGTCAATCGTGAAATATCTGCCTGTGGAATTACATAATCAAGTACCTCTAGACTTTCAACATTGAGTTGTTTACATACATTGACTTGGGTATCCCCACCAGTTGTATAAATCCCAGCAATTTTATTAGATTCTTTATCTAAGATTTGTCCCACCATATATCCTAAAGCAGCATTTATTCTATCCGCGCTCATCCCTTGTGGATAATGATGTTTTTTATCTTCAGCATCTAAATCTAATAATTCTCCATGTAAAGCAGTTTCAATGAGAATAGCCCTTGGCTGCTCTTTTGACCTTAAGTACCATAAAGCTTTTTCTATTGCCTTTTTTGATTCCTCAACAGCTTTTTGTCCACCGTCCACCAAAGATAAAGCGTCGACAGATATTCTTACGTTTCTGTCATCTTCCATAAGAACTTCCATTTGCCTCTTAGTGACTGGAGTAGCTGAACCAGCAGCTACTAAAACCGTCTTACCATCAACATCAGATGATGTATTTGGTATATTTGCCTTCTCATTTGAAATAATATTCCTATTAAATGCTAGTTTTGCTGTAAATGGTCCTGGGTCAACAGCTAACACATTTTTCTTGAGCTCAAGGCAAGCCTTAGCAATAGTATCAACGTCATCTATTGTAATAGCATCAACAATTACTATCTGTGCCCCTTTATTAACTTCTGTAGTAATTGCATCTCTTACGCACTCTTTTCCTCTTAATACGAGATTAAGCTCTACATTACCGACTTTCCTTCTAGTCTGAGATGCAATTAAATCAGGAATGTAGTTCTCTTTCACAGGAGTTCTTACATCCTGCGCCACAGCTGTATTAATCAGCGCAACTCCATCTATAACCGAATAGCCTCCTACCATTATTCGCCTTGACTGAGGCATTGTAGGAACTACAACAGCTATTGTGTCTGGTAGTAAATCAAGCATTGCATCAATCTCTACTCCAATTCCACCTCTGCATGTTGTATCTATCCTTTTTTGGAAATATTTCACTCCCATGTTTATGAGTGCTTGTGTTGCATCTTTAACTTTGCTGTAGGCTTCATTTGCTGGAAGTGGACGACTATTACTTGATATCATTATTGCATCAAGTTCACTTGTTGAGTTTGAATTCAGTGCAGCTTCCTCATTGAAGAAAACCGCTGTTCTAGCATCAGATCTGGCCAACAATACCCCCGTAGTTGTTGCACCTGTTAAATCATCTGCTACTCCTCCCAATATAGGCATAACCTTCTCCTCCCAAATATTATCTATGCCAATTTCTTTACATTTTCTTTCTTGTTCTCTGTTTCATTCTGAATAATTTTCTCATGCTGTTTTGCAGCGTATTCAGAAACAACCTTTGTTGATTCAATCATTGAAATGCTTCCTGCAATTCCTTTTCCTGCAATATCAAATGCAGTTCCATGATCTACTGAGCTTCTAATGAATGGTAAGCCAAATGTTAAGGTAACTGATTTCTCAAAGTCTAATGTCTTACATGCGATGTGTCCCTGATCATGATATAAAGAAAGAATTGCATCAAACTTTCCTGATTTACCGATGTTAAAGACTGAGTCTGCTGGACAAGGGCCAATACAATTGATTCCAAGTTCCTTTGCAGCTTCAACTGCAGGTCCTATATCTGTAATCTCCTCTGTACCAAACAAACCATTGTCACCATTGTGTGGGTTTAATCCAGCTACTGCAATTATAGGGTCTGAGATGCCTACGTTTCTTAATTCCTTATCGATATATCTTACGTCCTTTAGAATCTCATCCTTTGATGCAAACTTACATGCATCCATTAGAGACATGTGACGACTAACAAAGAATACTCTTAACTTGTGACAAGAGAACATTGTTAATGCATACTCAGAATTTGTTTTATGCTGATAGATTTCTGTATGCCCTGGTTCTTTAACACCAATAAGCTTTATAGCCTGCTTATGAATTGGTGCTGTTGAAACTGCATCAACTTCTTTTGCCATTCCAAGCTCGATTGACTTAAGTATAAAATCATAAGCCATCCTGCCAGCCAGCTCTTGAACCTCTCCCCACTTGATGGAATCAGTATCGTAATCCCCTGTCTCCAATACATCTATTGTGCCGTAGTCATATCTAGCTTCTTTAGGTGAGTCAATCTTTCTAAATTCAACCTGCTTGTTTAAGACCTTAGCTGCTCTATCTAAGATAGCAATGCTACCTATGATAAAAGGTCTGCAAACATTATGAATTTCCTTATCCAACATTGTCCCTAAACATATCTCAGGTCCAATTCCAGCTGGATCCCCCATCGTCAAAGCAGTTATGGGTTTATAACTAATATTCATAACTGATTTCTCCTTTTTGCTTTCGTTTTGCTTTCGGTACCGTTGTTTTAGCTTTTGCTTGTTTTCAATTTACATCTTTTTACTTTTGTTTTCAATAATATTTTTATAGGCTAATAAATCTTTAGATACATCTAACATTTCGGGCTTCATTCATTTGTACGAAATGCACATTTTTTATTTTCGTTTTCTAAAAGTTTGCTTTCATTTCACTTTTAGTTATAATTATATTTAGTATAAATGATTATTAATTGATTTCGAAGGGGAGATTAAAGAAATGGCAAACGGGGCTATTGCATTCCAAAACACACAGAATAGAAGACGTCAAATACTCGAGGATATTAAAACTGACGGTTTTGTAAAAACCTCTGCTTTAAGTGAAAAGTTTAATTGTTCTGAAGTCACTATAAGGACTGATATCAGAGAGTTGGCTACTGCTGGGCTATTGAAGCGTACTCACGGTGGTGCTGTGGCTATAGATGCGGTAGAAACACCATTACTGGAAACTAAAACAATTTCAAAATTTGTTGCTGAAAAACAAAGAATTACTAAGACTGCATTTGAGTATATAAATTCAGGAGATACCATTCTATTAGATGATTCATCAACTAGTTACTACTTATCACTATGTATCTTGGCACATCCTGAAAAAAAGATTGTCGTGGTTACAAATGGCATTGCTTCCGCATATGAACTTACCAATGCTCCACACGTTGAACTACATGTAGTTGGCGGATATGTTGGTGGTCAAAACAGCGGACATTTAGCTGCAACTTTGGGTGATTCCGCTATTGAAACTATACAATCTTTCCATGTAGATAAAGGTTTTATAGGAGTGCACAGTATCAATTTTGATGTAGGTTTAACATCTATAGCCACTCCACAAATGCAAATAAAAAGAGCTATCATTAGCTCATCAAAAAGTCTATTTGTACTTGCAGACCATACAAAATTTGAGAATAGTTATCTATCTGTTGTATGTCCTATATCTACGGATTTTACTATTATAACTGATAGTGGTATAGATAGCTCAATAAAAGAAAATGCCGATAGTATTGGATTAAATTTATTGGTTGTATAGTATAGCAAAAATGCCCTTCTCCTTTGTTTTAAAGGATAAGGGCATTTCTCTATTTTTCATAGAGAGCAAATAGCAAAAGAACAGCTTACATTCACTCTTTAATATTCAAAATCATTTCCTGCGCCAACTTCTTGGCTTTCTTTGGAAGCATACGTTCTTTGTATGCCAGATACTCTTCCACATCAGTGGTTTCTATCTTACCATCCCGTAGAGCTGCTCGAAGTGACATATACAAATCAACATACTCAATAGCAATTTCCTTATCATTTTTAACTGATACCATTACATCCATAGCTCAACCCTCCATGGAATAATAATATCATCATCATGTGATTAATCCGTTAAATCTATTTCTTCTAAGTGTTTCAACAATATCCTTTAATCTATCAATCTCTGCCATAGCTTTATTCCTTTCTTAGTATCCCATTGCTGCGCTTACTTCTTTTGTCTTTTCCACACCTATGAGCATTTCCAGTAGTTTGAATGCTACTAATGGTGCTGTCTGTGAACAATATGAGGTGATAATATTCTCGTCCACTACCACCGGCTCATTTATTACATTCACACCGTATTCAGCTAACTCTTTTTGAGTTTTTCCGTTATCTAAATGATAGACAGTAGCCTTTCTGTCTTTTAAGATTCCACTTTCAGCTAATGCAAATGCAGCAACACATACAGTCGCTATTGGCTTTTTTGCATCATTGAATTTTCTTATCAAATCAAGTGTTTTTGGATGCAGGGAGTTCTCTCTGCAGCCTTGTATATTTTAGCGGGTAAGCTTAGCTTGAACCCGCAGTGTAGAGTTTAGGTCTCCACAATGTGGAGAAAGTTTGAGGAATTGATCATCGGCAATGTCCTCCTTTCCTATTCTCGATTCAATTATATCTTTTTGTTACTACTGTAAGCAATTGTTCCTTCGTAAGTTATAATTCAGCCACAATCTCTGATATAGCAACTAGTGTAGCTTCTCCACTGATAGTGATTCGATCATTATCCTCTAGTCTACAATGTACATATCCACCACGCTGTGAAGCCTGGTAAGCTTTTATTTCTTTCTTGTTAAGCACGTCAGACCAATATGCTGCTATCTGACAGTGAGCTGAACCACATACTGGGTCTTCTGCAACAAGAAGTTTAGGAAAGAAAGTTCTTGAGACACAATCTACATCTTTTCCTCTTGCTGTAGCATCCTGTCCTCTGCCTGGAAGCTTTGAGAGCTTCATCTGATCAGGATTCATATTTCTTATCTGTTCTTCTGATTCAAAAATGCAGAGAAGGTCTGGTCCAAGAAGAGCCTTTATAGGGCGAACGCCGTAAGCTTCTTCCATTTCATCTGTAACAGGAATTTCAGGCTGTTCATATGTAGGGAAATTCATTTCCAAGAGATTTCCATTTCTCCTTACTGTAAGTTTTCCGCTGAGAGTGTTGAATTCAACTAGGTCTGAATCCTTTTCTATGTAATTTAGTATTACAAATGAAGATGCAAGGGTTGCATGTCCACATAGTTCTACCTCTGAACCTGGTGTAAACCAACGTAAGTGATAGCCCTGTTCATCTTTTACAATAAACGCTGTTTCAGACAGATTATTTTCCATTGCCAGCTTCATCATTGATTCTTCTGATGGCCAGCTATCCATAACACACACTGCAGCTGGATTACCTGCAAAAGGTGTGTTTGTAAATGCATCTACTATATATTGCTTCATAATATGGTTCCCCCTCGTATTCATGTTAATCTTCGACTTCGATATTAAATATTACTGTCTCTCCACAATCAATGCACTGATAAGGGCCATTCTTAAGATTGCCCCCTCTTCTAAATGCATAAATAAATGGATATATTGCCTGCATAGCAACCATACAAACATTATCACTGTTTTCTTTGTCCAGGTCGCTTCCTACAAAACAAATAACATCCCCCTCTTTGTACTTAGGGCAATGACTTTCTACTACTGTAACCTTTACTTTGTTATCTGTGTACGCCATAACTAGTCTCTCCTTTTTACTATATACTCATTACCATACATTCATCAGATACCTTAAACCCAAGCTTTTCATACAATGGTCTACCTTCGTCCGTAGCATCTAGACTTATTTCTGTGGAATGCTTTTCCCTAGCATCATCTATAAGAAGATTTACCATCTGTTTTGCTATGCCTTGTCTCTGGTAGTTCTTATTGGTATAAACATTCATAAGATGAGCTCTTTTTCCTGTCGGATGGGAAAAGGTTGGCATTACCTCGATATATGAAATACTTGCACAACCAATAGCTTTATCGCCATCAAAAGCAAGGCAGGTAGTTTGATTGCCATTTAGAAAATAGTCTTTGCTACATCCTAATAATTGTTCACTAAACGGTTCGTCCTCTTCCATATGGTTTACAACTCGAAGCATTTCAAGACGAATATCCATCAAGGTGTCTATGTCTTTACTTGTTGCTATTCTAATATCCATTTAATCTCCCTCTATGAACGCTAAGTACATGTTTTTCTCATTATAAGTATTTAGAGTAAGAATTTAAACTATTCTTTCTAACAAAATAGCCCATCAAGAACTCTTAAAGGATAAATACTTTTGATTTATTCCATGGTCTCTTGATGGGCCTTTACTTAATGCTTATTATTTTATACCGATAACAGGGGCTGTTTATTAACTATGGGATAATGATGCCATAAAAAGCACCCCATTAACATTATCACAACATATTTAATCAAGTTAGTTTTTATTAATGCTAACCAATTCGTCAGATATTTCAACACTTACCAGTTTAGTAAATTCAATATCAGTATAATTATTTGCATTTGATAGAATTGTAATTACGACAGTTGGATGTCCTGCAGCCTTAACCTTATCTAAATCAACATTGACTATTGGCTGACCTTTTTTTACTACATCTCCTACCTTCACATTGGATGTAAATCCATCTCCATTCATGCTTACAGTATCTATTCCTATATGCACGAGTATCTGCACACCTCCGATGCCCTCTATTCCAAATGCATGTAATGTATCTGATAACTGAAGAATTTTTCCATCGCATGGTGATACTATAGTTCCATTAGTTGGTTCAATTCCAATACATGGTCCAACCATCCCTTGTGCAAACACAGCGTCTGGAATATCCTCCATTGCAATAATCTTTCCAGTTCCGGTAGCACCGATTGACAGTGGGTATTCTACAGCTTCTTTTTTGAATAAATCTAATAATTCCATAACTACACCTTTGTATTTTTAGTCTATATCTTTTCCATTGCTTTCAATTACTTTTTTGTACCAATAAAATGAATCTTTTTTCATTCTAGCAAATGAACCTTCGCCATTATCATTGCTGTCAACATAAATCATCCCGTATCGTTTTGCCATTTCACCTGTTGATGCACTTACAATATCAATACAGCCCCATGGAGTATAACCCATCAAATCTACGCCATCGTCAATGGCTTCACTCATTGCTTTAATGTGCTCTCTTAAATACTCAATCCTATATGGATCATGGATTTGTCCGCTTTCAACAGTGTCATAAGCACCTAATCCATTTTCAACAACCATCAATGGAATTTCGTATCTATCATACAGTTCATTAAGTGTTACTCTTAACCCATTTGGATCTATCTGCCATCCCCATGCACTTTCTTTTAAATATGGGTTTCGTTTTGCATTTGCTATTAGGTTAGCAGATGTCGAATCTACCGAGTCATCTTCTGTAAAACAAGATGTTTGATAGTATGAAAAACTAAAGAAATCAACCTTTCCATTCATTAATATCTCTTCATCACCAGGCTGCATTTCAAGTTCGACACCTAATTCATTCCATAATCGTTTTGAGAATGATGGATATTTTCCTCTGACCTGAACATCACCGCAATAGTAATTAAGAGTCCTCATATTTTTTTGATTTCCTAGGACATCAATAGGATTACATGTGTATGCATAACTAGGCATCATTGCAATCATGCAACCAACCTTGGCATCTGGGTCAATGTTATGGCAAGCTTCAACGGCTAAAGCACTTGCAATAAATTGATGATGTAACCCTTGATATCGCAGCTGTACATCATCTTCCTGATTTGTAAAATCTCTTGTTTGTCCGTTTAAAATACCTAAGGACATATAATTTCCTAAAGAAAGACATCCACAATTTATTTCATTGAATGTAAGCCAGTATTTTACTTTTCCTTTATACCTCTCAAATAAAGTAGTAGCATACTTCAAATATAAATCTACAAGTTTTCTAGAAGCCCATCCGTTATACTTTTCTGTTAATGCGAAAGGCATTTCGTAATGAGAAATTGTAACCAAAGGCTCTATTCCATACTTTTTTAATTCATCAAAAACGTCATCGTAGAATTTTAGTCCCTCTTCATTTGGTTCTAGTTCCTCACCTGTTGGAAATATTCTAGTCCAGGCAATAGACATTCTAAATACCTTAAAACCCATCTCTGCAAATAGCGCTATATCCTCTTTGTAGTGATGGAAAAAGTCACTTGCAATATGATTTGGATAGTATAAATCATCCTCTATTGTTTTTGTAATTAATCTAGGATGACTAACATTGCCACTGGATAGGTGATCGGCAACACTTTCACCTTTTCCACCTTCATTCCATCCACCTTCATATTGGTTAGCAGCTGTTGCACCGCCCCATAGAAATCCATCCTTAAATGCCATCATAAATCTCCTATTTCTTATGCTACTTCTTCGTCTTTATAAAGAATAAATGTTGCTACAAATGTTGATACAATGCCTATTACGATTGAAACACATAGTAGAATTACATTTCTTAGTGGGTTATCTCCACCAACAAAACATGGTATTGCTGGAAGAGCTGATGCGCCAGCAAATGCATAAATATATACACTCATAAGACCAGCGAATAATCCACCAATTGCGCTACCAATCATTGCGCCCCACATTGGCTTTTTATATTTCAAGTTGATACCATACATAGCTGGCTCAGTTACTCCACCTACGATTGCTGTAATTGCACATGATAAACCTGTTGACTTAACCTGTTTGTCCTTTGATTTCACTGCTACCGCAAATGAAGCTGCTCCCTGATCGATATTTGAGATTACAAGTGCAGTAAAGAAAATTGGCTCATATCCGTTAGATGAAAACATTTGTAAAAGATATGGTACAAAGGCTGCATGCATACCTGTCATGATAAAGAATGGCATAAATGCTGCTAGTACCATTACACCTACTGGACCAATGAGATTGTAAAGCCAAATAACAAATGCAGAAACATAATTTCCTAAGAATGCTCCCGCTGGTGCTAATAAGCAAAATGAAAGTGGTACCATTACAAGTAATGTGCATAGTGGCTCAATAATAGAACGTAAGAAATCTGGTGCAATCTTTGCAAAGAATTTCTCAACATATGACATAACCCAAACCGTTAAAATAGCTGGGAATATAGTGCTTGTATATGATGCTCCATAAATTGGAATGTTCAAGAATGTAAATGCTGTCCCTGCAGCAACTTCATTTACAAATGTAGGGTAAACAAGCATTGCTCCCATAACCATACCTAAACCTTGGTTAGCACCAAACTTTTTCGCAGCATTTCCACCAACAAGGATTGGTAAGAAATAGAATCCTGCATCACCTACAAATGAAAGTATTTGATATGTTGAATTTTCAGCAGTTATTCCAAATAGTTCAAGTACAATTAAAAGCACCTTTACCATTCCACAACCGATAAGAACTGGAATAGCCGGAGTTAAGGAGCCTGAAATAGCATCCAAAATGCCATTCAAAATATTTCCTACAGTAATAGGTTTCTTTTCTGTTAAATCTCCATCTATGATGTCATCTACAGAACCAGCCTTTTCGAATCCTGCGACCTTACAGATTAGATTATATGCATCTCCAACACTTTGACCGATTATAATCTGATACTGTTCACCTGACCACTGTGAACCTAATACTCCTGGAAGTTTCTCTATCTCTTCCTTTTTAACAATACTTTGATCCTTAAGATTAAATCTTAATCTTGTAACACAATGTGTGAAGAACTCTACATTGCTTTTTCCGCCTAACAAATCACATATAGAATTTGCTAACTGTTCATACTTACTCTTTCCCATTTTTTCTCCTTAAGTTTTAAGTCCATACGACTATTTAAATATAAAAAAACCCCAGAGATAGTAAGACACGCTTACTTCTCTGAGGTGACGCCCAATTGGTTACGATCCTCTTGTGTGGATAATCCAACTATATGTAATAATAAATATCCCAGTTCCTCTTCAGAACATGGAACTTCAAATTCATTTGTCAAATACTCATTGACCTTCATAACACATTCATATTGTTTAGGGTGAATGTCTTTTAAGCTTTTTATTAAATCTGAGTTTTGACTATACTGCTCATTTCGTTCTCTTCTTCTGACGAAATACTTTATGTGATTTTTATATCTGAAATAATAAAAAGTCTTTTTATCAATTTCTATATCTAACTCAGTTGATATAATATTATCTAGTTTTCTAATGATTCTTTCTGTTCTTTTTTCTGTCGTCTCACCAACTACTGTTGGCTTTTGTAGAGCCCCCATTAAGTGGATTACTAAACTTGTAACCTCTCCTTTTTCAAGGTGAATATCTGCCCACTCATTTATTCTTTTTACCATCCATATGGCAAGTTTGTTAATATCAGGGTAATGAAATGCTAACTCTTCTGAATATGGCAAGCCTAAAGTCATTCCCTGTCTTGTTCGATTAATGGCAAAATTAATGTGATCAGCTAAGATAAACACAAGATTTGGATTTAATTCTCCATCTAGTTTATCTGTAGCAACATCAACTAAATGACTTACAAAACTAAGTAGCTCTGACGGTACAGTCTCTAACAATTTTTGATGGCTAGGATCTATGTTGTAATAGGTTCTATCTATTAATGATAAGTCTGTAACTTCATAAGGCATTGAAGGAAATCCAATTCCTTTTCCCATAACTATTACTTCCCTATCATTCCCATCTTTTCCTATGGCCACATTATTATTAATCTTTTTTATAATTTGCATGTCGGGCCTTTCTAGTTTCTTTACGACATAAAAAAAACCTTTTCGAACATAGTAATCCGAAAAGGTAATGCCTCGAAAGTAACAATCCTTAATATGTGTAAAATATAACATCATCAAATGTTTGATTCAATAGAGAAAAATAAACAAAATCATCCTGATATAATTATAAATTATATATAAAACTATACGGCTCTATTTGTTCCCCATCAATTCTGCTATCTAAATTTATACCAACACAAATCCCATGCCATCACAGATATATGGCAGGTATTTTAAATCTTCCTTACGTACCTGACCAATTACATTTACTCTTTCATCTGCCGGGCGCTCAGTTCGGCAGATTTCTATTTCGCCCTTGTATCTCAAGTATCTATCATTTCCTATGCAAATGGAACCTGGTTTACAAGCTACTGTATTTTTAGGAGCTATAGAAGCGTCTTTAAACCATGCCCTAGATTCCTGAGAACGAATTATGTATGAGCTAGAATCTGGGCGCTCGTGATTGATTTTTCCAATGAGGTCGCTTCCAAAATCAGAAAGATCTGCGCCTAATCTGACATAGCCCTTGCTTAAATCCTTAAGGGCAGACCAGCCATCATCAGATAAATCCACATCTCCAATCATGACTATATCCGTATTTACGTTATACAGCTGAAGCATATTTAGAGCTACCTGCTCCTTAGCATTCCTATGATCTTCGATGGTAGGAAGTCCCTGACACAAAGGACCACGGAAATCCTTATCCCCTGGAATGAATGCAGAAACATTGTAACCCAACAGCTTTAGGTTAGAATTAATCTCCTTTACCTTTTCTAGGCTAAGTCCTGTATAAGGCTTTGGGTAATAGTTGTGACAAGCCTCGAATCTACTAACATCAGCACCAAGACGCTCCCATTTTTTTATATCAAATGGTGAGATTGTTGATGCGTTCCAAACGATTTTAAAATGCTTGGATAGGTTAACAACATCCTCATCTGAGAATCCGTAGTCTAGCCGGATGGAAGTTACTCCAAAATCCAATAGATTTTCCATAGCCTTTAAACCTAGTCTATCTGGAGTCTCACCATCAACGTCCATGGTCAACTCTATCCCTGCAGACTTGGCTAGATTTAATAATTCTAGAACTCGTTTTTTATAGTCATTATAATCTTCCTCTGGAATATGAAGGGAGGTAAAGCCGTAAGCTGCTCCCGCATTTTTTGCCTTACGGATTACCTCCTCATTCTTTTCAAGACCAGATGAAAGATAGATTGAAATACCAGTTTTCAATACTCTACCTCTTATTCACCATATATTTCATTAATTCTGTCTTCGTCAACACCGAATAACCATGTAACAACAAAGCCACCGATGTATGCGCAAAGCATTGCGATTACATACTGGAACTGATGTCCTGGCTCAACGATTAACAATCCAAACAATCCTGATACGCCCTGTGATACTGTACCAATATGGAAGAGTGATGCAACTATTCCACCAAATCCTGCACCAAGGCAAGCTGTGATAAATGCTTTTCCAAGAGGTAATGTAACAGCGTACATTAATGGCTCACCGATACCAAGAATACCTACTGGAATTGAATCGCGGATAAATCTCTTGAGCTTTGCATTTTTTGTCTTAACATACAATGCAAGACCTGCACCTACCTGGCCACCGCCAGCCATCATAAGGATTGGTAAAAGGTAGTTGATACCTTCTGTTGGACCAGCTGGATCATTAAGCATAGCATGGATTGGAGTAAGTGCCTGATGCAAACCTACAGCAACAAGTGGGAGGAATCCTGCTGAAAGAATGTATCCACCTACTACTCCAAGACTTCCGTATACAAAATTCATAACAGTATAGATGCCCTTTGTCAATACAGCGCCAACTGGCTGAATGATAATGACAACTGCCAAACTACCGATAATCAAAACAAGCAGTGGTGAGATAAATGTATCGATTATGTTAGGCATTACTTTTCTGATTTTCTTTTCCAACCATGCAAAGAATACACCAGCGATAAGAGCTGCAATCAAACCACCGTTGGCTGGGTTATATGCTGCGCCAGTCATTGGTAGAATAATCTGAGCATCGTTGTAGGTTGCAAGAAGTGGCATTGCTGCATTTGAAATACAAATAGCACCAGCGATACCGCCGAGGATTGGTGAACCACCAAATTCTCTAGCTGCATTGTAGCCTACAAAAATTGCAAGGTAAGCAAAGAGGGCCCAACCCATTGTGTGGATACATTCATACCACCAAATTCCCGATAATGCTCCACCTGTAGTTACATTTATTACATTTGTTAAACCATTGATAAGACCAGCTGCAATAATACCTGGTAACAATGGAACAAAGATATTTGCTATTCTCTTTAAGAAGTTCTGGACTGGCTTGTCATATTTAGCCTTTTGAGCAGCCTTGTTTTCTTTAGCTACTGCATTTACATCATCTGCAACTGTTCCCTTAGGGATACCTGTTAATTCAGAAAATGCATCCAAAACTTTAGTTACTGTGCCTGGGCCAAAAACAATCTGAAGTGTATCAGATTCAACCACTCCCATTACACCATCGATTTTCTTGATTTCATCAACAGACACCTTTGAAAAATCCTTTACGCCAACGCGCAATCTTGTCATACAAGCTTCATTACTAATTATGTTTTCTTTTCCCCCGAGATGCTCTAAAAGCAATCTACTTACATTTTTCACATCCATAATTAATTCTCCTTTTTCATTCAACCGCGATTCTTATTTTGTCCTCTGAATCCTTAAGTCGCGCTTTTGCTGCGTCATAATCAACGCCCAAAAGAATCATTATTATCGCTGTTTTCACCTCCCCTTTCGCTTTTGATAATACTTCTTCCGCTGTTTCTCTTGAGCAACCAGTTGCCTCCATTGTTATATTTTGAGCGCGAACTTTTAATTTCTCATTTGTTTGTTGAACATCTACCATAAGGTTTTGGTAGACCTTACCGATTCCAACCATGCTTCCGGTGGAAATCATATTGAGTATAAGTTTTTGTGCTGTTCCTGCTTTCAATCTAGTGGAACCTGTCAAAACCTCCGGACCAGTCACAGGCTCGATTGCCAAGTCAGCCTCCTTACCAATTTCTGAGTCCTTGGTACAGGCTATTGCAACTGTTCTGCAGCCTATCGACCTTGCGTATTTAAGACCATGAAGTACATAAGGTGTACGTCCACTGGCTGCAAGACCTATAACAATGTCCTTTGAAGTCAAATTGATGCCCTGAAGTTCCTCTGCACATAAGGTTGTGCTGTCCTCAGCCCCCTCAATAGCTTTTAGAAATGCATTTGGTCCTCCCGCAATCAGACCAACCACCATCTCCGGTGGGACGCCAAAGGTAGGTGGACATTCTGCTGCATCTAACACTCCAAGTCTTCCACTTGTACCTGCGCCCAAATAAATAATTCTGCCGCCTGATTTAAGGCTCTCTGTAGCGTAGGTGATAGTCTGGGCTACCTGAGGAAGAACCTCCTTAATAGATTCCACCGCTATTTTGTCCTCGTTATTCATAAGGGTAACGATTTCAAGTGGTGTCATCTGATCCAGATCCATACTGTTTTGGTTCCGCTGTTCTGTTGAAAGCTTAGAAAGATTAATCATCTAAACCTCCTTCATTAAATTACTCGAGTATTCACTTTTCTTCTTTTTTAATTTGTGTTTTCGCGAAATTTTTATATAACTCGTCGTAATGACGATTTACATACGATACAAATAAAATATCTATCATGTTCAGTTGGGAAATTCTTGATGACATGGCACCACTTCGGACTATTAATTCTGTGGCAGCCACTTCTAAATTTATGTCAGCATATTTTCCTAGCTTAGAGCCAGAGGAACGGGTTATTGCTATAACCTTAGCATTGTTTTCCCTAGCTGTATTGGCACATTCAATCATTTCTTTGGTAAGGCCTGAATAACTGATTACAATTGCCAAATCATCCTTTGTCATTGTTTTGGCATAGAGAATCTGAGAATGCAAATCATCACAGATATTGCAAAGCTTGCCGATTCTTATCAGCTTCAAATACAAATCTCTCGCCACTAAAAGGGATGAGCCTACGCCAAATAAATTTATGTTTCTAGCATTTCCTATTAAATCCACGCACTTTTCTATGTCCTCTGGCTTTACAAGCTTTGTGGACATTTCAAGAGATTCAATATTTTTCCATGTGACACGTTTGATAATGTCCGCAACTGATTGTCCTGGATCGATATCCTGCATGGATACCGCTCTGCTCTCCTGCATCAAAGCAACTTCGTAAACTAGTGCACTTTGAAATTGTTTGTAGCCATCATAATCAAGCTTTCTGCACAGACGATAAATCGTTGCCTCAGAAGAGTAAGATAGCTTTGCAACCTCCTTTAATCCAAGATTTATAAATGTCTCTGGGTTCTTTCTGAGAGTATCTATAAAATTCTTTTCTCCAGGAGTTGCATAGTCTTCGTAGTTTTTTAATCTAAAAAACAATCCCTTTTCCATCTCTATATCTCCATTATAAATTTTGATGTGTTTACTTCAATTATTATAACTCAATATGAAATTTATTTTCATATTTTGAAATTATTATCCGTAGAATATTTTAATTGTCAGACATATAATGAAGCCATAAAAGGTAATATCAGGAGGTGCAATATGAGAATATATCAAGCAAAGGACTACAATGATCTCAGCAGAAAAGCTGCTAATATCATCTCCGCCCAAATTATTATGAAGCCTAATGCTGTACTTGGACTAGCAACAGGTTCATCACCAATAGGCACTTACAAGCAATTGATTGAATGGTATAAAAAGGGTGATTTGGATTTTTCAGAAATAACAACCATCAATTTAGATGAATACAGAGGACTTGGTCCTGACGATGCGCAGAGCTATTATCGTTTTATGCATGAAAATTTTTTGGACCATATTAACGTAAATACGAATAATACAAATATTCCTAATGGCTTGGAAATGGATAGCGAGAAGGAATGTGGTAGATATAATGAGGTGATTGCAAAATCTGGTGGCATCGATTTACAGCTACTTGGAATAGGGCTCAATGGACATATTGGTTTTAATGAGCCTGGTACCACTTTTGATAAGGAAACCCATCTTGTTAATCTAAGTGAGGCTACAATTAAGGCAAACTCTAGATTCTTTAATTCCTATGAGCAGGTTCCAACTCAGGCATACTCCATGGGAATCAAAAGCATTATGCAGGCTAAACAGATTCTGCTAATTGCCTCTGGCGAAAATAAAGCCCAGGCTATATATGACACTATCTGCGGGCCTATTACTCCAATGGTTCCTGCATCTATCCTGCAGCTACACAATAATGTTACAATAGTGGCAGATACAGACGCATTGTCTTTAATACTGAAGGAACATGAAATCCTCAAAGGGGGACAGCTTAAATGATAATAAAAAATGGAAATGTTTATTGCTCAGACGGGGGCTTTAAAATAAAGGATTTGTATGTGGCCGATGGTTTTATTGTGGATGATAGGAATTTAGCTGCTGCAGATGGAAAAGTAATAGATGCCACTGGAAAATACGTTATTCCTAGTCTTGTGGATGTTCATTCCCACGGAGCCTTTGGACATGATTTTTGCGATGCTGATGTCGAAGGATTAAAGGCAATTTTAAAATATGAAAAGAGCTGTGGCATAACTAGCTATTGCCCTACCTCTATGACATTTCCTGAAGACAGACTAGAAAAGATTTTCAATACAGTTAATGAGGTTGGTGCTGAAGGAAACCTAGCAAATATTGTCGGCATCAACATGGAAGGGCCTTTTATTTCCTACCAAAAAAGAGGTGCTCAAAACCCTGATTACATTTTAGCTCCTGATGTGGAAATGTTTCGCCGTTTAAATCGTATATGCGATAATAAAATCCGTTTAATTACAATGGCCCCTGAGGTTGAAGGAGCTACTGATTTTATCAAAGAATTGTGCTCTGAGGTAAATATTTCTGTTGGACATACCATGGCAAATTATGATGAAGCCACTGCTGCATTTAAAGCTGGAGCTAACCATGTTACCCATTTATTTAATGCCATGCCACCTCTTAACCACAGGGAGCCTGGAGTCATTGGTGCCGCTGCAGATTCTGAAAATGTTTTTGTAGAATTAATCTGCGACGGAATCCATATACATCCTTCTGCCATCCGTTTGGCTTTTAAAGTTTTTGGCTCTGACCGAGTGGTTTTAATCAGCGATTCTATGGAAGCAACAGGCATGGTGGACGGCGAATATGAATTAGGTGGTCAAAAGGTTTTCAAAAAAGGAAATCATGCCACTCTGGCTGATGGAACACTTGCGGGCTCTGCCACAAATCTATTTGATTGCATGAAAAAAGCGGTAGAGTTTGGTCTACCACTTTATGATGCTGTAAAATCTGCTACCACCACTCCTGCCAAAAGCATAGGAATGTATCCTAAAATTGGTGCCTTAGAGGTAGGCAGCAAGGCAGATATTTTAATTGTTTCTAAGGATTTAGAACTAGATGAATTAATTAGTATGTAGCTTTACCTCTAGAATTCTTCTAACTGATTCATCAATTCTTTCTTCTGATATCTCACCAGATTCTACAGCTGCCAAAACACCATTATAGGCACTGTAGAAATCCTCTGGCATCAGGATGATATCAACTCCTGCATTTATCGCCATAACAGCCGCATCGGCTGAAGAATAATTCTGAGAAATAGCTCCCATACCAAAGGAATCTGTTACAACAACTCCATCGAATCCCATCTGCTGGCGAAGCAGGTCATTTATCATGTAGCTTGATAGACTGGCTGGCAAACCGTCGTCAGTAATGTTTGGTGTGGAAATATGTCCCACCATTATCACCTGTACTCCGTCATCAATGGCTTGCTGAAATGGAATCAGTTCACATTCATTTAATTCTTCCAAGGTTTTATTCGTATATGCGTTACCTACATGTGAGTCCTCTGCGGTGTCTCCATGGCCTGGGAAATGCTTTATTACTGGTGTGATGCCTTCTTCTTCCATGGCATTGTATTCTGCAATCACCATGTCAGCTACCAGCTGAGGGTCGCTGCCAAAGGATCTGTCCCCGATTACTGTATTGGAAGGGTTGCTTCGAACATCAGCTACTGGCGCAAAATCCATATTAAATCCCAAGTCTAAAAGATAATCACTGATAGTCACTCCTGCAGCTGCTGCAAGGCTCACATCTCCAGTTTGCCCAATGTCATACATGCAAGAAACCTGCTCCACTCCAAAGGCACTATTACCACCGATTCTGGCAACTCGACCGCCCTCCTCATCCACTGTAAGGAATGGCTCCATTGCTCCCGCCTCTTCATAAAAGGCTAAAGTATTTTCAAGCATTGTCCTGGTCTGTTCAGGGTTCTCCAAATTCTTTGCAAAATAAATTAGTCCGCCAACAGGGTACTGACTTATTGCAGTGCGAGTGGTATCTCCAGCCTCGGTGACTAAGTTGTAGCCTGTAAGAGCCTCAGGTGTGATTATGAATAGCTGAGCCACCTTTTCCTCGATGGTGTGGTTATCAAGCCACTGCTGCACTTCGTCCACCTCTGTTTCGTCGGACGTTGACTGAGTGGTAGTCTCTGCCGGCTCAGCCTGAACTGATTCTGTTGTTTCTATTTTTTCATTAGCCGTGGATGCCGTCTCTTTTCCACATCCGCTCAAGCTAGCTACTGATAGCAAAAGCACTGACAGTAGACTTTTCATTCTTTTACTCATATTCAATTATATATCCGATTGATCCGCTAAATAGATCATCGTAATCCCCGTTCAAATCATCTGTTGTGTCGTTTAACCACCAATTATCTGAAACCTTGAAAAGACATAACGAATTTTCTTCGATGTCCATTCCATCCTCTTCAAATGATGGCTCGTTGTCATACCAAATGGAATCATACCAATTCCCTGGAGCGTTGATTACACCATCCAAGTATTCTCCATCCTCATTGAACCATCGATAATCTCGATTGTCTGATTCTCGTTTGCCGCCTACGTAAAAACGGTATTTACCATTTTCTCCTTCGTTAAGCAATTCAACAATGGCATCAAACTCATCCTGAGTATTGATTCTGACTAAATATCCGCCCTTTTGAATTGCCTGATTATATGCCTGCTGCCAAGTAACATCCTTGTAGACAATTTCATATTCATGAATAGCTTTGTCATCAACTATGGCAGGACCATCGTCCTCTGTGGTCTCAGCCTCCTCAGATGCTGTCTCCGCAGTTTCTTCTTGAACCTCTGTTGTAACCTCTGGCACCTTGCTAGCATCATATGTTACAAGGTCGAGGACCTCGCTTGATGCTTTATTATTCTTGTTGATAAATAAAAATACCATGAGACCGACGAGGGCAGCTAGAACAATAAGTAGGATTACAATTAGGGCTATTCCTATGTTATTTTTCTCTGATGTAGATTGGGCTTGTGGATATCCTTCCTGTGGGTAATCATACTGAGGATATTCTGGCTGTTGGTATTGCTCCTGATGATATGGCTCCTGCTGGTACGCTGGGTAAACCATCTGATTCTGGTCAGGTTCTATTTCTACTTCTACATGTGTCTTACTTCCACACTGGCCGCAGAATTTTGCATTATCTGGAATTTCTGCGCCGCAAAATAAACATTTCATATTATTTCTCCTTGTTGTTAGTTATAAGGTGATGAGCAAATTCCCTGATCCGCATTTACGTTAACAAGCGCTAGGCTTTCCAATGTCTCCTGCTGATCCTGATATGGAATAAACAACCACATCTGGACTTCCTCTGACAACTCAGATACTGGTGTTCCTGGTAAATAAATCAGGATTTCATCTGCACCATCTAACGCATAAGGATACAATGGAATGTATCGTACCCCATCGGATATGAATTCTTGGTCATCGTTTGTGACAGTCAGCTCTGTCATGCGCATTGAATATGTATAATCGTTAATCTTTTTTATGTCTTCAAAGCGCCCCTTATAATCGCAAAAATACTGTGTACCATTAGGATATTCATCGCCAGTGTCTCCCATATCGCTATCGTAATAATACCCCTCGAATGTACCATCTTCTGAAATTGTAAACCCATCTTCCCAGCCGCCTGCGCCACTAGAGAAATAATATGAATAATTTGATAATTCCTCGAAAGACATTCCTATGTCTTCCTGTGGCTCCTCCGTCTCTGCTTGCTCCTGAACCTCATGAGCTTCAGATGCTTCATTTTCTGATACATTAATTACGTTGTCTACCTCTTCCTGCTTTTCAGAAAGGCGCTCGTTGCCTGTAATGTCATAACCCGCCTTTAAAATCGCTGCCGCTTCATCATACATTCCCAACGAAACATAAACATCTGCAGCGCCAAGGTAAGCTTCCACATTCTTTTTATCAATAGCTAGGATGCTTTTGTATGCATCCAAGGCCTCTTCATAATTGCCTTCCTGCAAATATTTCTTTCCTAAATCCAGTTTGTTTGAAATTTCAGATGCCTCACTTTTCATATTGAAAAATAAGAAGCCGTCAACAGATGCTGCTGCTAGATTTAGAATTATCAACAATACTATTAATACTTTACGTTTCTTTTTCATTTTCTAATCTCCAACTCTTAGATTATGTTGTTAGTAAAAAGTATAGCGCATTCTCAGCTATTTTTCTCAATTGCATTCATATATATATTATGGTACTTTTTTATCTAGTATCAAATATTTTTTAGGAGAATGGAAATGGAAAAATCAAAGAAAACTATAGTAGTTAGCATTGTAGCTGCACTTGCAGTTATAATTGCGGTGATTGCTGGAATCAGTTGGTATAATAGTCCAGCGCAAAAGCTTCCAAGACTTCTTGATTTGGGAGAGAAGTATTTACTTGATGAGGATTATGAGAATGCTATTGCTACATACAAGCTAGCATTCGAGATAGATCCTAACAATACAGAGGTTATCGATCAAGCTGTTTCAGCTTACTTAGGCTATGCTAAACAGCTGGTTGATAGTGGAGATACGGATAAAGCAATTGAAATTCTCACAGAGGGCTTTGAGCTTTTTGGTGATGAACGAATATCAGCAGAGGTCGAAAAACTTTCAGGTAGTGCTCCAAACAATTCTACTGAAAGCTCAGATACAACCGAGGGTATTGAGAAAACTGTAGTAGACGGTATAGTTCATAACGCTTACGATGTGTATGATATCAATGATGAACAAGCTGCATTTCTCGACTCATTAATATCACTATGTGAAAGCGACAATACCAAATCAGCGGCTGAAAAGTTTGATAAGGAAACGCTCAAATCACTTATTAATCAGTTTGGTTCTGTGAATGAAGCTGGTGGAACTATTCACATTTATTATGGTGGATATAAAATATATGGTAATTATTACAGCTCAGAAGCTTCCTCGTCATATGTTGTGGCTCTTATCCCTGCAGATGAAGGCATGGGCTACTTCTTTAGCAACTATGGTACCAGTTATGGCTATGGTTATTGTGCTTGTTCTGATGGCATGTTTAACGGTGAATTTGTCAATAATATAGTTGTTACACAAAATAATTATGAATTCTATTTTTCTGGCAATGTTGTTAATGGTCTCTACGATGGAACGGTAACTGAGCACCAGGACCACGACATGACAGGGACATTCTCAATGGGAAGGATACAAAATACATATTTATACACCCAAGACTCAACTCAATTTTATGTCGTATATGATTCAGATACAGCCAAAGACGGAATGGCAGAGAATCCTGAAAATTATTACTTTTATCTAGCTCCAGGTAGCGCCTTTGGATTATCTGAAGGATCTGCCTCTGATGCTGATGGTTTAAATATATACCCATACTAATATTGAAATCATGTAGATGGAGCGGCTCATATGGCTGCTCCATCTTTTTAAAGTATATCTCTGTACGTAGAAAGATTAGTTAGCTACACTGGGTATTTCCTCATTCTCTTCGGCTTATCTCTATTTTCATAATTAAAGTTATGAGATAGTTACCTTTTTCTTTACTGTGCAAAATGGTATTATAGTAGCATGTTAGTCATACTTGCATGGCATCACGGGGAGATTTTTTATGAAGAGAATCACACAGGTTGGTATTGTTCTAGGTATTATTACAATCTGCGCTACGCTTGCGCTCTATAATCACACACTCAAATCATCGGCTGTCGATGAGCTTCCACAAACGGATTCAACTGAAGAAATAGAAGATTCTTCCATTGCAAACTGGAAGGAAAATCACCCAAAGGTTCGTGGTATATATATCACCGGCCCAACAGCTGGCACCGAGCGAATGGATGAAATTATTCAGCTTATTAATGATACGGAGTTAAATGCAATTGTTTTAGATGTTAAGGATGATTTTGGAAATGTTACTTTTAACATGGATAATGAGGCTGTGGCTTCCACTAATGCCTGCATTCCTTATATTTCCGATATTAATGCTTTGATGAAAAAATTGAAGGATAATGATATTTATGTGATAGCAAGGATTCCTTGCTTTAAAGACCCTACATTGGCAGCAGCGAAACCAGAGCTTGCCCTTACAACTGCAGACGGAGAGCCTGTTACTGATTCCTGTGGCAACGCCTGGGTGAATCCCTGTAAAGAAGAAGTTTGGGATTACATTATTAGCATTGCATCAACTTGCGCCGATTTAGGCTTCGACGAAATCCAGCTGGATTATGTCCGCTTCCCTGTAGGCCAGAATTCGGAAGACGCTTATTATGGTGTTCCTGCTGACGACGAAATGCGTCAGGAATATATAAATAATTTCCTAGATACTGCAACTACAGCATTGCACGAGAAAAATATTCCTGTTACAGCAGATGTTTTTGGCACAATTATCAGAAGCAGCATTGATTCAAAGCACATAGGTCAGGATTATGTCACCATGGCTTCGAAGCTTGATTGTCTTTGCCCAATGATTTATCCATCACATTATGCCAATGGAGAATTCGGAATCGAAATACCTGACGCCCAGCCATACGACACTGTGTATGCGGCACTTACAGGTTCTAAAGAAGTCTTGTCGTCCGTTCCCACAGATGAATGCGCTATAATTCGCCCATGGATTCAAGCATTTACTGCCACCTGGATAGAAGATTCTATCGAATACGATGGAGAGGCTATCCGTGCTCAAATCCAAGCAATCTACGATGCTGGATATGATGAGTGGATAATGTGGAATTCAAAGAGTAACTATTACGCCAACGGACTGAATCAATAAATCAAATTTAATAATTCATAACAACATAACAAAATAATGCTCCCAAGAAATATTTGCCATTTTATTTAAGGCATATTTCTTAGGGAGCATTATTATAATCGCTAAACACCTTTGATATCGCAAAAAACTAAATCAAGCGACTAGTAGTGTTAGAAGAACTGATAATTGCAATAATAATACCCGTAATAATTCCAGCTATATATGGATTTTTTGATACTTTATAAATCATTCTATCCACTACTGCTGCACCTGGAATCATAATTAAGAAAGCCCATAATTGTGCAATATTCATTGGCGCATTGTTGTCTGACCACATCATATGCTTATTAATTACGTAACTTCCATATTGCATTAATAACAAAATTATAATTGGAGCTAATGCTACTAATGTAAGTACCAAGTTGTTACACCATGATTTTTTCCCACCAATCTGGTTGAAATTAAAGGAATTATTTGCAACCGAGAATGCAATATAAAATACTAAGAATAGTAATGCATGTGGGAATAAAGCCATTCTCAGTGTGTTTGCATTTAGAACCTTCATTCCAACGTTCCATATTCTAAAATCAGATACAAAGAAATAATCAGCAACAAATACGCATAAATAAGCACAAATAACGGTTACTATTCCAAGCAATACTGTCTTTATAATCTTTTCCTTAGAAATAATTACTCCACAATCAACCAAATCTATCTTTTCAGAAGATAATTTAGATGAAACAAATAGTGTAATTATAGTAATAACACCATTAAAGGCAGCCCAGAGAGCTATTCCAAATATCATTGGCTGCTCAGTAAAAGGTAGATTTTTACCAAATTCTACAATTGGCTGATATGTACAAGCAGCAAGTATTGTGCTAATTACCGCTCCCCCAATATAACATTTGATACTTTGTTTATTAGCTTTTCGTGCCACTGCTACTTCATTTGCTCTCAACACCTCAAATGTTCTGGTAAATAGCATACATGTTACAAAAGAAACAATAAATAAAACTACTCCAACGAGACCTACAAGATTGAATGCTTCTTTAATTTGCCATATCTGATTTCCAGAAGAAATTTTCACTGGATAGCCAAAACATTCATTGAAAAATTCTATTGTGGCTGTAGCTGATCTCTTAGAAAAATGTGACCAAGGATGTATTTGTGCTGGATTGTATATAACACGTATTGCATCCTCTCCATCGATATTTTCGTGGTAGATGGTTTCTGAATTCCTTGTCTCTAACCCTGTTGGATTCTCTCCAAAATATAAAAACGATTGAGCAAAATTGCTATCTGTCATATAGTAAGGTGCTTGCAACACGCTACCATCTTCTGTATATGTTTGATGAAAAAATTCATCATACTTACAAGCAATTATTCCCACATCACGAGACATATAATTATTTACATAATCAGAACCAATTCCCATTGCTGTTGCAAGTCCACCCATTGTATCCGCTTCCACATACATGGCATCGATACAATTCAAAAGGATTGCAGAAATCATTGGAGTTTCATTCTGGTTATCCTCTAAAATCGCCAGGTTAGATGACATTCCTCCCATTGAATGACCAGTAATGCCAATTTTATCCTTATCTACATAAGGTAATCTTGATAACTCTAATACCCCCTGATATACACCTACGAAATCATATCCTGAACCATTTTCATTAGCATAATCACCAATATCCGACTGACCACATCCAGGCTGATCTATAGCCAGAACTACATATCCTCTTCTTGATAATTCAACAGAGTTAATATCTTGCATTTCTTTGTTATTAAGATATCCATGACTTGTAACTACTGCTGGTGCAGGGCTGTCTGCTGTAGCATTATCTGGAATGTATAAATTAGCACTAATAGCCCTTCCTGCTTCAGTTTCCCAATACAAATGTTTAACAGTTACATGACCAAAATTTGTTTGCACCAATGAAACAACAATTCCACTGATAAGCATCAATATGATTGAAACAATCAATAAAATCGATGCTTGACGTTTTACTTTTTCCATAAAAAATCCCTCCTAAAAAAATATCTGTCTAAAACATAGCTTGAAATTTACTAAATAGATATATATTATTGAGTTGAATTTTACTAAATTATTTAATTGTTGAGGATAAGATATGAGTATTACATCAAAGGAAATAGCAAAAGGACTTGGATTGTCTCCGTCTGCCGTTTCATTAGCATTAAATAATAAACCTGGCGTAAGTTCAGAAACTAGAGAATTAGTATTAGCCTATGCAGAAAAACATGGCTATGAATTTAAAAGAAAATATAACGGTTCAAATAAGCTTAATATTATTTTTATCATTTACCAAGAGTTTCCTGTAGCATTAGATTATCATATCATTTCTGTGGAAATGTTAGATGGAATTACCGAAATGTGTCAGAAGAACAACTGTAAACTCAACACTATAAAGATTAATCCTAATGATAATTCTTTAGATGATTGTATAGCAGATATTCGCCTCAATCCTGTAGATGGCATTCTTCTGCTAGGCACTTCTATATCAGAAAAAATTGTAAAACAATTTACTAACTTAAAAATACCTATGGTTTTACTCGACTGTCCTTTAGACTGTGTTGATTGTTCTCGTGTAAGTATAAACAATGTTCAAGGAAGCTATGCTGCTACAAACTATCTTATTCAAATGAGAAAAAAACAACCTGGTTATTTAGCATCAAGCATACGACTCAATAATTTCATTGATAGGGAAATTGGATTTAAAAAAGCATTGGAGGATAATGGGCTTTCTTATTCACAATCTATAATTCAAAAAATATCACCATCAATTGATGGAGCTTTTGCTGACTTCATGTCTATTTTAGAAAGTGGCGGTCCAATCGCAGATTGCTACTTCGCCGACAATGATTTATTAGCTATAGGAACTATGAAGGCTTTGCTTGCCAAGGGATATCGCATTCCTGAAGATGTTGGCATTGTAGGATTTGACAATATAGAATTTTGCCATTTATTAAACCCCTCTCTTAGTTCAATAGCATTTTCAAGAAAGTTTATAGGGCAAATATCAACAGATATATTGATACAAAAAATCAGCAACAATAAACAACCAAATGTAAAACTACAAGTGGACACTCGACTAGTAAAAAGGTGCTCCGTCTAACAGACTAACACACAAATTTTGCTATATATTAGATTTTATTTTATCTATATAGTTATTTCACAGTTTCTTCATTTCAAGGCTGTATACTCAACATACAATTTGGTTTTGCACTATGAAATGGAGGATGAAATATGTCCAAAACAAAGAAACAAGCACCTAAAGCTATCAGCAAGAGACTTACTCTTGTATTTGCTACTTTGCTTGTACTTAGTACTCTTTTAGCCGAAGGTATAGCAACAGGATTCGGCTACAACATGATTATTGACCTGATTGATACTTCTCTAAAGAACGAAGTTTCTGCTGATGCAGGAATGGTTAATAGAGAATTAAATTCCACATTCTATTATCTAAATGGTATTGCAGATTCTGTTGAACGTTTAAATTTCGAAGATGATTCGCAGATTATGGACTACCTCATGCAGACCGTAGGACGTTACGATATGATTCCTACTGGTGCATACTTAGCATTAGAGGATGGCTCATTCTTCTATCCTTCTGACCCTACATTCCAAATGGACGGCATTACCGAAAAGCCTTGGTACATTGAGGCCATGGGCTTTGATAATTCCTGGTTCTATTACTATGACGTTCCTTATTTTGATACAGTTACAGGTCAACTTTGTGCAACTGTTATCAGACATGTACAACTTCAAGATGGACGTGAAGGATGTTTCGCCTGTGATTTATTTATGGGAAGCGTTCAAGAAACATTAAATAATGTAAAACTGTACAAATCTGGCGGTGTTATGATGATTACAAATGATGGATTGATTCTAACCTATTCAGATACATCCGTTTGTGGTACCTCTATTGCTGATAATCCTAACGACTCATTCTTAGCCGGAACAGAAACATTCCTTCAGGAAGAAGATGGTGTTGTTAAAACAGTAAAGGCAGGCGGTACTAGATATTACATGGTTTCTAATACTGTTGAAGGAACTGATTGGCAAGTTATTGCATTTGCAAAGGTGCCAGAGGTTCTTGCTACACTATATAAAATCATGATTATTCTTGCAGTGTTTACTGTAGCAGCTGTATTAATCGTAGTATTTGTTATGATTCGTGTTCTTTCAAATATGATTAAAAAGCCTGTCACAGCACTTACTGAGAATATCGAAAAGATTGCTAATGGTGATTTCACCGTTGATATCTCATCTAAAGGCGACGATGAGATTGCGTTTATGAATACTGCCATGGGAGATTTCGTAAATGGAATGCGTGATAGTCTAAACGAAATCAAAACTGTTTCACACAATCTTCTTGCGGACGCACAAACCTCAAAGGATACGGCAGAAGATTTGGAGTCTGCTGCTAATAATCAATCTGCTTCAATGAATCAGATTAGTGAAAATATCGACCATATGGCACATGCGGTAACAGAGGTAGCAGAAAATGCCACTATTCTTGCACAGACAATTGCTGATGTTACAAATGACGAGGAACAGATTGAAGCCACTATGCGTGATTTAGTAGAGAAGGCTGATGTTGGTCAGCAGGATATGAAGTCTGTTTCTGAAGGAATGGATCATATCGTTGCTTCTATGAGCGATATGGCTGATGCGGTAGCTAGTGTTGATGACGCTGCTCAGCAGATTACACAGATAGTTGATTTGATTAACTCTATTTCTTCTCAAACCAACTTATTATCATTGAATGCAAGTATCGAAGCAGCTAGAGCTGGTGAAGCAGGTAAAGGCTTTGCCGTTGTTGCGACTGAAATCGGAGCTTTGGCAAACAACTCTGCTGATGCAACAAATCAGATTGCAGATATTATCAAGCAAATGTCCGACAGAGTAAAGGACCTTTCTGAGAAGTCTGAAGCCAACACAGAACTCATTAACAATAGTGCTGAGTCTATCAACTCCGCTGCAGATACATTCTTAGAGATTACCACTGAGCTTGGTGCTGCATCTGCCACTCTCAATGACATGGCTGAGCAAATGCGTCAGGTTAACGATGTTGCTACAAATATGGCTTCTGTTTCCGAAGAACAATCAGCAGCCACTCAGGAAATCGCCAATAACGTTGATACTGTTACAGCAGCATCCAAGGACGTTGCCGCTTCCAGTGAAAAGGTTGCAATGGCTGCAACATCAGTATCTAATGCAGTTGATACAATCAATGATAATTTAACTAGATTTACAATTGATGCTTCTCAAAAAATTCTAGATAATATCGAATCGTAGATTAGGATGATACAGGAAAAGCCACCGGTGCGGTGGCTTTTCTTTATTCCTTCTCTAAAACCCATGTTATTTTTTATGTCTACGTGGATATTTAAAATATTAGGGATTATACACGTAGAGAACTGCGTAAAATGGATTAAGTGAGTATTATCTCGGATTAAATTATCCGTATTGCGACACACAAATACACATGTGAGTATGTATATATCGATATATTAGGTCTACATCTATATTCTGAATGAAAAACTACGTGTATCTTATTAGGTTAACTGCATTTCCACGTAACTTTCCGAAATAGGTCATGTAGTTATGCCACACCACACTTCAAAATAATCCTTTGTTTTTTCATAACATCTATTACTACCCATATGGTAGAATGTTGTTGATAAACAATGTGTAATAATCTGAGATTCAAAGGAGCTTAATTATATGCCTATCACCAATTCTAAGATAAAAATAATTATTATTGTAATTGCCATACTAATATTATTGATTTGTGGGATTTTTGCTTTTTTATCCAAGTCTAATTCAAATGACATAGATAAATATCTGGATCTTGGTGGCAAATATTTAGAAGAACAGGATTACGACAATGCTATCGCAGCATACACAGAAGCATTGAAAATTGATGATATGAGTATAAATGCATACATTGGTTTGGCTGATGCATATATTGGCAAAGATGATGTTGAGAGTGCATTGGCGATTTTAAACAACGGTTATGATTTAACTGGTTCTAACGTAATCTTAGATAAAATCAATCAAATAAAACGATTAAATAACGACAGTAATGAATCAAATCCATCCTCTTCAGAAGACGCAGACTGGGTAGATTCTCTCATAATTTCATTTACTGCTGATAGTATTTCTTTGGGTCAATCGACAATAGATGAAGCCCAAGCGGCCTACAGTAGCCGTAGTGACTATAAATCAAATTTAATGAACGAAGATACGTACGATACAGTATATTCAATGCCTTACTTCGATAATCCAAATAGCGGTCATGACGAAATGGAATTTGGTTATCTATTCTCTGCCCCGGTTGATACAAATATTATATCTTTTATTGCTGTTAATGATTCAAGTATTACTTGCTCTGATTCTATAAAAATTGGAGATGATATAAACAGTCTATTGGCAAATATCTCCTGTCCACTATCAGTTGATGAAATAAACGATACAAACAACACATACACTTCATCGACAGGTAAGTCTTTGTCTATTCAACACGAAAATGGAAGTATACTGCTGAAATACTCAGATGGCGAAAAATATATAACCTTTGATATTAGAAATGGTTCTTTATATGGAATAGCGATGGGTTTGGAGTAGATTGGATGAATTAAATAGTAAAACTATAATAAAAGGCGGTCCAGCTAAATGCTGAATCGCCTAAATTGTTTTTTATTATTAAATTATTCCTCAACTACAATCATACCTAATCTGAGTTTTTCTATATTCTCATCATTTATAAAAGGATGATTGTCTTCATTATCATAGCATGACCATGTTATGAATTCTGTTTCATTTGAATGCTCATCTATAACGTCATTATATTCTTGCTCTGATACTTCTTTGTCATCAGCTCCGATAAAATATTTGGTTTCTTCTGGTTCATCCTCATATTCATATGGATAATATGTATAGGTATATGCAACTCTTTCCCACTCATTATCATCATTAATTTTAAAATAAACTTCAGCGGTATACCCCATATGTCCAGGCTCTTCATCCATCATAAAATTATTAAATTTCTGATAGAACGTAGTATTATAGGTACCAATTGGACCTATACTATACACTGTTCCGTTATCGTATTTTAATATATAAATATTTGATCCATGAACGGCTTCTGTAGTTCCATATATTAGTTCAGGAATATTATCCTCATCTATATATACCAACGAAAATACAAGTCTATTTGTTTCTTCAAAATAAAAATCCTCGTATTCATACTCACCAACTTGAAATTCCCAGCCAAAATCGCATGTTTCAAGATAGTCTGCATATGCCTTATATGCTTCAAGTATAGTGTTTGTTTCTTCTTGTTTTTCAATTAGTCTTTCATCCTGAGTGTTCTCGTAACCAGCCTTCAAAATTGCATCTGCTTCTTCATACATTCCCATTGCAATATAAGCATCTGCTGCACCTAAATATGCGTCAATATTCTTCGCATCAATTGCGATAACGTCCTTGTATGCACTCAAGGCTTCTTCATAATTTCCTTCTAATAAATATTTATTTCCCAAATCTAGATTTGCTGAAATTTCAGCGGTCTCACTTTTCATATTGAAAAATAAGAATCCATCAACAGATGCCGCAACAAGATTTAGGCAAATTAATAATGCTATAATTATTTTTCGTTTCTTTGTCATTCTACAATATCCATCTCTTAATTTTTATCGTTAGTAAAGAGTATATCGTATTCTCAGCTATTTTCTACTGATAATCTACGGAACCAATCACATTTCCATCAGCATCATATTTTATATAACCAGTACATATATCTCCATCATATGAATAGACAATTCTACCAGAAAATACTAATTCGCCTTCTCCACTATCGTAATTACGATTATATGAACATGATTCTGTCATATTTCCTTCTTTATCATAAGAATAAGTTATTGACCACTGTATATCACCATTCTCATTTTCACCTGTACGTTTTACTACATTTTCATCATTATCATATTCAATATATATAGTTTCAGTATATCTTTCATTTTCAAAGCCAAGATGATTCTGGACTTCTTTTACACATAAATTATCATCATAAAAATAATTCGTTTCTGAAACTTGTCCATCATGATAAGTCCACTTTGAATATGTCATAAGGTCATTACTATATTCAGACTCTATCAAGGTAAGATAATGCTCTTCTCCAGAAGCTCCGCTACTTACAATTGCATTTCCATTTTCATCATATTTATACTCAATAGTTTGATCTAAACTTCCATTTGGATTGTATCTTGTTACTGATGATACTCTACCATCGTGCTCATAATCATATGTATTTTCACAATACCCTAAAATGGAACCATCTTCGTCATAGAAAGTTTCTTTATAAATTCGACCATCAGAGTCAGAGATATTTCCACTTTCCAGCATCTCTATTTTTTCAGCTAAACGCTCATCGCCTGTTTTGTCGTAGCCTTCCTTAGCAACCTCTAATGCTTCATCAAACTTCTCTGTACGAATTAATACCTCAATCTTACCTAAGTATGCTTCAACACACATATCGTCGATTTCAAGGGCTTTGTCATAAGCTGCTAGAGCTTCGTCAAAGTTAGCTTCATCAAGATATTTATCACCAAGGTCTAGATAATGCTCGAGCTTTTTTCCTTTGCCTCCAAATAAAAAGATGCCTCCTACAATTAGTGCCAAAAGCACTATGGCCACTATGATTATTAGCTTTTTATTATTCTTCTTTTTGTTCTCAGGAATATTGCCCTCATTTAAATATGCTGAGTCCATTAGTACTCCTATTCTTTATTTACATGTTTTAACCATTTCTAAAACATCAGGTATATCATATGTTAAAGTCTCATAAACAATTTTCAAATCAACATGACCATAGTCATGTACTATTTTATTTCTTAACCCAAATATATCTTTCCATGGAATGATAGAATTCTTGTTTCTATATTCCTCTGAAAGTTTTCTTGCATTCTCTGATATTTGAATAAGTCTGAACATCATAGAGTCCTGTAGAATTTCATTTTCTTCAAACTCTGGCTTAGTCACTCCAAGCATATTTCTATTGATAAACTCCAAATCTGTTTTCATTCTATCTAGATAATAAGGGTCATTTTTTACATTATCCATATATCTTAATTCCATCCTTTAATATTTCATTTAATAATTCAGGATTATCGACAAGCTGGTCAGAATCTAACAAGTCTACTTTTTTCTTTAAGGATTGGCTTATTCGTTCAACAAGTCCATAAAATTTTATTCCTTTTACTGTCGATGAAATGAGTAAATCCACATCACTATCATCCTTAGCTTTATCTTTTGCATAAGATCCAAATAAATATGCATACTCAATGTCATATTCCTTGAAAATCTCTGTGCATTTGTTTTTTATTAAATCTAATGATAGTATTCCATGATTTTCATCAACTATATTTAACTTACTAAGTTTCTCAAGCATATATGAATATTTTATAGTATCAATCTTATCAATATCATTTTCATATGATTTGTATGATCTTAATGATACATTTAGATACTCTGCCGCCTGAGTCTGGGTATACCCAATTTCCTTTCTAATCTCTTTTAATGTTTCAGCCATATGCGCCTCCTATTAATGAGATTATACTACACATTTGCACTTTATTAAACAACAGGTGCAAAATTTGCCCTTCCTTGCAAAATTATGGTGTAATTTTTGCACCTTGCTTTTAAGTTTGCACTTTTATAAGAAAACTACCCACACTACTTATTTACTGATAATCTATAGAACTCATAACATTTCCATCACCATCGTAAGTGACTGATTTTATCAATGTCCCCTCATCGTTATATACGCTTTCTGTTCGATTTGTTAACGAAAAACTATCATTTTGTTGTCCAGTGGTAGTATTATAATCTTTGGAATAATGAGCATATTCTACTTCATTTCCATTCTCATCATAAGAAAATGTATCATATCCTATGATTTCACCATCTTCATCTGAATAGGTTTGTTTTATAATTTTGTTATCGCTGTTATATTCATAAGTACGTATAGTTATTACCGGCTCATTATTATCATAATAATGAGAATCAACTTCCTTTACGCATAAGTCTCCATCGTAATACCTATCTACCTCACCACCACCATGAGAGCCTAAATATTCATACGAACAATGCGTAATATTTCCATTTTCATATGTATTATGATACTCGATAAGGGTCCCCTCCGGATGTACAGTACCATAGGTCACTAATCCAAAGTCTTTATCGTCATACTCGCACTCTACAGAATGTGCTTCTTTTCCATTAGCATCATAATGAATCGCTTTTAATGATCTGCCATCATGTTCGTAATCATATGTATATTCGTTGTATCCTAAAATAGTGCCATCTGCATCTCTAAATGTTTCTTTATAAATTCGCCCTTCTGAGTCAGAGATATTTCCACTTTCCAGCATCTCTATTTTTTCAGCTAAACGCTCATCGCCGGTGTTGTCATAGCCTTCCTTAGCAACCTCTAATGCTTCATCAAACTTCTCTGTACGAATTAATACCTCAATCTTACCTAAGTATGCTTCAACGCACATATCGTCGATTTCAATGGCTTTGTCATATGCTGCTAAAGCCTCATCAAAGTTGGCTTCATCAAGATATTTATCACCAAGGTCTAGATAATGCTCGAGACTTTTTCCTTTGCCTCCAAATAAAAAGATACCTCCTACAATTAGTGCCAAAAGCGCTATGGCTATTATGATTATTAGCTTTTTATTATTCTTCTTTTTGTTCTCAGGCATATTGCCCTCATTTAAATATGCTGTATCCATTACATACTCCTATTCTTTATCATTTATATTTTATTTAAATTGACATCTAATCAAATGCTTGGTAGCCTATGTTCATGACATCAATAATTTATATTTCAATAATAATTGCATCCTATATAGTCAGCGCTTATGCAACTACTGATATATCACGATTAGTCTCAGATTCGTATCAAAAGTATTTTACTTTTGATTGCTATTGCCCAGCATGTAATCATAAACTATCTGCTGCAGATCAGTTGCCAATTTTTTCATTCTACATTAATGGTGGAAAATGCAAGTATTGCAAGAGTCCTATTCCAAAAATCGATCATATTCTCGAAGTAGGCATTTTTTTATTCTTCACATTCGTAAATACGATATTTAAGTATTCCTTCACAGCGTTACTGATTAATGTGGTAGCTTATGAAATTTTGAAGGTAACTATCATACTAATAAAGAGACCTCGCAAAATTAGATTCGTTCGCTCTGCGATAGTCTCTTTGTTTAGCAATGTATTTATATTTGGATTTCTTGGATTCTTTTATTTGTTATTGGAATTATGATTACCTCGGTGTATTATAATCCTCTTATGATACTCAAGTAATCCTGCCTTTGATCCACCACTGCGTAAATAGTAACTTGTTTTTTATTATCATCGACTTTATAAAAAACAAGGTCTTTTTCTAGAATCAAAACGAGGATGCTGCTATGCTAGGCAACCACGCCTCGCCGTGCAGCTCTCAGAGCTTGTTTCATTTTCATCTTAATCAGCTCTCAAAAAAACCGAGTGTTTTCAGCATTTCTGTCGCTTTCTTCAGATAATCCTTATCTGTTATAGACCATTTAAATCCTAGTCTGTACAGAGCCTTTACAGTAAACGCATTACTGATTTCATTTTCGCTTCTGATCTCATCATCATCCAAGTTATAATCAACCAGTGGTGCGACGAACTGATTACGCTTTTCATCAGCCACAGCTTCTTTCAAACGTCGGTTGAAATCGGTCTCATCGATTACGGAGATATCAAACCCACTTTCTTTAAGTGCCTCAATGATATCACCCATTTCTATCGTGTGTGAATTGTAGGCATGAAATACCGTGAACTTCCTGTCAACAGAAGCAAGCAGCACAACTGCCTTTGCAACCTCATCTATTGGTGAGAGCTCATCCACCTCATCCATCTGCTGCATCGGAAAACTCTTCATAAAAACATATGCCCTTATGGTGTTCATAAAGTTGTTCGTACGGAAATTGATTTGGAATTCACCATCCACATGTCTACTCATAAGATTTCCAAGACGTATTATCTTGCCATCAAGTTCTCCGGATGCGATAGCACTCAGGATATGTTGTTCTGCAAGATATTTGGAATAGACATAGCTGTTGGACTCAACATCCTGCCCGAATTCAAGACGTTCTTCCGTAAGAACACCTTCCCCGCTCATGCCTTTTAGGTTGTCCCCGGCAACCGACACGGTGGACATCTGTACAAGCCGTGCCTTCTTTTTTGTACACAGAGCAATTAAATTATCCACCCCGTATACATTGATGTGTTTTAAAAATACCGGATCTGCAAAATGTTTGACACATGCAGCGCAGTTTATCACGGTGTCAAAATCAAGTCCCTCGAGCTTCTGCATACATTTATCATCTGTTATATCGCCTTCGATGACAACAATCCTGTCATCGTTTATCTTGTCCTCATACTCATCAAAATAATAAAAGAAAGTTGATGCCAGTCTGTTTTGTACCGGGCCCCTGCCTTTTCTCACCAAGCAGAATATCTTTTTCACGTCACTGTACAGGAGTTCATTTACGATATGCATGCCAAGAAATCCCGTTGCACCAGTAACGAGTACATTTTTAAGAGTACCAGGTTTTATCTCATCCACGTACCTTGCGTTATTGTATCTGAGAGCATCAGACAGGTCACCTTTTTTCTCCAGTTCTTCCTGTTTCTCCGCTGATGCTTCCGTGACTACAGACTCCTCACCGAACTTCTCCTCCACAAGCTTTGACAGCTTCTCTACCGTAGGATTATTAAACACATCCTGAAATACAATTGGAATATTGTCCGTTATTGCAGCCATCATCAGTCTGGCTGCTGTGAGCGATGTCCCTCCTAGTTCGAAGAAGCTCTCATCGATACCGATATTCTCAAGCCCCAGCGTCTTCTTGAAGAGTGCAAGGATTTTCTTCTCCGTCCGAGTTTCGGCTTTTTTGAGTATCCTGTTCGGTTCGGTACCCTTTATTTCTGGAAGGGATTTCTTGTCAATCTTTCCGTTTGCGGTTAATGGCATCTCGTCAAGCTGCATAAATGCCTGCGGAACCATATATGCTGTGAGCTTAGAGGAAAGGTGCTTCTTCAGTAAGTCAATATCAATTATATTGTCCGCCGTGAAGTACGCTGCCAGGTATTCAGTCTCTCTTTTTGCAACGATTACGATGCTAGACCTGATACCCGGGTATGAGTTTAGAACGCTCTCTATCTCGCCAAGTTCCACGCGAAGTCCACGAAGCTTGACCTGATTGTCAATTCTTCCGTGATACTCTATCTGTCCATCAGGCAGGATTCTGACAAGGTCACCCGTCCTGTAGGCTCTCATACCAAGCATCTTGATAAAACACTTTTGCGTAAGATCATCACGTCCGATATATCCTCTTCCTACGCCGTCACCGAGAATCACAAGTTCTCCGACGGCACCTGGAATCTGCAGTCGCCCGTCACGGTCTATGGTGGCAGCCTTCACATTAACATTTGGCATGCCGATGGTGATATTGTCGTTTTCAGTTATCACCTTCATGGTACAGCTTATGGTCGCTTCCGTAGGTCCATATCCGTTCATGATATGGATATCGGGAACTATCTCTGTTAGCTTTGTAAACAATGCTGCAGGAAATGCTTCGGCTCCAAGATCAATGGCCTTAAGTCCGTAAACTGCTTTTTGAAATACCTCCATGTCCAGCATGTTCATAATATAACCCGGCGTACAGCTCATAACATCCACATGATTTTGTATCATGAGCTGTGAGATACGGTAAGGATCCATTATCTCCTCATGGGTTGCTAGCACAACCGTCATCCCGTTCGCTAACGGGACGAACTCCTCCATGACGGAAAAATCAAATGTAAGGGCCGCTATTGCAAGGCTTGTATGACCGTACTGTGTATACCCCCTGATTTCGTGATTTTTCTCGTTATCATCAACAAAGTTTACGAGGTTTTTGTTGGTAAGCATCACACCCTTTGGTGTTCCGGTTGACCCCGACGTATATATAACATAGGCAAGAGCATCATAAGGAACATCGACATTAAGATCAGACTTATCGTATTCTGCAATGGCATCTTCTACGCTTATAACCGTGATTCCTGTCCTTCTGACAGATTCGAACAGTTGGGCTCTACGCTCCAGTATGGCATTTTCGGTGATAATCAGCTTTGCTCCAGAATCCTTCAGAATAAAGCTTATACGCTCCTGGGGATATTCCGGATCTATTGGAAGGAATGCACCGCCACCTTTTAACACGCCTTGTCTCATAACGTATGCGAAGCTATTCCTATCCGCCACAACAGCAACTATCGATTCCGGTGCGACACCGTTTTCTCGAAGCATATGTCCGACACAGTTTGCTTCCTCATTCAGCTCACCATATGTTAGACTCCTGTCTGCTGCAATTAAAGCTGTTTTTGAAGGATTGGCGGCAGCAGCGTCCTGCAGCAATCTGTATGCAGGTCTTTCCTTAACAACAAATGCTGTGTCATACAAATTCTTAATAGTATCCTCTTGTTCTTTTGTAACAAGAGATATGTCACTTAACTTTTCCTTCTTCAGCATCTCCGCTATCACATTATCGAGGGTTGCACAGAACCCGTTTATCGTGTAAATGCTGTAGCAGGCAGGATCATACTCGAAGGAATACAGTATTGCATCATCCATTAAGGCTATATCAAGGCCGAACGGTGCTTTCGCCTGGGAAACAGGGAGTTCGGTTTCTAATGCCTTACCGCCGCAAAGTGTAATCTCCGGTTTACGCTCCCCTTGGTACGCAAATAGTACATCGGCACTTATCCCATAATCCCTGTGAATCTCAGCAAAGCTGACAATATCATTTACCATGGCGTTCACAAGATAAGACTGACATTCCTCAACATAAGAAAGAACCGATTTCTCGCGGTCTGCAACAAGAAGTACGGGCAGAGTCTTTACGAACATCGACACTGACCGCTCAAGCCTTGGATCAATCCTACCATTATATATGGTTGCAAATATGGCGCTTTCGCTTCCAGTGTATGCTTTCAGTGCCAGACCGAATGCCGAGGTGAAAAAGGCGTTCGTGGTTACGTTGTTTTCTGCACAGTAATTACGTACCACCTCAGCCGATATACTTCCTTGCCGCTCGTCTGTTGCTATCGTCTCTGTTGAATCGGTTTTTTCATACAGCGGTAGGGTCACGGCGTCGCACCCTTTTAAGATGCTATCATACCAAGATTTTGACACCTGGTACTGAGGAGAATTTCTCATCTTTTCTTCATCAACCGCCCTGTCAAAACCCGTGTACTTTTCGGCTGCCAACGTTTTTTTATCATATGCGTCGTTAATGTCATCAAGAAGTATACTAATTGAACTTCCGTCACTTATTATGTGATGTGTATCAATGAAAAGACTCTTTCTGCCTTCATAATCAAACAGGTCGAATCTGTACAAAGGTTCCCTTGACAGAAGATCAAAAGGTCTTACAAGTTCTTCTAGTTTCGGCTCATAGTTCTTTACAGGATATGAAGAAACTGCCGGAATATTTTTTACCGCAAAAATATCTCCGTTTTCTCCTTTTTCAAATGTCACAGACAGGCAGGGATGTGCCTCGACAACTTTACAGAGTGCATCTGCCAGTCTTTGCATATCAACCTCTGTATCAAGTTCGTAAAGGCAAGGTATGTTATAGATAGTGGAGTCAGGAAATTTGAGCCAGTCAAAATAGATTCCTAACTGTGTCTGGGTAAGCGGATATCTTTCCATTTTCATTCCTCTTTGGTATCACCTTTAAAATTAATCATCATTCTTCTAACAAAGTTAAACTCAGAGCAGATAACTTCACCATATTTTATTTCATTCTCATCCTCATCTTCATCTGCGGCTCCCGTTATGTCATGCTTTGCCTTGTACCTGAGTATTACAGATTTATCGCCATCTTCCCGTTTAATTACAGTGAGGGAACACATAAGCTTTTTATCTGGATTAAGTGCATTTATAAATGGATTAAGAAGTTTTGAGGAGACTGCATCGTGTTCTGCTGTGGTCAGAAATTCGCCCGCTTTATCGGACCACTCTTTTATCATCGAATATTCAGGATATCCCCCAGTGATAAAGAACTGATTAGTATCGATATCAGCTTTTAGATTTCCAAGCATTTTACATCTGAAGACAAAGTAAGCAAGCACCACGATATTGGAAACGAGAGCTGCGTACCACGGAGCATCATCCGGCATAACACTTGCAAGGGCCAGCGTGAGCACAATCTGTATCACGCCCTGGATTACAAAAGAAACGTTTGCCTTTTTTTCCTCGCCCACGGAGCTTAAATAATTCACAAAGATGGTATTCACCAGCACAAAAAGCTGTGTCACCGACATGATCCTGATCGATGTGGGAAGTACCTCCATCATGACTGGATTATCAATTGTAAATACAATCATCAGCCACTGTGGATAAATGAGGAGAGACAGAATGAGTGGGAATAGAAGCGTTACCCCTGATATCAGAGCAAAACGTTTGACAAGTCTTAATCCGTGTTCATTACGTTCCCCGTAATATGATGCTGCAAGAGGCATCACCGCTTCGCTTACGCCCGCAATGACAATGGTTGCGATAAGTTCAAGGTTTTCTATGATTGCAGCATTACCAAGTCCACTTGTTCCGATATTCTGGCTCAGAACAAAATTACCTGACAGAACCTGAAATACTATGATGAGATACATCAGCGCTTCGGGCGTACCCGGCATGATTATCTCCTTTAAACTCAGGTCATCATTGTGGCACCTTTCGTATACAAATCTGCACAAACTATCCTTATTTCGTAAATGCAGCAGAAATACACATATACCGCAAAAGGCACCGAAAATGGAGCCGAATGCAGTCACCCATATCCCCTGTTCAAGGACAAACAGGCCGACATAGTCAATAACCATATTAACAACGCCCATCACGATACCGCCGGCCATAGCAAGATTCGGATCGTTATCGTCCACCAAGACATATGCTCCGGCAAACTCCAGAACATAGAAGACCATTCCAGAAAGTAGTACAATCAAATATTCCCTTGCATATCCGAGATTATCCTCGGTTGCACACAAAACAAATAAGAGTGGATTGATGAAAATTATGCAGAGTATGCTAAGAATTATTGCTGCAACGGCGGTCCAGATTATTGCCTTCGTAAACATCCTTGCAGCTCTTTTCTTCTCACCTGCTCCTGATGCTTTGGCAATACCGATGCCTCCTCCCATACCGCCCAGCACAGCGATGATGTTAAAGAAATAATAAACGGGAGAGACGGTAGAAAATGCGGATAACGCTGTATCCCCCAGTTTAGCCGACACGCACACGGAATCCACAAGAGGGGCGAGCTGGCCGAAGACCATGGCAAACACAGACGGGGTTATATATCTGACATATCCATTTCTTATAAACGCTCTTTCACTTTTGTCGTCATTAATCATTTTTGTACCCATACTGTCATGTTTTACTGAAACCATATTACACTATGAAAAAACAAAAAATTATCAGAAGTGACATAGATGTCTAATATATTTTGATTATAGCAAGGGACAACTTCAGGTGCAAGCTATAGCAATATTTGCTTTTTTTATTCTTCTTTTTGTCCTCAGGCATATTGCCCTCATTTAAATATGCTGTGTCCATTAATACTCCTATTCTATATCTTTGATTCGTCATTATTATGTGTTTTGCAAACTTTACGGGTATATTGCCATTTAATTGGATTCTACACGTAAAATTTTTAAAATTTAGTGGGGAGTGTGTATTATCTCTAGCTTTATCGGACATGATATAAGACATATTTTATATGATGAGTATATACTAGTTGTAAACATCTTGGATTAGGGTGGCTCTGTTCCTATTTCGTTCTAAATACTACGGGTCAAACATCATTTTTTCTTATTTCACCCGTAGACAATGCTGAACTGTTCCAGAGTTATGCCACACTGGCTTTATTTTTCCAGGGATAAGTATGAAAATCTCAAAATACATTTAAATGATTAAGGCGGCCTAGTTACTAACTAGACCGCCTGATTTAAATCTGCTTATTTACTCACAATAATCATTATTCCTCGACTATACCATACCTTGATGTACCATTTGAGAATTCGAATGGATATATCATTCCTGTAATTGTTATATGTGAGCCTAAATCTTCCCAATCATAATCATATCCAGCTAGGCTGAATACTTGTGTCTGTTCCCCATTTGGCATTGTTATAGGTGAATCAAGATAAATCCCGGGATCAAAAGATGCGTCAGTATCATTACTAATTGCATCATCCAGATTGTAATATACCTGTCCATCAGTCATACTAATATACACATATACACCTGAAACCGTTACACTCGCAGGCATTAAATAGTAATCGAAATTTATATCAAAGTACTCTGAGTACTTATCCTTCAACTTTTGAACTGTGTCGAAGTCCTCTGCCTCTTGGAGCTGTGTTAAGTATGGATAAATCTCATCAGTAAATTCTGTCTCGATTGTGCCCATTAACAGTGAAACTGAATCCATTGACTCATCAATACCTGTATACTCAACATCTGTAGCCTGCACCATGTCATCCAATGTAACGTATGCTAAAAGCAATGTATCCAAGCTTTCCTCTACATCGTCAATTGTTGTAGATTTACCTTCGTATGCCTTTGCCTTACCAACATAAGCATCGATGTTTGCTGGGTCAATTTCTATGGCTTCATCAAAAGCTGCGATTGCTTCGTCATAATTTAATTCTTCAAGGTATTTCTTACCTAAGTCCAGCTTGTCCTCAAGCTTTGCTGCACCGCAGGCTGTGATAACAAGCGCTAAAGTCATGGCAGCTACTGTTTTGAGATTCTTTTTCAAATTATTCATTACTAAAATTCCTACCACTCATCTGCGTAACCTGGTATACCCCATGTCACACTTATGTCATCCTGTCCAAAGACCAAATCACCAGCATCTTCATCTCCACTCATTGAATATCCCACATGATATGGACTATCATCGTCTGTGTCATTGTCAGTGTACATGATATCTACTATACCATTGTCAAAGTCCACGGCAAATTTATTATCATCACCGAAGAACCAAGTTACAGGTCCATCCCAGACTCCGTCTACGACTTTGCCTTCGATACCTCTTGTAAAGTTTACCTCTGCTACTATTTCACCATGGTGTGTTGTAACAGTCTGCTGGCCATTTGGAGCATCAGCACTCCATTCACCTACCGCATATGCGAATCCATCATAGTCCATATGGTAAATGCTTACCCATGTACCATTTCCTTCTCGATTGCCGTTCTCGTAGTCCCCTACGTATAAATAATAGTCGTCACCGATAATGTATATTCCTGCAGAGCAAACTGATAAATCATCATAGAGATATCTATCAACGCCTGCTTCGTTCATCTGCGAAAGAATATCAACATTATCTGCAAGCAATTCTGCTACTGCTAAATAATCTCCTCCTTCGCAGAGCTCAGTAGCCTCATATATCAAATCTATTATGTCATCATGAATATCAGCTACTTCCTGAACTGACTCAACTCTTTCTATAGCCTGAAGGAGTCTATCATCATCAAACTTGTCATAACCTTCATTCAAGATTTCAAGAGCCATTTCATATTCTTCGGCTTCTACTAAAACATCACTCCAAGCAACATATGCTGTAATTTCGCCTTCGATAGCATCAGCATGATTTGGATCAATTTCAAGAGCAGAATCATATGCTGCGATAGCATTTTCGTAATCTTCTTCCTCTACATACTTTGCTCCCAAATCTAGATACTTCTGAAGTTTTTGCTCTGGAGTCTCACGCAATAGGAAAAATACGACACCCACAACTATACATAATAGTGCAAGAATAATACCAATAATAATTTTTTTATTATTCATTTTAGATGATTCCAATTTCACTCTCCTCCCTATGCATTCTAGTATTCTACGTGATTAACAATTATGCTGTATGGGTACATAGTTTCATCTTCAAAGATAATAAGCTCGCCAGTTAGTGTAACCTCATTTCCCCAATCCATAAAATCTACTGATTCTACTTCATCTGAGTTAGTTGATATCATTAAAAAATCCTGCTGTGTACCGTCTGGCATTGTTACAGGCTCGTCTAAATAGATTCCCCACCAGTGATGTGAGTAATCTTCTTCAAAGATAACATCTCCATTATCTTTGATTGCACCAATCATACCCGAAACAGTAACTAAATCTGCTGACTCTCCGCCTTCATCTGAATCGTCATCTCCGCCACCAAAAAGACCGGCAAAGCCTTCGTCTGATTCTGAGTCGCTTCCTGAGCCTGAACCTGAACCACCTTCTGATTCGTATGCATCATCAATGAATGTACCTAAGAATTCTTCTACTGAATCCCAGAAGTAATCCTCGTACTCAAGGGTAATCTCGAGAGCTTTATCGAATTCACCTTCGTTTGTAAGCTCAGCAACGTAATCTAAGTAAATGTCATTAAACTCGCTCTGAACTTCGCTCTTTAAAGCCATTACAGAATCTATATTCTCGTTGATACCAGTGTATTCCATCTCAGTATCCTTGAGCATGTCATTCAATGTATCATATGCCATGATCAATGTGCCTAACTGCTCTTCGGGATCATTAAGTGTCTCTGCCTTGCCCTGATATGCCTTAGCCAAACCAACGTAAGAATCTACGATTTCAGGCTCAATTTCTATTGCAGACTCGAATGCTGCAATAGCCTTGTCGTAATTCATATCATCCAAATATTTTTGACCTAGGTCTAACTGCCTTTCGACAGATTTCGAACCCCCACAGGCCGTGAGCATTAACACTAGACATAGCACTAATACTTTTTGCATATTTCTTTTCAACTTCATAATATTTTTTCTCTCCAAACATTTCTTAAGAAAAGAGACTACGCAAATCAAATTTAATTAAATCTGCCGTAGTCTCTTTGTTTAGTCGTCATACCCTAATGCGATTTCATATATACCATCATTTATATTTTATCTGAGATTTTGTGCCTCTACCTATATTACTACCTTAAAAACACCTACGGAAATATTATCTGTTTCTCCACGCAGTTTTAATATTTCTGTATGATTTGATAAAACTGTGTCTAGACTGCTTTGTTCAGTAATCTGCTGTTCCAGTTGTAGTAATTCCTCAGGTAAAGTCTTTCCAAAAAATCCATCGGAACCGTAAAACAGACAATCACCTATTTCCAGCTGTCCGGAATATTTCAGGTAGTCACATTCAACGTCTTTTCCCATGTAGTTATCTAGGAAATACTTAGTAATGCCATTAACGCTTCCTAAGACTGTCTGATCCTCTGTAAGCTGTGTGGCACTGCCATTTTTTACAAGCACTAGCTTACTATCTCCAAGATGAAAGACATTGTAGATAGAATCTAAAATCAGGATTATGGTTGCAGTTGAACCACCATTGCATTCACCATTTTGGCGCATGTTATATATATCTTCTTCCACCTCATCCAAGGTATCTAGAAGATGGCAGCCTACAATTTCCATATCTACCTGTGACAAATCAATTCGTGAGGTATAATCTTCAAACCAATTTTGAAACCTGCTTTTTATTAAATCAGCTACTTGCTCACTATCTTTTAAAGAGCTAATCCCATCGAATATGCCCCCAAGAAAAAGATAGTGCGAATCCTGTACAAATAGGCTGCTCAGGATTCGGTCCTGATTGACGGGCTTCTTTATACCGACATCGGTATTACATCCATTAATAATATTCATTACAAACCTTTAGTTTATGCAAACCTTATATTTTACTGGCATTGCAACGGTGAATGAAATCATATCACCATTATTTAACTGATACTTCTTGTTTGGTATCAATTCCTGACCATTAATAAGAGTCTTGTTGCTAGATCCCTGATCGATTAAATAGAACACGCCACCTGCATTCTCGATGATTGCATGTTTTCTACCTATTCCCTTGAATGCACTAGAAAAAGCAACATCAGGGGCAACTGTATCTCTAGCTACTCGACCAATTGAAATAAATGGCTTTTCAAAATCAAGCGAGATTCGTTCTGGTGCGCCGTCTATTGGAGATGATACGAGCTGTAAAAAGTTTGATTGAGATGGTATAGCATCATCAAAAATAACTGTATCATTTGAAACTGGTGCCGATTGTATTTGCTGTGCTACATGCTGAACCGGCTGCTGGATTGGTTGCTGTGGCTGCTGCATTGGCTGTGCCATAGGTTGTTGAGGCATTTGTGGTCTCACCTGTGGCATAGGCTGCTGAGCAGGTGCTGGGATTACTGGTGGTATCGGAGCTGGCTCACTCTTTTTCTTTCCAAATAAGCCCTTCTTCTCCTTTACAACAGGAGTCTTTTCTTTTTTCTTCTTTTTATCTGCCTTATCATCGCCAAATAGCTCGTTGTACACATCATTTGAGTTATTCTGCTGTGGGGCTACTTGCTGAGCAGGTACTGGCTGTGGCTGTCTCATCTGTGGTGTTGCCTGCTGCGCTTGCGCTGGCTGTGACTGTCTCATCTGTGGTGTTGCCTGCTGTGCTGGCGCTGGCTGTGGCTGTCCCATCTGTGGTGTTGCCTGCTGTGCTGGTACTGCCTGTGGCTGTCCCATCTGTGGTGTTGCCTGCTGTGCTGGTGCTGGCTGTGACTGTCTCATCTGTGGTGTTGCCTGTGAGACACTGCTCTTTACTGGCTTTTTAGCCTGGGCATCCAACTTTATTTCATTATCCAAGAAATTTTTTAATATAGCTATATTGAGATTTGGGTTCTCAAATAATCTCATCCAAGAAATCTGGAATTTAGGATCGTCTGAAATTTCAATATCAAAGGAAACATCTCTAATAAACTTCACTGCTTCCTCTGGAGTAACAACAGCATCCTTTGTTGGAATATAAACAAAATGAAGGCTATCATTTGTTTTATCAATAAATACATATTCTAAATCAAGTAAAAAATTAGTTGCCTCTAAAAACCAATCTGCTCCATGAACAAGTGGCGAGATTAATGCAGAAATATGCTGCACAAACTCTTTCTTTGTCATTGAGCTGGAAATTGAGTATTTAAGAGATGTCCAATTAATTTTTTGCTGATAGTTAAGCTGTACTCTACCATTTGAGACGGTTCTTTTAAATGGTAATAAAAAATCAGGGCAATCCTCCTGAACAACCATATAAGATATTTCATCAAAAACATCACTAGGGTCTAAAACAAGACTCAAGTATGAACCATTGATATCTGAACCAAAATCAAAAGATAAATTCTTCATTTTTAAGAACCTCCAGTTTATTTGTCATAATTGTCAAAAGTAATAGTTAAGTAAGTGCCATTAAATTTTGCAATAGCGCATCCATTATGGAATGGAAGTGCCTCCTCATAATGATTCTCAACTATTTCCTGATTTTTTTCACTAATATATGTCCATCCATCTGATGTCTTTACTGGTGCAACACCATCAGAGAATGAATATGCATCACTATATTGGTAATCAATCACAAGCTCACCTGAGTGATTAATGAAACCCCATTTACCACTTTCGTTGGCAACTGCTATCAATCCGTTTGATTCAGGTGCTTTTGCATCTGAATACTTATCAGAACCAACAGTATTTCCCTCGGTATCAATAAGTTCCCAGCTGTTTCCACGCTTTACCATTGCGTTGCCACCTCGGAATGCCTGACCTACTGAATTGATTGCTACATCATCTAATTCTAATGGAATTACCTCTTCACCACCGTCAGTGATAACACCCCATTTTCCGCCATCTTGAATTGCAACAACACCGTTTGAATTCATGGTAATCAAATCGTACTGATGTGTTGATGAACTAGATTCGAAATCATAATTATAGAAACCATATTTACCGTCTTTTTTAGCAATAACATGACCTGCTGCAATACCAAGTACTTCTTCAACACCAGTGTCATCACGACCGTACATAGCACCGTCGTCGTTTATAACATAATATTGGCCTTCGGCCTTAACAACTGCATAACCGTCTCCATTTTCATCAACATAAAATGGTGTCTCATCCTGAAATGTGACATTGTAAATTATGCTTCCAGTATCATTTATGTATACCCACTGCTGCCCATCATATGCTGCAAATTTTCCACTTTCATCGTCTGGCTTAATTTGCTCTACTGATAGAAAGTTTTCTTTGTACATAAAGCGCAGGCTATCATACATAGTAGAAATCTCTTCGGACTCAGGATACTGTTCTACACCCTTTTCACATACCTCTAATGCATCTTCGTAAAGGTACATGTTTGAATATGTCTTTACAAGTCGTTGGTAATCTTTTTCTGTGGCTACGCCTCTTTTTATTCTAGACTGTGCAAGTCTCTGAAAACTATTTACATCTCCATATCCTAAGTATGCAACCAAGAGCTTCGACTCAATCTTGTTTTGTTTTGCCTCTGTAGTATTAATATCTAAAGCCGCCTCGTAAGCGTCAATAGCGCGGACATAAAGTTCCTTTTCTACAAAAGTATCGCCCTGCTGTACAAGAGCGTTTTGCTCCTTAGTCTGATCTATTTTTAAGAAATTTTGCAGGATAAATACCCACATTACAGCCAAGACTGCAAAGATAATTACAATTAGTAGTATGCGTTTCTGCTTCATATATTAACCCTTTCTCTCTGCACTACATAAGCACAAGTGTAAGACATAATCCAAAATGTAAGAATGGAACTAATGGCATGGTACTTTTCAAAGTAGTTTTCTTCATAATCAAAAGAATTATAGAAAACAAGCTACACGCTAATGTTCCGTATAGTATGGTTGGAATAATTCTATCGATTGTCAAAAAGAAGCCCATTACAAAGGCAAGTTTAACGTCTCCGCCTCCTAGCTGTCCCTTTGTAATTAGGTAACAAAGTAGGAATACTAATCCAGCAATAAATGCGCCACCAAGAGAAAACATGAGAAGGGCTATACCTTCATCTCTTGCTACAACAATATATCCACCAACCATAATTACCCATAGCATTACTGAAACTGCAAGCAATCTATCTGGAACCACGCTAGACATCTTGTCGATAAATGCAAACACAGATAATAGCACTAGTATTACCATGCACATGGATTCAATTACTATATTGTTAACGTATGCTTTTGTTACGAAATAGCGCAAGATTATTGCCACTAAATCGAATCCAAGCACAAGATATAAGTACCAATTTTTAAATAAGTCTTTGTTTAAGTATTTCAAAACTCTCACCTTTAATCTTTTGGATATTTGTTTCCATCGCCGTCCATCCAGCCTTTGGCGCACGCTCTCTGATGGATTGTAAGTGTGTAATCTTTAAGGAAAAAATTTATGAGTGGTATTTCTACATCGTAAGTTACATCCAAAACGATTAATCCAGTATCGTGATTAAATTCGCTTTTTGTAAAATTCAGTCCTCCATAACCATCTGTTACATAATGCTTATCAAGGTAATCGTTAGCATCCATAGAACTTGGTGCTATATATTGTCTTGTTAGCAAATAACCCAAACCACCAGCTACAGAATTTTCTATAAACTGTTCGCCATTTATAGTGCCATTATATAGAGCGCCAATTGCTACTGCATATGGATCATCAGCTAATGTATCTGCACCTGATAGAACTGAATTTCCATTATTTACCCAATCATCTGCAGACATTGTATTACCGCTACTAAATATGTTTTTAAGCGCCTGAATAGCCCCCTTAACGGTATCATATTTTTCAATATACGGATCTCCGTCGTTATGCAACGTTTCTACAGCCTCGCCAACTGGTGACATTTCATATAAATATGAATATGATGCAATCTGATTTGCTGCAGAATTAAGGGCAAACTGTATTCGATTGTGAACTATAAACACGTTGATTAAGCTAATGATACTAACTATGGCTGCTATAAATATCACCAATGACACACTAGCTTCTACAACTATGCTTCCCGATTTGTCTTTTCTAATATTTTTAATTATCAATTTAATACGACCTCGTAACAGTGTATGTGTACCATCTACTTTCAAATTCAAGAATCTCATCATATTTATCAGGATTAGCCTGTTTAGCAAATCCCTTAGGCATTACTGCAAATGGTAATTGACACATACATGATGCATCTACTGCTGTATAGGCTTTATCTAATTGGAATGCACCATTATTTGATAATGTACCACTTTCGCCTACGCCCTGTGCTACACAGTTAACATTCATCTCTATCAAATCGCCAGTTCGTTGTACTCTTTGGTCTCTATTTGTAAAGAAATATAATAAAATCTTTGTATAATCTTCATAATCAAGTTCAATTTCACTCTTATCTGAGGCTTCTTTTGCCTCATCAACCAGAGGTACGCTATCATCTACCAACGATATAATTTTAGAAGCATATGCAAAATCAGATATTTCATTTTTGATAAGCTTAGTTTTTTCTCCGTTTTTTAACAAATCCCAATCGCCGTAACTTTCTAAGGTGGCCAAACTAACTCTCATTCCTTGATTCAATGCAAATACGATTGGTGGTGCTACACCTAATGCAGATGCTGAATTAATGGCTGTATTGACTCCTGAACATGTATATGTACTTATATAATTCATAAGCATTCTAAAAGCCACAATTCTATTTCTGACATCTGCCAAATTTTTCTTTGCAGAACCATCGCCTGTGTGACCTGAAATCAAATATTCGATTTCCCCAAGATATGAATAATTACAATTAGGCGAAAACTCGTACCCAACTAATGAAGTAGCTGCTCCCTCTTCGTCCGATTTAACACCTGTGGTACGATTAGTAAACATGCCAAAATCATATTCCATTAAATAAAAGTCATCCAAAGCTGTAGTTGCAATTCCTGAATCACTATTGAAAACAGAAGTTAAGTTTTCAAATAGATTTGTTACACTATCTATTGTCCCAATTGGCGAACCTGCTGTAGATGAATACATTCCAGGAATATCTCTAGTTGCATCTGCTGCAGCCTCTTCGGCAGCATTACTCTCCTCTATCTTTTGATTTGCTTCATCTTCAACCTTTTGTTTTGCTTTCTTACTCTTTGCCTTTGCTTTTTTTTCACTTTCTCCATTACCATCATATTTTTCTTTTAAATCTTGGTATTGGGCATCAGTTCTTATATTTGTCCAAACATCAGCACTTACGTTGGAAAGATGGTTCATTCCATCAGCTGTATATCCATTTATTGTGTCTGATAAAGAATTTTTATTAGACAAAACTAAATCATTTAAGTGATGGATATCATCTTCACTTACCGGATCCAAGTTTTCCAAATTTTTTTCTACAGCTGCTTTAAATTGTTCGTTGACCCCATCTTGAGCCAAAGAGTTTTCAACAGCCTGTTTTTTAGCCTCGAAATCAGCCATTGCTGATATTAACGTATCACCTTTAGAAACAATATCATCATAAGCATTGCTATAGGAAGTGTTAATACTATTTATTATGTCATTTACCGCCTTCATGGCATTAGTAACATTATCATTTGCAGCATTTATTTTTCTTTCAAGCGCTTCTTGTTCCTCTTCTGTATCTGCTGTTTCATTTCGTAGGTTTTCAAGAGCTGTAAGGGCATCATTATACTCATTTATCTTCGTGTTTAAATCATCCAGATCATTTTTTATATCTGGACCATCTGTATTTGCAACATAATCAAAGGCTTTATAGTAATCTTGGGCCTTTGTTGAGTATGAATCACATTCTTCTGTAAGATCCTCTAATTTTTTTGAGACATCTAGATTCTCTTCCACATGTTGCATATTATCAATTGCATCTAATATTCCACCTTCTGTATCCTCTACAATACTAACGATGATTCGATATTTCATATAATCAGCAATCTGTGTTTCTAGAATATTAGTATTACTGAGACTACTGTCCTCGACACATTCATAGTCCAATTTTACGTCAGCATTTCCATATGGCATGAAGGATTTTTGTGAATTAGCTCCATCCTTATATGTCTTAATAATTTCTTCACTTATTTGGTCCATATCTACATCGCCACCGTTAGAAATGGCAAATAAACCATATAATGTATACAAGTAACCATCATACTCAGACAAAACTGCTGCACCATACGTGTCAGCAGCCATCACACCCTGATTACCAAATAGTTTTAGTCTAGCTAAGTCAACCATAAATCCTGTAAAAAACACACATGGTACAAGTAGCATGGTTACTAAAACAGTTACCGATCCCCTTATTCCCTTTTTCTTATATCTCATCCCTTTATGCATGATATATTTATAGTCCTTTATATAAACATTTGATAATGTATTATTCTCTATTCAACATGTAGTACTCTTTTAATCTCTCCATAAGCCTCAGCTACTTTTTCAGTCATAGCTTGCAAGCTTTTACCAACTTTTGTTTCGGATACTACATCTCCCACCAACTGAGAAGTTCTAACAAATTCATCTGGATCATTAATTACAACCATAGCTTCAACTCCTAACGTGACACTTGGGTCAAAGCCTAATATTTCAAATCTAACTGGCATTTTAACTTTTTGTGTGGCTGTTGCTGTTAGATTTTGATATACAACAAAATTATTGACTTCATATGTGACTTCAATATTACTTACACTTCTAAAAAACATCGGTCCAGCTATTGATTCAAAAAAAGATTGAAAAGTACTTTCGTCTTCAGCTGTAATCATAAAAATGTTCCTGTATGGAAACCCTAGTCCTTGATCCTCGAAGGTATTAGCATGGACATCTAACGCATTAGATGCACCATCTGCAACAAGAACAACATTTGTGTCTGAGACCGAATTTTTGAAATATAACAATGCAGTCTGCAAATTCGACTGCAAAATTGCCCTTTGGCATAAAAATAGGGACAAATAGAATAGAACTAGAGTAATCATAATAATAATTGGAAACACAATTGTGGCTTCAACTATTGAATTTCCTTTATTGTCTTTTAATACTTTCATTCTATTCTCTGTCCCTTCAATAATTTCTAAATTACTTAATCTCGTTTGTTGTCTCTGTAACGTTACCCCATGTAGAGTTGAACCACTCCTGTAACTTGCCCCAGAATAAAGCTGCAAGTAAAACTGCGATAAGTACTAAGATAACTGCTGCAACGATACCAGATACACCTCTGTTATCCTCTTTGAATGCCTTTACTGCATTGTTCATTTTGATTTTTGCTCCGATGAGCTTGTTGTTGATTAATCTTCTCATATATTCCTCCTGAAAAATCTGTTGTCTATATATCATCTACCCTACGACTGTTCTTAAAACATATTGAAGCCACTCATTACGGGTACGATAACCATAATTAATATTCCAGCAAACATAAGTAATGTTGGAATTAAAAGCTTTTGCTGAACTTTTTCAGCCATACGACGGCTGCTATGTTTTCTTTCCATCCAGCTTTCGTCGTTTAACTCTTTGAAATATTTAACAATTTCAGAATTACCCTTTGATATGTTTTGGGTAATCGCAGATGCAAGCTTTGTAACATATTTGTCATTACATTTAACTTGCATTTTATGGTATGCCTCTGATGGAGATACATTGTTTGCAATGTCTCGAGATACTAATTTCATCTCTTCGTATAAAACTCCATCACCACTTTTCATTGTAAGTTGCCATGCCTGATTAACTTCCAAACCGGCAGATGTCAGCAATGTAAGCTTTGAAATAACCTGTGGAAAATCTAACTCAATAGAATCTTTTCTCTTTTCAACTTCAGAATTAATTCTGTCTAGTGGCAAGTATCCAACTATGCCACAAAGTAGTAATGGAACTATGAAAACAACAACTGTACGTCCGCCTATTTCCATAGCAATTCCTACTGAAAGCATTGCAAAACCAACAATTCCACCAATCATTGAAAGTGCGATAAGGCTAGCTAACATGTAATATGCATAACTAACGGCTACATCTTGTTTCTTTAGCTGTTGGCATTTAATAATAAGACGCTTGATAATTGGAGTATTGATATCCCAGCCTAATAAAGAGATTGCTCCATATCCCGCAAGTGCCACTGTGTCCAAGGCGCTAATTTTGCCAGTCTGATATTTTTCAAGTAATTTTTGAGATGCATCTCTCTTCTTTTTTAATGCGGACGCCTTTTTCTTGATTTTCTTTTTTTCTTTTGCAGTCATAGTTTCAGCAGTAGCCTTGAAATCCTCGGCTAATTCTGTCATCTCCAATTCGATAACTTCAAGCTTTTCGGACTCCATAAGAATCTGGGTATTTTTCAAGCTCTCCATTGATTTTTCATTTGCACGAAGACACAAAAAAGCATATGCGAGAAATATTACTGTCGAACAAATAATTCCTATTAACATTTACTATCTCCTTTATACTTTTATATTTATTGCCTTTACTGCAATTACAAATGATGCTGCAAAGAGCGCAAGTGCTACTGTAGCTACTATATGTCCAACTGTTGTAGTAAATAAACTATCCATAAAGCCTGAACCCAATGCTGACATGAAAATTACAATGATTATTGGCATGCAAAGCATGGTATATGTCTCAGACTTTGACGAAGTGATGGCTGTTTCAATCTCCTCTGTAATCTCAATTTTGTCTCCGATAATGTTGTAAGTTTGATTGATGATGGCACCAAAGTTGTTTGATTTACCTTCGATTACAGAAAAAATAGTGGCAAAACTTTTTACATCCTCAAGCTGGCTACGGTTAGCAAAATCCATGAATAAATCTGTTAGCTTACGACCACCGTTCTCATACTGATTAATAATATTGTTAATCTCTATTATGATATCTGCATCATCGTCATAAACCTGCTTAAGTGCATTTCTTGCTGATAGAATTGCCTTATATTCTACATCGCCTGCATTGGCTGCAACTGACATATTCTCAAGGAAATCTCTAAATTCTAACAAAAGCTTTTTCTGCCTTTTAGTGATTGTTGATTGCGCATAAATCTTTTCGAGGAAATATCCCAAAAATAATCCCAAAACTACAGAAATGATTATTAAATGATAGAAAAGATATACTACTGCTGCTGCCAAAAACGAAGCAAGCACATAAACAGTAATATGGTCTTTTTTTGTCATATTACATTGGTAATATACCGTTAGATTATTGTTCTGCATATAAAACTCCTATTTATAGATAGTCATAGATTCCACTTGCAATAAACTTGTCTGGATGAACCATCTCGTTATCTGTTCGCTGCAATGAACCAATGACTTTTTCCTTTGTGCTTCTCTCTGGGTCCTCTTTGAACTGAAATAGTGGATTTAAAAGAATCTCGCCATGTTCATCAAGTTTAAGGATTTCGGAAATCTCAAGTGTTTTTCTTGAACTATCACGCATCCTTCCCAAATGAACAATGATGTCAACAGCCGATACAATCTGCTGTCTGATGGCAGGAAGTGGAAGTCCTGGGGAACCACTAAGTACCATTGTTTCTAGACGGCTAAGCATATCTCTTGCACTGTTGGCGTGACCTGTCGAAAGTGAACCATCATGACCTGTGTTCATGGCCTGTAACATATCCAATGCCTCAGCGCCACGGACCTCACCAACAACAATTCTATCCGGTCTCATTCGAAGTGAAGACTTAATCAAATCTCTGATTGAAATTTCTCCTTCACCAGTAGCATTTGCATTTCTTGTTTCTAATCTAACTAAGTTTGGAATATTCTTAATTTGAAGCTCTGCTGAATCCTCAATCGTAATAACTCTTTCATTTGATGGGATGTAATTTGATAAGGCGTTAAGGAATGTTGTTTTTCCGGAACCTGTACCACCAGAGATAAACACATTATATTTTGCCTCAACTAGCTTCTTTAAAAACTCTGCTGCCTCATTTGTAAGTGAGCCAAATTTTATTAATTTTTCAATTGTCATACCCTCTTCTGGGAAACGACGAATTGTAACTATCGGACCATTAAGAGCGATAGGATCAAGTACAACGTTTACACGGGAACCATCGGAAAGTCTTGAGTCAACTATTGGATCTGATTCTGTTACAGATCTACCCATCTCCTGAACGAACTTAGTAATAATATTTCTAAATGCTTCTTGACTCTCAAATCTATCAGGTATCTGAGTAAGTTTTCCGTTCTGCTCTACGAAAATATTGTCATAACCATTTATCATAATTTCAGTAATGGTTTTGTCAGAAATGATTTTACCAAGAATTCCAAGACCTCTGATTGACTCAAAGACTGTGTCTAATAGACTGTTTTCAACCTTGTATGACATTGCACCGTAGAATCTTTGAATCTCAGGATCTTCGTTTGCAATAGAAGCCTTTCTGTTGTCAAAAATTTCTTTTATTTTCTTCTTGAGTTCTTCATCAGAGAAACTGGCGTAATCATCTACTGCAGTGACAATTGTTTTTATCCTAGTTACTTCTTCTGAGAAATAATCGTTCATCTCTTATAGCGCTCCCACAATTTTATCCATTTCAACGTTAACTGATAAACCGTATACAATGTTCTCTGCTGTGTTTGAAATCATAGGCAATGAAGCTACATTTCTAACTGAACCTTCAAAGAATACAGGTCTACCATTAACAACCTTGTTAGTAATTGAAATGCATTTATTTAATTCAAAATCACCAGCAATTTCTACTGCTGAATAATAAGACTGGATTTTTTTAGCAGAAATTACATCGCTGGATTGTACCAAAACAACCTGATCTGCCATCTTAAGTAATTCTGCATTTTTGCTGCATGAAGATGAATCCAAGTCCACAATAACGTAATCAAAATGACCGTATGTTGCTAAAACATCAACTAGACTTGTAAGCTCCTCTGCAGTAGTAGCATCAAAATCTGCGAACTTGTCAAAGCTTGCGACATAGTGAAGATGTGGTTGCTTGTCCTGTTTGATACCCTGAATCTTCATTTCGAAATTAATGTTGTTATTAATCTCAGCTGCTAATTCTCTAATGCCTCGACCAAGTTTGTCTTCAAAAAATATACTATCACTTGGATACATCTCTAAATTCAAATACAAGGTTTCCTTGCCTATGCTAGCCAACTTTGTTGCTGTAGCCATAGCTACTGTAGTTTTGCCTGCCCCACCGACTGGTGACCAAAATGCAATAACTTTGGCACCAATAGATTTATCAGATCCTGTTACACCAGAAACTGAAGCATATTGCTCAATGACACTCTTGTAGACATTGCTGATTCGCTGGTATTTTTGTACTTTACCTATTTGGGCAAGCTCTGGATCTACTGTTCCAGACTCATCTACAAGGATAATAGGTAATTTTACAAAGCTGTCACAGCCTGCAAAATACATGTCTGGAGATATGAGAAGTACATCTAACTTCACACTAGCCAAAAGCTCTGGCAAATTTGCTTTATCTGTATATGAATAGATTTCTACCTCATCATAGCCTGACAAAACCTTTCCTATTCTTGCTACATAATCTTTATTACTGTCAGCAATTCCAAGTTTTAGTATCATTTTTCCACCTTCTTATTATCTAAGTTATTGTTAAATTCCGTATTCGTTATCAAGAGTTTTCTTAAGTCGTTTCAATGATGATTTCGCAAGTACTATATATGCGATGAAAAGTACAAGGGCTAAGCCACATAGGGCTATTCCGCCAAAGAATATAAATTTTCCCATTATAACCAGCCTCCATCCTTAACATTTTTCAATTGAGTTTTAAGAACTTCCATCTCTGAATCCTCAACATTTGCTTGTTCGTAGAGTTCAAATGCTTTGTTGCAATACTCCTGCATCTGATGGTAATCTCTGTTTTCGTTTGCCTTTGTATCCTGCTTTTGTACTTCTAATACTGCAAGTCGTTTGTATACTCTATAGTTGTTTGGATACTGTTCAGCAAGACTAAGAAGCTCCTGCTCTGCACTATCTAAATCTCCAAGCTGACCATAAAGGTAAGCTATATTTTCACCAATTTGATAAGTATCTACCCCTGATTCTCTAATCATGATGTAGATGTTTAGAGCGTCATCATATTTTTCCATTTGAACATAATCACGGGCTGCTAAAAGCAATGCTCTGTTGTAGATTTCAATATCGAGTTTGTCCTTGATGATTGGCTCAAGTAGAGAAACTGCTGCAACATAATTTCCTTTGCTACTTTCAATTTCCGCATTTACGTAGTCCATAGACACTTGATTCATGCCATAAGATACTGCTATTTCAACTGTATCCTCTGCCTTTTCTAAATCGCCCAATTTTGCCAAGGACACTGCATAATCACGATAATATGTAGGATTGTCCTCCACATATTCGAAAGCTTGCTCAAGATAATGTTTTGCATTCTCATAATCCTCAAGCTCGTATGAGCAATTGCCCATGATAGCATAAAGATTTCCAATTAAATCCTTTGTGTTATATTCGTTTTCAACAACTATCTGGCTGGCAAAAATCTCTTGGATTCTGTTTTGAGCACCTTCATAATCTCCTGAAAGATATAAGTAATATGCTTCACGTTCAAATGCCTTTAGACGTTCTGGCTTTTCTTCTTCTAGAGCTTTAACTGTTTCTATTGCCACCTGATAGTTATAGTTATTTGCGCTGTTATCTGCAGTTAAAACCTCACTGTCGTAGTGAGCATCATATTCTATTTGAATGCGTTTGATTCCAAAGCCTACTAGTCCACATCCAAAAACTAATGAAAGTAACGCTGCTACTAATAGAACCTTTTCCTTGCGCTTAAGTGCAATATATCTACGATCGAGCTTGTAAATATTTACAAATGCCTCATGAACTTTTATACCGTTCTGATACCTATCATCTGGATTAAGGGCCATCATTTTATCAATGATAACAACAAGTCCTTCGCTGATATTTAAGTTTAGCTTTGACAATGGAACAATAGCATTGAAATCTATTTCTGGTCCTTTGCCTGTAATAAGGTGATAAAGAACAGCACCGAGGCTATAAACATCTGAACGGGCATCAATTGTCATCGTGAGTTTTAAGATGACCGTTTTGTCATCATCCCATATTTCCGTAGCATCCTCGTCAGCCACATGGTATACAGCTTTTTGAGCTACTTGATTAATATCAGTAGTTCCCATAAGTGATGAGAATACTCGTTCTGTTGCAGAGCCAGGGATTGTGTTGACATGTGTAACTTTTTTATAAGTTTCAATATCTCTATATTGTTCTGGTGGAGCGTAACCGATAGAAATACCCACAGAAAATTTAAGGCTGTCATCAAATAAAACCGATACATTGAAATCGATTAATGTGGCATCCCCATTTGAATTTATAATTATATTTGCTGGTTTTATATCTGAATGAATTATCGCCGGAGTCTGACTATGAAGATATGCTAATGCATCAGATAACTGTCTCCCCCACCTAACGATGTCTCGTTGAGTGTAATGACTACCATTATTTAAAATATTATCAAGGGAGGTTCCCTCAATAAAATCCATTACTGTGTAGATGCCTTCATCCGTCTCGATAAAGTCATATACACGTGGTAGATTGGGATGTTTTAATTTTTTAAGAATATCCGCTTCCTGTCTTCTATATACTCTATCTTTGACCTCTTCACGGATTTGTTTTACTACTACAAGAGTATCCAAACGAAGGTGGCGGGCTTTATAAACAATTCCGCCGCCACCTTCTCCAATTTGCTCTATAATTTGGTAAGAGTCGCCAAGTACGTCACCAATATTCATATTATCATTCACCTAATGTTATATTTAACGAGGATTTGCGCGTAAAAATCCTCGAACTAATTATATATACATATAAATTATTAGTCAATTATTGTGGAAGTACTTTATCTATATTATTTTGTCTCTGCTTTGCTGTCTGTTCGTACACATCCAACATAATAAGTCCTAAAAGATCACCTACTGTGAGTATCAATAGAAAACCATTAAGGGCTATATTTACATAGAACACATAATTAAACTGCTGATAATCCAAAATAGTATTCTCGTTAATGTATGCCCACAATTGATAATACAAAGTAATATTACAAACAAGTAAGATTGATACCATAGCCTCTATTATTTTTGATGGTCTAGCGGATTTTTTAATCCATCCAATAAAGATATATATGGCTACAAAAAATATTATTAAATAATAATAATTAAATGAACCTAATTCATAACCTGCTATTGTTCTTCCCAGCATCTCTTCGAAAATGCTATGTTGTCTCAGTTCACCACGCTCCAAATGTGAAATACAAGGTGTGAGACTACCTGCAAGCATAAGAATTGAAGTCCATATATTAATAAATCTAAGATTGAACTTTTTCATATTTAACACCTTTATAATGTATTAAGCATATCTTTTACTGAATTAAAAATCTGGAATCCAATTGCACCTGTTGCGGCCAACAATAAAAGCAATGAGATAACCTTTAAACCAATGTTTTCTTTTATTGGTACATCGTTTCCATCAACTACAATTACTGCTTTGCCATCGTTGAGTCCCATTAAAATATCTTCAACAGTCCTATATCTGTTATCAGGAGCAAATGCACACAGCTTTGTAATAACTGCTGCCAGCTTTGATGATGCATTATCTGGAGCTTCCAGCTTGGCATTTGGGTTTAGTCTCATGCTCTGAGCGTTAGTAGAATCAGCTACGGTAGTTTGTTGTGGATATCTAGGCATAAATGGAAGTCGTCCGTGGTTAACTACCTGATAAAGAACAATTCCAAGTGAATAGAAGTCTGCACGATTATCGTAGTTCTTAAGCATGAAAACTTCTGGCGCCGCATATGAAACAGTTCCGATTGCAGTCATTTTGACCTCTGTTTCTTCAAGAACTCGTGCGATTCCAAAATCACCTAAATAAAAATCGATTTTATTCTCTGTTCTAGAATAAAAAATATTCTCAGGCTTAATATCTCGATGGATAATTTTGTGAGACTCGCAAACCTTTAGGGCATCGCACATATCTGCACAAAGCTTTCTTCCAATTTTTTCTGCATCTTTTTTTGTATACGATTCGCAGTCTTTTAACAAGGAAGATAATGGAGTAAGTACGTCCATTTTTATGAAGATAATAAAACCTATTTCATCTTTCTTTTCAACTACATCAAAATCATTAATATGAACTATATGAGGGCTTTTTAACTCATTTAACAATCTAATTTCAGAAATCGCCTCATCACGTTTTCTTTCGCAATATATCTCCGGAGTAATTCCCTCTTTGGCGATAGTATTTTCTGCCTCAGCGCTGCGAGCTGTAATCTCAACAACTTTTATTGCAAAACCTGTTTGTAATCCCGTACCTGTATCAGTTTTGACACATCTGTACACAGCCCCGTAAGAACCTCTACCAAGTTTTTCAAGAATTATAAGGTCCGGATATTGTTTTCTAATCTGTTCTACATAATCGTCACCAGAAAAAGCATCCTGGTTAAATAGAACAGTTCTATCATCATCTTCTACAAGAATTTCTGTTGTATCTCCCAATTTTAGTCCTCAATTCTTTCTATTGAATAATCAGCCAATTTTGATTCAACAAACTTTTTATATAAATTAGTTTCTGTATCAAAACCAGTTACATAAAATGTGCGATTATAATCTCCAAGCTCCACTTCTGCCATATAGTTGTCAGTGCATGTTTCGTAATTCTGGTAATCAAAGCTAACAGTTCCATCGTTTTCTAATACCAAGTCCTTATAGAGGATAGGTCTATAGAAATCAAATGTTGCACTATCACCAGTCTCGCTGTCAGTAAATCTTCCTGTGATTTTATAAACTAAAATTACAGAACGCTCATCACCGTACTTTTCAGTACAAAGATAAGTATTAATTCTCTTTACGCTCTGAACTTCCCACTCACCAGTGCCATTAGCCTCGTCTGACCTAATTTGGTCTTCGCCCTGGCTTATTGCATTTCTAAGAGAGTTAAGGGAAATCTGACTGCTATCAATAACACCGCTAGATAAATCAACAACCTTGAATTCTTTTGTCAAAGAGCTAGGTGCAACACCATAATCTGTAGAAAATGCTGCCACAACATCCTCGGCATCATTGTACTCTATAGAAACAACGACTGTATCTCCATTACTTAATCCATCCTTTTTGTCCAATACATAGGTTAGATTGTATGCCTTGTCAGTCTTTGTATAATTGTTAACTAATGTTGCCTTTCCATCTGGTTCAATTCCAGAGAAGGTTACTTCTATCTTTTCAAATGGATCAAATGCTTCTACTTCCTGAAGGCCTTCTACTTTATAGTCAATATTTTTGTAAACAAATGAGTTTTTTATCTTTGAATTCACAACATCATCAATTTTCCAAGAATATGTAACACTATCGCCATTTGAATAGCCTTCGCCATTTGAAGTATCATACACCTTTTCAAGATGAATGCCATCTTCAATGACTGATAATGAAGATGAACTATCATTTTTGAAAACTATTTCATCTTCATATTTTTCTTTAAATGAATCATAATCAAATGAAACATCTAATGTGGCATAGCCTTCAATTCCATCTAATTGAATAGTTACAAATTCATTTAAATCGATTGGCTTGTATCTCAAATAATTTAAATACATAAACCCAATTAATAAAAACAGAACAATTACCCCTATGAGGTGAATGTAACTATTATTCGATTGTTTCTTTTCCATATATCCATTCTCTCCCAACTAAGCTCTTATTAGTCACGGGCAAATACATCACGTGTGTATACTTTGTCTTTTACATCATCAAGGCAGCTGTCGTAGCGATTTGCAATGATTGCATCGCTAAGCTCCTTGAATTTTGAAAGGTCATTAACAACTTTTGAGCCGAAGAATGTTGTGCCATCCTCAAGTGTTGGCTCGTAGATGATAACGGATGCGCCCTTTGCCTTAACACGCTTCATGACGCCCTGGATTGATGACTGACGGAAGTTATCTGAGTTTGACTTCATAGTAAGTCTGTAAACTCCGATTGTTACTTCCTTTTCATGTTCCTTGCTGTACTGATTTGTTTCCTCGTAGCCGTAGTAGCCAGCCTTTTTGAGAACCTGGTCAGCGATGAAATCCTTACGTGTACGATTTGACTCTACGATAGCGCGAATCAAATCCTGTGGTACGTCAGCATAATTTGCAAGTAGCTGCTTAGTATCCTTTGGCAAGCAGTATCCGCCGTAACCAAATGAAGGATTGTTGTACTGGTCTGTGATACGTGGGTCGAGGCAAACACCCTTGATAATTGCCCGTGTATCAAGTCCCTTTGTCTCTGCATAGGTGTCAAGCTCGTTGAAATAGCTGACACGAAGTGCAAGGTATGTATTGGCAAAAAGCTTTACAGCCTCTGCCTCTGTAAATCCCATAACAAGTGTATCGATATTTTCTTTTATTGCACCCTCTGCAAGAAGTGCTGCAAATTCCTTAGCTGCATTTGTAAGAGCAGCATCATTTTCATCCGTTCCAACAATGATACGGCTAGGGTAAAGATTATCATAAAGAGCTCTTGATTCTCTAAGGAACTCTGGGCTAAATAAAATCTTATCAGAGCCCATCTTTGCTCTAATGTTTTTAGTGTATCCTACTGGAATAGTAGATTTGATAACCATGTACGCATTAGGATTTACCTTTTTAACAAGCTCAATAACTGCCTCAACAGCTGATGTGTCGAAGAAATTCTTAGTGCTATCGTAGTTTGTAGGTGTGGCAATTACTACAAACTCTGCATCCTTATATGCACTCTCGCCATCGAGAGTTGCCACCAAATCAAGGTCCTTATTTGCAAGATAATCCTCAATCTCTGTGTCAACGATTGGAGACTTTTTATTGTTTATTAAATCTACCTTTTCAGGAATAACATCTACTGCTACAACATGGTTGTGCTGTGCCAAAAGAGTCGCAATCGAAAGTCCCACATAACCTGTACCAGCTACAGCAATTTTTCTATTCATAATATTCCTCCTACTAAGGCATGCTCCAATTTAAGCATGCTCTTAATCCGCTCAATTACGCTCACAATCCTAAGATATTGATTACGCCCACTAACACGTGGAGCTTCATCAACACTTAGAGATTGTTAGCTATTGAGCTCATATAATTAATTTAAATATTGAACAAACAAATTCGCTTTTACGATTACTCTTCCTTAAGTCTGTACCAGCCATCAAGGATGGAAAGGTTAGGGTTGTAGTATGGATCGCCCTTTTCTAGGATGTCTGGCCAGCGCTTTTCAAGCTTTTCTACTTCGGAATTGAAGCGGGCAACTTTTTCACCTGTATCTTCGTAGCCACGAGATTTTGACTCATAGTGGTAGAGCTCTGCGTGTGGGTTGTAAACAACAAGATAGCCCTTGTCACGAACCTTCATACAGAAGTCAACGTCGTTGAATGCAACAGCAAGCTCTTCTGTAAGTCCGCCAACCTCTTCAAAAACTTCTTTTCTAATCATAAGGCAAGCTGCAGTAACAGCTGAAAGATCCTGAGTAGTTACGGCTCTGAACATGTATCCTGGCTCGCTGCGCTCTAAGCCAACAAAGGTGTGACCGGCGATTCCACCGATTCCCATTACAACTCCAGCGTGCTGTACTGTGTTGTCAGGATAATACAAAAGTGCACCGCAAATACCAACATCAGGACGAAGACAAACGTCAACCATTTCCTTGATACAAGTCTCATTGATGATTTCTGTGTCGTTATTAAGAAGAAGATACATATCTCCGCTGGCGTGTTTTGCACCTAAATTGTTAATAGCAGAGAAATTAAAGCCTGGAGTCTCGTAGTGAACGATTTTCACATCAGGACGATTCTCGATTGATTTGTAATACTCGAAAGTCTCTGGCTCTGTAGAATTGTTCTCGACAATAACGTACTCTATATTTTTGTATACACTCTTGGCATCAATTGATTTGATACATTTATCAAGGTCATCTGTGTGATCCTTGTTTGGAATAATAATAGAAACAAGTGGCTCCTTATCCCAATGATATGTGGTGCGATAGCAACCATAGAATGTATCTTGCTCAACTGTGGCTGGAATGCCAAGTCTATCGTAATGTGCCTGAACAGCCTTTGCACCAGCATCGAAGGCGTAAAGCTTTGATTCTGCAGACATAGCTGTTGATGCAGCGTGGCTCCTCCAGTGATAGAGAGCCTTTGGCACATGATGTACATTGGCAGCTGCCTCACAGTAACGCAAAATCAAATCATGATCCTGAGCACCGTCATATTCTTTATTAAATCCGCCAACCTTTTCATAGAGGTCTCTCTTGAAAACGAAAAGGTGACAAATGTAGTTTACTGAACAAAGTAAATCTAAGTTGAAATCTGGCTTGAACACTGGCTCAAAGTATTCCTTGGAATCCATGGAAATTTTATCCTCGTCAGTGTAAAGCACGTCGATTGTTCTATCCTTATTGATTGCAGCAACAAGCTCATACATAGCATTTGGCGCAAGTGTATCATCATGGTCGGAAAGAACAATGTAATCACCTGTAGCAAGTGCTATTGCTGCATTTGTATTCTCTGAAATACCTAAATTGTCACTGAGATGTGTATATTTAATGCGGCTATCGCTACCATATTTTTTCTCAATAAATTTGCCAAGGCTATCATCTGGACTACCATCGGCAAGGCAAAGCTCCCAGTTTTTGTATGTCTGAGCCTGGATGGAATCAATAAGCTCTACCAAATATTTCTCAGGAGTCTGATACATTGGAATAACGATGCTCATAAGTGGCTGGTAGTCAAATACCTGATCACGCTGACGCTGAAGCTCTACCTCTGTTGGTCCAAAGCTTGTAAGGAAATCCATGTATGTGTACTTTGGTGCATCGGCATCCTTGAATTTATCAATGGCATGCTTGATTGTAGCGCCAATTCCATTGTCCTGACGATAGAGCTCGATACGTTCCCAAAGGCTCTTCTTTGGAAGAAGATTGCCGCCTGTAAGAACATGGGCTGTATCTACCTTGCAATCGTATACCTGACCGTTTGCTGTAATTGTAAGACGGAGCTTTTTGTAATCTGCCTTGTCAAAAACAATCTCAAGTCCTGAGTCGCATTTTTCTGTAAGCTCTGGATATACGCCATAAACGTCCTTGCGGAACATACGCTTAACAGAAATTGGAATCTCCTTATTTCCATCATATAAATGGAATTCCTCAGGAACATTTCCGATTGCCCAGCCAAGGATTTGAATTTTGTCGTCTGTAACTGCTGCACGCTCTAAATTGTACTCGTACTCTTTTTTGAGCTTTTCCAAATCGCGGCCAGTAGCTTTGTAAACTACTGAGCGAACCTGATTAGAAGCGCCATTCTCACCTAATACGCAAACAAGCTTGAGACTCTTAACATCTCTAAGATTCTCAGGCAAAGTAATCTCGCCAACGTACTCCTTTGAAACGCTTTTGTGGGCAGCAATGTAACGACGGCGAACTTCGTTGCCCTCGTTAATTGTGATGTCCATTTTATAAGGCTTGCCATTCATCTCTGCCACAAGGTCATAGCCCTTTGGGTTGTCGAATGGGTAAAAGCCCTGGAATAATAATGTATTTTTCTTTGTTAAATGGTATCGAATAAATACCACATTAAAGGTATCTCTCAAAATAATCTTCCTTCTATTTCTAGTTCGTTTATCTGGTTACTCTACTTTCCATGTGCCAGTACGAACATCAAATTTCTGAACTCCGCCTCGACTGTAACCATCCTCTACTGTGAGGCTAGCTGCAATATCTTCAGTCAACGTACCAGCTGCAATTATATCATAGAATAAATCTTCTACAAGTGTCGCATCTGCCAAAAGACCATTTGCAGTATTTTTAGTAGTTGTTCCATATTGATAAACAAAATCTAAAATTCCCTGCTGTAATCTCTTCACCGCATCACTGACGTAATCATCATCCTTGAAATGTGGCTCTGGAACGCCATTTTCCATAGTGAAATTGATAAACTGTCCAAATGGAGCGCTAAGTGCATTTTCAAGGAAAAGCTGATATTTGAGAAGCTTGCTATCCTCAATCAGGCGAGGATCTGTAATCTCAAATATAGCATCTGCACGTCCGCCGATTCGCTCTGGCTTATTTGAGTGAAGGGCAAGATAATGACCTGCAATATCTCGACCTGTAAGCTTCATAAGGAAATACTGAATGGTTCCAGAAAATCCCACATCTACTACAGACACATCATTGGCGCCGGATAATATATCTCTGGCATAATTGAGGTAAGCATTTTTCTCAACTGCAGCCTTTGCAAAAATCTCCTGCTCATATGGTGATAGTGCTTCAAGCATCTCCTCAGGCTCTGTCTCATAATCGAACTGTCTGTCCTCATCACCCTCGTGGAGCTGTAAACCAAAACGCTCGGCCAATAGATTGCTGAAGCTGCCCTGATATTTCTGTAAAAGTAATTCTCTAATGTCCTCGTCATTTTCAAGAGCTGGCACTGCACAGCCTCGACGAGAAGCAAGGAAATAATGAATATCAGGAACATCAATTCCTCTAGCCTTGCAGTAGGTCTCGATCATTTGCTGAAGCAAATATCCCTCTCTAGCAAGAAGAAGTAATCGCTCATTAAGCTGAGTATTTTGCTCCACAATCCACTGAACAAATCTGGTCAAAAGTGGTCCCATGGTTGTATAACCGAAATCATAAATATCCTTGAAATTAAGGGTACCATCTTCGTTAAAGGCAAATGGAGAATTGAAAAGTCCACCATTAATTGCCTGCCCTACCATAATGGAGTTGGCTAAGCTGCTTTTTGCAAAGGATTTCAAATAATCCATATCAGAAAGCTCAAGCATAGCTCTAGGATTAAGAACTATGTGGCTATCAATGCCTCTATCCATAAGCATCTGCGAATCACTGCGGAAATTGTCACCAACGTGAATGAATTTGGCCTGGCCATAGTTGGCAAGCACCATTGACCACATAGTACCGTCATCCTTGCGGGCACCAACCTCGCAGGAAATAAGCAACTCGTCGTATCCACCAATACCGCATTTATGAAGAAGACCAACAACCTCAACTCGATTTAGATACATGTCGCTAACAAGAATCACATGGCGTCCCATTGCCTTTAATGTGTTGAACACATCAACCATGTCCTTGCGTGGCATGCAAAGTCTATTCTCCAAATCTATCTCTAATCGTTTGATTTCAATTGCCAAATCACCGATTACTTTGTCCCCGGCGATTTCCACATATATTTTGTCAATGGTGGTCATTGCACCATATTTCTCAGTGGCAGCAGCCTCAGCTGCCTTTCTGATTTTAAGGAAATCAACATGCTTCCCATATTTATTAGCTATGATGCGTTCCATAAGTCTAAACACATCATCAGGTTCGTAAATGCCGCGAGTGATTAGAGTATCAAAAATATCAAAGGAAATTACATCATATGCACCAAGCTTCATTGTAAGAAGCTCTTTATCCACCTTGAAATTGTTGATAAATGGACGAAGACTCTTATTTTTAACAGTATCCTTTTCCTCTAAATACAGGATGTAGTCATCAAAGCCCTGCTTTCTAGAAACAAATGGCAAAATACGCTCTAGAGCATGAGCCAATGTGCCATCAGTCTGTCCCTGTTCTCTAGGGAAGTCCTCATAGGTATATCCTCGCTCAAAAATTGGGCGAAGCGCCTCTGTGCGGGCCCAGAAGAAAGAGCCTGCAGGATAATTAAATACAGAAGGCATCTCACCAAGGTCATATTCCTCAAAAAGCTGTCGACCAATCCCCTCATTGGCAAGCCATGAATATGCAATCATTGGAACCTCTTCCTGGATATCAGGGTATACCAGTCCAGCATTTTTATTTTTGAAGAGGTCTAAAATGTTGTTAACCTTTTCTGGCGAACCAAGAAGTAGCTCAAGACTAAACTGTCTCCAGCCACCCTTCTCAGCTCCTGAGTATAATGACTTTTTACTGTGGATATGCAAAAAATAATCGTGATTTAATATTTCACTTGCAAACTTAACATATAAAGGTGCCAAGTCACGACCTCTGTTTGGCAGGTTTCTAATATCCAAATTGCCGATTTGTTTGAGGCTCTTTAGGCCTGCCTTTATTGCATTAACATCAGCATCTTCCTGACAAGAAATGTACAAATCAAATTTATAAGGAATGTTGGCGAAGTAGCTGACAAACTCTGGAAGCAGATCCACGTAGAACAAATGTAAGTGAACTGCTATTGATGGAGCAGGCTCGCCCTTTGCAGCAAGCTTTGCTGCTTCTTTGGCTGCCAGCTTAGCAGCCTTAGCCTCTTGTCTCTGCTGCCTTTTAGCCTGTCTAGCTGGAGTATCCTTGCCTATCAAAAATGATTTGAAGGCTCTAATACTCTCTAGGGTCTGGTAACCCTTAGTATTTACAGTATTCTCATATATTGTTCTAAGTTCAGCATTAACTGCCTCTATATTTCTGATGTGAACATCCTTGGCAGCTATCAGCTCCTGAAGCTGTTTGATTTGATAATCACGAGATGCTATTGCAAAATCAGCAGCTGTCTTGCTATGACTATCAGCATGAGCTCTAAGCTCATTTAAATTTTTAACATCCTTGAAGCAATACTGAGACTGGAAGTGATCCTCCATCTGCTGGTATGCAATTTTTTCCGCATCAGAAATATCTACCAGATTGCCAGGAAGCTGGCAGAACTTCACCGCGCGATATAAAACGTAATTGATAGGCACTGGGAAATCAAAGGTCCACTCGTAATCTATAATTTCCCATCCTCTATTAGTTTTAATAATGTTTTCAAAAATTAAATCTATATCTAAGAATTCTGATGCAAGTACTCCACGAGGTAAATCCACATGACCAAAGACTTCCTCAAAGGCTGGTGTCAGCTGGAATTCCTTTGAATGTGGCATATAGGCATTTTTAATAGCCTCAATGTATCTAGGAGCATCCGCCTCAGTGATGTGCTCTCCCTCGAGGAACTCACTCTCGATGGAATCTCCAACTAATTTACTCTCATTTACGCAAAAATCAGAGCCCTGCAAAATATTCTGCAAGCCTCTGTAACTATCGTAAACTCTATGTATATGTGCCACGGCATCACTATCATATGGTCTTTTAATTACGATTTTAACGCCGTCACGCTCAATAATATCTGTGACAATATTGTATTTTGGATTTCGCTCATTAGAGAGCTTTTCATAAAGTAACTTTTCCATTTATCTAGCAATAAGCAAGTAATCGCCTGCTCCTCCCCCTTTGTAATCCTCGGAAAAAATCTCTGTTGTATATAAATAATCAGGGCTAACTCTATAGCTCAAAATATCGTTAAATCCTGCCTCCGCTAAAAGCTTCCTAGTGAAGCCAGACAGTCTATCCTTTTGAGAAAGAGCATATACAAGTCTCCCCTCTGGGCTAAGCATTTTTTTTAAAACTGTAGGAGTCTCAACCAATTCGCCGAGGCTAATAATGATATTAAATGTTGTTTTAATATTTTCGATAGTCTCTTTTTTTATCTCAGGCAAAAGCGAAATAATATTATCATTCTCCGAGGAGTATTCATTGGTCATACCAATCATTACATCTGTCGCCTGCTGATTGAGCCATTCCACAAGAGACACACTATCAGGATTAAGAATCAGGACATTATCGCCTTTTGTAATTCCAACAGGAGAGAGAACATTGCTACGCAAATGAGAAAATGTCTGTATCGCTTGTTCAGTTCCCTCATCAAATATCCGCCTATTGTACTTTTCTTGAAGCATAGCCTTCCTCCATTTTTCTCATAGTCCCCGTTTATTTTACCTGCTGAACAGTAACCTTAGAATTCATGTCATAATAACCAACTGTATTCTTGGTACTAACAACAGTAATATTCATAACATCATACAATCTATGATATGCAACGAAATCCACACCATCGTAGCCTGTACAGCTAATAGACATCAGGTATTCTCCGCCCTGCATATCCATTCTCTGGGTAAATGTAGCTACGTACTCGCTGCCTTCCTTGCAAAGCCCCACATCGCATTTCTCATACATGGTATTAGTACCAGTAACATCAATGCCCTTTAAGGTCTTGAAGGTAAGTGTAAAAATAGGATTCTCAATATCTGTATTAAAGTGTACCTTTGATTTAACGGTAAATGTACTACCCTTCATAATGGCATTAGTGTATGTACCATTATCATCAATCACCGCAAAATCCACTATACTTGCTCGACCATCGCCGTACTCATTAACATTAGGATTCAACTGATAATTTGACTTCCATGAATTACCATCATCAGCCTCAGGGGTTACCTTTTCGCCAAGGGAATCAATGTCATCCATTCTGCTATGAAGTGCAGGCTCCTGGCCAACAAGAATCTTCTTATAGATATCAATCATATCCTTTGGAGTACCCTCGGCCACCTTGTCACCCTTATTAATAAGCACCGCCCTATCGCAATACTTACTAATGGCACCCAAATCATGGGAAACGAAAAGAATAGTCTTGCCGGCAGCTTTGAACTCCTCGAACTTTTTATAGCATTTCGCCTGAAAGAAAACATCACCAACGGAAAGAGCCTCATCAACAATAAGGATCTCCGGATCAATATTAATAGCCACCGCAAAAGCAAGTCGGACAAACATACCGGAAGAATAAGTCTTCACTGGCTGAAAAACGAAATCGCCAATATCAGCAAATGACAAAATATCATCAAGCTTGGCATCAATTTCCTCATTTGTATAGCCAAGCATAGTACCATTCAAATAAATATTCTCAATACCTGTGTACTCCTGGTTAAAACCAGCTCCCAGCTCTAACAAAGCCGAAATACGGCCATCAACATTGACCTCACCCTTGGTAGGAGAAAGTACACCAGTAATAATCTTTAAAATTGTAGACTTACCAGAACCATTAGTACCAATCAAGCCTACGCACTCGCCCTTTTTAACCTCAAAGGACATATCCTTAAGAGCATAATGCTCCTTATAATTCTTCTTTCTCGTAAGCCCAAGTGTATCTGCCACTCGCGCCTTATTACTATCGTAAAGCTTGTAAACCTTATCTACATTCTTTACCTCAATAACGTAATCACTCATAATGCCTCCAAATTTATCACAATTTTACCATAAAAGCGCCTTCTCGCAAAGTTTTCACCAAAATTATTCGTCTTGCCACCAACCTTTATGCCCCCAGTATCCCTTACCATCTTTTCTTCCACTTTTTGATTCCCTGCCCGCCCTTCAGGCGCCAGCCGCTGCCCTACCCCTCTCCCAAGATACAATTTCGCGAATATCGTAGTTTTCCAATATGCAAAAGGGAGCATCCCGCATGTGTCTTTCTATGGATGAACTATTTTGAAAAATGTATTTTTGTTGGGCGGACATTTTAGTAAGTTCTAATTGGTACAACTCAGGTCTCAAGGGGGAATTGGGCTCATAATACATTCACCAAGAAAAATCACAAAGCTGGATTATCATATATTGGCACCGTGCTTTATACGACATCGTGTCGCGTGTCGCACTTGCGTCGCCGTCCTAGCGACGCATGCCAATATATTGATAATCCAGCTTTTATTTTTCTAGGTTCATTCCAAAATTGCCCAATTCCCCCTGAGCCTGAGTTGCACTAAATATAGTTGTTGGTGTCCGCCCATAAAATACCTTTTTCAAAATTGTACAGACATGAGAAAGACACATGCTAATAAAAGATGCGATTCTTTGCATATTTGGAAAACAAGATATTCCTGCGATGTATCTTGGGAGAGGGGTAGGGCCGCGGCTGGCGCCTGAAGGGTGGGCAAGGATTACATGGGGCCGGAAGAAAAGATGGTAAGGGAACAAGAAGAATCCGTGGCGGTGGCAAGACGAATAGATGGAGGGGCGAGAAGAATCTGTGGGTTGTGGCAAGACGAAAAAAGGTGGCGCCGAATGCGCCACCTTGCTCATGGCTTCAGGCCCCATTCCTGAAGCTGGAGGATATTAAGTTACAACACGGATAGATCCGCGTAATCCGTAATAACTCCATCCACACCAAGACGCTGAAGCGAAAGCATCTGGCCTTTGTTTTCTGGGCCATAGGAATATACTTTTGCGCCTGATTCGTGGATTGCTCTTACCGTTTTAGGTGTAAGAGTTTTCATGTTGATTCCATAGTATTCCGCTGGATACTTAGTTGGCAAATCCGATTTACCAAATGATGCTAACATCATTATTGGCTGCTTTGGATCTAGTTCCTTGATTGTAGCAAGGTAATCATAGTTGAATGACAGGAATACGATTTTATCGAGAAGTCCGTATTCTGCACATTTATTGTATACCTCCTCTACAAATTCAGGGTCATCGCCAATGTTTTTGAGCTCGCAGAAAATTCTCATATTGGTGGACTGCAGTAGGCTTAGTGTCTGGTCAAGAGTTGGGATTCTTTCATAGATGAATTCGTCTCCATACCATGAGCCTGCGTCTAATTGCAGTAGTTCCTCGTAAGTGTAATCTGCGACCGTGGTTTCATCTCCCGTTAGCCTTTCCAATGTATCATCATGGAATATTACTAGTTGGTCATCTTTTGTCTTTCTTACATCAAATTCAACAGTTTTAGCTCCACATGCATAAGCTCCTGCAAATGCGCTTAAGGTGTTTTCTGGGTAAGCACCTGAGTAGCCCCTGTGAGCTACGATTTGCACCACAATATCCTCATCTGCATCTGCTGGTAAAAAGCTGAACTCGTTGAAGATAAAAAAAGAACAAAGTAAGGCAACCAGTGTAACTACAACTGTTCTCCTTACTTTTGAAAATGACTTTAATCTCATACGCAAGCCCCCCCTCTTCTAGCTAATTATATTTTATCACTATTGCCATTATCTGACATTAAACGTCCAATAAAAAAATTGCCCGAAAATTTCGGGCAATTTTTATTTAATATTTTCTAGAGGATTTTTGATAATTTTTTGAAATCGCTTTCACTATACTCTTCAAAAAATCATAGGTTTTTGATTTTCCTCAGAAAATCAAGAACCGGATATGGACCAATATTTTCTGAAAGAAAATATTGCCCTGCAGAGCAGGGTTTTTGTGGGCTTTTTCCTTAAGTTGCCCACAAAAAGTCATAAAAATCCTCTAGAAAAATATTATAGAACGTCTGCGAATTGTGGTTGCAATTTGCGGAATACGTGAGTACCTAAGAAGTAAATCACTAAAGTGAAAATCCAGAAGTACGCTGTGAGGGCTGGGCGTGTCCAGAAGCCTACATGGGAGATAAAGCAATCACGATAGCCGCTGGTAATATAATACATTGGGTTAAGCTTCAGTACATATGCTAACCAAAGTGGGATTTTATCAAGCATGCCATCAAAGTTCCACATAATTGGGGTAGCCCAGATGCCTACCTGGAGGATAATATTAATGAGCTGAGCCATATCCTTGAAGAATACGCATAGGGCGCTTGTCATGTAAATCAATCCAATTACAAGAATCATCATTGCAATGGAATAATAAACCACCTGTAAAATATATGGAGAAATTCCAAATCCGTAAAGTAGGTATACTACCAATGTGAAAAGCACGAAAAATCCATGTACAAACAATGAGGATACAGCCTTTACTACTGGAAGTACGTTAATTGGGAAAACTACCTTTTTAACCAAGTAGTTGTACTCCTGAAGCACAACAGTGCCTGCTGATAGCACCTCAGAAAAATAAAACCATGGCACGATACCAGCTGAAAGCCAGAGAACGAAAGGTGCCTGTATTCCTGCCTTTGTGCCTTGGGTTCCTGCATTTAATGCTTTGTCAAAAACTATCCAGTAAACAAGCACTGTAATTACCGGTTGCACGAAGGCCCAAATCACACCAAGTGTTGAGCCAGCAAACTTTTGTTTAAAATCATTTTTTGCAAGCTTTGCTATTAACTTATTGTTTGAAATAATATCTTTTAACATATAAATCCTAACGTTTAATGTGTTTATTTTGATTCTCGTATCCGGCTAAATCAAGCTGCCAATCAGAAGCTCCATCCTCTGACTCAGATACAAGCTCAAATCCCATGTCTCCATAGAAATTCTTTACCATTTTGTTTTTGGCTGTTGGGAGATAGTGACCCTTTAATGTTTTTACTCCCCTTGCCTTTGCTCTGGCAACAAGCTCGTCCATCATAGCATATTCCATGTCTCTCTTCAAAACACGACAGCTCATAAGCCATAAATCAATATCACAAGCATCCCCATTTACGTGTCCAATAACAATGCTAACTACTCCATTGTCACCGAATTTATCCATGAGCTTGCCATAGAGGGTAATGTAGCTATCGTCTGCTGCTGTCTCCTCTATTTCTGTTTGTGTGAAACGCTTGGTTGTAAGGTTAAACTGATTTGATTTGTTGGTAAGCTGAGCAATTCGTGCCATATAAACTGGCGCAAAGGAATCAATCTCAGCGGTCATCTCTAATGAGTCAAGGTACTGGCCATAATCAGTAAAACTACTTTGAAGCTTTGCTCTGGCTGCATTTTCCTGATACATTTCATTTCGTTTTAAATCGTCTGCAGAAATGTTTGTAGCCTCGAAGAAGCCTGAGCGGTCAATTGTCTGGATGTAGTGAACTACGTTGTCCAATTCTGGGGCGCATACTCCCTTTAACTGCTCTGTAACAATATGGCGCTCTGCTGGGTTGTCATCCACAAATACAAGACTCTCTGGCAAAAGAGTAAGCTCTGCTGCAATGTCTGCAAAGTTTTTGTCCTTTGGATCCCAGTTTGCCTTTATAGAAATAAAATCATTTTCTTTGAATTCACTGTCAGGATGGTTAATTCCTGCAATGGCATTCTCATAATCATTTTTTGAATCTACATTTAATATTACACCCAGTTGCTGATGAGCCTTTAAATATCTCTGGAACTCTGTGTAAGCCTGACCCTCTGCTTCCTCAGGTCCAAGAACAATGCCATCCACACCGTCATCGCCAATGACGCCGCCCCAAAGAGTATTATCCAAATCGAGGACAAATCCCTTTTTATTTTTACCAAGAAGTGACTTGATAATATTGGCTACATTGAAGGCCAAATATGGGATTGCAGGTACAGACATGGCATATTTGTACATATACCAATAGAATGGATCTGACCATTCCTTTAATCCGTAATCTGCAGAAATATAATTCAAATCGCATACGTAGAAATTCTCGGTTGCCTCTGCATAATCGTACATGCGCTGATTGAGTCTGCTAATGAAATTCATAGCGCCACGATAATCGTAAGCATCTCTATTTCCCATTAATCTGTACAATGGCATTTCGAAATTGTTCTGGATGATTGGGCAATTGTATTTCTCAGCCAAGGTCTTCCAAATGGTTTCGTATTTCTCGTACTGATTATTTAAAAGCTCATTCACATCATCCCTGGACATGGAAAGTGTAGGGAATGAGGTGATGTTTCTATTGCTTGTGCAAACATAAATAATATCAGGAGCAAACTCCTCTAACTCTGGGTTAGGGAAAACAGCATCCTCATAGTATTTATTGTATTCGCTCTCATAGAAGGTTGGGCGAATACCGTTATTTAAAAGGAAAAGCTCCATCATAAGAATGATGTTTGCTGTAGTGCCACCACCTAAAACTGCAATCTTTTTATCGATGAATTTGGTGTCGGCTGCCAAAAGCTCCTTTTTAATTCTTTTCTTTTTCGAGAGTAAATAATCTCCATCAAATGGATACTCTAACTCTTTCATATTCTAGTCCTCACTGGATTTCTTATTTTCGTACTTATATATTGAAACATCCTCGTTTTCATAAACAAGGTTTAGTCTCCAATTGTTATTCACATAGTTTGGATGTCCCATATCTGTTACAACTAAATAATCCATTTTGTAAATATCGAAAACAGCATCAACTTCCTTCCAGTCATCGCTATAAAATTTCTCGTTGATTGAAAGCATTGCCTGAACCTGCTTCTGAGAAATATCTGAATAATCATATCCCTCTAAATAGCACTGGCGCTCAGAAAATGCGCTAGCGTAGAAATAAATATTACGATAATCAAGCTCCTCTGAGAATCTATCTACAACAATTTGGGCATCCTCTGGCGTATTGTCTCTGAGCCATAGGTAGGCATCTAAAGTGTCCTTTGAAACCAGGTCAGGTCTGTCACCAGCTTCTGTGCGATAAACTGCATTTTGTTCAAGATCATCGATGCAATAGTGTGCAATATCAAGCACTAATAATACCACTCCGAGGCCCCAGAATATATTCATGAAATATGAAATCAAGCGACCTCTGTTATCAATTATGTACATAACAGTGCCATAGAAAATAAATGCTGCATTTGTAATGACAAAGTATCCCTGAGAAAGACCGGGAACTGATACAAAGCAAAATCCAATAAGTCCCATCATAACAGAACCAATAACGAACCAATCAAATATATTTCCGATAACACCGTCTATAATTAAGGTTTTGAATTTAGAAACTGCAAAGCCTGTAAATGGCAAAATGCATGGTCCGATGATGCACATGCCGCAAAGAATTATAGCTATGATATTCCATGGCGCAGCAAGATAATTAAATCCTAATTTATCAAAAACCTGTCCAACTCGACTAGCCTCAAGTGTACCAGCAGGGCCAAGTGTCATGGCGCGGTTGTTTGCACCAGATGAGTTTAAGCCTACTGTTACAAGTATGTAGGTAAAAATGAAGCCTACCAATGTGCTGATAACATATAAAAGTCTGTGGAAATGAAATCTTTTGGTTATGCAAAGCTCGACCACAAACACTGCCACGGTAATGCCTGCCAAAAGAGCTCCGGTAGTGCCTTTGAAGCCTGTGGTTGTAGCTGAAAGTACTAAGAGGGCAACCATAATCTTTGGAGAATATTTGTCATACCAAACCTCAACCAAAATATCCACCATAAGCACTGTCAGTGACATTGCAAGTCCCATAGCATTGCCATTGCTAAACAAATGATTATCAAGCCATGACAAAGGGAATACTCCACCTGCCACATTAAGTGGAAGCAGGCAAATACATGAAATCAAGGTGCCAAAGCAATAGAAAAAGAATTTCTTTGGTGCACACTCACGACCAGCTCTGATACGCTCGCCAATGGTCATAAGTGCAAGAGATAAAGGCCAAGCAGAAACCAAAGCATTGCCATTCATGTATGTTCTAAAAGCGTCAAAATGGAAAATGTTTTTGCACATGGCAAAAATCAATTCGTAGAAATAATGGTAGTAAAATGTCAGACCATTAATTCTGATATCCTGATTTGGAAAGCTCCTACTGAGGGATGCGATATTTCCTGTATGAAACAGAAAATCGTGATACACCTGAGTAGTCTGTCCCGAAAGAGCTCCGTAAAACTTAAATTGAAAATTAATTACCGAAACAATATATATAAATGCAAATATTCCAAGGAAGGTTGTACTGAATCGCTCACCAGCATTAAAAAGTGATGGGCGCCCTCTTTTTATATACATTCTCAAATACATTATTGTGGCAAGTGGTCCTGCTATGGTAATAAGCAAACCGACACCAAGAATAGATTGTATATAATAAACAAGTGCTAAGTACGCAACTCCCAGGAAATATCCTGCCAATAATCTAGTAGATACTTTTAGTCTCCTTGGCAACAAGAAATTTGAAAATAACATGCCAGGAAACTGTATCCACACTATGCTATATATTAAAAATATCAGTGTAATTCCAAAACTAAACGTCATAAAAACCTTTCTATTTTTCTGGTGAAAGCTGTCCCAATTTAAAATGCTTACGGCAAAGTGCTACATAAGAATCGTTGGCACCAAGCATAACCTGTGGGCCTGAACGAACCACTCCGTTTTCGTTGTAACGAGTATTGCATGTAGCTTTGCGACCACACCAGCAAACTGTTTTGACCTCGTGAATAACATCAGCAATTGCAATCAGGCGCTCTGAGCCTGGGAACAATTTATTCATGAAGTCAGCTCTAAGTCCATATGCCACAACTGGCACATCCATAAAGTCAACAATATCAGACAAGTAATCAACCTGCTCAGGTGTAGCAAATTGAACCTCGTCAACAATAATACAATCGTATTTTTTAATCTCCTCTTCAGACATTTCCATCAAGTCCTCTAAGAAGACACATTCATTTTCTAATCCAATACGGGAACGCACAACGCGCTCACCAAATCTAGTGTCCATTTCAGGTTTGACCAGAAGGGCATTCTGCCCAACCTCCTTGTAATTGAAATGGGTCATAAGCGCATTAGCTGTCTTTGACGAGCCCATCGCTCCATAATAGAAATACAATTTTGCCATAACGTGCCCCTTTACACAAATTGACAGAAGACCATCATAATAGTCTCCTGTCAAATACTAATTTAGTAAAATAATTTTCTCTAGTTCTCTAAGTAAAGTGCCGCTGTAAGGATACCGTTATTGGCAGTAATATTTACTAAGATATTAGAATCGTATCTATTTACAAATTTAAGATCCAAGGTATTGCCTGAGATAGTTGCATCCCATCCTTCTGGTAAATAATAAACTGGAAGAGAATGTGGATGGCGCTCAGAAGCAGAAATACCTGCTGTCTTCATAGCAGCGTAAATTGTAGATGAAACCTGGCATACACCACCGCCGATTCCCATAGCGTGCTCCTTGTTAATGAAAACTGGAGCCTCTACAAAACCATTAGCTGCAGTACGAGGTCCAATTGCAAGGTTGGCTGAGAATGTAGAGCCTGGTGCAACCACTGTGCCATTAACATGGCTAGCAGCGATAGCAATATTAGTGCCACGAGCAGCTGTTGCATCATACTCTGTAGTATATGTACCAAGAAGTGTGTACTGCTGTGGAAAAACAACATCAGTAGCTCCAACTGTAGGTGTAGCATCTCTGCCCTCTGCCTTGCCTGCGTGAACATAGTGGTAAACATATGCTGGCATATTATCACCATAAATTGCTACCAAGTCAGGATTCTTGTTCATATAGTCAGTAGCATTAAATGTACCGCTGGCATTTCTGCCCTCGTAAATACCAATGTAAAGATAGTGATTTAAATAATCAATTTCATTTGAGAAGCGGTCAGCAACATCAGGATATGTAGCCTTGTAATATGCGCTATCAAATACCTGAGTAATAGCCTGGATTTCATCGTTAGAAGCAGCCTCAGCTGTCACTGTAGGTGCAAGAACAAGCGCCCCAACGAAGCAAACCAATGATACTATCAGCTTGTTAATACTCAAATTAAAGTTTTTCATATCATCCTCCATATAATAGAACCTTCCATTTTGCGGAAGGCCAAATATGACATCCCGCTGACGTGTCGAAAACCAGCCAGCAAAATCTACGTATAGCAGTATTTTAGCACTTATAGATAGATTTTTAAACAAAAAGAGATGCAAGTCTAATGCTTGCACCTCTCATAGTAATTTAATTATTTCTTTTTTGAAGTAGCCTGCTCTGCCTCAAGCTCCTTACGCTTTCTGAGTGCCCAAGCTCTAAGACCCTTTTTCTTTTTCTCTGGCTGAACATTGCCACCGCGAAGTCCCTTAACCTTTGTAATATAAAGACCAGAAACTGTAGCCTTTACTTCCTTTTTAACAGGAATCTCATCAAAAATCTCAGCATCGCAAAGAAGTGTCATCATCTGAGGTCCAACCTTTGCCTTAACAACTGGCACCTTTGAATTCTTAGCGTACCATGGTGTTGCTGAAATGATAGACTCTGGAAGTCCTGATTCCTTCATTTTCATACGTTTCTTGTCAATGATAAGCATTGAAACCTGCTGTGCAACCGCATCCATCTGCTCTCTCTGCTCAGCCTGTCTAGCCTGCATCTTCTTACTCCATCTGTTGAGAAGAATAATAAGCACAACCAATACAACGACGATAATGAGCAAAACGATCCATGCTCCCATATAATATCCTCCTAATCTAAGGCCCCTAAGAGCCACAACTAGTGAACATTTTACCATGACATCTCCCCAAAAGCAACTACTGCCACCACACCCTCAGTTACTATTCACAGGTCCCTTTTTGGGTAGGCGCCAGCCCCTGCCGGTCAAGGTGTCACGGTGTGTCTACAATTTCCAGATGTCATGGTTGTATTGTTCGATTGTGCGGTCGCTTGAGAAGAAGCCTGCATTAGCGATGTTTTTGATCATTTTGCGGCCCCATTCGGTGCGGTTCTCATATGCTGCGTATGCTTTTTCCTTGGTTGCACAGTAGTCTTTGAAGTCAGGGAAGGTCATGAACCAATCCTTGTTAAGGAGTTCGTTGTATAGGCGCTCAAGATTTTCCTTTTGGCCAACTTCAAGGAGTTTGTCAGATACGATGAAGTCTACGCACTTCTTTAGGTTTTCATCCTTTTCGTAGTAGTCGCGTGAGCAGTAGCTACCATCGGCGTAGCGCTTGATAACTGTGTCTGAGTCTTCGCCGAAGATAAAGATATTGTCATCACCTACGAAATCGTGCATTTCTACGTTGGCACCATCCATTGTTCCGATGGCTACGGCACCGTTGAGCATGAACTTCATGTTAGAAGTACCTGATGCTTCCTTTGAAGCAAGAGAAATCTGCTCGTGTATGTCACATGCTGGAATCAGCTTTTCTGCAAGTGTGACATTGTAGTTTTCTACCATTACAACCTTAAGGTATGGGCTAACCTCTGGGTCCTTTGCAATGATTTCCTGTAAGCAAAGGATAAGGTGAATAATGTCTTTTGCAATAACATAAGCTGGAGCTGCCTTTGCGCCAAAAATAACTGTGATTGGACGAGCTGGCTTTTTGCCTTCTTTGATTTCGAAGTATTTATTGATTACATAAAGAGCGTTCATCTGCTGACGCTTGTACTCATGAAGTCTCTTGATTTGAATGTCGTAAACGCTGTTCTCATCGATTTGGATTCCCTGTGTCTTAGCTAAGTAGTTCTTGAGAACGACTTTGCGAGCATCCTTTACATCAAGGAAACGCTTGATTACTGCTTCGTCATTCATGAACTGCTCAAGTTTTTTAAGTTCTGTTGCATCCTTTTTAAAGCCAGGTCCAATAAGCTCTTCGATGAGCTTTGCAAGCTCAGGATTGCAGTATAATAACCAACGACGGAATGTGATACCATTGGTCTTGTTATTAAATTTCTCTGGATAGAGCTTGTAGAATTTGTTAAGCTCTGTCTCCTTTAAAATCTCAGTATGGAGAGCCGCAACACCATTGATTGAAATACCATAGTGAATGTCCATGTGTGCCATATGTACGAGGCCGTCCTTAATGATGGCAACATCTGGATCTGCCACTTTCTTGGCAATGCGGTTGTGAAGCTCTCTAATTATAGGCATGAGCTGTGGTACAGCCTTCATCATGAAGTGGATTGGCCACTTCTCAAGGGCCTCAGCGAGGATTGTGTGGTTTGTATATGCAGTACATTTAGAAACCACATCAATCGCTTCATCCATTGTAAGGCCACGAATCTGAAGGAGTCGAACAAGCTCTGGAATAACCATTGATGGATGTGTATCATTTATCTGAATTACAGCATAATCTGGCAAATCATAAAGGTTTGAGCCCTTTTCTACAGCCTCATCTAAAATGAGCTGAGCTGCATTAGATACCATGAAATATTGCTGATAAACACGAAGCAATCTACCATTATCATCAGAATCATCTGGATAAAGGAAAAGTGTTAAATTCTTTGTAAATTCGCTCTTATCAAAATTGATGCCGTCCTTGATAATTGACTCATCTACTGTTTCAACATCAAACAAGTGAAGCTTTGTAGAAACTGAATCATAACCAGTTACATCTATGTCATACATACGAGAACGTACGTTAAAGCCGCCGAAATCGACCTGATATGTTTTATCTGTTTTTGTCATCCAGCTGTGCTCAGACTTCCAAGGATTTGGCTCCTCGTTCTGGAGATTATTTTTAAACACTTGCTTAAAAAGTCCCATATGATATGCAAGTCCAACGCCATCGCCATTAAGTCCAAGTGTTGCAATTGAATCTAGGAAGCACGCAGCAAGACGGCCAAGTCCACCGTTTCCAAGAGATGGCTCAACCTCGATTTCCTCAATCTCAGCAAGTGATTTTCCGGAAGCCTCAAGCTCTGCCTTTACCTCATCATAAAGTCCCAAATTAATCAAATTATTAGAAAGGAGCTTACCAATCAAAAACTCCGCACTGATGTAGTACAGCTTTTTCTTGCCCCCCTGAATCTCCTTACTCTTAGCTTTGTCCTTTACATATTCTAGCAAACCAATGTAGATTTCCTCATTAGTGCACTGGTCCATGTGGCGGCCGAATCTTACCTTAATATACTCATTTGCAGTCATATTACCCTCCATTCTATATGGCGATGCAAATCTAATTTTACATGCTCCCGCAGGGCACCCCTCATAACTTCGCTAGGCAACTTTCCACACTTCGTGTGGCGCCCTCCTAGCTCGTCATGATACTTCCCTGCTCGCGCTTTCCAAGACTTTCTATGCATCGCATAATTATAATGTTTCGCTTGAGACACCCGTGAGCTTGTAGATTACGGGCTCACCTAAAATCTAAGTCACAATCTACTATGAGTATACTGCTATAGATTCGGCTACGACTTGCGTAAATCTATTAAAAAGTGATACTATTCTATCAAATGTACTTATTTCTCTGCACGGAGTTCAGAAAAAGCTTGCACAGAACTGCCCTGCCCTAGGCAAGTCCAATGGCAGTTCTACATTGTAATTATGATTAATATAAATGAGTATCAGGCTATACACGAAAAAACAAGTCACTTTGATTTTAATATCCCGTACAATACCTACCCTTGTACTATTCCGCTGGATTTCGACAGCGTGCCACTGCATTGGCATGAGGACGTGGAATTCATTTATATAAAAAAGGGGCGAGGGATTATTGTCATTGATGGCTCAGAATATGATGTGGAAAAAGGAGACATAGCTTTTATTGTCCCTGGAAATGTTCATGGGATTTTCCAGTATCAGGATGATTCCATGGAATATGAGAATATATTGTTTAATGGGAAAATGTTTTCTTCGTCGCTGGATGATTTCTATGATACTTTTCTGCTTCCATTTTTCGAGAATACAGTTGAGATTCCAAAGATTTTTAGAAAGGGTGTCACTGGCTACGAAAGCCTGAAGAAATATTTAGATGCAAATGACAATATTTCCTCTCACAGAGAGGGGGCCTGGGGGCTTGCCATCAAGGGTAATTTGTATTTGCTACTATTTAATTTGGTGACATTATACGAAGAGAAAATAAATTCCAAGAATAATAAACGAATCGACAAGCTAAAGCCGGTTATCAAACATGTAGAGCTGCATTACAGCGAACCTATTACCGTGGCAGAAATGGCTGCTCTTGCTGGATTTTCCGAATCTCATTTCATGAGATTTTTCAAGGAAACCTTCGGGGTTAGCTTCATCACTTATTTGAACGATTATCGACTATCAATGGCTGCCAGAATGCTGTTATCCACAGAGGAAACAATACTAGAAATATCCCAGCAGGTAGGCTTTGAAAACCTGTCACATTTCAATCGGCAATTTAAAAAGAAATACAATAAAACACCTAGTCAATATACAAAATCCCCTGCCAAATAGCAGGGGATTAATTTTATCTAAATCTAAGATTTAGTACATATATTCAGCTTCTTGCTCTAAGAACTCAAGGTATTCTGAAGGAACGCCAGCCTCTTTCAAATTATCAATAAGAGTATTGAGGTCTATTGATTCAGCATATGCTTCCATAGACTCATCATCAAAAGCATCGATTGCATCCTTAGGAGCACTATGTGCGTCTACGTCTCCATAAGTAACCTTAACATCGAGTGTTGCAAATGCTGTGGTGTCTGATTTTAGAGAAATAGAACAATCTGTCTCATCTCCTGTAGCCTTGAATACAAAGTCATAGCTCATTGTAGCCATCATTGTGCTAAATGTATCATATCCGAAGTAAGCATCCTCGCCTGGAGTGAGTACGAACTCACCAATGAGATTACCCTTCTTGTACTCATCTGAATCGTAGTCAATTACTTCGATTTCAAGAATCTCGCTATCATCTGACTCAAGTCTGAACTCACCATTAATTATTCCACCATCATTTGTACCAGAACCTACAAATGCTGATGATGAATAAGCTGACTCAAAACCAATTTCCATACCGAACTCATCGCCATCCTCTGGATAGTATGCATAGAGCTTACCATCTTCATTTTCTGGCTCAAAATCGATACCCTTCAACTCACCCTTATTGTCTACATAAACATTAAGTACACCGTATTCTTCGCCGGTCTCATCATGCTTTTCAAGCTTCTTAAGTGTCTTTTCCTGCTCCTTAACAGTAGATTCTACTCCATCAAGGAAATCTTCATACCAATCGTCGAAATCCTCTGAATCGTCTACATCAAATTCATCAAAGTCTTCATATAAATAATCATCATAGCTGTAAGATGAGCCGTATGCTGTCTCTAATGATTTCTCATAGTCATACATAACTCTCATTGCTTCCTTGAGATCTTTGTCCTCAAGAATTTCGTTACCAACAGCAACTGACATAGCTGCGATTGTTCTCTCATCTATTGTTGTAGAAAGAGCATAGTATTTTGCCTCTACACCGTCAGCTTCGATTTCTTCTTTGTCCTTATCAACATCATCAATCTCATCTAATGCAAGCTCTGTATATTTAACCGCAAGCTTTCTCATTTCATCTGATGAAAGAATCTGCTGCTCAGTACCGTTAAGGTTCTTGTAATAAGCAAATAATGCGTCTATATCTTCATCAGATAATGAACCGAAATCGAATTTAACATACTGGTCTGACAGCTCAGGAATCTGCATATATCCCATTTCCTTTGACAAATCCATAAGGTAAACAAGGGATACAACATCAACGCTGTTGATTCCACCAACCATATCCATGCTAAGTAAATCTTCGTCATCACCTGAAACCTTGATTGTAAAGTGTGCAGAATCTAACCAATCAAGGTCAGTTCCGTAATCCTCTAACATATCCTTGAGCCCCTCATCAAGAGTAAGGGTTGTTGTTACTGTACCATCTTTATGAAGGTTAGTGTTTTCATCATAAAATGCAGCACTATCTGCAAACGAATCATCTACTGCATTTGAAATTGAATCCTTTAAAAGCTTCTTACCGCTTGTAAATGCAGCCTTGTTAAAGTAGAAAATAGCGCCTACTGCTGCTGCAACTGCAATAACTGCAACAACGATAATAATAATTGCCTTAATTCCAAACTTTTTCTTTGTTGGAGCAGCCTCTGGAATTGGGCTATAGTATGGCTGCTGTCCCTGGAACTGCTGGTCTTCAAACTGCTGATTTGAATTAAGCTGTTCTGGTGAAAGCTGCTCTGTAACAGCCTCTTCGTATGCTGGAGCCTCCTGTGTTGGCTGAGTTTCCTGGAAAACTGTAGTAGCATCTGGATCTACAGCATCCTGAGCCACTGGTGTCTCCTCTACAGCTGGTGCTTCCTCAGCTACCGGTGTCTCCTCTACTGGAGTCTCTTCTACTGCTGGTTCAGCTTCTACCATTGGATTTCCGCATTTAGGACAGAACTTAACAACACCGTTAATCTCATGTCCGCATTTAGAACATATCATATTTCTTCCTCCCATTTACTTAATATGATTTTTCAAAGTATTTAATAAATACCATATCATTAACAATAATATACCAAATACCAACAATGATTTTACAAAATATTCATCATGAATGCAATACAAATAGTGAAATGTGGGGCAAAATTTCTGTAGGTTTCTGCCCTCTTTAATATCGATGAATACTGGTGAAAATATTGCTGATGCCATAATTAGAATAGGGGTAATAATTCCCAGCCCCTTTATGGAACCAATTAAAAGTCGTAAAACGTTTGCCAAGGCTATTATAGCGAAATCATAGAGCAATATAGCCACAATTTCTCTTCCTAGGCTAGTAAACACTCCGCCATATGCCATGCCAATTAACACCATAATAGAAGGAATCAGAACAATCACAAGATAGTATGCTAAATCCCTGAGCAATGGCAGCTTTGTTTTCCACCAAATAAACAGACCATTTTTCTCATCCTCAATGTAATACATGGATGCAGCCACGCTGCAAAGTAAAAGCCAAAGAGCGAGTATTCCTCTAAGAGGCATCATCAAATAGCTAACGTCTGAGCTGGCATCAGTTTGATCCACATATCCCATTTCAAATAGGTTTCCGTTGATGCCATATTCGTCGTAGGTGTTAACCATATTGTCGATTTGAGCCTCGGTCATATTATTATCATATACTTTTTCTGAAATGTAATTGAATGCGATTTGTCTAGCAACCATTGGGTAAACCCTAGAGCAAAGCACCTCGCGACCAAGCATATGTGTAAGTCCTGATTCTCTGATGACAATCTGGATTTTCTCCTTGGTCCGTCCACGACTTGCCATATCAGTAACTGTTTTCTCAAAGTTTTCTGGAACTATCCAAGCCTCTGCTACCTGCTGTCTCTCCACAGCCTTTACAAGTTCGTCCTCATCATCGTAAAAAACGAACTGCAGCGCCCCAGGATTGTTTGTGATATCCTCTCTCAATTTATTTGAATATTCATCATTGGAAGGGATATAAACGCCAATTGTCATAAGTCCTGCGTCCCCAGAGCTCATAATATTAAGCATGAACACCATCAGCGGAACAACTAGCAGCATAACAATGTAGCTTTTCTTTTTTAATAATCGTTTTAAAAGTAGTAAGTATCTCATAATTTATTTCATTTTTTGATGACGAAGTACCATGGATACAATCAAAAATGCAATTGTATATCCAAGCATTGCTAGCAAATATTTTTCTTCATGGCCTCGCTTCAAAACTTCTCCCATGTATCCAAATGCCACTCCCGACGGAATGCTTTCTCCAATTTTCTGAACAAGCTCTGGGAAAAATGTCTTTGGGTAAAAATAGCCTGAAACATATCCCATACCAATGTAGAGCATAAATGCCACAAGGATTTTGTTGATAACTCCAATTAGAATTTCAAAAATCATAAATCCGAGTGCCGAGAACATGATACACACTGGAATAAGCTTGATTCCAAAATTAAGGAAGTTTCTAATGGTGTTTCCTGCAATCTCCTGGATATCAAATATGCCCATCTGCATAACCACAAACATGACGCCAAGTGTGACTGCTGTGCAAAGAACATTTATGGTCAAAAACGGTATGTACTCTGCCACAATCTGGTAACGGGCAGTCACGCCCTTAGAACCCATGAATTTGTACTGGGCATTTTTCTGTCCAAGGAAAAATGAAATAGCACAGAAGGACAAGAGCAGCATAAAGAAGGAAAGGATTCCTGCAAAATAATATGCTGGGGTGGAAAGTCCGTCGGATAGTCCCAATTCTGTAATCTCTGCAACATTTGTACGAATCATAAGTGCAGCTAGGTAAATCATGAAAAGGTCATCGATATTTTCATGTCTTGTGGCCTTGTCAAAGCCCTCCTGCTTCATTATTTCTCGCAGGGTGCAAATGCCTGTCTCCGAATATACGATAATGTTGGTTGCAATGGCGGCGATTTCATCCATCATAACATTTGAAATACCCTTTTGACCTGAGGTGGCATAATATTTCAGCTTGGAATCGTTGGTCATGGCATTTAACGCATCACTGAACTCCTCCGTAATTACGATATAGGCTGAAATATCTGCTGAACGCATAGCGTCCTTGGCTGCCTCTTCATCATCGAACTCAACCAGCTCGATCATGTACCTGCTCTCATCAAGAGTGCCGATCATGTACACTCCAAGGCTAATCATCTCGTCATCGGTGTCGCCGACAACACCAAGTTTGTATCTCTGTTGCTCCTCATTGTAGGCGTCACTATACATAAGAGCTACGCCTGCTGCACCAAGAAGGGCTGCCACAACCAAAATCATGGCTACGATTCCCGGAAGGAGCTTAAAGATTCGTTTGTACTGAATAATTAAATAATCTCTAAACTTAACCATAGCTCTATAATCTTCCTATCAAATGAGGAATATCCCCGTCGTATTTATATGGTGAAAGTACTCCCTCTTTGAGGATGAAGCACTTGTCGCAAAGCTCAATTTCCTGAACCTCATGAGTGGCAATAATAAGAGAACCGCCCTGTCTTTTGAACTGCTCAAAGTATGTGTAGATTCGCTCCTTGCACACCAAGTCGAGGGCTGCAGTTGGCTCATCTAAAAGCAAAAGCTTTGGATTGGAATTGATGGCGCAGCCTATTGTAAGTCGCTTTTTCATTCCGCCAGACATCTGGTTAACTGGCACCTTTATAAACTGGTCGATTCCAAGCATTGCAAGGAATCCACCTTCAAGCTCCTTCTTTAATTTTTCTGGAGTGTACCACATTCTAAGATTGTCCCAGGCGGTAAGCTCTGTAATAAGTGGAGTTTCCTGTGGAACATATGATACCAACTCATTTCTAATTCTGGTATTTTTCAACAAATCCTTGCCGTCAATATTGAAAAATCCACTGTCAGGCTTTTGCAAACCTGCCATAATTGTAAGCAGCGTAGATTTGCCGCTGCCGTTCTCGCCAAGGATACCCACAATCTCTCCTGGCTCCACAACAAAGTCAACACCATTCAGAACATGGTGACGCTTGTATTTTTTCTTAATATTTTTAATTTCAATCATAATATAATATATGACTCCTTGTAGTTTTTCTTGCTCCCGTAGGGCACTCTAGCTCTACTCCGTTTGTTACGCTCTCAAGCCTCGAGGTCACTCAGGTCGACTAACATGTCTCCCTTGAGTAGCCCCAAGAGCTTGATAGCTACAAACTCACCTAATCAGTGAATTATAATCATAATTAAGATAAAAATCCTTCTCGACTGCGATGTAGTCTTCATAGTTTTCGGCAGTTAACTCATCTGTCCCTGAGTATATCCATGCTAAATTCTGAGTATTAATCCACTCCCCATGATGACACTCATCACTGTAATTGTCAAGGTTTGTTGTTATATCAAATTCGTTATTAAAGGAATATAAATGAATATTATCGCACTCAAGCATCAGCTCAATTGCGTATTTTTCTGCCTCAATCCAGCGGTTAGCGTTTCCAAGCTCCACCTGTGAGCCCCACCATGCAATTGAATAAGGAGTCAGGTAGTAGTAAAAATCAACATCCGGATTTGCCTTAGCAAGGTCAGTAACATTTTGAGTAATATTTGCCTCAACCATTTCCTTAACCTCGTCCACAAATGGCTGAACGCTTTCTGGTGATTTGTACTCTGTTCTATCTCCAAGAACCACATCTGCACCAAACTCAACCTCATCCATCCAGTTGGCATAATCGTCAAAGCTAGTAATGCCACTTTTTTTATCAGAGTTAGTATGCTGAAGCATTGGTAGGCAAATATTAAAAAGTATGTCCTTGTTGAAAATATAATTTACGTCATTAAACGGATTGTTATCATAAAGATAATCTGGATAAGAGCCCAAATCGTCGCGAACTCTATCAGGGTCGTCCATAAGGTAGGCATAATCAAGAGGGCGAATTACAGTTTTCAAATTAGGGTTTGCTTCTATCGCATTTGCGATATTATCGTTTTGCTCCTTGTAGGTACCTCCTGCAAATGGAACCTTAATAAATGTGCCACCGAAGAGCTCCTCTGCCTCACTGGTTTTGAAATTCTCCGCCATAGATGTGCCGATTATCATTCCATCATACTCAAAATGCTTGATGATACCATCGTTTTGGCTACGCTCATTATCAAGCTCATAATACAATCCACTGATTGGAGCATGATAATGAAAATATGGATCCACATATATGATTATTCCGGCGCAAGCTGTAAGAATAACAAGAGCAAGTGCCAAGGCTGCTATGAGCCATTTTTTACTTTTTTCTTTAACCTTCATTTATATCTCCTGCCTGTTACGCTTTCACACCAAAGTATCCCTTCGCTTAAGTAAAACTTAGGTGTGTAAGTTATAGGCTATCTCTACTAAAAATTAAAATATAAAAATGTGCTGATTCCACTAAACGACAAAATGCTGGCTGCAAGTAGCACCGCAGTCCAAATTAAGGATTTCGCATTTACGGTAAAGCTCACCATTTTCTCATGAGAATTCTTACATCCTAAAACTATGAATAGAGCAAGGAAGTAATACATTCCAACATATATAAATGGCAATGAATTAGTCACAGCCGTTCCGTCCAAGAAGAATTTCAACATCGGTGTCTGGAAGGCGTGCAAAATATTTACATCGATATTTGTAAAATCAACATAGAGAATTTGCTTGATAAACTCTATTGCATCGCCGATTGTATTGGCTCTAAAGAACACCAATGTAAGGTTGAAAAATCCCTGGGTAATGAGCCAGCCCAATGCTGGGTGCATCTCTTCGAAGGTTTTTCTGAACATTCTCGTGATGATTACAAAAATACCATTGAGTACAGACCACAGCACAAAGGTCCATGCAGCGCCATGCCAGAAGCCACTAAGCAAAAATACGATGAATAAATTAACGTATGTACGAATATTTCCCTTGCGATTGCCACCTAATGGAATGTAGACATATCTGGTGAAAAATCGGCTGAGAGTCATGTGCCAACGATTCCAAAAATCGGTGATTGTAAGAGCCTTGTATGGCGAATTGAAATTCACCGGCAAATCTATATTTAGCATCTGGCCAAGTCCAATGGCCATGTCGCAATATCCACTAAAATCAAAGTACAACTGGAAGCAATATGCTAACAATACCATAATTGCGTTTGTGGCCTTTAGGCCTGAGACGTCATTGAAGCCCCAGCTAACAGCTACGCCAAACACATCTGCTAACAATACTTTTTTGCCGAGGCCCAGGGCAAACATATAAAAGCCCTTTGCCATATTGTCCCAATTGATTGTCTTCTTTTTAACGTCACGAAGCTGTGGAATGAGCTCATCATGAGTAACGATAGGGCCAGCAATCAGCTGTGGAAAAAATGTAACGTAGCAAGCATATGTTAAAAAGTCGTATTTAGGAACCTCGCCTCTATAGGCGTCCACGATAAAGGAAATCTGCTGGAATGTGAAAAAGCTAATACCAAGAGGCAGCACGATGTGCATAAGTGGCCAATCAGTTTTGGCGATGGCATTAACATTTTCAATGAAGAAATCCATGTACTTGAAATAGAATATGATGCCAAGATTGATAGCAACCCCGAGAACCATGATAGGTTTGCAGGAGTTTAATCGTCCAACTCTTGTGTTTGGAACAATATCTAATTCTGGATTTTCAATGGAAGCGTTTAGAAGAGCTACATTTTGACGTCTGTCCATGAGGCGGAAAATAGTGTAGTTGACGCAAACACTGGAAATGATAATAAGCAGATAGGCCGGATTAAAATAGCCATAGAACCACAATGACATGCCCAGCAAAAAGGCGTGCCCCAGCTGATATTTCCCTGTTTTGTTCAAAAGGAAATATCCCACTATGCAAATTGGTAAAAATAAAAATATAAAAATATATGAATTAAATAACATAATTTCTCCTAAAAAAAGAGATGGTTATTGTAACCATCTCATTCTGTAATCTACATTATTTTACTCTAATATAATTTGTTTTGCCACTTTCGATTTTGTTACTGGGTAATTAGCTGTGGAAAAATTATTTTAATGCCTGTGCAATGTCAGCAACAAGATCTTCGCTGTCCTCAAGACCGCAAGATACGCGGATAAGGCCTGCTGGGATGCCAGCTGCCTCAAGCTGCTCATCTGTCATCTGACGATGTGTAGATGTGGCTGGATTCAAGCAGCAGCTACGAGCATCGGCAACGTGTGTCTCGATAGCGATGAGCTTGAGCTTTTTCATGAAAGACTCTGCTGCTGCACGTCCACCCTTGAGCTCGAAGGAAACAACACCGCAACCGCCATTAGGAAGATATTTCTGAGCCATCTCATAGTACTCATCCCCCTCAAGACCTGGGTATGTAACCTTTGCAACCTCTGGCTGATCCTTTAAGAATTTTGCTACTGCAAGACCGTTTTCAACGTGACGTGGCATACGCACGTGAAGTGACTCAAGTCCAAGATTTAAAATAAATGCATGCTGAGGTGACTGGATGCATCCAAAGTCACGCATAAGCTGTGCTGTAGCTTTTGTGATGAATGCGCCTTCCTTGCCGAATTTCTCAGCGTATATGATGCCGTGATAGCTGTCGTCTGGTGTGCAAAGTCCTGGGAATTTGTCAGCGTGAGCCATCCAATCAAACTTTCCTGAATCTACGATACATCCACCAACTGCTGCACCGTGGCCATCCATGTATTTTGTAGTAGAGTGTGTAACGATATCTGCGCCCCACTCGATTGGACGGCAGTTTACAGGTGTAGGGAATGTATTATCAACAATAAGTGGAACCCCATGCTCATGAGCAACCTTTGCAAATTTCTCGATATCCAAAACTGTAAGCGCTGGATTAGCGATAGTCTCACCAAACACCGCGCGAGTATTATCCTGGAATGCTGCGTTTAGCTCTTCCTCTGTAGCCTTTGGAGAAACAAATGTAACATCAATACCCATTTTTTTCATGGTAACTTCGATGAGATTGAATGTACCTCCATAAATTGAAGATGACGCTACGATATGGCTGCCGCACTCACAAATATTGAAAAGCGCAAAAAAGTTTGCAGCCTGTCCTGATGATGTAAGCATTGCTGCTGTACCACCCTCGAGGGCTGCGATTTTTGCAGCGACATAGTCATTTGTTGGATTTTGAAGACGTGTGTAGAAATATCCTGAAGCCTCTAAATCAAAAAGCTTTCCCATGTCCTCACTTGTGTCATATTTAAAAGTTGTAGACTGCACAATTGGAATCTGACGTGGCTCGCCATTTCCTGGAGTATAACCAGCCTGCACACATCTAGTACCTATTCCCTTGCTCATTTTTACCTCCATCTATAACAAGCTCAACCTAGTCTTTCAAAACTCCCGCAGGCCACCTTCCATTCCTTCACAAGGAATCCTCCCAAAGGGTCCCTCCTTGTTCGGATGGAGCCTTCCTGCTCGCGCCTTCCAACATGTTCTAGAGCTTGTTATTATTAACTAAAATAGGAGTATACGTGTGCTCCACGCATACTCCTTTACTTTACCATAATAAAGTGTAAATATAAACCCTATTTATTCTGTATATGCATTTATAGCATCAATTACTGTCTGGATTTCTTCGTCTGTGAGCTCTGGGAACATAGGGATTGTAACTCCGTGCTCTGCCAAATCCTCAGCAACTGGGAAATCACCATGCTTGTAACCAAGCTGTCCGAAGCAAGCCTGTTCATGCATTGGAACTGGGAAGTAAACACCTGTTGCAATGCCCTTTTCTTCCATGTATGCTCTAAACTTTGCTCTGTCATTTACCTTCATTGGGTAAACGTAGAAGATGTGCTCGTTGTAATCAGCTACTACTGGCTTTGAAAGTTTGTCGTTTGTAATTTTTTCATTGTAGATTGCTGCAATCTGACGACGACGCTCGTTCCAATCATCTAAATGTGGAAGCTTTACAGAAAGCATAGCTGCCTGAAGAGCATCAAGTCTTGAGTTGAAGCCTACTAAATAGTTGTAGTATTTTGGAAGATTTCCGTGGAAATCAATTTTGCTCTCGTCGAACTCCTGTCCATTGAGTCTAGCGTATGTGTAAGCACCGTTGAGGCCAGAACCGTGAACGCGGTATGCCATGCAGCCCTTATATAAATCCTCGTTGCTAGTCACGATGATACCTGCATCACCAGCAGCGCCAAGGTTCTTTGTAGGGAAAAATGAAACGCAAGCGATGTCACCAAGTGAGCAGGTGCGACGTCCCTTATATTTTGCTCCAGCAGCCTGAGCACAATCCTCGATAACAAGAGCGTTGTGGCTATGAGCGATTTTGCAAATCTCATCCATATCTGCAGCCTGACCATAAATATGAACAGGGATGACAGCCTTTGTTTTTGATGTGAAAGCTGCCTCAAGCTTGCTTGGGTCCATTGTGTAAGTCTCAGAATCAATGTCTACAAATACTGGTGTAGCGCCAACCTGAGCAATCGCCTCTGCTGTGGAAACAAATGTCATAGCAGTTGTGATGACCTCGTCACCCTGGCCAATGCCTGCAGCTAAAAGCGCGATAACAAGAGCATCTGTACCATTGCCTACACCAACTGCATACTTAGCGCCGCAGTAGTCTGCAAACTGTTTTTCAAAATCTGTTACCTTTGGTCCTAAAATATATCCGCCTGAGTGAAGTACCTCAAGAGCTGCATTATCTAATTCTTCCTGCAAAGAAGCATACTGTCTTTGCACATTCATAACTGGAATCATAATTTCCTCCTTATTACACCTAGCACCTACTGAGTTTTTAACTTGCTGGTTACGCTCTCAAGCCTGAGATATTGTCTTCGTCAGCTAACACGCTTCCTTCGACAACACTCAGAGCTTGATAGCTACCAGCTATTTAAAATATTTATCAGGTGCTTGTTTATATAAAACTAATTAAAATAAATAACCTTAAAAATACAATAATAACTCGTTAATTATCAACGATGGCTAGTCAATTATTTTGCTAAGCCTAATCGACTAAATACTTTCGATTTCAAATATTCCACCTCTTCGATGCGCATGCAAAGAAGGAGTAGTCCGTAGCCTGCAAGTCCGATGAGGGCTGAGAAGCCGAATACGAGAATATTATTGGTAAATATCATTTTTACAACATATACAGTGGCTACGATAAATACCACACCCGGCAGCTGTTTTATAAGCACTGGAAGGTGAGCAGAAAATCTGTAGCCTGGTATGTGACTCTTGATCATGTGTGCGTTAATCAGGAAGTTGATTAACATACTGATTGAGCTGGCAAGGGTAATACCCATTATTCCGATATATCGCGAAAGCACGATACTGAATACCACATTAAAAGCCATTGCAAAAAATCCGGTAATCATTGGCCTCTTCGTATCCTTAAAGGAATAAAGACCACGAATAACTATATCCCTAACGCCCATAATAGTAAAGCCTATGGCGTAACCAATAAGGGCTGCTGTAACCATTCCAACTGAGGTGCCATCGAACTGGCCGCGCTCAAAGGCAATGGAAACAATAGAATCTGCCGTAAGGCATGTAACCACCGTAACCGGAATCATGATACAAATCATGATGTTGATAGCCTTTTTCATGACATCAGTCATTTTCTCAAAATCGCCGCTGGCTGTGTAATTTGAGAAGTTAACATATAGCACGTCCACAAGATTGTTGATGAGAAGGAATGTAACAAACTCCTCTAGTGTAACTGCATCGGTGAGGGCTGTTGGCGCTCCATCGTTGATGCCTGTGGACAATGAATTGTCTACGATTCTATTAATCTGAGCTACTGAGTTTCCTATGAAAAGAGGGCCCGCTGTCATCAAAACAGTTTTAACCTCTGGCACTTCCTTGAATTTTACAAAGGAAAGCTTGAAGTACCTGCGGCCACGGATCAACAAAAGGGTTCCGAAGGCAATGTAGCTAATATATTGGGCGATGACCAAAACATCTACGCCCTTCATTTGACTAAGGAGAACGCAGCAAGCAATGGTAACCGTGCTGGTTATTGCTGACTCCGTTCTACTAACCACGAAATCTTTGTTGGCATCCATAACAGATGTCCAAACAAGTGTGATTACTGCGAACAAGAAAAATGGATAGCAGATTCGTAAATACGTTTGTAGCAGCTGAACCTTTTCAGGGCTATCGCTCCATCCCACCGAAAGCATTGCCGATATCAGCGGTGTAAAAATGTATGCCAGCACTGTGACCATCATGACCACCGGAACCAAAAGCTCAAGGCATGCACTGATGAGCTTGGATGCAGCATCGCGTCCCTTATTTACAAGGGTGTGGGTGTATATGCTGACCAGTGAAAGTGTTATGGCTCTAATAAAAGCAGATGTAAGAGTACCTACAAATCCAAAGGCCAAATAGTATGCATCTGTATCCGCCGTTGTGCCGAAATAATAAGCTACTACGGCTTGTTTTACAAACCCTAGCAGCTTGAAGCACATTGATAGTATCGTAATAAGAATAGTGGTACTTACGATACTTTTTGTTTTTTTACTCATTTTAAAATCCTATTAAAAAAGTGAAATTATCGCATTTGCGATATCTGAACCAAAGCTGGCAATAACAATACCAATGATAATTACGAATAAACCTGTTGCCTTCTTTGCGCCGATTTTTTCCTTGAGGAAAATTTTTCCTAATATGGCAACCCAAACGTAGCCTGTAGCCTCAAGGATTGGGCCAAGGGAAAGAGGCACTTTCTTGTATCCAAATACTGAGCAGATTGAAGCTCCGAAGAATACGATGTAGGCTCCCATAACTGCTGGATTTAAATACTCTGCAATTTTGCTTGGATATTCTTTTTCTGCTGCTTTCTTAAGTACAATCTGTGAGCATGATGCAATGAAGGTACCAAAGAGCATAATAAGTGCAAATTTAATCATTCTCTTTTACCTCCTCATCATTTTTCTTTGAATTGACTTCTTCATCACCAGATACAACAAGGTATACACCAAAAATTACTACTGCTGCACCAATGACCTTCTGTGGTGTGATTGCCTCTCCAAAAACAAGCAATCCCCAAATGAGGCCCCAGATTGTAGTAACTGCCTTGTTTGCATAGGTTGTGATAAGAGGTAAATGCTTTAAAACCTGCTGCCACGCAATAGCATAGAAGCCTAAAATACAAACAACAAGTCCATAGAAAATAATCCACTGAAGACTCAAAAAGTCATAGCTAGCAGCAGTCTTAGAACTGATACCGCTCAATGAATAAATCAAAATTATTATGTGGAGAATCACAAACCACTTTATTTTCTCTTTCATTTTTTACTCCTAGTTTTTTCTCGCTAGTTACAGTCTCAAGCCTGAGATATTACCTACGTCGACTAACACGTCTCCTTCGGTAACACTCAGAGCTTGATAATTACTAGCTATTTTTAAACTTTTCTAGCATTTCACGAACATAATCTGTAGTCATGATTTTGTCTACTGTGCCCTGTACATCAAGACGATTTGTGTTGTGTGATGTGTAGGCATCATTAGCCATTGTATGAACCTGACCATCTACGAAGAACTTGTCGTAGTTAAGGTCACGACCATCTGGAAGTACGCGGAAATAGTTGCCCATGTCTACTGAACGAACGCACTCTTCGTTTGTCATAAGTGTCTCATAAAGCTTCTCACCATGACGTGTACCGATAATCTTTGTGCCTGTATCTCCAAAGAGCTGCTGAACAGCCTTTGCTAAATCTCCGATTGTAGAAGCATCTGACTTTTGAACGAATAAGTCACCTGGCTCTCCGTGCTCGAATGCAAACATAACAAGGGCAACTGCCTCGTCAAGATTCATAAGGAAACGAGTCATGCTTGGGTCTGTGATTGTGATAGGATTTCCTGCTTTGATCTGGTCGATGAAAAGAGGAATAACCGAACCACGAGAGCACATAACATTACCGTAACGTGTACAACAGATTGTTGTCTTGCCTGCTGCCACACGAGCATTTGCTCCGATAACTTTCTCCATCATAGCCTTTGAAATACCCATGGCATTGATTGGGTATGCTGCCTTGTCAGTTGAAAGACAAACTACACGCTGAACGCCAGCCTCTACAGCTGCATGTAAAACATTATCAGTGCCCTCAACATTTGTACGAACAGCTTCCATTGGGAAGAACTCGCATGAAGGAACCTGCTTGAGTGCTGCTGCATGGAAAATGAAATCAACACCTGGCATAGCATCCTGAACAGAGCGCATGTTTCTAACATCACCGATGTAGAATTTCACCTTACCTGCAAGGTCAGGGTGCTCAGCCTGAAGCTGATGTCTCATATCATCCTGCTTTTTCTCATCACGTGAGAAAATGCGGATCTCTTTGAGGTCAGAATCAAGGAAGTGCTTGAGAACTGTACTTCCGAATGAACCTGTACCTCCAGTAATCATAAGTGTTTTATCTTTAAATAATTCGCAATTCATTATTAAACCTCTTTTCTCCATACCATCTTATTTACGATTCCTGTGTATGACTGAATGATTTTAACAACCTTTGTAGATACATTCTCTTCTACGTAGTCAGGTACTGGAATGCCGTAGTCGCCATTTTCGTTCATGTCGATTGCAGTTGTTACTGCCTGTAATAAAGACTTCTCATCAATACCTGCGATGATGAAGCATGCCTTATCGAGGGCCTCTGGTCTCTCAGTAGATGTACGAATACATACCGCTGGGAATGGCTTGCCGATGCTTGTAAAGAAGCTAGACTCCTCAGGAAGTGTACCCGAGTCTGAAACTACTGCAAATGCATTCATCTGCAAGTGATTGTAATCGTGGAAACCAAGTGGCTCATGCATTCTCACACGTGGGTCAAGCTTGAAGCCTGTAGCCTCAAGACGCTTGCGAGAACGTGGGTGACAGCTGTAAAGGATTGGCATGTCATACTTTTCTGCAAGCTTGTTGATTGCTGTGAAAAGTGATGTAAAATTCTTTTCTGTATCAATATTCTCCTCGCGGTGTGCAGAAAGGAGAATGTATTTCTTTGGCTCAAGTCCAAGCTTATCAAGAACATCGCTGGCCTCAATAGCCTCAAGATTCTCGTGAAGAACCTCTGCCATTGGTGAACCTGTCACATATGTACGCTCCTTTGGAAGACCGCACTCAGCCAAGTAGCGGCGTGCATGCTCTGAGTATGCCATGTTTACATCGGAAATGATATCTACGATACGACGATTTGTCTCCTCTGGGAGGCACTCGTCCTTGCATCTGTTTCCAGCTTCCATGTGGAAAATTGGAATATGAAGACGTTTTGCAGCAATTGCTGAAAGGCATGAGTTTGTGTCACCAAGAATCAAAAGAGCGTCTGGCTGTATCTCAACCATAAGCTCATAAGAACGAGCAATAATATTGCCAACAGTTTGACCAAGATTGTCACCAACTGCATCCATGTAAACTTCAGGATCATCAAGCTGCAAATCCTTGAAGAATACACCATTTAAATTGTAATCGTAGTTCTGTCCTGTGTGAGCAAGGACGCAGTCGAAGTACTTGCGGCACTTCTTAATTACTGCAGCCAATCTAATAATCTCAGGACGAGTTCCTACTATAATTAATAACTTAAGTTTTCCATTATTCTTAAACATTTGAATACCTCTAGTCCGCATGTTACGCTCTCAAGCCTAAGATATTGCTTCCGGTCACTGAAACGTTCCCTGCAGCAACACTTAGAGCTTGATAGCTACATGCTCACTTATTAAATTAAACTATCTAATAATTATCTCCGGACCTATACGATTGGTTAGACGGGTTCGAAGTAGGTGTCTGGGCGGTTAGGCTCCAGTAATTCGTTTGCCCACATGAGGGTTACTAAATCATCTGTCTCGGAAAGATTGATGATGTTGTGCGTATATCCCGGAAGCATGTGGATTGCCTGGATTTTCTCGCCGCTAACCTCGTACTCAATCATAGGGAATGGATTTCCATTTTCATCTACGCCAACTCGACGCTGCTGAATCAAGCCATGACCTGAAACTACGATGAAGAATTCCCATTTTGTGTGGTGCCAGTGCTGGCCCTTTGTGATGCCTGGCTTTGAAATGTTTACCGAGAACTGTCCGTGGTCTGTAGTTTTAAGAAGCTCTGTAAATGAGCCACGGTTGTCCACGTTCATTTTCAAATCAAAGCAAGCCTTGTCCTTTGGCAAGTAGCTAAGGTAAGTACTATAAAGCTTTTTTGCGAAGCTTCCATTTGGAATGGCTGGCATCATAAGAGTTTGAGGCTGAGCTACGAAGCTATCAAGCAGCTCAACTATTTCTCCCAAAGTTACATGATGAGAAACTGGGACATAGCAATATTTTCCAGCTGTATCTGGAACTACTTGGCCCTCATCATCAAAATCACAACGATGCTCATCACCTCGAAGGGCATCGACCATTTCATTTACTAAATCATCTATATATACAAGCTCAAGCTCTGTGCTAGGGTCATTTACTGTAATCTCAAGGTCGTTTGCCTTGTTATTGCAGAATGTAGCTACTGCTGAGTTATAATTTGGTCTGCACCATTTTCCAAAAAGATTTGGGAAGCGGTAAACCAAAACCTTGGCTCCTGTCTCCTGCTCATATTTGAAGAAGAGCTCCTCGCCTGCAAGCTTGCTCTGTCCGTACTCACTTCCTGCATAACGCCCCAACAAGGTAGCCTGAATTGAAGAAGAAAGCATTACTGGACATGTATTGTTATGTTTTTTAAGTGTGTCTAAAAGTGTGCTGGCAAAACCAAAGTTGCCTGCCATGAACTCACTGTTGTCCTTTGGTCGATTGACACCTGCCAAATTGAAAACGAAATCGCAATCGCTGCAGTATCGGTCAAGCTCCTCAGGAGTAGAGTCCCTATCATATTCATATACTGTGATTTCATCAGTGTCTAGCACGTGGAATTTGTCCCTGCCATCGGCTGCGCACTTTAGAGTCTCAACAAGATTCTTTCCAACAAATCCTGCTGCACCCGTTATTAATATTTTCATTAGAATTCGCTCCTAAAATCGTGCGCTAAAAATAGACGCACGTAATCTGATACATTATAGCACAACAAAAAAGCAAGTGCATCTTTTTGCACCTGCTCTCTTGTTTAGACTATGGGTTATACGAAATGTCTGACAAACCTATTGTTATTTGTATATGGCTTCCACTCCTCAGTTTCGGCACTTTCAGGGTTTCCTGTTTTCATGAAATTGGTCCAGCATTTAACTGCTTCTCTAGACAGGGCTGCATCTGCCTCTGTCATTGGGCGCCAGCTTCTACCATAGGTGCCCATCACGTACCAAAGCTCCAGTGAATGCCAAGTTGGTTTTTCATCTCCCGGCAAAATATAATCGAATGAATATACATATGAAGGAATGCCTGTAGCCTCCTCTTGCTTTAGGGCCCATTTTTTTGCCTGCTCCAACAGCAATCCAGGAACATTATTTTTCCTGTCATCGTCTGTTGTTCCCAAATCTTCTAACACGCAGCCAACCATGTAAGGAATCTTGTGGAATTCATTTGCCGCAAATGTTTCACGGACATTTTTCTTAAGTAGGTGTCCATCCACATTTGGGACAATCAAAAGTCCACCTGCACTCCCCTCTTCAAAGGCTTTTTTCATCATTTTCATATTGAAAGCCTCATGCTTTTTCAGCAAAATCTCTTCGTTGAGTTCTCTAAGCTCAGCCACGGACAAATCACAAAGCTCTTCTAGCATTTCCTTGCAGCATTCCTCTTCCTCTTTTAAAGTTGGAGTAAACAGGAACTCATCATCGCAGGTTAGACCACTCATAAAAATAGCCTTTGCGATTTTGCCCTCGGTGAGTTGGCTTGAAATGAGAATCTGGGTACTCATGCAGCCTGCAGATTGACCAAAGACGGTGATATTTTCAGGGTCTCCACCAAAGCTTTCAATATTTTCATAAACCCAATTTAAAGCCTCAATCTGATCTAGCATTCCATAGTTTCCGGAAATATGGTTCTCATTTTCTGCATCAAGCTGTGGCAAAGCGAGAAATCCAAAAACGCCAACGCGATATGCGATAGTTACCAAAATCACGTCCTCTTTGCAAAATGCTTCACCATCAAATTCTATTTCAGAACTGTAGCCGCCACCGAAGCCGCCACCGTGAATATAAAACGCCACAGGAAGCTTCTTGCCCTCAGCATTTTCTGGTGCCCATATATTCAGATACAGGCAGTCCTCGCTCATTTCACGCTGATATTTTTTATCGCTGTAAAACTCATTAAAGTATGGATTAGGTGGCGCTGGAACCCCCTGCGGGCAAATTGGTGCAAACTCAGTTGCATCTAAAACTCCACCCCAAGGCTCCACAGGCACAGGCGCTTTCCAACGCAGTTTACCAACTGGTGGCTTTGCAAATGGAATACCCTTAAAAACACTGTACCCATTTTTTCCTTCACCTCGAATTATGCCCTTCTTTGTATGTATTAAAATTTCACTCATTATATAATGCCTCTTCCTATTTTTATGCTGTAGCCTTCTGGTCCTGAGCTACAGTCTCTTTATTTTCAACAGGTCCGTTGCTCTCCTTTGCATTAAAGAAGAACAATGGCACCAATGCTAACAACATCATGACTATTGGCATAAGGTTTGCACCTACGTTGATTCCTTTCAAAATTGTTGGTGTGAGCTCTGCGTTATTTGTGTAGCCAAAGAATCCAATCAATGCAACGCCTGCAGCACTTCCTATTCCACCACCAATTTTATTCATCAAGCCGCTGAGAGAGAAAGCCAAGCCTTCTGTTCTCACACCATTTTTCTTTTCATATTCATCAACTGCGTCAATCAAAAGTCCACCACCGCAAGGGCTTCCAATGCTATAGCAGCCGTAAACGATGCTTGCAAGTATCATCCAAGGCATATTTGTATATGGTCCAAAGAACATCATTCCAAGTCCAAATGAGCCGATTAAAACTCCAGCAATTGCCACATTTTTCTTTCCAAATTTTCTCATGAGAACTGGGCAAAATGGCATTACGAGCATTCCAGCAATATTAGGGATAATCATAAGCACGCCCATCAATGCAGGGTTTGCGACGCAATACATATAGAAATAAATCATTACGCCAACGCGCCCCATTACAGAAATCATTAGAATCAATGTGTAAATCAATAACAGCATAAGATTTCTGTTTTTCAAAACAGCAACTACCAATTCCTTTGTTGTTACAGTCTGCTTTGCCTTTTCAACAGTCTCAACATTTTCCTTGCAAAAATATACAACGATTAGATTAAGTATTACAGCTACAATTGCATATAAGGCTGCTGTTCTCTGATATCCTACTGCCTGGTCACCATTTCCAAGCGCCATAACAATTGGAAGTGTGCATGACATGAGGACCATTCCACCGAAAGCGCCACCCATCATGCTGGCAGAAAATAGCTGATTGATTCTGTTTGGGTTCTTTGTCATTCTCGATGGAAGTGCGTTGAATGGTACGTTTTCCATTGTGTATGACATTCCAAGACAGATGTAGGTTACATATGCCCACACAAGTTTTCCTGTGGAACCAAAATTTGGAACTGTGAATGTGAGAATTGTAAATACAACCAACACGATAGTTCCCACTACGATGAATGGTCTGTACTTTCCAAATCTGGAATTATTTTTCTCCATGATAACTCCCATGATTGGATCGTTAATTCCATCCCATACCTTGGCAATCAGCATCAATAGTGCAACTGCAGCCGGTGCCAATCCAAACACATCGGTATAGAAAATTGCCAAATATGTGCTTACCATTGTCCATGATAGCTGTGCCGCAAAGTTTCCTATACCGTACATGCCGACCTGTAAATTCCCAACTTCTCCTTTTTTCGTGTTCACAAGTAATCCCCCTTTTTCTTTATGAATTTAGTTTAATTTTATTCATAAAGGCAGGTATTATCTAATGATTCACACCCCATCTTGCAGTTAATACCGATAATTTCTTTCCTAATAAATAAAGGATATGAAATTATTCATCATATCCTTTACAATTTTTGCACTAGCTCTTGCGGACGTTTCCATTAAATAGCCTGCAAAAAGTCTCAGTTATTTTGGTGTAAACATTATCAAGCTAAAATCACTTGGTCCTAGAACATATTTCAGGGACAATACGTTATTAGAAACTATCTCTGTTTTATAGGAAAGTTTGGGATTGCAAACAGCATTTAAATATTCGATTTCACCAGTATTAAGAACCGATTTGAATTCCAAATTTTTCCATTCTGCCAGCACGTTATTTTTATTCGAAACAACCTCATAGGATGCTACATTATACGTGCCATTTTTCACATTGGAAAAATTCAATTTGAAGGTCTTAGTCTTTTTACTTTCGAAAATATAGTCAAGCATCTCAGGCATTACTTTGCCATCATGCTGATAATAGAGGGCATTGAATCTCTGGGCATTGTATAAAATCAGGCAATAGTAATCATCCTCCGTTTTGGACACATAATAGCCTTCCCCCTTAGCAATGCAAAAACCCGGTGCAAACACATTCATAAAAAGCGAGTAATATACCGGCTTTTTCAGACCATCCTTTGAAATCAATCCGCCGGCGCCACAAATAGGATACTGGAACTGTTCTGTCACATATGACCAATCGCTGATTCTGCTGCAACAAAAATGCTCAACCTTTTCAATAGAATCTGAAATCTGCATTAGTGTGTGACAGGCTCTTGCGCAGCTGTCATTATAGGCATCGCCAATTATTAAGTTAGCATCCCAGCCCTCAATCCAAAGGCTTGTTTTATAAGCATATTTGGCTGCTATTTCTTCAAATATATTTAGATTGTTTTCCACGAAATGCTTGTCGCTAACAGAGTAGGCACTTTTATAATCTTCCCCTGAAAATGGAGCACAAAACAGCGAAACAAATTCATTTTTTACATTTTCTTTCTGGAAGTATTCGATTATTTTTTCTAGCTTTTCCGGATTGATAATGCAGTTGATATTTCCTGCACCTATTTTTGCTTTTGGAATGACTTCCTTTATAGCCCTGCTTATGGAGATATATTTATTACAGAATTCGTTTGCAGAATACTCTTTACTATCATTTATTTTAAACAGCCATTTTCCAATGGTTTCTTTGGTATATCGCAGCTCCAAAAAGGAAAGTAGCCCCTTCCAAGCAGCTGTTCTATCTATTTCCAAAATTGGAATCAGATGCAATTGGTCAGTTATGATTTGCAGAGCAAGGCAAATTTTTTCAAAGGAGGGATTAGCTGGATCATTATCAAAGCCTAGCTCCATCACATCAGTAACCATAAGATATTTCATCCTCAGGTCATCCTTGATTTTAAGAATAGTCCTCTGGAGCTGACCTGTAAGCAATTCATTTGCCCTCACCGGTCCCAAAACATCCGTAACTGTTTTTGTAACTGGATACCCTCCATTAGCATCAATATTTAGTTCAATCTCTTCGCTTACTCTGTTGCCATCACTGGTCAGAGTTTTATCTATGTATTGCTTGATATCATTTTTGCTGGCAATATTTTCATCATCTATAGCATTTTGTTTTTGCCTATATTTAGATGGTTGGATTCCGTATATTTCCAAAAAATTCCTATTGAATACCGACAGGTTTCCGAAGCCTGTTTGGAATGCAATATCTGCAACAGAGCTATCTGTTTCTAAAAGCAATGACCTAGCATGCTCCAGCCTCACTCTCCTGAGGAAGTCTACGTATTTCTCCCCGCAGTACTTTTTAAATAGTCTTGAGAAGGTAGATTCCGAATAACCATATTTTTCAGATATTTCTCTCAGACTTAGATTCTCATTGAAATGTTGATATACAAACTGGCTTATTTCCTGGAATTTTTGCCCCTCTTTTGATATTAGTTCTGGGTAATTATCTTTGACATAATAATCCTCTACAACCTTGTCCCAAAGCAGATAATACAAGCTTTTCAATGCAAAGCTATTATCTCGACTAGTCTGTTTTACTATGGAATCCAAAATAAAACGAAGAGAATTATAGTCTCTCGTTTGATGCTCTACACTGCTTAGAATAATTTGTGTTTTATCTGCTCTTAGGGCATTGTGCAGCTGATAATCCTCTATTGAAACCTTCAGGATCAAGCTATCCTGATCCGAGGTCCAGCCATATTCCTCACCAGAATTAATAACCAGCATTTCCTTTTCTATTAAATGAATTGCCCTGTCCTCAACCCGGACATTTATTACTCCTCTTAAGCAATATAAAAGGACCGTTTTGCTGGTCCTTAATAGCTTTCTTTCCCCTGCCTTTAAATATACTATGTTGTCTAAAACCCCTGTCATTATGCACCTTCCTGTATGTTATATCATGGCTACTGTAATTTAATTAAACAGCTCCACTATTCTCTGCCACAATGATTTTTTACGTGTCTTATAGGAAAACTTCATTGTCGAATACTTACTAAGTGGATCGGCATTAGCCTCCAATTTCTCGCAAAACACCTGCATCCAAACCACATCCTCATCCTTACCTTGAAAATCTTCAAAATATTCATCGTTTTGTTTTAAATCAGCATGGCGCTTTTGAATATTGGTCAAACGATTACGTGTGACATCCCATTCAGGTATAACTTCCCTTGCTTCAATCACGGCCTCTTTCATTTTAGCCAAATATCCTGATACCCCGTGTTCTTCTATATTTAATCTTTCACACAGAACTTTGTCAAAATAATTATATTCGTCATAGAATCTTTCATTTATTTTTCTAGTGTTTGAAGTCCCCATAGCTCCCCCCTGAAGTGTGTTATGTTTATTGATTTCTAATCATCTGTGTATATGATACTACTTAAGTATCCTCATTCTCTTTTGAATATTTTAATATTGAGATTTACAATCTATATATATTGTTAGTTTTATTATATAACATTATTTACAATAAAAATGCTTTGATTTTTTCCTCTACTAAGGAGACATCTAGTTGCCTGCGATCAGATTCAGTAGTAATGATAAGATTTTTCCCTAGAAGATATCCACTATCCTCATACTCTTCTATCTTTTTGAAATTCTTCGTGGCGTATTCTAAATCTGAAATTATTCCAAGATGTTCCCAATAGAATGTTTTTCTAGTTCTGACATTTAGTACTACAAAATCTGGATATACTGTATGATATCCCTTTAGTTCTAATAATGGTTCATATTGATATGGTATCCCATATCTATCCAAAGTATCTGCTATTATCTTTTCTGATTTTGATCTTACACGTTCTCCTCGATTAGTAATAAATGAACTAGCTATATCAAATGTATTTTGAGCTGCAGGATGCATTCCTCTCCATTCTTCTATGTAGTCTTCATCTAGTTTAATAAGTGGTGTGATGAGTTGTTTTCTAGCTTCGGATTTGTGTATATATAGTTCATTTAGAACGCCTATATCATAGCTAGATATGAATCTATCAAGTCTTCCATGTAGAATCTCAGTCATTTGAAGAAACTCATTATCATAGTCTCTTTGTGCTATTTTTCTAGCCTGATTCATTTCTTTTTTCTTTATGTACTTGCGTTTACCGTCAGCTACATAATAGTACTGATAGACTCCATTGCTTTCAGATATATGGATATGTCCTTCTGGGGCGTTCTTTACTTTACTGAGTTCTTTCTTTGTGGTTTTCTGGAGCTCCTCAAGTTCCTCTAGCTGTTTTTTCAATATTTCTCTGTAATTTTCCATAACTACTCCCTTTTATGCTTTTTTTCACTCCTCGTTTAGTCTTCTATGACAGCCTTTTATGTGCACTTACGTGGATTTGGATTGCATAGTCTATTATCCACGTAGGGTTGGTTTCACTGGTTTTGGGTTATTTTGAGACACTACGTGGATTTCGGACTTTAATTTCAATCCCCACGTAGTGTAACTTCTCTTATTTTGAGGTGCTACGTGGATTTTAGATTAATATTGAGATTTCCACGTAGTCAGGATGTCTCTGTTTTAACACGCTACGTGGATATTTAGCTGTTGTTTTATTATCCACGTAATGTTTATGTATCTGTCTTGCCAGACTACGTGGTTTCTGTGTTACTTGTCCGTTATCCACGTAGGATGGCTATTACTCTCCCGATGCTCTACGTGGATATTAGGACTATGTTCTAATATCCACGTAGCCTGTTCATTTCAGGTTTGTAGCACTACGTGGATTTACATAATACTATCCAAATTCCACGTAGTCGTGCCGCTTTTATGCCCGTATTTTTATGACACTTTATGCCCACTTCATCTTCCTTAAATCCAAGTTGCGATTTGTAATATGTAATTTATGCTTTATGTTACAGGTAATTTTCAACGTGTTACCGATTAATGATGCACTGCTTCTGATCTGAGCATTTACAGTCAATTGTAGTAAATACTTCTAGGATTGATGTACAAGCAGTTCTGCAATACCCGCAACAAATACACGTCACGCCAATTTGACGTTTACAAATAATAGATCTGCTTGTGTGCTTTAATTTGCTTTGCAGACTATCTGGCTCTAACGATGCTAACAAAGCTAGAACCAGGCAATATAATCTACAAACCTGTATTCTATTTAATCCAAATTTTTCATACTCCCGTGACCGCAAAGGTCAAATAAAATTGGAAACACAGTGGCGAAATGAATAACCCGTGCCACTATAGTGATAAAAAATAGAATGTTTGTTAAAACGCTTATTAATATAACGCCTTGCTTTTTATTTGTCAACTTGTTTTTTTAATAGCATTCAAGTTTGTAATATGATTAAATTAGAATATAAATAAGAATAGTACTTCTATATTTTTTTCATTGGGGAGTTGGGGAATGAATACTAGGCTTAGTAAATCCATAAAATATATCTATTATTTCATCATGCTAGTAATCTATCCGCTGGTGATGCATGATATGTATTTTGATATTAGTAATACGAAGCTGGTGGTATTTTATGTGGCTAGCTTCATACTGGTGCTGGGGAGCGGTGTGGTACTTATGACTAGCGATGGGGCGCTGAAGGATTATTATCTGGAATTTGCGCTAGGCGGATTGTTCATAGCCAGTCTTGTTGTTTGCTTTTTAATTAATGGCCGGGGCAAGGAGCTGTTAATTGGAGAGCTTGAATATAATACCGGACTGATTTTTCTTTTGACGTTGGCCATATCGTGTATATGTATGGTGAGTCTCGGGGATGATAGCAAAAAGGCTAGGCGGCACAACATATTTACCGTAATGATGTTGGTGACTGGATGCGCCGTGGGAGTTGTTTCTATCATTCAATTTGTAGGATATGACATCGGTGGAATGCTTGGAGCGATTCAATACGAGAATCAAATCATATTCTTGGGGACTTTTGGAAATATTTCATTTACTGGGTTTTATTTCGTGATGATTTTTCCATTTGCAGTTTATGGTTTGACTGCTGGTGGGAATAGATTTATCCAGGGGCTTGGTTTTGTAAGTGCTTTTGTAGCAGCTACCGGTGTGCTGATTTCTAATAACGATGGTACGGTGCTTGCTTTTGCGGTGATTATGCTGGTGCTAGGAATTATTATGCTAAAAAGCAAACCTTTAGCATATTATGTATGCTTGCTTTTGACTGGATTGGCATTTTCATTTGTGGGCCTGCTTACTATTATTCCATCTGCGAGGTTTTTGGATATTCATCAAAGGTTGCTAGTTAGACCAGGATTTCTTGCTATAACTTATGTTCTATCAATTGTTGGAATTGTATTGGCCAGAAAAGCTGCAAAGAATCTTTTTAGTGAGATTATATGGTGGATCTGTGCTGGTGCACTGGGCTTAGTTTGTATCATGCCTATTTTAATCATCGTATATACGAATATGCATGATCATAATCCAAATACTTTCTGGAGCAATTTATTATATTTTGATGTGCATTGGGGAACAGATAGAGGATATCTTTGGGAAGCTGCTTGGAAGATATTCAAAAGTGGCAATCCTATACAGATGCTCTTTGGGCAAGGACCTGAGGGATTTGGAAATGCATATATAAAGGATTATTATGAAATTTCACTAGCAATGGGATTGTATCCAAATTACGATGCCCACAATATCTTTTTACAGTTTTTGTGTGAATATGGAATCCTGGGATTAGGCACAGGGTTGGCATTCTTGATAATAAGAATCAAAAGAGGGCTGACGTCAGATGATTTCTTTTGCAGGGTCAGAGCTGTAGCGCTTGTTGGGGCGATGGTAGCATCAATGTTCCTAGTTGTTCAAAATATAACTCTTGGATTTTTGTGTTTACTTATTTAGTTCAGATTAATAATTACAAATTAGCACTGGAAAAATATTGATATAAATTTATAGAAAAACTTTGATATGAATTAGCAAGAAAAAAATTTAAAAATAAAATTACATGAAAAAGAATCTAAAATAAATTTACAGAGAGACATTTTGGGTATAAATTAACAAAAGAAATGAATTTCATATTAATAACAGGGGCTTGGCGATCTGCCAAGCCCCTGAGTTCTTTAGGAAATAATTATTCAACTACAAATGCGAATGTAGCAAATGAATCTGTTCCCCAAACAATACGTCCGTTGTCGATGATTGTCTCGCACTGCTCGATTGAGCCATCTGGCAAGAACTTGTAAACATGTAATTCCTGTCCATCTGGGATAACTAAATCAGTTGGTACTGGAACAGACATAGCGATTTCGCCGTCTAATGTTGAAAGCCATGTGCCATCTGTTGTCTGTGCATTAGCAGCAATAACGCCAACTACTGATGCGTCAGGTCTCATCATAGACATTATTGTAGTTGCAACATTATATATAGGTGAAGAAGCATCAACGGTATCTGTAACAACCTTTGTTCCTGAAGGGATGATTCCAGGAGCGCCTGCAACTAATCCCTGAGTTGTACCCTGAGAAGTGAACTGGCGAACACTTACGCCATTAGGAGCTACGTATGTTGACTCAGCAGCTGTATAGCTTGAAGTTCCTGCAGCGGCAGCAGCGGCTGCTCTTCTATTATGGTTAATTTCCTGCTGTGTCTCACTTGATGTAGCATTTACTGTTGTTGAAGTTGTAAGCTCAACATCTGAGGTTGATGTACCCTCTGTTGATGTACCTTCTGTTGATGTGCCCTCTGATTCTGTTGTCTCTGTATTAGTAGATGGTGTCTCTGTTCCTTCTGTAATTTCTGATGTTGAAGACTCAACTGCGAGTGAGTCAATAGCTGGTGTTACGAAATAAACTGCAGCAGCTACTGCGAATGTTGCGATTGTGAATCCGAATACTTTTCTTAAATTCATAATTTTCCTCCTAACTTACATGTCGTTAATACCCAACGACGAGAAACTGACTGCATTTTACATCCCGTAGCGTGATATGTCAAGCCCAAAATCAATAATTATTCCTAATATAACGCTGTGTATCCATTTAAGCCTTGTGAATATTCATTATCTGTCAATTATGAAAAAGATATGTAATATTTGTGAAAAATATGTTTCAAATTATTGAATAGGTGTATTATCAATTCAAAGCCATTAGGCCGTATATCATTGGGAATCAAGGAGGGTTTAAGATGAAGATTAGAAAAGTATTTGGTTTTGCTTTGGGTGTGCTTGTGGTTTCTGCTACAGTTTATAGCATGACTCCTGCAACAAACTCATTGGCAAAGGTTAAAGACAATAACATATATTATGCAGCTTCTGCTGTTAATGCTTCTACTAGCAGTACTACAACATCAAATGCTGGTTACAATTTGCTTACCCAGTCAGCTGGTAGCGAGATTACCGTTCAGGGTCCAGCTGGTGTTACATTAAAGCAGTTTGCATCTGCTGATTCTTCAGGTGGCGCAGTAGCTTGTACCCCTGACGTTATCCCTTCTGGCACAAAGGTTTACACAGCAAATGTTGCAACCACAGATAAAACATACTCTGTTGCAACAGCTTTAATGTCACATTGGAGACCAAAGGCTTCTGTAGTTGCTGTTTACAATTGTAGCGCACAGACTGCACAGGGCACATGGCTGTCAGCATTAAATGGAAAAATTGCAATCTCTGTACCTACTCCTACAGGGCTCACAATTCCTACAGGAAAGAATCTCAAGGTTTATAGATACTTAGCAGACGGAACAATCGAAGGCTGCGAAACAGTTCTTGACGGAAATAGAATTGTTTGGGCATCAGAATCATTTGCTACATTCGCATTTGTAGTTGAATAATCTTTGGACTTCTAAGGAGCCGATTTTTCGGCTCCTTATTTTTTCTGGTGCATTATGGGGGTGTCCTGATGACAAATGAATGGCTACAATCATTAAATAATTTCTACTGCATTTTCATGCTTTTGATATATCCACTAATAATGCGAAGTGCATATTATGACATTTCCAGAGCAAAGCTTGTGGCCTTTTATGCCATTTCATTTATCTACATTTTCTCCTATCTTGGTATCTTCATTTTTATGAAAATCAAGAAAAACACTTTACCAATATCTATCCTTACAAAGCCTGAAAAAGTATGGCTAGGCATTGGTACAGTCAGCATCCTTATTTCGTTTTTACTAAACGGCAACTATAAAAGCACACTATTTGGTGTTTACGATTATGGTTCCGGAGCTCTGTTTCTGCTAACTATCATTGTCACAGTATTTTTTCTGTCTTTATCAGGTGTTAATGAACTGATATTTTGCCGTTGTAGCGCTATTGCTTTAATTATTACTGCAGGCACTACTATTCTACAATTTCTAAATTTTTCACCTACATTAGAGGGAACCGGAGGGTTCTTTGGCACAATAGGAAATAGAGATTTAGTAGGCTTCTATTTTGTAATAATGCTACCGTTTTGTACAAATCTAATTTCAAAAAAACGATGGAGTATACTTGGAAGCCTTGGAATATTTCTTGGCACCATTGGAATCTTTGTTAGTAATACCGATATTGCGATAATTGGATTTTGTTTGGAATCTACGATAATTGTTGCTATGCTGCTCAAGCATGCAGATAAAAAATTTGACGCCTACATCTATACGCTTATTGTTGGAATCAGTTTGCTTTCAACATTCATACTAAGAACTATTTTTACTAATACCTATGAAATTGGCGATATTGAAATTCTTTTTTCTTCACCTGTTATAAGTATTCCGATTATTGTGCTTTCCGTAATTGGACTGTGGCTGCACAATAACACGATGTTTAATAAAACAATTTGGGTTCTAGCCATAATAGAGTGCATTTTAATCAGCCTATATCCTGTTTATATCATAACGTTCACTATTTTGGCCTCACCTGATAATGAATCATTACTTCGAAATGGATTGTATTTTGATAATCATTGGGGAAGTGGGCGAGGATATATTTGGAGATGCAATGTGTATTTGTTTACCCATGGGGGATTTGTAAAGCAGTTCTTTGGCCATGGTGCTGTAAGTTTCTATAATGACTACATGGCTAACCAAGAGCTTTTCCATGAAATATATGAGCCAATGTATGTGGGAGAAAACCTTACAAACTCACATAATATATTTTTACACATGCTATATGAATATGGAATTTTGGGCGTTGTAAGTATGCTTGGAATTGCAATCAATGCATTGAAGCGCATGGTTCATTCTGAACCATTATTCTATAAAATGAAGTTCGTGGCATTAATCGTTGCAATGGTAACTGGTGCTTTGATCATGTCTTACAATATCACAATGGCATTTATACCTATGCTGTTAATATAGTTTTCCAATAAATAAAAGGGGCACTGAATCAGTGTCCCTTGTCTTTTACTGTACTAATCATTCCGCTGACCATAAGACCGAAGAACCAGAAAAACTGGTGGTCAAAGGCGGTGGACTGAATGAAGTAGAATATATTGAATAATGTAAACATGCTGATAAGCAATGTCTTTGTCTGGATCGTGACGTTTGCGTTAATGGCAAGCTGGATGGCGTCCTTGATAATCATGACAAAGAACATGATGAGGAATGCGCCAACTAAAATGCCGGACTCGCGGTAGTAGTCAATCCACATGTTGCTACTGGTGTCGATTGGCATTACCGTGAAATGGAAATTGCCCCAGTGCTCGGTAATCATTAGGTGGATTGCCTCTTTGAGTGCCTGGAAACGAATGTCGCGAACATACCAAACTAAAAAGCCGATAAAGGCAACTAGATATACTGTCAAATAAATAATCCACTTGCAATTAAGTAGCTTTTCCTTGGTGGCAAAGAACTTTCTAAGTAAGCAATCAATGCCCCATGCTAAGCCTGCCAAAACAATACTGACTACAGGAATGAATCCAAACCAGAATTCATATTTATCAACCATGACCTCATCACTGTAAGGAAGCATGTAGTAGCCGAAGGCCTGAAAAACTGAGCCTTCGGTGACATTAAGCATCGTCCTAGCAAAGCCCAGTAATCCAATTGCAATGGCTACTGTAAAAATCCAAGTGCGAAGCTCGCTGCCCAGCTCAGATGCTACCATAACTGGGGGCTGCTCTGGCTCTGGCTTAAAGGATTCGCCACGGGCGATTGTTGCAAGTGGGTACTGCTTTTTCTCAATTTTCTTGTATTTAACTGTGGCGATGACCTTGCCAAGGAGATACATGAGAACCGGCATAGCAAGTGTGGTTGGAACCTTCCAAGCCTTGCCAGTGTGCTGGTCCAGCATGGCCTTGATAACAAAGCCTTCGAATAAAACAAGCATGTTCATGTCGAATTTCAGGTGGCCCATGTAGATGCTTCGAATCATGATGTAAGCACCTGCGATAATCATGAGTTTTACGTTGCTAATCCCTGAGAACTTGGCGCTGTAGTAAAGCATAAGTGCGCACAGCAGAATGAACAATATGTTTTGTATACTAATTTTTTCTTTAATTTTTGAAACCATTTTATTAACTCTATCTTATTTTAACTCTTCGCCGTCTTTTGTGATGATGCTATCCACTATGTAAATCGGACGGTTCTTGACCTCGGCGAAAATGATGGCCAAATACTCTGAGATGAATCCCAGGATGATGAACAAAACGCCAAACATAACGCAGAGCACAACAATGATTGTGGAATATCCATTAGGTGCAGTACCAAGGAAGTACTGAACGATGGAATAAATCAAAAGTACAAATGCTGCAAAAAGCGAGAACACACCGGCGTAGATTCCCATTTTCAAAGGCACATCTGAGAAATTGCAGATGGCATTAAGTGATAATTTAATGAGTGCTTTGAGATTATAATTGCTCTCGCCTGCAACTCTAGCACTGGCGTCAAACTCAAGTGTAGTCTTTTTAAAGCCTACGCTTTGAACATAACCGCGAAGGAAACGAACGCGCTCACGGTAATCATTTTTAAGCACAAGTGCTACACGTCTAGAGATGGCAAAAAAGTCCGATGAATTATTCTCAAATTTTGTCTTGCCAGACATGGCGTTCATTACTTTGTAGAAAAGTGCTGATGTGATTCGCTTGAAAATTCCAGCGTCGGCGCGGGAATTTCTAATCATGGAAACCACGTCAAAGCCTTCGTTAAATTTCTCAATAATTCCAGGAATAGATTCTGGTGGATGCTGTAAATCAGCGTCCATGCAAACTACCCCGTCACCAGTGGAATAATCGATTCCGGCAATCATGGCAGCCTCATGGCCACGGTTTGCAGCAAAATTGATTACTGCAACGTGTTCGTCTGCTGTTGCGAATTCTCTAAGTATGTCTAGGCTAGCGTCTTTGCTGCCGTCGTTTACAAAAATTAACTCGTAGTCCCAACCAGTATTTTTGCTGGTCGCCTGTAGGATTGGAGCTGTGTGCTGATAGAACTGACGAAGTCCTAGCTCCTCATTGTATACGGATACTACTACCGATAATTTCTTACTCATTATCAAGTGCTCCTATTCTTCTCCAAGTTTTACAATTACTTTGCCATCTATTATAGCGATTGCGCCGTCATTTGGGTATGTAGGCATTGCCTGTACCTGTGGGTCTGCAGCCAATGTGCCATCGTCGTAGGACAATGTGTCGCTGCCGAAGCCAACGTGCTCCTGCATGAAATAGATTGAACCGCCATAAGTAATGATGTCTGTAAATCTAGGATATTTTTCCAGCTGAATTGCTTCAAACTGATCTATTTTATCGATTTTGGCATTGGTGCCGTCATCGAGATAATCGCATCCAACGAAGACAATTTCCATGTCATCGCTAAAGCCCTCTGTAGATTTGATGTTGGCAGCCAGTTCTGTGAAATATGCTGTGGCCTGCTCAACTGCGATTTCGCCCTTGAGGTATGCAGCATTGTCAAGATAAATGTAGCCAACTAACATAACAAAAAGGCAAGCAAGCTGAAGCCATGTGGCAACGCCAAGCCATTTAGTGAGGGCTGTAGAATTACCATGGGTAAATTCAAATATTTCAATGAGAACTGCTGGAATGATGAAAACAAAAATATCTCCATAAACCATCAAAGAATCAACCTTATAATCTGAGCTAGTTGAAAGAATGTAAACCACATTCATGGCGATTGGAAGAAGTGCCAAACCAACTAGTGAAATAAGCTTTACTCCCATTTTCTGACGGGATGTAAATAGTAACCAGAAAATCTGGACAATTCCAATAATCACAATGAGAGCTGTGAAGGCTCTAAGGTAAAGCACTGCATTGATGCCTGCCTGACCGAAGCCGAAAAATGCCTTTACAGAACCAATGAGCTTGGCAGGGAACTGGGATAAATCATAGCCCTCGTCCATTCCCTTGTAAGCAACTGCGCTGATGCCCTTGATTGCCTGAGTGAGCTTTTTCATAACAGCCCAAAGGCCAAGGCTAAGAAGAATCTCAGCAAGGTAAATGAAACCGTGCTTAATATAAGTAATAACGTCCTCAACCTGACGATTGACTACATCTAAATACAATTTGAAAAGTAAGGCTGCAATGGTAAATGCCATGAATGCCTGATAGAGGCCCAAGCTAAATGTAAGGGCAACTACAGAAATCACGAAGTTTTTAACAGTGAGTCCCTTGTAAAGAGAGCGCGCTGCAACTACTGAAAGCAAAAGTGCAAGGAAATACTCCCAAGCTGTAAACATGAATGAAAAAATGCTGGTAACAACTGGGTAAACCACCATGATGATGCCGATGTAAGCTGAGAAGACTCTGCTTTTGATTTTGAACATGTCAACAACAAGCATGGCTGCAATGGCAATAAAAATCACAGAAAGTAAGCCATTGAAAACAGGTACTGCGAAAAGCTTGCTGGTGAGCATCTGGATATCATAAATAAATCCAAGAGCCCAGCGGCCTGATTCGTATGTGCCGCCTAAAGCAAAAATATCAGCAGAATTGTCATGGTAGGAAATTCGATTAAAGAATACGTAGCCATGAGCGCATAGCCCTGCAATCAAAACTGCCGCGAAGGCTGTGAGCTGCTGAATGGTAAGCTTTTCCTTTATGTTTTTAATTGTACTTTCAATCTGTGTTGTAAAATTCATTTCAAAAATCCTTAGTAACCTATACCGTTATTTTGTAATGTACGTTCCAAATAAATAATGTAATCGCTGTAGCCCTGATAGGTGGCCTTCATAATCTCGATATCGCGAACGCTCTCGCTGGTGTCGGCAGCCTCCCAAGAGTCTACGTAGACGCCATATGTATCAGTGTGGGCTGTGAGACAGCCACCGGCTATAGCCATATATGTAATTAAGTATGCCGCTATCGTAATTACGATAATCAAGGTAGCAACAACATTTTGTTTTTTTTGTAAGATGGCAGCTGGTGTCTTTGCCAGCTCAAGAATTCTACCAAATTTGTTAACCAGCGCCTCGTATCCCATGACCGCATATGGAAATAGGAGTACGAAATATGTGATGGAGTATTGGCCCTTTGTCTCCCAGACGATGTGAAACAAAAATCCGCCAACAAAAACCATGAGCATAAATGATTTAGTAACAAAACCTGCTCTATCAGAAAGTGCTAACCAAAGAAGTGCACCTAGGTAAATAATCAACTGGAAGTAGCTGAAAAATTTGGCCGTAACCGTATAGCCCTTGGCGCTCATCATGCACTCAAGCCATGCTGGAAATTCGGTTCTGTGGGTTCTGATTTGATTGACCCAAACCCCCTGGAATGTAGGCTCAATCCATGTGGATGCAATTTTTAAAGAAAAGAAATCAAAGGCATATTTTTTATCAGCTTTGAAGGCTGCGATGCGCTCTGCGATTTCTGCCTTGACAACTATCTCCTGGGCAGCAGTGTTGCAACCATTTTCATCATAGGTGTAATAGTTGTAGGCATTCCACCAGCCAGGAGCCTTCACACCCTCCTGAAGTCCCATGGCAACCCAAGCGAGGCTAGTGATTCCCTGATCAAGGGCGCTGCCTGTTTTGCTTTTAATGATGCGGGCAGGGATGGCTGAAAAGATTGATAGGCAAAGGCCTGTTGCAATTAGCAGTACCAATATTTTTATCATCTGCTGTCTATCCTTAAGGATGAAAACAAGACCGTAGATGATTATCGCCATTACGAATATGAGGGCATTATTTTTAACCTGAACAGCAAGTGCTGCATAAATGCCACAAAGTGGAATCCTCCACAATTTGAAGTCCTGTAAAAATGAAAGCTCATGATAAAAAGCAAGCATGCCTAGAGTCATGCACCATATGGTGCCGTACACAAATGAGGTATACATAATAAGCGGGAAAAACATGATGCCAAGTACCAAGGTAAAAATAACAGCCAGGGCAGATGCGCCCATTTTTTCCATAATGTCTGCAAGCTTTTTGTAAAAAAGTGCAAGCCCAACTGCGTTTAATAATTGAAAGCCAATAATATTAAAATCGCCCCAGATATTTGCTAGGAAATACTCTATGTAAACCAAGCCAAGCTGATTGCTGTATCGGTCAAGATATCCGCCAGGCTCAACCATATTGGTCTCGCCGATTCGGATTTTGTAGGCACTGTCGAGAACGTCCAGCTGATCTGACGCTGGAACGAACTGAGTCATGGTCACCCAAAGGACACCAAGTAAAAGGATTAATCCAAGAAGGATATATTTTACTCTTTTGTAAATGGTGGCGTCTGCTAATTTAGCAGATAGCTTGTCACCGATAGAATGTCTGTGGGCAAAAAACAATAGGCCTACAAAAATAATGATTGCAAAAAGATTAAGCACAAGATTATCTTTGCAGAAGTATGTGATTTCCAAATCGTCGCTGGACATATAGCAGGTGGCCACCAAGCTCATGAAAAAGATAATGGCAAGAGCTAGCGCCGCCACGGCAAGTAATGCGTATTTATATACATTCTCCACAACCCTATGGACTTGTCCCATCGAAAATGTCTCCCGTTATTAATTATTTGTCTTGTTTTTAAAGATAAGCTTTCTTTGAACAATAAAATTGAATACGTATAAAATGCATTCTACTGGAATCTTTATGATTACAGGGTAAACCTGTGGTAGCAGGTGAGAAAGCTGTGTAACGCCCCATCCTGAAAGGGTTCCAGAGATAATAACCAAAATAATATATTTTGCGAACTGTGCAATTGTGTTGCCCTGTCCTTTGAATACCACCTTTTTGTTGATGGTGAAATTGAAAATGCAGGAAATTGCACGAGCAACATAGGTAGCAATCAAAATGCTAAGGCCAAAGTGAAGGCCGATGGCAAATACCAAATAATCGATGCCTGCCGATGCAAGTGAGGAAATAGAGTATTTCAAAATCACTGCGTAAATTTTCACAGAATCCACCAGCGGATTGAAGTGAGATGAGTCGTTGTCATTCTCGTAAATGGTCTGGATGCCAACCTCTGTCATCTCGTAGCCATTGCGCTTGATATCGATGAGCATGTTGGTCTCATACTCGTATCTGTCGCCGGCTGTCTCGCAGGCGATGGCTAAAAAGCTGTATGGCAAGCCGCGAAGTCCAGTCTGAGTGTCGGAAACATTGATACCTGCAAACCATTTGTATACGTAACGAGAAATGGTATTGCCAAGAAGGCTGCGGGCTGGAACATTGCCAGTGTTAAACATGCGGCAGCCCATGACGATTTTCTCAGGGTTTGCATCCATGGCATCAGCAACCTTGCAAATGTCAGGGATTTTGTGCTGGCCGTCGGCGTCAACTGTGATGACACCAGCTTTGCTGATATCCTCATGCTCTGAGCAATACTTGAAGGCAGTTTTCAAAGCGCGGCCCTTGCCCTGGTTAACCTCATGAACTAGGACTGTGGCGCCAAGCTCTCCAACCTGATCAAAGATGTGCCTGAACTCATCCTGTCCACCGTCATCAACTACTACGATATTTTCAAATGTCTCCCTAAGCTGCTGTACAAAGCCAATTAAGTCCTCTTTTGGTTTGTAAGCTGGGATAATTATTACTTGATTGTATTTCATTATGGAATAATCTCCTGATTCTACTAAAAATAAGCAACAAAATAGCTGTGGTCGCAAAACCACAGCTAACATTATACACTATATTGGTTGCGAGGGCACGTAAAATCAGATTAAAACCGAGTTTTCCGTTTCCGAAAGTTCCTCTATGACTTTCTATAACTTTTTATTTTTTCTATAACTTTCTATAACTTTTTCTATCTAAAAAATTACAGTAATCTTTGTTCCTTCCCCTAGCCTGCTCTCTAAATGGATGCTTCCGTCGTGGAGCTCCACAATGTGTTTGACGATGGAAAGTCCAAGGCCGGTACCGCCGGTGGCTTTGGAGCGGCTTTTGTCAACTCGGTAGAAGCGCTCGAAAATCCTGTCGAAGTCTTCACTTGGGATGCCGATGCCGTCGTCCTCTACAATGAGTTGCTTGCGTCCACGAGCCTCAAATATTTTCACAGAAACATGTCCACCAGGGTTGTTGTAGCGGATGGAGTTTTCCACAAGATTGTCGATTAGCTCGGTTAATAAGTCACGCTGGCCTAGGAGTCGTGTAGATTCTCCTTCTAATTTAAGAGAAATGTTTCTGTTGTCAGCATTTATTTTTAGAATTTCTAATTCATCCTTTGCTAGTTCATAGAGATCCACAGTTTCAAATTGAGTTTCAAGCTCACCAGCATCCAGGTTTGAAAGCTCGATAATATCGTCTATTAGCTTCAATAATCGATTAGCATTTTTATCTATTTCCTGAGAAAAATGTTGTAGGCGGTCCGGCTCCAATTCGCTGGTTTGAATCAGTTGTGCATAACCAGAGATGGCGGTAAGCGGAGTTTTCAACTCGTGGCTGGCGTTAGCAGAAAAATCTCTGACTCGCTGGGCGGATTCTAAAACCTGATCGTGCTGCTTTCGAATTTTGCTGATGAATGGATAGAGCTCCGGGTAAGGGGCGTCCATTTCGCCATCAATATTCTCCGCCACCTGTAGGATTGGAGTCATGAGGCGATTGGTAAGGAGTTTTGCAACCACGGCACCTATTATGGAAACAATAATAATAATCGCACCACAATATGGCATGACCGCCATGATTACTATAAACAGGCCATCCACCTCCTTTGAGATTCGAAGGATGCGGCCATCATTTAGGACTATGGCGTAATAATAGTCTACGCGCCCTAATGTATCGGATTTACGAATTTTTTCTCCCCAGCCATTTTCAAGGGCAGCTATGATTTCTGGGCGGTCACCATGATTTTCCATAGATTTTGCAGAAACTGTGTTGTCGAAAAGAACTGTGCCATTCCATTCCATTAAAGTGATTCTCAGCTTTTCGTCCTTGAGCTTGGTGTTGTTTTCTAGCTGAGAGATATCTGCAGTTTGAAAAAATTCGGTGTCTTTAAAAATCTGGGCAGTGACCTGCATGTCCTCGTGGACCTGCTTTTCAAATAAAGTGTAATAGGCAATTGCGCCGCAGGTTGTGACTAACATTGCCACGAGAATTGTCATAAATACGAATCTGAAATATATTTTTTCTGTCATAACACCTCCTGAATTTATGGTGTGTAAAAAATTAGAATTATTTCACCCCGACGATAACATTGGGGCCGAGAGTATATTTGTTATGTAGAATTATCAAATTTGTCCTGTTTTTATCGCAACCCAACGATCATATGCGGGTCGAGAGTTAGTTTGCGATACAAAATCGTCAAATTTGTACTGTTTTTATCACAACTCAACGGGAATATGCGGGTTTAAGAGTCTATTTGCGATAAAAAATTGCTATATTTAAAGAATTCTTATCGCAAGTTGTTTGGCAGAGCGCATGTTTTCGTTAGCTTGTGATAAAGCTATGACTTCTTGTGTTAACAAAATTTGTAGCCCACATTTCTAACTGTAATAATTCTGTTGCCATAATCTCCTAGCTTTCCTCGCAGTGATTTGATATGCATATCAAGTGTGCGGGATTCTGGTTCATAATCCATACCCCAGATTTTATCCATTATCTGGGCGCGGCCGAGAACAATATCGCGATTCATCAATAGATATTTTAGAAGCTCATATTCCTTGAATGTTAGGTCCACCGCTTCACCATCGACCGTAACTATATGTTTTCTATCATCCAAAATTAATTCGTCTATACGAATCACCTGCTGACTATCTCCCCCGGTGCGGCGCAGCAGCGCCTTAACTCGAGATATAAGCTCCACTATTGAAAATGGCTTTTTGATGTAGTCGTCTGCGCCATTTTCTAGTCCTTTTGCCAAATCAAGCTCAGCGGTTTTGGCGGTGACCATTATCACCGGAATAGACGCCGTGATTTCGCTGGCACGAAGATTTTTCACTATGTCATTTCCACTCTCGTCGGGTAGCATGACGTCTAGCAATACTAGATCAGGCAGTTTTTCCTCAAGGCAATAAAAAAAGTCTGCAGCATTAGGAAAGCTTTCCACTGCAAAGCCAGCATTCCTAAGAGCAAACTCCTCTATTTCTCTGATATTTTCATCGTCCTCAACTATGTAAATAAGAGCCATAGAATCTCCTTTATTAATCATCTGTGACTTTATGCTGACAAAACAATGAAATTGTCAGCAATAATCTAAACCTTCATACCTGCCTGCAGATTTGCTGGGCTGCGACAATCGTCCCTGATAGTTTTCTCTGCCAGGCTAACCACCTGATTTGCAAATGGATAAAGAACTGCAGTACAGCCTACATTGAAAATGCTGTGGATTATAGCCACTGCCACTGGGGTGGCGGCAAGGTGCAAAAACCTAAAGTCGAAGAATAAATTAGCCGTATAGAAAACGCCCACAAATACTACAGTTCCAATTAAATTGAAATACAAATGTATCATGGATGCCCTTTTGCCATTTTTGCTGGCTCCTACTGATGATAGTAGAGCCGTGGCGCAGGTGCCAATATTTTGTCCAAGTACAATAGGAATCACCGATGCAAAGCTAACAGTTCCCGAAAGGCACAGTGCCTGCAAAATTCCAACGGAAGCAGATGAGCTCTGAATAATAGCAGTAAAAAGCATGCCGACGATTATTCCAAAAATCGGATTAGACACTGCTGTCAATACGCCTGCGAAAGCTTCACTTTCTGCAAGAGGCGCCATGGATTTACTCATATTTTCCATTCCATACATGAGAATACCAAAGCCCAAGCATATATTTCCTATGTATATTTTCTTTGCATTATCCTTGGCGGTCATGAAAAGTATGATTCCAATCATGGCAACAATTGGCGCAAATGATGTTGGTTTTAGCATTTTCACCCAAAAGGTGTCACTTTCGATTCCCGCCATGGAAAAAATCCATGAAGTCATTGTTGTACCAATGTTTGCACCCATTATAACACCAACTGCCTGTTTTAGTGTCATAATTCCCGAATTAACAAATCCAACAACCATCACCGTAGTGGCTGATGAGGATTGAATTATGGCTGTTACTGCTGCACCTAACAAAACTCCATGGGACAATTTGCCAGTGAGGCGTGCCAATATATTTTCAAGGCGGTGAGAGGCTAATTTTTCCAAGCCTTCTCCCATGAGGCGCATGCCATAAAGAAACAGAGCCAGCCCGCCTAGTAATGAAATTACTGAAAAAAGATCCATTATTTTCTCCTTTTAGTCTCATCTAGTTATTGCGTAAGTCATGGTCAGCGCATACATAATGAGCATAATAACTCCTTCTGATTTGTTAAGCTTACGCTCCGTAAATGCGAATAACCATGTGATGATTGTGACAATTAAAAGGATAAACAGGTCGTAGATTGATGCTATGTTTACTTGGATTGGTGAAATCATTGCCGATAACCCGAGGATAAATAGGAGATTGAACATATTGGAGCCTAGTACATTTCCAAGGGCAATGCCAAGCTGGCCTTTTCTAGTGGCAACTATTGAAGTTACCAGCTCTGGTAGTGATGTTCCGATGGCAACAATGGTCAGTCCAACTAGAGTTTGTGACATTCCTACAAGCATAGCAAGCTCTTTTGCGCAATGGACTACAAGTCTGCCACCAATGATAATCATCAATAACCCTAGGATGATTAAACCTGCACATTTTGGGTTTGAAATTGTCCTACATTCTCCGAAATTTTCCTCCTTTCCACTCTCTTTTGTGAAAACGTAGGCAAGATAGATGATGTAGGCTCCCGCCAGCATGAGTCCTCCAAATCGAGGAACCTCAGTTATATAGGCTGATGACACTACTCCAGTGGCGGGATATTTTCCCACTATGGAAAACCCAGCAAGACAAATGAATAAAAGTAGAGTCGCCAATGCTGTGCCAGCAAAATCTCTCTTTATTATGTTTTTTTCCACAATTAGTGGCGACATTATTGCACTTATCCCCAAGATAGCAAGTAAATTAAAAATATTAGAGCCAAGGATGTTGCTTAATGCAATTTCACTAGAGCCCTGGGCTGCCGCCGATAAACTGACGGCAAGTTCTGGTGCACTGGTGCCTGCGGACACTATGGTCAAACCGATAATCAGGGACGACACTTTGCAATTTTTTGCCAGGGCTGCACTGCCATCAACGAAGTGCTGCGCCCCAACCAAAAGCATAATAAAACCTACTACCAATAAAATAATTGTCATAATCATCATTGCCTCATGGTAGTAGGTGAATGTAAAGTCTGTGTAAAGTTAAAAATATTTTTCAAATTGATAATCAGTCGTTTGACTGGTCATTTGGTTTAAACATCAGGTTATCTACAATAGCCGAATTTTTCGAATATTTAAGTGTACTGTAACCAATGATGCTAAAGGCTACTGCTCCAACTAGATTTACTAGCAGATCCTTCATGGTGTCGATAATTCCAATATCTAGATAGCCACCATCAATCACGTAGGATTTACCGTCTGCGGTGTTAACTATGGTGTCAGTGATGTTACCAATGAAAAACGGCATACCTGAATTATTAGGGTCCAGGGTAACTGAGCCGATGTTTTGTACAATGAAATCCTTTTGCATATCTAAATAGAAGAATTGGTCCATGGTGAATTCGAAGAACTCCCACAGTACTCCCACTGTCATGGAAAAGCAAAATGCAACTAGCGTCAGGTAGAATGGGGACAGATTGATATGTTTGCTGCCGCGGTTGAGTAAATAAATCAGCGAGAATCCTATGGCAGCGCATAGGAAACCATTCATAGTGTGTAGCATGGTATCCCACCCAGGGATGAGCACGTAGTAATGATTCACCTCACCCAAGATTTCTGCGGCATAGATAAAACTAAATATGATTGCCTGGAAAACTGCCGGAATTTTGATTTTCATTTTCTGCTGCAGGAATGCAGGCATCAAAAATAGAAGCAGCGATAGTATGCAAATCATGGCACTCTCATAGTTGCGTGTCAGGATACACCTGATGAGTGTGAGTATGACTAAGGCACGGAGAATCAAATAGAAAATGAATGTGCGCCGGTTCTTTTTATAATCGTTCACAAGGGAATTCTTGTAATCTAGGAGTTTCATGTGGTGTGCTCCTCTCTCTAATTTCACAATATGTAGGACATGAACATAGATAAATCTATTTTCATGATAGTTACGATTCCTGTTTTTCTGAGGAAAAACAGGAATCTATGGTTTGATTCTATTTTACAATAACTCGATTTCAATACAATATTTTGCTGTAATTTTACATAGGCTTTGCATCTATAATGCATAATAAGCTCTAGTATTTATGGTCCGTACTAAACCAGATTAGTATCACCAAAAATCTTAGTACGCTTGAGCCTATATCAGGTGCACTTTCAGCTGGTTGCACTAAACTATAGTTAATTTGACGCTATTTCTTAGTACGATTGCATTCAAATGATTTATGTTTTTCAGTGGATACACTAAGATATAGTCATTTTTCCTTATAATTTAGTGCATTATAAACACCGGCATACTAAGATATCGTGATTATATTCTGTAGTTTAGTACGCTTGAATCAGAACGCACTAAACTCAGTAATAGTTTTTGTTTTTCTTAGTACATAAGTAGAAATCTGTACTAAGAATTAAACAAAAAAGGATACTGCTTAGTGTGACTCACAAAAATCAATATTGACAATTGCACAATCATGAGGAGGTTTATTATGGATGAAAAATTAACATGTCCACAGAAATTACTCAGAATGAGTCCTATGGTTGCATTGCCACTAGCCGTGGGATTCATAAGCGCATTTATCACAGGCAGCGCCATGGATTCCTACAGTGTCATGAAGCAACCGATGCTGGCACCGCCGGCTTGGCTGTTTCCGATAGCCTGGACGATTCTGTACATTCTAATGGGGCTGGGAAGCTATTATCTGATGTTTGCAGAGACTGATACTCCAAGCAAGAAAAAAGCAAAGTTAGTGGCAATGACCTTGTATTTCGTACAGCTTGCTTTCAACTTTGCCTGGTCAATTATATTTTTCAACGCCGGTCAGTACACAGTAGCATTTGTATGGCTAATGATTCTATGGGTGATGATCCTCGTAATGATATGGAAATCCATGAAGGTATGTTGGAAAGCAGCCATGCTGTTTGTGCCTTATTTGCTGTGGTGCACTTTTGCGGCATATTTAAATTTAATGATTGCGATATTAAATTAGGATACCAAAATCTCCATCTAGTTTTCGTAGAGTATATTTTCTCCTCTACGAAGGGGATATGTCAAAAGCCGGTCTGAATCTAGGTCGGCTTTATGCATGTCTATCGCCGTGATTTGGTGGTTTTCATAGGTATTATAATAGTAAATTCCTTTGTCCAAATTGCAGCATGAAGTGTAGATTGTGATTTCGTAGGCGTCGCCACCTAAGTGAACACAACCACGCTGCTGATCAACTGAACCAAGAATATGAAAGAACTGACTAACATTCTCTAGTTCTGATTCCCCTGATTTGGAATTCATTCTTGTAAATGCAGCTTTCACAAATCTAGAAGTGGATGATAAGTCTCCAGGCAAGCCAATGGCTCCCATGCCACGGCTATACTGCTGCAATGGAATTTGCGATGAAAATGTATTCTGTGGTGACTCGGTAGATAGCGACATATATTTGTTTAACTCAAAAAGCTGAATGTCAAAAGTAGGATTATTCGTCATCACGCCTGCAGGATTATCGTATGTACGAAGGCCTGTTTTGGTCTGTTCCACAACTATAGATTCGTTTTTATCAGAAATCATCCAGTGAAGTGGCGATGCAGGAAGTTGTGAGCTGAAGTTCTCGTCTATGATGTTAATTCTATTCAAAAGCTCACGGGACTCGGCAACCGTGGTGCACTGACCAAGTATCCAAGGAATAAGCTCAAATGAGGCAATGTTATCTGCATCATCTCTTTTCTCACAATAGTGAGCATTATCCGGAAAATTAAGTCCAGCCATCCCTAAACCTTTTTCATTTATTGCATCGTAAAACAATGGGTAATCGTCAACAACATACGCCATACCAATCAATGCATAATGGTGGTTTAAATCTGAGGTATGCCTAATAGGAAAATGGTAACCTCTTGGCATGATGGTGACAGTTTCATTGTAAGAATACTCTAAGTCTAAGTTCCTGCCGAAATAATGGTCTTTGTTATAATATGTTACTGCTGTACACATAACGCCCCCGTTCTGATACATTCTCTTTTTATTATTCTATCTAAATGAGAAGCATTGGTAAAATATTTTTTCACTTCAGCTGGATATTGAGGACAAAAAATGGAAACTGAAAGACACTTCAGTTCCCATTAATTCTTGTTCCTTAAATCTCTTCCTCAAAATCCCGCTCATAGAATAAATACTTGCGGCAAGCCAATAAAATAGCAATACATATTATTCTGACCAGAGTCTCTAAAGGAGCCTCGTGTCCAACAACTAGTCCTCTGGCTATGGCGAAAATCAGGACCTCCACTATTGTATTCATAGAATGCTTGATTAGCATCCTGATGAACTCAATTACGATAACTGCATTAAAAGCAGTGACTAATATGTCCTCGATATATGCATCAAATGCAAGCTCTGTTAGCGAGCCCACATGTAGTCCTAGCTGAATGCAGCTATATGCTACACCAACTAGCAATATAGCCGCCACCACTTTTTCTAAGAAGCTAGGCATTCTGAGAATAAATCCATGTATGCGTCCTAGTATATCCTTATTCATTCTTCCTCCTTCCATATGTTTGATTATACGGGGGAATGTAAAATGTGGGTGAAGTTTTTTTAATTTATCTGTGTATTTATAAAAATTTATTCAACTTTTTCGCCCAATTAAAATCTATAATATCTCCGTCTTTTGTCTGCTTGTATGCCTCTTCATCATGCATATAATCGACAACATCTTTCGTTTTCATTGTATCAAATTTATCGATTACCAAATTGATAATAGCCTTCTCTTCTTTTGTTAATCCTTTCAAATCAACTTTATCGTTATATATTATATGAAACCTCACGTTATCATAGTCCTCAGCCATCTCTTCCTTAAATATAACATTATCCAGTTGGAGAATAGCATCATGACCTATTGGAAGTGCCCCCATGTTTGCATGCTGATACACAAGCCCAGTTAACGCCCTACTATTGTTCTGGTAGAATAGTATATCAATATACCAAAGCATTTTCATGAGTTTCACTTTAAACAGGTATTTTACATGCTTGGCTAAGTAATTGATAATTAGTTCCAATTTGTCAATATTTAATATCTGATATCCATTTTCAATAGTTGGCTCCATATAGTTCAAATAAAAACTTTCCAATTTATTTCGAGCCAATGTTTCTCTTCCATGCGCTGATATTTCTTCATTTATTCGCTCTAAAAGAGTACCTTCTTTATTTTTATTGAAATTCTCTCTATTTCTCATATAGAAATAATAAAGAATCAGCGGATTGCTTCTGATTAACCTCAACACGTTATCATATGATGAATCCTGTATAGCTTTACTTTCATATCTAGAAATAGTTGCCTCACCCCAACCTAAAACTTGAGACAAATCTACCTGAGACAAACCATATTTCTCTCTAATGTCTACAATATCATCAGAAGTAAGCAATCCCTTTTGCTTACGATAAGCATTTCTTGCATTGAGAAGATTTTCATTTTCCATGGTTCCTGTTACAAACTCATTATCTCCATTAGTATCTGGGCACACAAGATATTTTTCATCATACTCGACTTTGATTCCTTTTATTAAAGTAATGGCTTTTCTTTCTCTAAGTTCTACTTCATGATTTTTTCCACATATTGGACAGTTCATCATAATATTTACCTCACCAAAATCATACTTTACTTATAAGGATATTGCATATTCCATTTTGCATAATGAAATGATACGCATATCACCTGACCGATATTATTGATATCCCTACACTTAATTTTGATATATATCTCTTTTCCGCCAATAATTTTACTAAATACTAATAATATAGGTGGATTAGGATCATCCTCATCTAACTTTGCTTCTGAATAATGATTAACTTCTAAAGATTTCAGCTCATTAACCACATCAAAGATATCAAAATCTAAATCAATCAAGGTAAAGGGCGTAGAATATTCAATTTCCTCTTTTGTAGATTTAATTAATCTAAAATTAGTATCTATATTAAAATTTTCATCTTCTAGTATCCTGTTCATTTCCGCCAGAAATCTCGATACTTCAGCCTTTGACAATTTTATGTCCATAATCAATAAGCTCCCTTACCATCAATTGATAGTGTAATTATTATACTATCAATTGATGGTAAGTCAATATGTTTTGAGTGAATTTCTAATGAACAAAAACTAATTACCACATGCCTTAGCAGCTAGCTTTATATCTGTAAAAATTGAGACACTACTAAAAGAGCAGCCATTATGGCTGCTCTTCCATTACTCACTACCAGGCAGCGGCCTGCGTTTTGCCGATAGTTCATGTACATCGATTCGCATAACAGTTACTATTGCAACCATGCGCTCATCAAATTCAAAATCATCACTACCTGTCTGAGTCTTCATAAGTGCCTTTAAGGATGATATTTTCTCCTGTGGGTCGTCCACAATTGTAATATCACCAAATCCCATTATGCACTCGTAGGTCATACCGTACTGGCAAGCCATTCGTCCTGTAAATGGCGCCACATTGGCTTCTATTGTGAAACAGCATTTAGAATTCTTGCGAATGATGTCTAGTTTACGTCCCTCATGAGATCCATGGAGATATAGGATGTAATGACCATCATTTGAATCCTTTGTGACTCCATAGTTTAATGGCACAACATAAGGTGCACCATCATCCACAAGTCCTAAATGTAAATAATCAGCAGTGTTAATGATTCTATCAATTTCTAAAGGGTCTGTAATCTCTCGTTCTCTGCGTCGCATAAAAGCTCCTTAACCAACAATCTCGTCATATCTAGCGCTAACTTTGTCCCAATCAAGGACTTCCCAGAATGCCTTTATGTAGTCCGGACGAAGATTTTTGTACTTTAAATAGTATGCATGCTCCCAAACATCAAGAGCGATGAGTGGAATGTTGCCAGTGCCCTCTGAAATAGGATTGTCCTGATTTAATGAATTAGATACAGAGAGATTGCCTGATTTGTCTGTAGAAAGCCATGCCCAACCAGAGCCAAATTGTGCCGCTGCAAGTTTGTTAATCTCTTCCTTGCATGCATCTAGGCTGCCGAATTTGGCATTAATAGCATCTGCTAGCTTGCCAGTTGGAGCCTTAGCAGGATTAGGCGAAAACATTGCAAAATAAAGATTATGGTTATAGTAGCCACCGCCCTGATTCTTAAGTCCCTGGCGAAGTGATACATCAACGCTGTCAAGATTTGCCAAGATTTCCTCAGCGCTCTTTCCGGTCAATCCGGCTTTTTCAACTAGATCGTTGAAATTTTTAGTGTATGTAGCATGATGCTTGCCATGGTGAGTCTCTATTGTAAGTTGATCAATCCATGGTTCCAAAGCATTTGTTGCGTAATCCAATTTAACTTGTTCAAACATTGTAAAGTCCCTCCTTTTGTACATTAATATTGCAAAAGCTGTGACAAGCACAGCTTTATTATACTACACATATTGTAAAGAATATGTAAAATCTTATTATATTATGGTTGCTCTAAACTAACTTACATTATATGTTAACTGTTCGTACATTTCTCTACATACTCTCTGAACCTAGGCAATCTTACTTTTATCATCCCCCTGTCCGAGCCATCCAAAATTCCTTTTTCTATGAGTCTTTTCCGAGGGCCACTCCATTCACTATGACTAGTTTTTGTAAGTTCTAACAATTCAGAAACATCCATAGAATCCTTTTCGACTATAAAACGAAGATACCATTTTTCCTTCTCTCTAAGTTCACTCCAAATCTTGTCATATACTTTAACTGATAATGCCTCATCTACCTGTGCCAACACAGTTTTCGTAATTTGCTTATCACTCGATTCCCACATATATTTTCCAAAAGCCTGATAAGCAAATGCATATCCCTTTGTCAGTGCTGCCATTTCAATTGCCACATCTTCTGACACGCCCAAAGTTCTTTCATAGTCATCCTCGATAATGGTGAGATTAAGTGGCTTCATCTCATATTTACTTGCTCTTAAGAAAAAGGTAAGTCCATCTGCATTTTCCAGACTTTCAATATCATCATACAATCCGGCAGCAATAAGATATATTGGAAATTCATTTCTTATCAGAATCTGAAACTCCTGAATAAAATCAACCAATGCATCAGTCTTACGCGCCTCATCTATAACTACAAGTACCTTCTTTTCTTTTTTCTGTACCTCAGTTAATATCTTTTTCAAGATAACATCCATGCTAATTACAGGACTCTTTTTTTCAATATTCAGACCAATACCGAAGGCAGACAAATTCAAATTGAACAAAATCGCTGCGCGATGGCCTGCCAGGGCTGTGGCGCAGTTTTATCTTTAGTGACAATTAAAAAGCAGTGGAAGTACTTTTCGTAATTCGGTATTGTTAAGTTACCACACAAAACAACTGAATACGGAAAGCCCCACTGCCTATGAAAACAATAGCATTTACAGGCGTCTTCCGCAATCGGAATTATGATGCCAACGCACCTCCTGATAGGTAGTTGTATCTACAGACACTACTATCAAGGAGGTTTTTATGTACGAAGATATTTTTACCCAGATCCGCAACGAAGCGGAAAAGCGGAACTTAAAAGAAAATACTATCAACGCTTACTGCAATTCAGTAGACTACTTCCTGCGCACTGTAAATAAAGATGTCTCTGCCCTAACGACGGATGATGTTGATGCATTCCTGACAGAAAAGCGGCTAGGTGGACTGGCACCGCAAACCTATAACCACTATTACTCATCTATCCGTTTTTTCTATAAGCGAATTCTTAAGATGAATTGGGACGATGAAGACATTCCCAGGATGAAGCTTGACCGCTCATTGCCTACTGTTCTTTCAAGGGATGAAATACAGAGCATTATTGATCATACGCCCAACCTTAAACACAAAGCGATTATTGCCACCATGTATTCTTCCGGCCTGAGAGTGTCGGAAGTCGTACATCTTCATTATGACGATATTTCCCGCACTAATAAGACGATCCATGTCCGCGAAAGCAAGAGCCGGCGGGATCGATATACAATCCTTTCTGAACGCAACCTTGATCTTCTAACTGAATACTGGTTTAAGTGTGGCAAGCCCAGAGGCATTCTCTTCCCAAGCTCATGGACCGGCACGTATCTTGACAAGAACAGTATCAATCAGTATTTCAAGAAAAGTGCCGTAAAAGCCGGTATTACAAAACATGTAACCAGTCATTGCTGCCGCCACAGCTTTGCCAGCCATCTGTTTGAGGATGGTGTTGACATTAAATACATTCAGGCATTGCTTGGACATGTGGATCCAAAATCGACAGAAGTCTATATCCATGTCAGCAACAAGAGCCTTCTTGGAATCCGCAGTCCTTATGACCTGCATAAAGGCGGTGAAGCATGAGCACCGCCTGTACAATTCAGGATGTGTTCAATCGCTTTTATCCTGAGTACACGAAAACTCATGAACTCTCCGCGGCTCAGCGAAAAGCAGCTTATCACATCAGGAACTGCAAAACAGGTGCTTTTGGCGTCAACGTTAGCGTGTGTGAAGAGTGCGGCTGTATTTCCGTCCACTATAATTCCTGCCGCGACCGGTGCTGTCCGATGTGCCAGGAGTTTCCAAAGGAAAAGTGGGTAGACGCCCGTCGTGAAGATGTACTGGAAGCGCCATACTTCCATGTAGTCTTCACTGTCCCGGAGGAATTGAATCCAGTCATCTACAGCAATCAGAAGCTTCTGTATGATGCTCTATATCACGCATCTTCCGATACACTGCGGGAACTGGCTTCCGACAGCAAATATCTCGGTGCAGACATCGGATATATCTGCATTCTCCATACCTGGGGGAGTGAAATGAACTTTCACCCCCATATCCATGCCGTTGTGCTTGGCGGTGGTCTTGACCCCAAAAACCATTGGAAAGACAACGGAGAAGATTTCTTTCTTCCCATCCGGGTCGTTTCACGCCTTTTCCGCGGAAAGTATCTTGCGGAGCTGAAGAACCTTTGGGAAGACGGAAAGCTTGAATTTCATGGCAAGGCGGAATGCTTCAAAAACCACTATGCGTTCAAGGAACTGCTGGACTCCTGCTATAAAAAAGAGTGGATCCCTTACTGTAAGAAACCGTTTGATGGCGCAGAGTCCGTTATCAAATATCTTGGGAAGTATACCCACCGGATCGCTATCAGCAACTACCGTATTAAAAGTATGACGGACAGCTCGGTTACCTTTACTGCTAAAGATTACAAAAACCAGGGACAATGGAAAGAGGTCACTATCACCGGCGAAGAATTCATCCGCCGGTTCCTGATGCATGTCCCGCCCAAGATGTTTGTCCGGATACGTCACTATGGGCTTCTGTCTTCACGCAACAAGAATCGTAAGATTACTCTGTGCAGGAACCTTCTTGGCTGCAAAAAGTATCTGTCCCGGCTGAAGGATCTAGATGCCCCGGCGATCATCCGGCTTCTCTATAACAAGGATGTCTGTAAATGTTCATCCTGTGGCGGAAGGATCATTCCAATAGGTGCTGATCCTTCTTTGTTCCGGCCAGAGCCGCATCTGCTCTGCTGATACTTTGAAACAGAATACGGATTTATGTGAAGCCTTTTAAAGGCTTATTTCTGATGCAGTCATTGCAGTTTTCTTGCATAAAACAGTACAGTTATCAGAGGATCCATGCTACACTTGGAGCAGAAGCGGTCTGATTGAAAGCCCATATATACCGGCAACCCGGACGCGCTTTGTTCAACCAGGAAAAATCGAAATTGATGCAAACGAAAGGGCAGTTATCGAAAAGCGCATGCTGCTTTTTCGTTTGCACCATCTTCGATTCTTTCCTTAACGATTTGCATCAATAAATGATGTTAGAAAAGGCACTTCTCCATAGAGATTTGCCACTAACTCTTTAGAAATATCAGAATTGGACTTTAAATCTACAATAATCCACTGATTATCATCCTTCAGTTCTCTCTCAATAGCCGTCAAAGTAACAGTTTTTCCTGTTCCTCTAACACCTGTTAACTTAAAAGCTTGCTCTTCTACAGGATCACTATTAAGTGTGTCTATAAGATCCTCTATCAATAAACTTCTACTTATATACTGATGCGGAATTCTTCCAAAACTAATACTGTAAGGATTTCTTTTTTGCATATATAATCACCTCATGTTTTATATAATTCTATATAAAATTCTATAATTATATATAATACTTCATTCTTATACTAACTTCTATAGTTTTTTACCTCATCGCAGCTGTTTGCCTATATTCACACTCATATTCTAATACCCCAATTTATTTAACTCATCTATTAGTGCCGGTCTTCTACGATATTCAGCTTTTAGCTTATTAGCTATCTCTATCGCCCGAGCTCTACCAATATCAGAAAAACTCATCGTTCTCAAGTATCTTACTATGCTTCTGTATGCTTTTCTATCACAAGCTCGATGAATGCTTTCCTCTATGTAGTTGGCATACAGACGAATCACTCTTTCAGGTACTTCTCTTGAAAGAATTTTGAAATATTTCTCCAAAATATAAACATTATTGTATTCATCCAGCACGTCCATGAGTTGGTTAAATCTATGCTCTTCGATAAGAATGTCATATATCACGTGGCTTTCACTATTCTTCTCTATAATCAGCTCAACCAATTCAGACCATCCCTCCGAACCATTTTCAAAATACAGGGACTTCAACTTCTTGAAGTTGCCAACGTCTGACTGGCTACAACTCAAGAGATTATACTTTAGTTCTTCTGCATAGTATTCTGTTTGACCAATCAGCTGAAAGAGTTCAATCAATTTATTACTGTGACTTCTCACTAACGATTTATCACTTGCATCTAACTGTTTACTAAGGATAAGCAGAGCAATTGCCTCTTCATAATTCTGTTCCTCAATGTAAGCCTCAATTCTTCTGATTCTGACAACATAAAATTGCATATGATTATCACAGTAATTATCAATTTCCTTCTGCGATAAGCCAAGACGTCGCATGCAATCTATACGTTTATCAATAAGGCTCACACGACCTTCTGCGACAGAATACATATAACCGCAATCGTTTGTATTACTATGTGCTTCTATCTCAGTATCAAGTTCCTTCATAATGGCTAGAATTTCATCCTTGGTAGCCAATTCTGAAGTTCTAAATTCTAATAAATATTCTTCTATCCAGTCTACTAACCGTCCCTCTTTATATGACCAGAACCAGTTTCTAATTTTACCCTTAAACTTCTCATCAGCATTCCTATAGATTTTTCTCCAAATAGCATAACATTTCTCTGTCACCATAGAGGAACCGCCATCAGAATCATCCATTTCAATCGAACCTATTAACATAAAAATCTTATTGGTCAAATCAAATGCAGGTTCCAACGCTCCCTTATCAATAATAAAGTCCACCCTTTCTTCCAAAAATTGTTTTAAAGACCAACAAAAATCATATGCATGATTCCAGTCAACATAACCTCGATAAGTATTTTCTTCTACAATCGCATCAATCTCCTGTACCAATGCTAACTGTTGTTTAGAATCTAGATTATAATCATACTTTAGCTTAAATGAATTTCTCAACTCAGCATCATTAAGAAGTAATTTCGTTAATAATTGCTGCTTTTCTTCCTCTGGGATTATTGTCAGCAAACGCTCAACATCATCCTTAATCTTTTCACTTTCTCGTCTTAGATGAGTCAAATAATTTTCATTTTGCTCAGCCCCGCCTGGTGCAACCTCATCTCCAAAATATTCATATAACACTGCCGCCATGTGCTTACAATTGTTGCCTTTAGCTGAGTATGGACAGTTACACTCCATTTGAGTAACATTACCATTTTCAACCTTAATAACAACATCATAGATTTCGCTGCCATCTACTCGAGCATTAACTTCGTTTTCATCGGCACTAACTATCTCGATTCTGTCCTCAACATAATAATCATAGCCTCGTTCAAGTATGTGGTATTTAAACAGACTTGCCCAATCCATTTATAATTTCCTCTCTAAACATTAAAATGAGTCTTTTAACGACATGCTCAGGTCTTTCTCTTAGTGGTAAGCTTGCTTATGCTTGTTTAAAGTTTTTCCAGCATTACTCTTAGCAGGTTTACTAGTGTGCTTGCTAGCTAAAACCCTGCCGGCATGACCAACTTTTCCACCGTGGTGAACTTTTCCCATAGCAGCATCCTCCTTTGCTAATATTTCCGAAAAATAATTCAGATTTGTAGCATTGGATAAGATTTGATATACTTTTCATGTGTCAAATGAAAGTGGCGTATATGATAAAAATATTATCCGCCCTCCATATAGCTCTTTTAATATATTTACATCATTTATCCACAAAAACGCTGATAAACAATCTGTATCGAAGAAATACTCATCAGTCATTCAAGTTACCTTCCTCCTCTTCAAGATTGTATACAATATCAGCTCTGTATCCCTCTAATAACAATTCTTCCCTTTTGCCATTGGAGATTAAATCTCTTGCTGACAGATCTTCTATTTTTCGAATATACTCTCCCGTCGCAAAATATTGCCTATTCTCTGGTGCCGGCTGATACAACTCTTTTCCATAGCCAAGCAGTGCAGCCATTCTAGAAACAGTGACATCTCTATATTCTTCTGCGGTTTTCTCATCTATAAACCCATTACTTGTTAACCTAAACAACATAGCCAAATGACTTATTTGAAAAAACTGCTCCGCATCTATAACCTTTCTAAGTGTCCACTTTTGATTATTTGCTGCATATTGGAACAGTGCATCATAAGGCATCAACAAATAACTAGCAAACTTATCAGCTTCCCTTTCTGAATCAGACTGATTTTCACTCATACTCTTATTACATATTACCTGACCATCTATATCTTCATAGAGGACATGGTATAATTCATGAGCAAGCGTAAAACGCTGTCTACCATATGATGTTTTTGAATTGATGCAAATCACTATATCATCATCTACTCTAGTACACATTCCACTAATTCTATCTGAAAGTGGATATCTAAGCACAGTTATATTCTTTTCCTTCCATCCATTAACTATTCCAAAGATATCAATAGGTGTATATCCATCTTCATTCCAGCCTCTTCGAGTCTGCAATGCAAGTGAATTCAATTCCTGATCCGACTTCATCATTATTTCTCCAATAAACTATTCATATATCTAATATTTCTAGCAATTCTATTAACAGCAGCTATACTTTCCAAGTCATCTGCTTGAATGCAATTTGCTCTAAATGCAAATGTTATCGGTGTATATTCATCATCTGCTCCAAACAAATAATCCTCTGTACAACAAAACAAACTACATATTTTTTCTATTAATGACAAATTTAATGCTCTAGTGCCATTTTCCAACTTTGTAACCAAGCTCTGATCAACTCCAAGATATTGAGCCATTTGCTCCTGAGTTAATTTACTATTCTTGCGCAATTCCTTAAGTCTATTGCTTTGAATACTTTCACTCATGCCCACGTCCTCCATTTCATGTAAATATTATATACCAGCTCTGTCATATTTTCAATTAAATACATTTTCATTTTTATGACAAACCTAAATTGATAAGAAAAAGCTGTGGTGAATATACCACAGCCTTATTATACCTATATAGATTACAGCAAATCTAAATTGATGCTATCCCTGTAAAGTATTGTCTTCCTTTAAAACCAACCTATTCTGTTATCTGAGGCGGATGGCACACGCTGCATGGTTCATCCCCCTCATCGATTGCATCTTCCAAGCTTTTTTCTATCTTGCTTTTCTTTAAATATCTACAGCCTTCAGAATGATACTTTTCTCCAGTTTTAGTAACATAGACAACTGTTGTTTCTTCAGCTGCATTTACCACCACTGTAGGAACTGATTCCGCAATAAAAACTAGTGAAAATACAAGCGCTAATAACACCTTTGCTTTCTTCATATTTACCACCTCCATGCAGTTAATGGGCTCATTATACTAGGTATTTGTCATAAAATTGTGTTCACTTGTTTGACCGTACTTCATTATATGGTCTCTCGTTTTCATCCAATGGCTGGAGGAATAAAATCTCAATGATCAATAACATCCGCCCTTACCATTAATTCTTCTGCAATCTTATTATCTTCCACACGAATCAAATTATCCCAACCATCTGCTTTTCCAAGAAGGTTCATTCCTCCATGCCAAACTATAAGCTCATCAATTATCGCGAAACACTCAGCTTCTTCATCAAGTACAACTTCAATTCCATGTTCCTTTAATTCAAAAATAAGCTTCTCTATGTCAGAAGAATCTCCATATGAGTACGAATCGGCTGGTTTAGTATAAACCAAGATTTCTACACCTTTTTCTTGCAATTCCTTAACAATATCTAAAAGTCTATAAATTTTCTTTTCATTTATAGATGGACTGGATATAACGACATTTTTCTTTGCAGATATAATATCTTGTTCAAACCGATTTATGTAATTCTGCGAATCATAAATTGCATTTATTTCTGAGATGTCACATTGGCTATCAAAAGCTGACTTTGCAAACGCATCTTGTCTCCTAGTGATATCCTCGAATGATAACATTGTGTATCCAATCTTCTTATAGGTTCTCAGTCTTTTGTTAAACATCTTGTCAAAATATCGCATATGCGAATCTATATAATCAAAAACATATACGACATTCTTCCCTGGATAATTGCGATTTAATCTACCTACATACTGCTCTAATCGTCCTTCAAACGAGATAGGTGCAGCAAGAAACAATGTATTTAACCTAGGCAAGTCAAATCCTTCTCCGATTTTCGAACCTGTAGCTATCAAAAGCATAGTTTCATCCTCGGATACACTTTTCATTGTATTTCTAATCTCTCTATTATCCTTATCTGTATTATCACCATAATATAAAAATGTATTGTCAGCTATGTCCTTAAGCTGCTCGTAAAAGTATTTCGCATGTTCCTTTGTTCTTGTGAGAATAACTGGTGTCATTCGATTGGCTAAAACATATTTGACATCTTCCAATATTTGATTATTTCTACGTTCATTAGAAGCAATAATTTCATAAGCCCTATTGATATCCTCTTTACTTCCATTTTTATCAACAGCTCTTGTATATCTTGGAATGAAATAATGACTAATCCCCTGTTCGTTCGCCCTATCAGCTGCACTATATCTATGCCTAATTGGACCAAGCAACATGAATATCATTTTTTCGAGATTATCTCTTCTAATAGGTGTTGCGGATACACCATATACAAACCTCGCATTAAGCTTTCTTAATACTGCAACTGCCGTATTCGATGCTGCATGATGACATTCATCCATAATTATCATGCCATAGTTATTAACTTCATCTATGAATTTCCCCTTGGAATAAACTGAGCCAACCATGGCAACATCAATGATTCCTGTCAAAGTATTCTTAGTTCCATGAAGCACACCAATTACACTGTCTCTTTTCTTTCTCCGTCCTGTCTTTGTAAAATACTCTGGTAACTCCTCATCAATATCTAAGAATTTGTTTAACTCATCCACCCATTGTTCTAACAAATCTTTGCTCTGTAATAAAATCAATGTATTGACTTTTCTTTTGCCTATTAGATATGCACTAACTACTGTCTTTCCAAATGCAGTGGCTGCTGCAAGTACTCCATCCTCATTCGTCAGCAACTTCTCGGCTGCAAGCTGTTGTTGCGTATGCAAATCTCCATTGAAAGTAGCCTTAATAGGACGGCCTAGCTCTCGTTCATTTTCTATCTCATATTCAATACTTGCCTTATTACATTGTTCAAGTATTGCCTCTAGAAGTCCCCTAGGAACTTTAAGATAACCCGAAATATCCTCTCCAAGATATATAGTTCTCGAGTTCTTAAAATTAGAATACCCCATTCTCTGATTCTTATAATATTCAGGATTATCAAATGCTGCCATGTTCCTAAATTGATTTGCTATATGTGGTGTCAAATTCAGGGTATCTATGTATATTCCATCCGCTAAAACAATATGAAGTCTACCATCAACATCTTTATTATCTAATTGGTTACTTCTTCTCCATGGCATAGGCTTATAATCGCTATCAATTTTTGCGCTTAATGCCATAGTTCCATGCAACTCTGATTGCCACTTTATTATGTAAGCATCTACTGTCTCTTCATCAAGTTTCGGAGTATTTTCTAACAGCACCTTCCATTGGTCAGGATAAGCATTCCAATCTTCATCTACAAATGCAGTGTTTCCTTTTAACAAAGCACGCCCTTGTAGCGGTAACGCAACGAGATTCCCTAAATTATCACTGTAATCTTGCGCTGGAAACATTCTATCATAATAGGAGAATGACTTAAGATTTACAGACATCGCACCCTTATCTAACAACAGATAACCAAATTTTCTGGCTTTACTGGCAGCAATCGGTTTCTGAAAAAATAGCCACACATGAGCGCCTTTTCCTGACCGCGAACGTTCCACTAACGGATGCAAACCATTTCGTTCGCATATTACTCTTAATGCATCTACTTCTTCTTTTACGTTCTGATTATCTTCTGACGCACTATCGTGATTATCGAAATCGAATACAAGTAATCTACATGTTCCATCTGGCAATAGAGGGTATATACCAATAGCATCTGCCCCATCCTCTCTATAGCCTATAAGATGATTCTTCAGTATTTCGGTTGAGATAGATGCATATCTTTGGTTTGGACAAGTTTTACAATTATGCTTTTCTCCGCGTTGCCAAGGACATGTATTCACATTCCATCTATTTTCACATTGTGGAAAATATCCTCCGTTTGTTCCTCGCTTTGCATATACATCATGTCTCCCCCAAAACATACGAAAAAAATCTTTTGCCATGTCATCAGTAATAAATCTAGGTTGTATTCTTCCGCCTTGGTCAAGATCAAATTGTTCGTTATCTTCTTCATTACAAAAGAAATCCGCAGATTCATATGGAATTCCTGCGGATTTCAATTTTTCTTTAAGCTCTCTATTCTCTCGCATCAGGTTGCGAATTATTTTTCGAAGTGTATCTAGGTTGTGAACTAGAAGATTCATGAACGTAATCCTTTATTGTTAGTTTAAAGAGCGCAACTTTATATTCATCACTTTTCCACTTTCTCAAAATCATCCTTGCCATGCTTGCAAATTGGGCAAATGAAATCATCTGGCACTTCTTCACCTACATATTCGTATCCGCAGATACGACAACGCCAGACTGTCTCGCCAGTTGGTGTTGTAGCTATTGCTTCTGGCTTTGGCTTGATATTGTTCTGGTAGTATTCGTAAGTGCAAGAGCTGGTATCTGAGCGAACTTCCATGGCAGTTGGCTTACAAATGAATAGTGTATGTGAACCAAGGTCTACCGTCTGCTGTACTTCTAATGAAAAGTGAGCATTTGTACCAGCGACAATCACTGGAATACCGTTTTCCGCAATTTGGTAATTAGACTGTGAATAATCTGCAAATTTGTCAACGTCGCGACCGGATTGGAATCCAAAATGTTTGAACAAATCAAAGGAGGCATCCTGTGCAATAACAGAAATGTTACACTTCTTTGTCTCAAGAATCATATCATGTGTATAGTTTGCCTTGTTGACCGCAATGGAAATAGTGTTAGGCTCTGACGCGACCTGAATAGTAGTGTTGATAATGCAACCATTTATTTTTTCGCCACGCTTTGCGGTACAGACAAATAATCCGTAAGAGAGCTTGTACATTGCTTTTGTGTTCATTTCTGACATAGATATTACCTCCTTTTACACATCATCTTTTAACTTGAGTATAACTAAATCGAAAGTAAAATCAAATTATTTTTCCTATATCTCCTCCTCAAAATCCCTCTCATAGAATAAATACTTGCGTCATGCTAGTAGTATGGCAATGCATATAATTCTTTTTCATCATAAGAAATCTTGCCCTCCACAAACATTCGATACCCTTCTTTTCCTTGATTGGGAAACATATTTAAGACTCTACTTGTTTCAATTTCTCCTGTACCCACAAGCAGCTTTTCATTTTCATAATCCATATAATTACGATAACTGCTATATTTATAATCCAATGCATCCATCCCTAACCATTAGCGACTTCACCGGATTAAGGTGTATATATCTACTGACCTCAAGAAAATATGTATCATCCTCTATTAGTCTCGATGCGTACCTACCCTGAAAAACATGCCCAACATATTTATACTTACAGTTGAAATCGCAGGAATATAGCGATAATAATTTCTGCATAATCTTCCATATTTCATCATTTTCTGTTTCAATTCCCAGATGAAAATGATTTGTCATCAAACAATATGCGTGCAACTTAAAAGGATGTTTTTTCTTCACAAATGCTAGATAATTCATGAACTGTTTGTAGTCACTATTATCCTTGAATATTGGCATCTGTCGATTTCCTCTACTCATAACATGATATACAGCCCCTGGATACCACTCTCTTTTCTTTCTCGCCATTACTCCCTTTCTAATATATCCTATTTTACGGATTTCTTAGTCAAAAATTTACGCTCCTATAATTCTAGGAGCGCCTTTGCATATCCTATCAATCGATTCCTTTGATTTAAATCCATGTCACTATATGCACTCATTAATTCACCCAAGTCTGACTCTCTATCTATTACATAGTAATCGGCTTTATTACCTCTACTACCGTATTCCTCTATTCCTGACAAAAGCCATTCTGGAGTCACATCAAGTACTTTGCATATAATCATTATCTTATCTGAAGCAGGATTAGTTTGTTTCTTTCTCCAATCACTAATTGTGCTCTGAGGGATACCTGTTTTTTCCGAGAATTCCTTCTGACTGATTTTTCGCTCATCCAATAATTGATTTACTGTCTTTAAGCGATTACTCATAATATCCATACCATCACTTAATCTCTTCAATTTGCAAGCACGGGAGCACTTTTTATTTGCTTCACAAATCCGACAAGTACATTCTCTTTTCCATCCTTGTCTGGTTTGAAACTTGTAATATAATCTCTTTTTGCTAATACAGTCAAAAGATCATTATTGTACTTCGTATCTGCCAACTTAAACTTGTGCTTTGATCTATCTGATAAGGTATGATATACCTCATCTAACTCACCAAACATGCTCGCCAGCTCATCATCCTTAAACAATGAAATTTGATTCAACAGGAGTGCATATCGCATATCTGTTTCCAAAACCCTCCATGCTGCATCTGCCAAAGGACGTCCAATTGAGAATGGTACGTCCTTTAAAATTAACGCCGTATCAACTTCTAATTTTTCTGCAGTGATTCTTCCCAAAACAGCTTTTTTATCAGCTTCAGAAAATTCATCATCTACTAAAATCTCGTTTATCTCTGTAGTCCGTAACTCAATCTGATCAATAGTCTTAATAAATTCTTTACTTTTCGATTTTGCATATTTTATTCGTAATTCAGGCGCTACTGTCCCCATTTCTTCCCAACGCTCTGTACTGAATAAAAGCGCTTTTTCTTCAATGAGCACAGAAATTTTTTCTTTTGAAAAGCTTGCAATTGAGTCAGCATAGTTATTGATTTCAAATACTTGAATGCATCTTCTGAACTCATCCTCAGATAAATCTATATACAATAATCCTATTATGATTTCATCTGTGATAGCTTCATTATCCACATCTGATAAGAATTCGTTTATATGTCGTTTAAAGAAAGCACCCAACTCTTTTTCTGGACCGAACATGTTATCAAATGCGATATAATTTTCCCAAGAAGCCTTGATTTTATCGCACTCCAGAAGTTTCTTCCACAATAATTCCTTGGTCTCTGTTGCGTTCTCCTCAGATGCCAAACACATTGAAATATCATTCCAAACAGCGTTTTCCTTTTCCAATAACTGTAGACATAAATCAATGCTCTTATCTGACAATCTTTCAAGGATATCTTCTATGCTTTCTGTGGGTTCTTGCATGTTAGTCTCCATTTCAAGTACTACATTTTTTACGTAATCACCAAAGAATCTATCATCCTGTACATATTCTATTAATGACTTAAAATCACTTTCAAGTATTGCTGTATAATTTTGAACATCGAGTTTCTCCTCATGTTCTGGCAGTTTAAGCGCAAATATTCTATGAAGCATTTTTGGGTTTAGCGCATATGACCAACCGTCAATGATAGCATTTTGTATCTTCTCATCAATACCTTGAATATTGACATCACTGAACTCAATTTCTAATTTGTTTATAAGCGCTATTGTCTTATCTGCAGGAGCTTCACTTATTTTTTTCAGTGAGTCTTCATCACTTGTAAGTAAACCAACCAAGGAATCGACACTGTTGTCACCTTCATCCTCCACCCAACCATCATTCATGGCTGCTATATCTTCAACAGTTGCGTACTTCAGCATGTTTACAAGATACTTGTACTGTTTTTCCTTTGTCATTGCATCATCCGCAACCAATGAGTCCCAAAATTCATCATTATCTTCGCAGATTAGTCTGAAAAACACATCCAAATGTTTATCTCGCTCCACGTAAGCTTTAATAAAGTCTATACTCTCCTGTGACTGATCTTTAAGCTTTTCCAAAAGATTATCTAAAGCCGATGAATCACCATTATCTAATACATAATCGACCATGTCGTAATTAAAGACTTCAACCTGTTTGAACTCGTAAACCTGAAGCATAGAATAAACTCTTTCCGGATTACTTATTGTGTATGTATAGTCTCCAACACTTCTATGGTTTCTAATCCCCAGAATGAAGTTCATATCATCTTTGGTAATACTATTTGGATGGAAGTAATTTATGTAGTTTTCAAAGTTTTCCTCGATATAACCATTTCTCAGCATAAATACAAGAAGGTCATTTTCTTTAACTTTATCATCAAGAAATTCTATTCCAAATTCCACAATGATTTGTTTCATAGAATATGACTTCATTTCATTTATTTTCTTTTCATATTCTTCTACAGCACGGCGAGAATCATTTTTGCATTTTGCAAGCCCCTTCTTTACACGTTCTATCCTAGTAAAATAATCTCCATTTTGTTTTACAACTTCTTCTGGATTACTTATACTTGTACTACTGTTGGTATTGGGGGTCATCCAATAAACATTCAAATTCTTTTTTAGTAATTCAACATCAAAATCATCCTGCAATATGTTCTTTAAAGTGTACTGCTTATTGGCCACATAAATCATATAGACTGCTGATTCAAATCCAGTTAACGAATTGAGTAGAGCAAGTTTTAACTCTTTTATGCTTTTAAGAGCCTCATGTTCAATCTCGGCAAGTATCTCTTTCTCGTTTTGCTTTTTCTTATTAATCAGCTCATTCTGCTTAGATATCTGATCTCTTTTATTCTTGAATGCCATTCTTATAAGACTCGATGCGCTTTCATTCTCTAATTCCGCAAAATCATTTGGATACAGATTTTTATAAATAACAAGAGAAAGCATATTCTCGTCTATAAGATTTAACTGCTGTTTTCCCTTTAATGTGTTCTTAAAAACGTTAAACTCATTACAAATACTCGTCAAGTCTCGCATATCACTGATATATGGAGACACTAATGAAATATACTTATCTGATATGTCATACGAAGCCAACTTCATTTTTTCACGAAGTATCTCTCTGGAATTAACTGAGCTAATATACGGAACAATAGGTATTATAAAGTCAAAGAATTTTGTGCGTTCTCCCGGCTTTTTAAACATATCATCCTTTATGGCATAAACAAATTTCACATTTCCATTTATTTTTTCATTATTGTTAATTACACTATTTAACTCCCTTAAAGCCACAAAGATACTTGAATTTTCAAATCTATCCAGATCTTCTATAATTACAATTTTCTTCTTTGTAGATTCAAAAAAGTATACAATTTCATCCATGTTTTTATTAAATATGGATTCTTCACTTGATGCTGCACTTCCCAGTGTTGCCTTGTCTAATATTTTAATCTCTTTAATGCTTCCACTACGTCTAAACCAACCAACAATACATGCTAATACATAAAAAGCAGCTATCGCCAAAATGCCATATATGAGCTGTGTCTTATGCCCACCAAATGCATTGACCCAATCTATAAAACCTTGCGCATTCTTTGGAAATGAGAAATACAAAATAGCGGGGATTATAATAGCCAATGCAACCGCCACCCAGATGCTCTTCCAATTTTTTCCTGCTTGCAATTTCCTATATCTACTCTGTGGAATTCTTTTTCCGTCAACAGAATAAAATAATTGTTTTAATATAGCTGCCTCAAGTTTTTCTTCATTAATTTTCCTATTAGTATTCTGACTATCAGGCTCGTCATTGCCTTCTGATTCCTTTAAATCAAAAGCAGCTAATGAAATATAAACAACTTCACTGTCTTCATACCTCTTGAGATAGGTTTTGATTGCACTACTCTTTCCCGAACCGTAAGGGCCTGAAACTGCAATATTGTGAATGTTAGGTTGAGCTAAAGCCCAACCCAACGCTGCCAAATATTCCTCACCATGTCCGATATCATCTGTTGGCGTTAGAGCTTCATATATTCTTCCGGATTCTCTTATATTTACAGAGTTTACCAGGGCTCTCTTATTCATTTTTCTTTTTATACGTTCAAACATTTTTTCAACCTCCCTATGTAAAACTGTACCCTGGATTGTATCAACTACTCGACTACTTAATATGATTTATTGCGCAATGCATCTTCTTTTACCCCCCGTGCTCTTTACTCCTCTATAGTTTTTTCTAGTCTCGTCCTAATAATTCCACCAGATATCTTTCCGACTTACCATGCCCTTTATTAACTTCACTGTACTTAACAATTGCATCATAAAGCACTTTAGGACGTTCGCCGAAGTACTCTTCGAAGAATTTGGTTGAATTATTGTATCTCACACCATTGAATATAATGTTGTCTTTTGCAAACTGCTTTGGAGAGACTTTTGATTTCACCTTTTGATACTTACTGTAAATCCCTTCAGCAATTATAAGTAAAATCTCAAGTTCGGGTTTAGTACAATACTTTTCGATAGAATTAATCATCCCCTTGTACTCCATAGGAATTTTTAATTCATCGCTCTGTTTATCTCCAATTCGAATAACATCAACAAGCCCACTATATTGATTCAATTCTGCTTTAACTTGTCCTGACTTTCCAATTTGCCTAGCATGATATGGAGTTAAACCAAGCAAATCATCTTCAGAGAAAATCAACATATTATTATTTAGCAAAATTTTCATTATCGCCAGTTCATTTGGTCCCTCGCACATTATCAACTTTTTCATTTCAGCGCCTTTTTCAAATCCATAAGAGCATCATAGTTTACGGCTGTTTTAAATGCATTATTATAGAACTGCTTGCTCTTAAGAATATCATTTCTAAAGTTGTATTTTTCAAATATAGTGTTTAGATGAACCTTATTGTCAGCATTAGCGATATATATATTATCCTGTCTATTGAACAAATCTAGGACTTCGCAATAATGTGTTGAAAAAATGAGAATCGCATTATTCCTATTTACTGTCTTATCCTTGTACAAGCTAATGATGTTTTCTACCAAGGTTTTATGAAAATGATTTTCGATTTCATCTATTAGGATCGGAAATCCTGCTTTTAATGAGGTTACTATTATCATGTATAATGCTATACCCTTGGTAGTTCCACTTGAAAGAACAGAATACAATTCTGACACCGAATATTTTTCTTCTTTTCCCAAATAATTCAAAACATAGTTTCCGCTTTCATCCATGCGAAGATTACTGACGTTCTCGTCAAATATTTTCAAAATCTTCTTTAGTATTTCATCACCGTCATCTAATAATGACTTTAATCCAAATGCAAAATCATACGCAGTTATTCCATCTAATACTTCATTGAATAAAATTGGGCGAACAATCCTATTAGGTTCCAATAAAAATACTTTTGAAACATCTTCCGGCAGCTTTCCTTGCACGTTAGACATTTCAAATCCATCGTCATCATAAATATTGTTTACGTAGCTCTTGTAATACTGTTTCTCCCATATGCATTCATCATTAAAAACCACCCCATTATTCAATGGGTTCTTTAGTAGTCTAGTTTTATATTTATAAATGTATCCTTTATCATAAAAATAAATACATATCTCTACATTATTTAGGTTATACGGCTTTTCTACTCTGTAAGCAAAAACAATATCATATGCAACAGAGATTAAGTCTAATGCAGTAGTTTTTCCTGATGCATTTTTTCCAACAAATGCCATTGTAGAAAATACAAAAAGACCATCTGCTATCTCATTTAATTCATATTCCTTATCTTCACTAGTCTTTCTTGCCTTTGGTACAAAATCAATTTCAACTTCATCAGCTAGGTTTTTAAAATTCTTTGCACTTATCTTTAGTATTGTCATATGTAATACCTCCGATTACATTATACTATTACCGTATTTGTTTTTAAACATTTTTTTTGGTTTAATTTAAATCATTTTATTTCTCAATCTTAACCTTTATTGATAAATCCCTGTATAAACCTAAGGACAAACCAGTCTCTTGGTTTGCCCTTAAATAATATTCACTATCTAATTTATTCTATTATACGTATTCAATCATTAAGAACTAAAGCTGTCAATTAACCACTCGGTTAATCAACAGCTTTTCTCTTTTATCCATTTGTAACATTTTCGTAATGGGGTCAGACACCAATGTGCCCAATGTGCCCAGTGTTCAGAATGGCTATGACTATATAATACGAGGCACCAATATATATTAATTTCTTTACTTCTCGTCTCTTGTATATTCTAAATAATACTTATCTGGTGATGAATAGATATCATCTTTTCTCACAAAATAAATATTGGTAACCTCATTATATAATGGATTATCTCCACATATTAACAATTTATCATCATCACCAGATAAAATATAGAGGCCATCTTTTGGAATACAAAAAGAATCAGCACTATGAATTTTCAGCCTACTCCTAGGAGTTGTAATTACTGACACAAAAAAAAGAAATAAACAAAGTTTCTACCAAAGATACCATAAAAACAATTGTTGAAAACAAACCTTTATTATTAATTGAAGCATATTCATTTAAAACAATCACAACCAACAACAAAATCGATACAAAGAAAAATGTCAATCCCTTTGAGACCATAAAAACAACTAGTCTATTTTTAGGTTTAATTTGTAGACGTTTATAGTGATAATCCGTACATGCAGAAATCATAAACGCTATCAAAGCTAAAATTGCCGAAAATGCTAACGCTTTCCAATAAGATTTATCACCTACCACAATAGGCGAAAAGTTATATGCTAGTATTACTACATACAAAAGCATCATCGATGATATGATTTGAGCATCCTTTGCTTTTTTCCCTAATACTAGTATTTCCCAACTCGGTTTAAACATAAAATCCATTTGAGGACTTAGCAACAATAAAAATACAATCACTGGTATAACGGTGAAAATATTTGTCACATCAATATCAGCTATTAAACCTTTAGTGTTAGCATCTAAATAGTACAAAACAAAATGAGATATTCCCTTCAAATATTGTATAATCAACAAATGGAG
>NZ_SVEV01000041.1 GCF_015057185.1 Pseudobutyrivibrio sp. | reverse complement strand
ACATTGATACATAGCCATAAACATGCTCACACACATCTGATAACGCATACACATGACGGCTCTACACATACGCATGCTATCGAGCATTCCCATGATCACGCCCATGTGATTAATGAAGGCAAACACGGACATACACACAGTGTAGAGGAGTTGGAAAATGCTCTGGGACATAGGTCCAATAGGACGATAACCTTTCGTTGATGTATATAAAAGTCAGTTATTAATTATATTAATAACTGGCTATTATTTTTACCAATTATTACACCTATTGACTTAGTAGGTAATTAAAGCTATATTATCAACAAGTTAAATGAATCAGAAATACCCATACACTTGAAATAATAAATTCGTAAATACGAAGTGAATGTGTAAAAAGGAGGTATATATGGCGGAACAAAACACGGTTAATGAAAAGGAGCTAATCCAAATTAAAGAATATGTTGAGTCGATAAAATATGGTTCGGTAAACATAATTATTCAGGATGGAAAAATAGTTCAAATTGATAAAAGTGAAAAGATAAGAATATAAAAAGGTCGAGCTGACTAGACAACTAGAGGTTCAAAATCACGGTCTCATTTGCTGTGGTTTTGGGCCTCTTTTTTATAAAAAACATTTTAAGAAAAGGAGACAAATAATATGGGAAAGTTATTCACATCAGAATCAGTAACAGAGGGACATCCAGACAAAATTGCAGATCAAATTTCTGATGCAATCCTTGACGAGTTACTTACTCAGGATCCATATTCAAGAGTTGCAGCCGAGACCACAGTTGCAACAGGACTGGCACTTGTAGTCGGAGAGATTACAACAAAGGCGTATGTGGACATCGCAAAGATTGCAAAAGAAACAATCAGAGAAATTGGATATGTAAATAATGTAGATGGATATAATGCAGATTCAATTGCGGTACTTACATCAATAGATGAACAATCAGCTGATATTGCACTTGGTGTTGACAAAGCCTTTGAATCAAAGCAGGAAGGAGCAACAGAGGATTATGGGACAGGCGCAGGAGATCAAGGAATCATATTTGGATATGCAACAGATGAAACACCTGAGTTTTTACCACCAGCTATTTCGTTTGCTCATAGGCTTACACGACAGCTTACAAAGGTTCGAAAGGATGGAACACTTCCATACCTTAGACCAGATGGAAAGTCTCAGGTAACAGTAGAATTTGCAGAAGATGGAAAAACTGTAAAGAGAGTACATACCATTGTAATATCAACACAACATGCAGAGGATGTAACTCTTGAACAGATTCGTAAAGACGTTATTGAATACGTTATTAAGCCGGTAATTCCAGAAGAATTATTAGATGAAAACACAATTTATTATGTAAATCCAACTGGAAGATTTGTTATCGGTGGACCACAGGGAGATGCAGGACTGACAGGACGAAAGATAATCGTGGATACCTATGGTGGTACTGGACGCCACGGTGGTGGTGCTTTCTCAGGTAAGGATCCAACAAAGGTTGATCGTTCTGCAGCCTATGCAGCTAGATGGGTTGCAAAGAATTTAGTTGCAGCAGGTGTAGCAAAGCGACTTGAAGTGGAGCTTGCATATGCAATAGGTGTGGCAAAGCCAGTATCGGTTGCAGTTGAGACCTTTGGCACGGGAGTGATAGAAGATGAAAAGATTGTTGCGATTATTGAAAAGGTATTTGATCTTAGACCAGCAGCAATTATTGATGCCCTTGATTTACGCAGGCCAATCTACAAGCAGACTGCTGCTTATGGACATTTCGGCAGAACAGATATTGACCTTCCTTGGGAGCATTTAGATAAGGTGGATGAGATTAAGAAGAATTTAGAGAAGGATATAGAGATTTCTTTTAATATTTCGGCAGAAGCAGTATTGGTGTAGGAGGATAGAATGGCACGAGATTTAGAATGGCGAAAAAAAGAACCTAGCTTAAAGGAAGTGCAAGCAAAGTATTCAGATCTGCCTAAATCATGGATTTTAAAGGCAGACATACAACGTAGAGGGCTTAATTATACAAAAGCAGCAATTGAAAAAATAGATCCTAATATTCATGTTGTTAACAGCGATGCAGGTTCAGGTTTTAGAAATAATTTGGACTATGTTCCTGAGGGGCTTATATGGAAGGATGGTTCATATCTTGTAGCAAATTTTGATTTTGACGAGAACTCGGTACGTGAGCCCTACACAATAGATGTTGTAGATGACAAAATTGTAGTCACCGATGAAGGCGAAGTGCTAGAAGAAGTTCTTGGATACTGGGAAAAACCTGATTTTTACAACAAATTAGCAAGCAATGGAGAACCTTTAAATAAGTATATAACCAGTCGACCACAACGATTGGATATAAATGTAAATAGGTATTGTCATTTTTGGGATAAACCGGGAGATGGTTGTAAATATTGCCCATTAACACCTACATATAATAGCCAAGGCTGCAAGCAGGAACAATATGAGCATAAATATATAAGAGAAGCGTTTGCAGAAGCATTAAAGCAAAAAGGTAGATTTACTCATGTAATGCTGACCGGTGGATCAATTTTGTCTGGAAAAGAATTGTTGGATGATGAGCTTGAAAGCTATATTGCTATTTTGAAAATTTTAGGTGAGTTTTTTACAACAGATAGATTTCCAAGTCAGCTCATTGCAACAGCTTTTAATGAGAGACAGTTAGAAAGATTGAGAAACGAAACTAAGCTTATGACATACACACCAGATATTGAGGTGTTGAATGCAGAAAAGTTTGACTGGATTTGTCATGGAAAATCTCGTGAGATTGGATATGAAGAGTGGAAGCGTCGCATATATAAGGCGGTTGATATTTTTGGAAAAGGAAATGTTAGTTCCGGTATGGTACTGGGGGTTGAATTAGCTACACCAAATGGCTTCAAGTCAGAAGATGAGGCTTTTGATGCAATTATAACTGAGGCAGAAGAGATTATTTCTCATGGAGTGGCATTGGCGGCGAATATTTGGAGACCAGCACCTAAGTCTGTTTTACAGGGACAAAAATCTCCATCTTTAGATTATTTTGTCAAAGTCTATCGTGAGTTTGATAGATTGCAGAGAAAATATTGTCCAAATCCATATACAGATGATTTTAGAAGATGTGGTGCACATATTGGATTAGATTTAATGAGAACATATTAATGATTGGGAGTAATTAGATGGCTATTATAAGTGATGAATTAAAAAGAATTCTTGATGAACCAGAAACATTAAAGGCAATTGCGACAAATGATAGAGAAGGTATCCCCCATATTGTTTTTAAGGGTACTTTACATGTAGAGGGTAACGATTTTGTTTTTTATGACTTACTACAAAGCTCTACTAATAATAAGAATTTAGTTAATGCGATTTGGTTTGATCAGAAGGTTGCAATTAATATTTTATCCAAAGATAAAAGGAGTTTTCATATTGTAGGCACTCCATCAAAAAGCATAACTGCAGGAAAAGAATTCGAAAAGGTATATGAAAAAATACAGACAAGATTTGGGGAAGAAACGGATTTAAATGCAATTTGGTTTATTGCTCCAGAAACAATTAAAGAGGTATCCTATGAAACTAGAAAACAGGAAGAAAGGGAGAAATTTCCAATTTTAGCACACTTAGATCAGATTACCATTAGGAGGAATGAACTATGAAAATGAATATTAAAAGAATACTATCTGGAATAATAGGAACAGCTTTGGTTTTAGGCATGTTAGTTGGATGTGGTCAGGTTAATGCAAAAGGTAATAATGTCAGTGAAGAGACCTCTGAGAGTCAAAGAGTAATACGATTGGGAAATTTTGCATTTAGTATATGGAATGCTCAAATTATAGTTGCTTATCAAAATGGATATTTCGACGAGGTTTTTGCCGATGACAATGTTTCAATTGAAGTAATTGATTTCGCTAATGGACCTGCAGCTAATGAGGCTTTTGTAGCAGGTGACTTAGACATTATCAATGGAATAGGTGATCAACCTATTGTAGTTGGAATAAGTAATGATGTAGACACTAAAATTCTAGCTGGTGCTGCTAAACAGGGGGAAAATATCGGAGTAATAGCCTCTAAAGAAAGTGGAATTACAGCTGTAGAAGATTTAAAAGGGAAAAAAATAGGTGTATATATTGGTACATATGTTCATAAGTCCATAATCGGAATATTAAATGATGCAGGTCTTAGTGAAGATGATGTTGAACTGGTAAATATCACATCTACATCAGATGCCACTGCTGCATTCGATAGCGGTGATATAGATGCATATTTATCCATGAGTGGTGATTATATACATCAAAAATTAGATGAGGGCTATGTTGTTGTTACTGATTGTGCTAATCATCCTGCATTTTCATACATCGTTGCCTCATCAGCTTTTATCTCAGAAAATCAAGATTTAGTAGAGGAATTTATAGCAGCTTTAGTGAAGGCGCAGGAGTGGATAGATGATAATCCAGAAGAGGCATATAAGGTCATTGCGGAATTTTCAGGTAATGATGTTGATGTTGTAAAAAACACTATCGAAGGTGCTGACATTAAGCTTTCATGGGATGACGATTATGAGAATAATCTGTTTGAAACTTATGATTTCTTATATAGTCATGAAATGATTTCAAAAGAATTAACAAATGAGGAAATACTCGAAAGAATTGATACTTCGATAATTGATAAATACAGTAATTAAGGGTGACAAATATGAGTATAAACAATCGGACAAAATGGCGCGACATGGAATTATCTTACAAACAAGTTCTTGAAAAGTATCCAGACATTCCGCCTATAGTGGCCCTGAAAATAGATGTTAGTAGGAGGGGAATCGCATATACGGATGCCGCTTTTGAAAAAGTGAATCCTGATAAACATCATGTAGAGCCTTTTAATTACATGATTGGTCATGGAAAGCAAATTTCCCCGATTGGTCTATTCCTAAGAGATGGGTCTGTTATTTGTCAAGGACATCAAGAGGTATACAACTGGACATATAGAGATCCTTATGTGTTAGACGTTGTAGATGACAAATTAGTAATTGTAGATGAAGATAAAATATATGAAGAAGTTAGGTTTTGGGAGAAGCCTGATTTCTATGATAAGTATACAAGTAATGGTACACCAATGAGAGAAATAGCGTCTGCTCGACCGCAGAGACTTACAATTGCACCAGCTACTAAATGCCATTTTTGGGATGTGCCCAAGGAGGGATGTAAGTATTGTGCGTTGTTTTCAGCCCATAGGTCATGCAATGATGATGGTGATATTAGAGATGATAAATGGTTTGAAGATGTTACAGAGACTGTGCAGGAGGCTTTGAAACAAAAAGGCAGATATGCATCGTTTCATATGACTGCAGGCTCCACATTGAGTGGAAAAGAGATATTTGATGATGAGGTAGACTTGTATATTAAAACATTGCATGCAGCAGAGAAAGCAATTGATGCAAAAAAGTTTCCTGTGAAGTTAGTTGCAAGTGCATTTTCAAAGAAACAGCTACAGAGAATGTATGAAGAGACAGCCATTACAACATACACAACAGATCTTGAAGTGCTAAACAAGGATTTATTTGGATGGGTATGTCCTGGCAAAGCAAGGCTAGTTGGCTATGAAGAATGGAAAAAACGTTTATACGATGCCGTTGATATTTTTGGAAGAGGCAACGTTGATTGTGGCATAGTAGGTGGAGTAGAAACTGCTCAGCCTAATGGCTTTAGTGACGAAGGCGAGGCCTTGAAAAATATACTAGCGGAAGCAGAGGAAATTGCTTCCCATGGAATAAGTTTCGCTGATTGTGTTTGGAACACCTTACCGGGGGCAATTTTTATGAAACAAAAAACACCGTCATTAGAGTATTATGTTCGGCTTGCTTTAGGGTTGGCTGAAGTAAGAAGGAAAAATGGTTTGAACATCTATACAGATGATTATCGAAGATGTGGAAATCATCCTAATACAGATTTAGCTAGAATTGATTAAGGAGATTATTATGTCTGTTTTAATAAATCGAGAAGTGTTTGAAGCAATCAACAATCCAGACAGTATTAAGGTGCTTGCATCAGTGGACAGGCATGGTAGAGTGCACGTTGTTCCAAAAGCTAGTATTACAGTATCTGAGGATGGGAGAATTAAATATTGGGAGCTGATAGAAAGCTCTCAAACAAATAAAAATGTTACATATGCTTTGTGGTTCAATAAAGAAATTGCAATCAATGTAATAACATCCGATAAGAAGAGCTACCAGATAAAAGGAATACCAAAGGAAAATTTGAATGCTGGCAGAGAGTATGAGGAAAACTATATTGCTGCCCAGAAGAAAAATTCTCAAAATGATCTTGCAGCAGTATATTATATTGAACCAACAGAGGTTATTTATGAAACATATAGTAAACGTTTATTAGATGAAACAGAAAAGCACCCTTTATACATACATCTAGATAGACTTGCTAAGCATACATAGAGGTGGGATATGAAGAAAAGTATCGATATTATTCTTAAGATAATTGCACCTGTATTATTAATTATCATATGGCAGGTGTCTGGAAGCTTAGGGGTGTTAAATGAGCACATATTACCGGCACCATCAGTGTTAGTTCAGGCGTTTATAAAATTGATTCAAAATGGAAAACTGATAACTAATTTGTTAATTAGCCTTAGCCGTGTTTTCAAAGGCTATTTGCTGGGCGCTTTGATAGGTATAATTTTAGGCACAATTATGGGGATTTCTCGTGGGATAAATAGAGTATTAAGCTCATTGGTAAGTATTTTTAGACCAATTCCAATGATTGCTTGGATACCATTATTAATCCTTGGGTTAGGAATCGGAGAAGAATCAAAGGTAGCAGTTATTCTAATTGGTAGTTTATGGCCTGTATTGTTAAATACGATAAGCGGAATTTTATCAGTGGATAATAAATTGCTGGAAGTGGCTAAAACCTTAGAAAAGAACAAAATAAATATTTTGGTTAATGTGATTTTACCATCAGCATGGCCGTCAATTTTTACAGGTTTGCGATTAGGAATTAGTACTGCTTGGACATGTGTTGTTGCTGCGGAAATGGTGGCAGCCTCTTCTGGCATCGGGTATATGATTACATATGCTCGAGAACTTTCACAGCCGGAAGTAGTATTGGTAGGTGTTTTTTCTATTGGTTTTATCGGATTAATTATTGATGCTTTAATAGGTACTCTTCAGAAGAGAATCTTGCGTTGGAGCTATATAAATAATAGAGATAGGTGATTATATGGTGGCGAATAATGAAGTACATTTTAATAATGTTGAAAAAGTGTTTCCATTAGATGGTGAGTATCTAGAAGTACTAGATAGAATAAATCTTGATATACACCCAGGAGAATTTGTGAGTATTGTTGGTAATTCGGGGTGCGGAAAGAGTACCTTATTAAAAATGCTTGTTGGACTAGATAACCCTACTAAAGGTGAAATAAAAGTAGGTGATAGAGTTGTTGATTCACCAAAATCAGATGTAGGAATTGTTTTTCAAGAGGCCAGATTATTTCCGTGGTTAACAATCGAGAAGAATATTGAGTTTGGCATTGAGAAAAATGTTTCTAAAGAGAATCGAAAGAATATAATTAGAAATGCCATAGAATTAGTAGGACTTCTTGGATTTGAAAAAGCCTATCCGGCTCAACTATCAGGTGGTATGCAGCAGCGAGCTGCTATAGCGAGGGCATTAGTAGGTAAGCCAGACGTTCTACTTTTAGATGAACCTTTTGGTGCATTAGATGCTTTTACGAGAATATCTATGCAAAATGAAGTTCTAAAAATATGGGAAAAAGAAAAGAGAACAATGATACTTGTAACGCATGATATTGATGAGGCTATTTTTTTAAGTGACAGAATTGTAATACTATCAGAACGTCCAGGTAGAATTAAAGAAATTATTAGTGTTAATTTGGAAAGACCGAGAGATAGAAGTAGAGAAGAGTTTTTGCATATAAGAAAGAAAATACTTACAAGCTTTATAGGAAATACAGGGTTAGATTTAGAGTATTATATTTAAAAATACGAATATTGTTTTTAAACGCTTGAGCCAGTTATAAATTAGTTTTATAGCTGGCTCTCATTTTCTTTAGGAACTAAATGTATTGTATTTACAGGCTTTGTAGCATATAATCCTATCAACCTAGTAGATAAGTAGTTAATAATAAACAATAGGAGGAGAAAATGATATGGCAGACATTACATTAGGTAGTACAAAAACTAATCGAGAAGAAATTGTTACAACCAGTAAATCTCAACTATCAGATTTATGGAAAAAAGAAGATTGGCTCACAATTTGGATTGGAGCAATTCTAATTGCAGTAGCAGCAGTATCAGTTTTAACAGGAGCATTTGATTTCAGCGCTACAAAGTTTTCTACTTGGGGAAACGGAGTGAGCGTGTTGGAACAGCTTAGCACAGGAGCATTTTGGTTATCACTTATCAGAACCTTTTTAGTAACAGGCGCTCTATTTACAGCAGGTATCAAGCTTAAGGGCGAATCTGTTAAGGATTATATTCCAGCCTACTCAGTACTTTTTGCACTTGCTATCTTAGTTAGATTCATTTCTGCGGAGTACACACTTAATAGATATTTAGAATGGGCTTTCTGGGCACTTATTGTTGGGCTTGTAATTTCTAATACTGTTGGTGTTCCAAAGTGGTTAAAGCCAGCAGTTCAGACTGAGTACTATATTAAAGCTGGACTTGTAGTAATGGGATTTTCAGTTTTGTTTTCAAACATTATTAACTTTGGTCTTTACGGACTTGGAATTGCATGGATTGTTACACCTGTAGTAATTATCTTTATGTGGTTCTTTGGTACAAGGGTGCTTAAAATCGACAACAAACCACTAGTAATTACACTTGCAACAGCAACTTCTGTCTGCGGTACATCAGCAGCTATTGCAGCAGGTGCATCATCAAAGGCAAAGAAAACTGACCTTTCACTTGCAGTTTCTATTTCAATTATCTTTACAGTAATTATGATGGTGTTTGAGCCTATTATCATCAAGGCAACTGGTCTAGGCGAACTTATGGGAGGAGCTCTTATAGGTGGTACAGTAGATTCGACTGGTGCGGTAACAGTTGCAGGAACTGCTCTTGGAGAGACAGCTCAGACAGCAGCAGTACTAGTTAAATCAATACAGAATATTCTTATAGGCTTTATCGCATTTGCGGTAGCAATTTTCTTTACAGCTCACGTTGAAGGAGGAGAGGAAAAAAGTAATGTCACAGCTGCAGAAATTTGGTATAGACTTCCAAAGTTTATCTTAGGATTCTTCGCGGCTTCACTTATAGCATCATTTATTTTTCTTCCAACAGTAGGCAAGGATACAGTTGCAGGAATCAACGGAGTACTTGATCAGTATAAGAACTGGGCTTTCGTACTAGCATTTACAAGCATTGGTCTTGATACAAACTTTAGAGAAATCAAGGAACAGTTTAAGGGCGGTAAGCCACTTACATTATATGTTGTAGGCCAATTGTTTAACATTGTTCTTACATTTATAGCGGTATACATTTTACTATCAGGAAAATTTTTCCCTATTCCTACACTTCAGTAATAGAGAAAGGTCTATATTTGGAGGTTTGATATGAATATAAAAGCCACATTGAAAACTATAAGCAAAGTATTAGGTATTGTTTTCATTACAACAATTCTAATCCTAGTGATATACATAATGGCCAATGGCTTAGGACTTATTGAAGGGTTAGATTTTGGCGCAGGTGCATACTATTATGCGGATATACCAGAATTTGCCAAATACGTAAATGCGGATCATTTTAGAACAAGCTTTCCGATGTGGCTTCATATTGGGTTATTTTTACTATGGGGTGTAGCTATGTATAGATTGTGGACGTGGTTAGAAAAAAGAAGCTCGAGAAAAGGAGACTAGATATTTATGAAAATTACAACAAAGGAACTCACATTAACCGCTTTATTTGCAGCCCTTATTGTAGTAGGTGCTTTTTTAAAGGTGGATATACCACTTCCCCTTTATACTATGCATTTTACACTTCAATGGTTCTTTGTATTATTAGCAGGATTTTTACTTGGAAGAAAGTTGGGAACACTTAGTGTTGTCACTTACATAGTTATTGGACTTGCAGGTGTCCCAGTATTTGCCGCAGGTGGTGGAATAGGGTATGTACTTAGACCCGGCTTTGGATTTCTTCTTGGTTTCGTTTTCGCAGCATATTTGATTGGACTTGTTTCAGACATTATTAAGCCAGTAACGCTTTGGCAATACATTATTCCAGCAACCATTGGACTTGTAACCTATTATGCGGTGGGTGCAGTTTATTTTTACCTAATTAAGAACCTTTATGTCGGTGAAGCTGTTTCATTTGCGGTAGTTGTTGTTCAGTATTGCTTGATAACTGTTCTTCCAGATTTTATTCTTTGCGTTATTGCAGCAGGGTTTGCTAAGCAACTCTTACCAATAATTAAAAAGTTGGGGAACATTGGAGTTCAAGCATAGATTTTAAACGGGGTGATTAGGTGGGATTTAATACAGATTTATTACATGCAGGAGTGGTTAAGGACTCCAAAGGGGCAACGTTGCCACCTATATATCAAAGTACCGCCTTCGATCATGAGACAGCTGAGGATTTGGCTGGGATTTTCGGAGGAAGAAAAATGGGATTTTGCTATACACGAGTAGCCAATCCTACAGTCAGTGCCTTTGAAGAAAGAATTACAAAGCTTGAAGGTGGCTTGGCATCAGTCGCATGTTCGTCAGGGATGGCGGCTATTTCCATGGCTCTTTTAAATATTTTGCAGGCAGGAGATGAAATAATATCAAGTGCTAGTTTGTATGGCGGCACTATTGATTTATTTAGAGATATTGAGGCTTTTGGAATCAAAACAATATATGTAAAAAACAATGATTGGGATGCTATTGAAAAGGCGTTTACCGATAAAACCAAGGTGGTATTTGCAGAGACCATCGGCAATCCCTGTTTGGACGTAACAGATGTTAAGAAACTAGCAGAAATAGCTCATGCACATGGAACTCCGTTGGTTTTAGACAATACAACAGCCACCCCTTATTTGATTAAAGGAATCGAGCATGGGGCTGATATCGTGGTGAATTCCTCATCAAAATATATTAATGGAAATAGCAATTCAATCAGTGGAGTGCTTACAGATAGTGGGCATTTTAAATGGACCAAGGAAAAATATCCGGTATTAGGTGAATATATAAAGTTTGGGCAGTTTGCTTATATTAGCAAGCTGAGAAATGGATTATTTAGAAATGTAGGAGTTTGTTTATCACCATTTAATGCGTATTTGAATTTGGTTGGTATTGAGACTCTAGGACTTCGTATGAAGCAACAATGTGAAAACGCATATACGTTAGCAAAATGGTTTCAGGATAATTACCAAGATATCAAGGTAAACTATCCAGGACTTAAGTCGAGCCCATGGCATCATATAGCAGAAAAGGAATTAAAAGGTGGTTATGGTGGAATACTTACAATAAGAGTTGGGAGTAAGGAAAAAGCATTTTCCATTATGAACAATCTTAAAATCCCATATATTTTATCCAATATAGGAGATACAAAAACACTTGTAGTTCATCCACAATCAACAATTTCACTTCACAGTACTGAAAAAGAACTGGCAGCTTCGGGAGTGTTTGATGATTTAATCCGTATTTCCGTAGGAATTGAAGACCCGGAGGATTTGATAGAGGATTTCAAACAGGCAATTAACTAGTAGTAAAGGAGTTATTAATGGCAGAAAAAATTGATTATAAGGCACTAAAAGCTGGCGGGTTCATGACACAGATACAAAAAGGATATGGCTCTCTTAGACTTGCCGTAGTGGGAGGAAATCTTGATGCATCTGCAATTAAGGTTGTTGCTGAGGTGGCGGAAAAATATGGGCATGGTTATATCCATATGACATCTCGTCAGGGAATTGAGATTCCTTTCATTCATGTAAATGATTTGGAAAATGTAAAACGAGAGTTGGAAGAAGGCGGAGTATACACAGGAGTGTGTGGCCCTAGAGTTAGAACAATCACCGCTTGCCAGGGATCAGAAATTTGTCCATCAGGATGTATAGATACATACACTTTGGCTAAAGAACTTAATGATAGATACTTTGGAAGAGAGCTTCCACACAAGTTTAAATTTGGAGTAACAGGTTGTCAGAATAACTGTTTAAAGGCAGAGGAGAATGATGTTGGAATTAAAGGTGGAATGACAGTTGAGTACAAGGAAGATGCCTGCATATCATGTGGTGTATGTGTGAAAGCATGTCGTGAGTCAGCATTAAAAATGGAGGATGGCAAGGTCACCATTGATAGAAGTAAGTGCAATAACTGTGCACGATGTGTAAAAAGCTGTCCAACAGATGCTTGGGAGGGAACACCTGGATATATCGTTTCCTTTGGCGGAACCTTTGGAAATAAGATTTATAAAGCAGAACAATTGCTTCCTATTATTAGAGATAAGGAAACATTATTCCGTGTCACAGATGCCGCAATTGATTATTTTCAAGCCAACGCAAAACCTAGTGAACGCTTCCGCGCAACATTGCAGCGACTAGGTGATGAAGGGCTCAAGGAAAGTATAAATAAGGCATACAACAATAATTAAAGACAGTTTGTAGGTGCTACAGGAGTAAGGAGAATAACATGGCGGAAGTATTAGAATATGATGATTTAGTTGATATTACAGATAAGGTATGCCCTTTAACATTTGTTACTGCGAAGGTGGCAATAGAGGAGTTAGACGATGGACAGATTTTGGCTATTCGCTTAAATGATGGAGAACCAGTTCAAAATGTTCCACGCTCTTTCAAGGAGGATGGACATAAGGTGTTGAGGCTTTTTGATAACGAGGATGGAACCTACACACTGTATGTGAGAAAGGTGGAGGAATAATATGGCAGCTAGAGTATATGCAGATGATTTTAAGGATAAGGTGTTAGATAGTGCGCTTCCTGTATTGGTGGATTTCTACTCAGATTCATGTGTAGCCTGTAAAAAATTAGCACCAGTTTTGTGTGAATTGGAAGAAGATTACGAAGGCAAAATTAATGTATTTAAGGTTAATACAAATTATGATCAGACCCTTGCAAAGGAATATAAGGTTTTGTCAAATCCTACACTTATTCTCTTTAAGAATGGCAAGGATGTTGACAAGCAAATTGGCTCTAGGGACTATGACGATTTAACAGAGTGGCTAGATGCAAATATTTAATTAGGGAGGATTTTCATATGACTATTATAGTGGCAGGAGAAAAGAAAGATTTTAAAGATGGATTAACACTTCCTGAGCTTATAGAGCTTGAGAATGTGGAAACACCACAGTATGTTACAGTTTCAATCAATGATGAATTTGTAGCATCAGAGGAAAAGGATTCCACAGTTTTAAAAGAAGGTGACTCAGTGGAGTTTCTATATTTTATGGGAGGCGGACAGTAATGGCAATGACAGATGAGCAAATCGAACGCTATAGCCGCCATATTATCCTCAAAGAGGTAGGTGCCAAAGGACAAAAGAAGCTCCTTAATGCAAAAGTGCTAATTATTGGTGCAGGAGGCTTGGGGGCCCCTGCAGCTATGTATTTAGCAGCAGCAGGCGTAGGAACAATCGGCATTGTAGATGCGGACGAAGTGGATTTATCTAATCTTCAGCGCCAAATTATCCATAGCACCGCAGACATCGGGAAACCAAAGGTAAAGTCTGCTAAGGAGACTATGAACGCAATGAATCCAGATGTGGTGGTAAAGACCTATCACATGTTTGTAGACTCTACAAATATCAGAGAGCTGATTCGTGAATATGATTTTGTAATTGATGGCACAGACAATTTCCCAGCAAAGTTTTTGATAAATGATGCCTGCGTAATGGAAAAGAAGCCATTTAGTCATGCAGGAATCATTCGCTTTAAAGGTCAGCTTATGACTTATGTGCCAGGAGAGGGTCCCTGCTATAGATGTGTATTTAAAAATCCGCCGCCTAAGGATGCAGTACCTACCTGCAAGCAAGCTGGGGTAATAGGTGCAATGGGAGGAGTTATAGGCTCTCTTCAGGCAATGGAGGCGGTAAAGTATATTGTCGGCGTGGGAAAGCTTCTCACAGGGCATCTTCTTACATATGATGCTGTAAATCAGGAGTTCAGAAAAATAAAGCTTCCTAGCGATACAAGAAAGTGCCCTGTATGTGGCAAGGCTCCAACAATCACAGAGCTTATTGATTATGAGCAGGAGATTTGTGAAGAAACAGCTGGACGATTCGAGACAAAGGAAAATCAGTAAATGAGAATAATTAGATTAGATTATCGTATATACGATGATATAGCTAAATATGCAAAAGAGCATCTTCCAGAGGAGGCTTGCGGACTTATTGCAGGCTCTGAGGATGAGAATGGGAATAGAGTAATTGAAAAGGTTTATTTTCTCGAAAACATAGACCATTCCCACGACCATTTTACACTAGATCCGAAGGACCAAATGACGGCCATCAAGGATATGAGAGCAGCAGGGTTAAAACAGCTTGGTAATTGGCACTCACATCCCGAGTCACCATCCCGTCCATCAGAAGAAGATATCAGACTTTCTTTTGATTCAAAGGCTAGCTATATGATTCTTTCTTTAATGGGGGAAAACCCAGTTTTTAACAGTTACCATGTAGAAAATGGTAAGTATGAAAAAGAGGATTTAAGAATTGTTTCTGAGAATTATTTCTATTAAAGCATTCTTAATGATAAAAAACCTCAATAAATAACGACCTATAATTATTGTAGATTTATCGGAGTTCTGTTATTCTATCTATGGTTAGCGATGGCTAACTATCGTGCGAATCATTGTAGAACTCCTTTTTCTATATAAGAGTTGCTACCTCTTGGAAAAGGAGTTCTCAAATTTTGAAAGGAAGGGTTATTTTATGGATTATTTAGAGATTGAAAAGGTAGTAGGTAGAGAGATTCTTGATTCTAGAGGAAATCCTACTGTTGAGTGTGAAGTTACTCTTGCCGATGGAACTGTTGGAAGGGGAATGGCTCCTTCAGGTGCATCTACAGGCGAGTTTGAGGCTCTTGAATTAAGAGACGGAGATAAAGATAGATATTTAGGAAAAGGTGTTTTAAAGGCCGTTGAAAATATCAATGGACCTATCGCAAAGGCTATCGTTGGCATGGATGCATCGGACATTTATGCAATTGATGCAGCTATGATTAAGGCTGATGGTACCAAGGATAAATCAAATTTTGGCGCAAATGCTATTCTTGCCACATCAATCGCTTGCTGTCGTGCAGCAGCTACTTCTTACGATATGCCACTTTATAGATTCGTAGGTGGAGTTAATGGAAATAGACTTCCTGTTCCAATGATGAATATTGTTAACGGTGGTTGCCACGCACTTTCATCTGGATTGGATGTACAGGAATTTATGATTATGCCTGTTGGTGCTACATCCTTTAGAGAAGCTCTCAGATGGTGTGCAGAGGTATTCCATGCACTTGCTGCAATTCTAAAGGATAGAGGACTTGCTACATCAGTTGGCGATGAAGGTGGATTTGCTCCTGCTCTCAAATCTGATGAGGAAGCTATAGAGACAATTCTCGAGGCTGTAAAGAAGGCTGGTTATGAGCCAGGAAAGGATTTCAGAATCGCTATGGATGCTGCATCTTCTGAATGGAAGACAGGAAAAGTAGGTGAGTACAAGCTTCCAAAGGCTGGTACAGTTTACACTTCTGAGCAGCTTATTGAGCATTGGAAAAAGCTTGTTGAAAAATATCCAATTATTTCTATTGAGGATGCTCTTGATGAAGAAGATTGGGAAGGCTGGAAGAAACTTACAGCTGAGCTTGGAGACAAGGTACAGTTAGTAGGAGACGATTTATTTGTTACTAACACAGAACGTCTTTCAAAGGGAATTGCAAATGGTTGCGGCAATTCAATCCTTATCAAGCTAAACCAGATTGGTTCTGTATCAGAGACACTTGAGGCAATCAAGATGGCTCATAAGGCAGGCTATACAGCTATTTCTTCTCACAGAAGCGGTGAAACAGAGGATACAACAATTGCAGATCTTGCTGTAGCTCTTAACACTTGCCAAATCAAAACAGGTGCTCCATCAAGAACAGAGCGTGTGGCTAAGTACAATCAGCTTCTTAGAATCGAAGAGCAGTTAGGTGACGCTGCAATCTATCCAGGAATGGGAGCATTTAACGTTAAATAATTAAAAAGCAATCTATAAAAAAGAAGCGGTGCATGTGCGCCGCTTCTTCTATATGAAGTTTAGATATTTCTGTTGAAGGAAATAACAAGTACATCCTCGGAGTTTTCATCCTTGATGAGAAAATCAGTGATTTCTACTTTCCTAAGAACTCCGTCGTCTCCTTCTTGGAATACACGTAGGGCAACTTTGTCCTTGCCAGCAGCATACTCCTTTAATAGATTGTCACGAGAAAAAGTCTTCTTGAATAAATCCTTGTCCATGTCGTGCATTGTTTCACATCCAGAGTCGATTAGTTCATCAAAGGAACCAGCAGCTGCACATTTGGTGGAAGAAAAATCCTCGTAAGTTAAAAAGCTATATGTGTTTTGTGTAAGGTTACCCAATATTAGAAGAGGGTATTCATTAAAAATGACTTTTGTTAAAAGTTTTGTTTTATCAATATTTTCCATCTCTCTCACCCTAAATTTCTTATTTCTACCCAAACAACTATGATAAATCTTTAGTTAAATTTTCGCAAGAAGCTAGTATTTATTTTCAAAAGTGAGAGAATGGGTAAATTGACAGTAGATTTTCGTACTTTGCTGTGGTAAAGTATTGTGAGAAAATTAAAATTAACAGAGAGGAAAAATCATGTCAGTAAAATACGTTAGTACAAGAGATGTAAACAAGCAGGAAATCACAGCTTCGCAGGCTATTTTAAAGGGATTGGCTGATGATGGCGGTTTATTTGTACCTACATCTATCCCAAAGCTTGATGTTCCTGTTGAAAAGCTTGCCCAGATGTCATATCAGGAAGTTGCATACGAAGTGTTGAAATTATTCCTTAGCGATTTCACAGAAGAGGAGCTCAAACACTGTATCAACAGTGCATATGACAGCAAATTTGATACAGAGGAGATTGCTCCACTAGTTTATGCTGACGGGGCATATTATCTTGAGTTATTCCATGGTGCAACTATTGCTTTTAAGGATATGGCACTTTCGATTTTGCCACATCTTATGATTACTTCCGCTCGTAAAAACAATATAAAAAATGATATCGTAATTTTAACAGCTACTTCTGGCGACACTGGAAAGGCTGCTCTTGCAGGATTTGCAGACGTTGAGGGTACTCGTATCGTTGTATTCTATCCAAAGAATGGTGTATCTGCTATTCAGGAGCGTCAGATGGTTACTCAAAAGGGTGACAATACTCACGTTGTTGGAATCAAGGGTAACTTTGACCAGGCCCAGACAGGTGTTAAGCAGATGTTTAATGACAAAGCTCTTGCGGCAGAGTTAGACGCTGCAGGATTCCAGTTCTCATCTGCAAACTCAATCAACATTGGACGTTTGGTTCCACAGATTGCTTACTATGTATATGCCTATGCAATGCTCTTAAAAGAAGAAAAAATTGCATCAGGTGAGACTATTAATGTAGTTGTTCCTACAGGTAACTTTGGAAATATTCTTGCTGCTTATTATGCAAAGAATATGGGACTTCCTATTGCAAAGCTTATCTGTGCATCAAACGAGAACAAGGTTCTCTATGATTTCTTCACAACAGGAGAGTATGACAAAAATAGAGAGTTTATCCTTACAAATTCACCATCAATGGATATTTTGATTTCAAGTAACCTTGAGAGACTTATTTATCATATTGCTGGTGATGATGCTACTAAGAATGCTGAGCTTATGGAGAGCCTCAAGAATACAGGTAAATACGAAATTACTTCAGAGATGAAATCAAAGCTTGATAGCTTCTATGGCAACTATGCTTCAGAGCAGGAGACAGGTGCTACTATCAAGGCGCTTTACGAAAAGACAGGATATATTATTGATACTCATACAGCTGTTGCATCTACTGTATACAATAAATACAAGGCTCAGGAGAATGACAACAAGACAACTGTTATCGCTTCTACAGCTAGCCCATTTAAATTCACACGTGCTGTAATGGGAGCGATTGATGCAGCATATGAGAAGGAAGAAGATTTCGTTCTCGTTGACAAGCTTTCAGAACTTGGAAAGGTTGATGTTCCAAACGCAATCGAAGAGATTCGTTCAGCTGCTGTCAGACATGATACAGTAGTAGAGGTTTCAGATATGTGCGCTGAGGTAAAAAGATTCCTTGGCATTTAATTAGTTGAGTGTTCATAGACATAATAAGAGCCCCGGTAGCTATCAAGCTCTTAGTGTTACTGTAGGTCACATGTAGTGACCGAAAGTGACATCTAAGGCTTGAGAGCGTAACCGGGGCTTTTGTAATCCTTAGTAACAAATAATTAAATGAATAGTTCCAAATGGATAAGCCACTGGGAAGTCTACGCATTTATTTGTTCCAATTAAGACGCCTTCTTCAGTAATCTCAGGTGGTGCCAAGGCAATGCTTGTGTTGGCCTGTTCATTTGAAATGTTAACAATAAATAGTCCGTTGTGAAGATTTAGAAAATCCTCTAATGCGGCAATTACATATTCATTGAATTCCTGAAAATCTTCCTTGGCGTATCTTGATGCAAATCCTACAGCTGTATCTCTGTCACAATCAATGTGAGTGATATAATCCATGTTGCTGAATATGGATTGCGAAACACCAAAAGTAATTGGATATTCTTCCAGCACCATAGGAGAGAGAGGTGTGAAATCCTCGCCAATGAAACGTATCAAGCTGTTAAACATAAGCTCTAAGTACATGACATTTTCTGTTTTAACAGGCATTTCTGCAAGTAAAAAGAAATTCTCAATAATTGAATAAACAGCTTCGTTGTTTTCAATGTCAAGCTCCAAATCATAGAGCTCAGTATCGCCTTTGTATTCAAATATGATTCGCTCTAAATCCTCGTAGGTAATGACGTTGTCTTCAACAAGAGTCTGGCCTAAAAGGATATAGTCTGGAGTTTGTTTGGATAACAAATCAGCAACCTGTTGATCTGTTAAATAGCCACGCTCAACTGCAATTTCACCAAAACGTTTATCCTCACGAGTTTGGATGTATAAACATTCATCTACCTCGTTGGCTGTCATAAGACCTTCATGAATTGCTATGGTTCCCAGCTTGATATGTGTTTGAGAGAGGCGTGACATTGCATGGAAAAGCTGCTCTTGGGTAACAATCCCCTTTTGCAGTAAATAATTTCCTAAGAATTGTGTGAACATAAATTACTTTCCTCCAAGGCGCAGTTCAATGATTTCCTTAATCTGATTCTTCTCAAAAGGCTTTTGAATAAAATCTTTAGCACCAAGTTGAATTGCTTTTTTGAGCTGCTCCTGTGTACCAACTGAGGATACAATAATAATAACTGCATCATTATCGAAAGCTCTGATTTCTGATAGAGCTTCATTGCCATCCTTCTCGGGCATGACAATGTCCATAAATACTAAATCCGGTTTCTCTGCTTTATATAATTCAACTGCTTCGATACCGTTTTTTCCTTCTAAATATACCGCACCGCTAGCCACTTCGTTCACGGCATCTTTGAGTTGTTTTCTTGCAAGTACTGAGTCGTCGCAAATCAATATCTTTTTGTTATTAATATCCATAAAGCCAAAACCTCCTGCAAATTATACAATAATAATACAATATAAAATTTCATTATTCAAATGTATTTATCTGATATTTTCGTGAATTATTTGATTATTTTGTGTAACTTTTTTCTAACTAAAAAATAATGATTTCCACCGTTAGTAATCATGAAGTTCTAGCAATATACCCTTGAAAAAGCTATAATTATTAAAAAAGATTTGAGAGGTATTAATGTATTATGGACATGAGTTTTATGACAATTTTTGACATCATTATTTTGGCATTGGGAGCTTATCTTGTTTTTGCGGGAATCAAAAACTACATTTCCCACAAAATCGATCCAATGCTTATTACATCAGATGAGCTTGCCAGATGTACTGACGTGGAAGCATTATCAAAATATTTGATGCCAAAGACAGCAGTTTTTGGAGCTTTTTGTATTTTATTTGGAATCCAGGGAGTTCTTAACGACACAGGGAAAATGCCATCTACACAGACTGTAAATGTTATTTTCTTATTAGCATTCGTTGTTGTGTGGGTTGTTTTTTCATATTTTATTCGTACTGCAAAAAAGAAATATATTCAGTAAACAATTATTTTAACGTCACTTAGAATTCACATTATTAATGCACAATACAATCGTTGTTATGAGGAGGCGTATATGAAGAGAATTTTGGTAGTAGATGATGAGGAAAAAATCCGCTCAATCATTCGTAAATATGGTGAGTTCGAAGGTTATGAGGTAGCGGAAGCTACTGATGGTATGGATGCCATCCAAAAGGTAAAGGCCGATAGTAATTTCGATGTTATCATCATGGATGTTATGATGCCTGAGCTTGATGGATTTTCTGCTTGTACAGAGATTAAAAAAATCAAAAATATTCCTGTAATCATGCTTTCAGCAAGAGGGGAGGAATATGATAGAATTCACGGCTTTGAGGCAGGTGTTGATGACTACGTTGTTAAACCATTCTCACCAAAGGAATTGATGATGAGAGTCAAGGTAGTTACAAGTAGAGGCAAATCAGAAGAAGATGACGCTGATATTTTTAAATACGAAGGACTTGAAATCAACTTCACAGCGAGAACAGTTTCAATTGATGGCAAAAGAGTTGAAATGTCACCAAAGGAGTACGAGCTTTTATTCTATCTTGTGCGCAATAAAAACATTGCTCTTGAGAGAGAAAGACTTATTACTGAGGTTTGGGGCTATGACTATTATGGAGACGACAGGACATTAGACACCCACATCAAGCTACTTAGAAATAGCCTTGGGGAGTACAGAAAATTACTTATTACACTCAGAGGCGTAGGTTATAGATTTGAGGCGTAATGATATTTACTCCCTAGGAGGGTCCTTTTTTGAAAAAGAGCAGAATCAGTATTAAATGGAAAACATTTTCTATATTTCTCATTTTCGCCATGGTGCTCATTGGAGTACTATGGTTTTTTCAAATTGTCTACCTTGATGATTTCTACAAAATGATCAAAACTCGTGAGACAGAAAATGTTGTAAACGAAGTTGAACAATTAATTTTATCAGGAGAGATTTCCACTGACGAAATAGAAGAAATCGGTGCTGGGCACAACATGGGCATTCTTGTTTCCGACTGTGAAGGTAATGCCCTTTATACTGCAGAATATATTCCTAACTCTAGGATTTCATCTATTCCACCATATATGTTTAGCTTATTTTATGATACGGCTGTAGCGGATGGTGGCAATGCCATAATTGAGTACAAGGGTAATGTAATGCAGGGAAATGATGGCTTTGCCTTTAAAGAAAATCCTGAAGAAGGTGTGGAGTCCGGAGAGGAAGCCATTTCTAGTGCTTCCCCAGAGGTGGCGCCTAGTGAACCTAATCAGCAGGGTGAGGGCAAAATCGAATATACCATTCCACATGAAGAGGACAATACTACAGAGCAATTTAGACAGAACTTCGGTGACGACATGGCCGAATCCGTTATTTATGTTCGTATCATAGAATATGACGGTCAGGAAATTGTTGTTATGATTAACTCGGTGCTTACACCTGTTGATGCCACAGTTACCACCTTAAAGGCGCAGCTGATAATTATTTCCTTCATTATGATTATCGTAGCCTTTACCCTTGCGGCTGTTAATTCTAGAAGTGTTTCAAAGGCAATTATTAATTTAAATGAAGGCGCAAAGAGATTGGCAGCAGGAGATTACACAGTTAAGTTTAATTCCACTGACTATATGGAGGTTGCTGAGCTGTCTGACACATTAAATTATGCTGCTAACGAACTAGGCAAAACAGATAGCTTGCAAAAGGAATTAATAGCAAATGTATCTCATGATTTAAGAACGCCTCTTACTATGATAAAGGGGTATGCTGAGGTAATGCGAGATATCCCTGGTGAGAATACACCAGAGAATGTCCAGGTTATTATAGAGGAAACAGAGCGCCTCAGCGGACTTGTTAACGATATGCTTGATATTTCAAAGCTAAAGGCTGGAACAATCACACTTCAGCCTAGCGATTACAATATTACTGAAAGCATTCGCCATGTATTGGAACGCTACAACAAACTTCGCGAAGTCGACGGCTATACTATTGATTTTGTTTACGACAGAGAAGTTAACGTATATGCGGATGAGCAGAAAATGTTCCAGGTACTTTACAACTTGGTAAACAATGCCATCAACTATACTGGTGATGACAAAAAGGTTACTGTAGTTCAATTGGTTAGGGATGATGTCCTTAGAATTGAGGTGCAGGATACTGGAGATGGCGTCAAGCAGGAGGATATTCCATATGTTTGGGATAGATATTACAAGGACAAAACAGCACATAAGCGAGCTTTACAGGGCACAGGCTTAGGACTTTCCATTGTTAAAAATGTTCTTGAGCTCCACGGTGCAAAATACGGTGTAAACTCAGTCCAAGGAAAGGGCGCTACCTTCTGGTTTGAGCTTACAATAAATCCATTTCAAGAAGATTAATATGCATAATAAAAGGACTATCGGCTGATAGTCCTTTTTAGTGGTTTGCGCGCCATGGGCGCGCTCCAACGGGTGAAAGTCCCGAATACGCCTAGGTAACAAGGAAGTATATAGCTG
>NZ_SVEV01000040.1 GCF_015057185.1 Pseudobutyrivibrio sp. | reverse complement strand
ATCATGAGCATAACCAAACCGATTGATGGAGTTGTATAAATGTAAAAACTTAGTAACAAAACATATATTACGAGGAGGTATGATATGAAGAAAGCAATTAGTTTTGCACTTTGTGCAGCAATGGCTACATCATTATTTGCTGGCTGTGGCAATAGTAGCAGCACATCAGGATCAGATAATGTTGATACATCAGGGGAACTTACATGGAGAATTGGCGGTATTGGACCTATTACAGGTAGTGCTGCTCAGTATGGACAGGGAGTTCAGAATGCTATTCAGTTAGCAGTTGACGAAATCAATGCAGATGGCGGTATCAACGGATATCAGATTTCATTCAATTTCCAGGATGACGAGGCTGACCCACAGAAGTCAGTAAATGCATACAACACACTTAAGGACTGGGGAATGCAGATTCTCGAGGGTACAGTTACTTCAGGTGCTTGTGCTGCAGTTTCAGCTGAGACATACAATGACAGAATCTTCCAGCTTACACCATCAGCTTCATCAACAAGCGTAACAGAGGGAAATGATAATACATTCCAGATTTGTTTCTCAGATCCTAACCAAGGAACAGTTTCAGCAGACTATATTGTTGAGAACAACTTAGGAACAAAGATTGGTGTTATCTATGATAGCTCTGATCCATATTCATCAGGTGTTTATCAGAACTTTGCTACAGAGGCACAGGCACAAGGACTTGAAATTGTTGCAGCAGAGGCATTTACAGCTGATTCAAACAAGGATTTCACAACACAGCTTCAGAAATGTAAGGATGCAGGCGCGGACCTTTTATTCCTTCCATTCTATTACACAGAAGGTTCAATCGTTCTTACACAGGCTAATCAGATGGGATATGCTCCTACAATGTTCGGTGTAGACGGATTTGATGGACTTCTTGATGTTGAAAACTTCGACGTAAGTCTTGCTGAAGGCGTATATCTTCTTACACCATTCGCAGCAGATGCTGAGGATGAGGCAACACAGGCATTCGTAAAGGCATATGATGAGAAGTTCGGTGGCACACCTAACCAGTTTGCAGCAGATGCTTATGATGGAGTTTACATCTTAAAGGAAGCTATTGAGGCAGCTAACCTTACACCAGAGGCTTCTAACGAAGAAATCTGCGATGCACTTATCGCACAGATTCAGCAGGTATCATACAATGGACTTACAGGTGAGAACATGACATGGAATGATGCTGGTGAAGTTTCAAAGGCACCAAAGGCTGTAATCATTAAGGATGGCGGTTACGTATCTGCAGAATAAAGTCCGCTGGTCACATTAAAGTCCGCTGGTTACGTTCAAGTCCGCTAGTTACGCTAACAAGCCATAGTATTTCTCAGCTCGACTAGAATGTCTCGCTTGAGAAATCTATGAGCTTGATAGCTACTAGCTCACTTAGAGAATACAGATACTCGAGTTATCCACTCGCATAAATAATATACTGTATCAAAGGCGATGCAACTTCACTACTACGTAGGCGAGCTGCATCGCAATTAATTTTCTGAAAGAGAGTTTTAGTTATGGGATTTTTAACTTATCTTATTAATGGATTAAGTTTAGGAAGTGTATATGCCTTAATAGCTCTTGGATATACCATGGTTTATGGTATTGCTAAGATGCTGAACTTCGCTCATGGCGATGTTATTATGATTGGCGCATATGTGGTATTTATGACAATGTCCAATACGGGGTTGCCTATTCCAATTGCAATAATCTTATCTATTATATGTTGTACTGTTCTTGGAATGGTAATCGAAAAAATTGCATATGCTCCACTAAGAAAGGCAACTAACCTAGCAGTTTTAATTACTGCCATTGGTGTTAGTTATTTTCTACAGAATATTGCATTAATGATATTTGGTTCAAATCCTGTATCCTTCACATCTGTAATTAGTTGGGAGGGCCTTTCATTTGCAGGTGGACAGCTTAGAATTACTGGTAATGCAATTGTTACTATTGTTGTTTGCTTGGTAATCATGGCTGCACTAATGTGGTTTGTTAAATACACAAAGCCAGGTCAGGCAATGAGAGCAGTGTCAGAGGATAGAGACGCAGCAATGCTTATGGGTATCAATGTAAATGCCACAATTTCCTTAACCTTTGCAATTGGTTCAGGACTAGCTGCTATTGCTGGTGCATTGCTTTGTAGCTCATATCCATCATTAACACCATATACAGGCTCAATGCCAGGTATCAAAGCATTTACTGCAGCGGTATTTGGTGGAATCGGATCAATTCCTGGAGCTTTAGTTGGTGGATTGTTACTTGGAATTATTGAGATTTTAGCAAAGGCTTATATTTCAAGCCAGTTAGCAGATGCTATCGTTTTTGCTGTTCTTATAATTGTTTTACTAGTTAAGCCTACAGGTATCTTAGGCAAGCAGATTAAAGAGAAAGTGTAGGTGGGAGCATGAAGAAATTAAATAAATCTACACAAAAGTTAATAACATCGATTTCAGTTATAGCGCTAATATACATTATCGTTTGTATTATGGATGGCACAGGTAACCTTAGCTCCTTAATGAAAGGACTTTTGGTACCAGTTTGTGCATACTCATTAGTTGCAGTTGGATTAAATCTTTGCGTTGGTTATTTAGGAGAGCTTTCTCTTGGACATGCAGGGTTTATGTGCGTAGGTGCATTTTCATCTGCATTCTTTTCAAAAACCTTCATGGACGTTATTCCAGACGGACCAAGATTCTTTTTAGCAATTGTTATTGGCACTGTGATGGCTGCTTTATTTGGATTTTTAATTGCCATTCCTGTTCTTAGACTTAGCGGTGACTACTTAGCAATCGTTACACTTGCCTTTGGTGAAATTATAAAAACTGTTATTACAGTTTTATATGTAGGTGTGGACTCAAGAGGTGTTCATGCATCTATAAAGGATATGATGTCATTAGGTCTTGAGCCTGATGGAAAGCTTATTTTAAATGGTGCCCAGGGTATCACTGGAACACCTAGACAATCTACTTTTACACTTGCTGTTCTTCTTTTGATTTTAGCCCTTATTGTGGTTCACAATTTTGTTAATTCAAGAACAGGACGAGCAGTAAAAGCTATTAGAGATAATCAGATTGCAGCAGAGACAGTAGGTCTTCCTATTACAAAGTACAAGCTTATTGCATTTACACTTTCAGCAGCCATTGCAGGAGTTGGTGGTGTGCTTTATTCACATAATATTAATATGCTTGTTGCCAACACAAATAACTTTGGCTACAACATGTCTATCATGATTCTAGTTTATGTAGTATTAGGTGGAATCGGTAATATCTCAGGTTCTGTAATTGCAGCAGCAGTACTTACAATGCTTCCTGAGCTTCTTAGAGATTTACAGACATACCGTATGTTGATTTATTCAATAGTTCTTATTTTACTTATGTTATTTAACTGGGCACCAGCTATTTTGAAGTGGCGTGAAAAATATGGACTTACAACTAGTGCCATTGTTAATAAATTTAAAAAGACTAAGGAGGTGCGCTAAATGAGTTTACTAGAAGTAAATAGCCTAGGCATTTCCTTTGGAGGTCTTAGAGCTGTAGATGAGTTTAATCTCTCTATTGAGCAGGGCGAATTATATGGTTTAATTGGTCCTAACGGTGCAGGAAAGACTACTGTTTTCAATATGTTAACAGGAATTTACAAGCCTACCGATGGAAAAATTTTCCTAGATGGCAAAGATATTACGGGAAAGAAAACAGCAGAAATTAACAAAGCTGGTATCGCAAGAACATTCCAAAATATTCGACTTTTTGGCAATCAGACTGTTCTTGATAATGTAAAAATTGGCTTACACAATTCCTTTGAATATGGCACAGCCACAGGGCTATTTCGTTTACCAAAATTTTTCAAGGTTGAAAAAGAAATGGATAAAAAGGCCCTTGAAATCCTTTCTGTGTTTGGACTAGACAAGCAAGCCAGCGTATTAGCATCAAACCTACCATATGGTAAGCAGCGTGAGCTTGAAATAGCTAGAGCCCTTGCTACTAATCCAAAGCTTCTTCTTTTGGATGAACCAGCAGCTGGTATGAACCCAAATGAAACAAGAGATTTGATGAATACAATTGCCTTAATTCGAAAAGAATTCAATGCCACAATCTTATTGATTGAACACGATATGAAGCTTGTGTCAGGTATCTGTGAGAAGCTTACAGTATTGAATTTCGGTAGTGTTTTATCACAGGGCAATACTAGTGATGTTTTGAACGACCCAGAGGTAATCAAGGCATATTTGGGAGAATAAGCTAGCCTTATATAGCGTAAATTATTTGAGGTGTTAAATGTTAAAGGTAGAAAATTTAGTTGTAAATTATGGAGTTATTCAAGCTCTTAAGGGAATAAGCTTTGAAGTTAATAAGGGAGAGGTAATTGCTCTTATTGGTGCAAACGGTGCAGGAAAGACAACTACACTTCAGACTATCTCGGGAATGCTCACTCCTGCTTCAGGCCAAGTCCTATTAAATGACGTAGATATTACTAAAGTACCAGGGCATAAAATCGTGTCTATGGGCCTTGCACACGTGCCTGAGGGACGTAGAGTTTTTCCGGGCTTAACAGTGCTTGAAAACTTGAAAATGGGGGCTTATACTAGAAGTAACAAGACAGAAATTGCTGATACATATGAAAAGGTATATGAAAGCTTCCCACGACTCAAGGAACGTCAGAATCAGCTTGCAGGAACACTTTCCGGAGGCGAGCAGCAGATGTTAGCTATGGGCCGAGCTCTTATGAGCAATCCAAGTATTGTTCTTATGGATGAGCCATCTATGGGACTTTCTCCAATCTATGTTGATGAGATTTTTAATATCATTCAGTCAATTTCTGATGCAGGCACCACGGTACTATTGGTAGAGCAGAATGCAAAAAAAGCACTTGCCATCGCAGATAGAGCATATGTGCTTGAGACAGGAAATATAGTTCTTTCAGGTGATGCAAAGCAGCTTATGAATGATGACTCTATCAAAAAAGCATACCTTGGTGAATAAGCATTTCTTAAGCATTTAAGAATGCATTCAATTGGAGGGGTAAGCATGGAAGACAAGAAGCTAGTTATTACAATTGCAAGGAGTTATGGTTCTGGAGGTTTGACATTAGCAAAGAAGCTCTCTAAGGAATTGGGGATTCCTGTCTATGACAGAGAGATTCTTAGAATGGCGTCAGACCAAAGTGGTATTAACGAAGAGCTATTTGGTCAAGTTGATGAGACTGTCCGAAAGATTTTCTTATCAACAAAAGGCAAGTACAAGGGCATGCCATTAACACCTGAGTACGCAGCATTTACATCAGACGACAACTTATTTGAGCTCCAAGCAGATGTAATCAAACGAATTGCCAATACTCAGAGCTGTATATTTGTAGGCCGTTGTGCCGACTTTATCCTCAGGGATAGACCTTATGTACTGTCACTTTTCTTTTATGCTTCAGAGGAGGATTGTCTAGAGCGTCTTCGCAAGCAAGTAAGCGGAACTGACGAAGAACTGCTCAAGCGAATGCATGACATCGACAAGCATCGTGCCGACTACTATCGATACTACACAGGACGCGATTGGAACGACGCACGAAACTACGATTTCTGCCTAGACACAGGCAAAATGGATTACGACAAACTTGTAAAAGTCGTCAAATCCTACATCGAAATCAAAAACCAAGAATAGCACCCAAGGGCTGGATCATCTCCAGCCCTTTTAATATGCCACCTAGCCCTTACTAGGTGCTGGCGTTCTTCAGGTAGAAGATGGCCAGCTGGGTGCGATCTCGGAGTTGTAGCTTTTCTAGGATGGTTGAGAGGTAGTTTCGTACGGTGCCTTCGGAGAGGAAAAGTTTTTGTGCGATTTCCTTGTTTGAGTAGCCCTCGGCTACCAGTTGGATGACCTCGTATTCTTTTTCGGAGATGTCGCTTCCTTTGTAGTCGAACCCGGTGCTGGAAGTGGTAGAGGACATAAGGGCTGGAAGCTTGTCGACTATGGCACCTCCAAAGACGCTTTGGCCGTCGATGGCGGCATGTAAAGCTACGGGTAGGGACTTGTAGTCCTGTTTTAAGAGATAGCCGCGTACGCCAAGCTTTAGGGCCTTTACAATGTATTCGTCGTCTGAGAATGTGGTAAGGAATAGGATGACAGCATCTGGATGCTTTGCCAAGATTTGTTCAGCTGCTTCTAATCCATTTGTGTTTTCCATTCTGATGTCCATTAGCAGGAGATCAGGGGAGTGTTGGTCAAAAAGCTTTATGGCTTCTTCGCCACTATTGCCTTTGCCAATAACTGAAAAGCCTTCTTCGGCATTGATTATCATTTCTAAGGACATTGTGATTAGTTCATCATCGTCTATTAACAAAATTTTTTTGGTATCCATAAAAACATCTCCCATGTTCTTTATTTTTCGTTCATGCTGTATGGAAGTCTAGCAAATACAGTGAAACCATCATTTGTGTAGAAGTAGGCATCTCCACCAAGGGAGCGAGCCCTGTTTTTTATATTCTCAAGCCCTATGCCCTCGTAATCATCAGAATTAATTCTTTTGATTGCGTTGTCAGATAAGGTTCCGTTGTCTGAAACTGAAATGGTGCAGAAGCTGTAGTTTCGTTGGAGAATGATGGAAACGCTGTCACCATTTGAATGCTTGAGTATGTTGGTGACGGCTTCCTTTAAAATTCCAATTAGCGAAAGCTTGATATTGGTAGGAATTGATTCATCAATATCTAAGTCAGTGGTTATGGAGAAATTCTTTAATTCTCCGATGATTTCTGTAAAATTCTTTTGTAAATCAATTGAGTCATCGTGTAAATCGTGAACAGAAGAACGCATCTTAGCCATGGATTCGTCTAAAGTGGCAGATAGCATATCAAGCTGCGGTGTTAAATTTTCATCTTTGTTTACTACAGTAATGGCTCCTAATAGGAGTATGGCTCTGGAAAGCAGGTGGCCGACATTGTCATGGATTTCTCTTGCTATACGATTGCGTTCCGCTAGAGTAGCCAAATGAACCTGCTGGTCCTGCTCTGACATAAGTCTTTTATTTTTGTCCTGTAATATTTCTTCTAATTCTTTGCTGTCGTCACGGGTGCGATATAAGAGCCTCTTGCATTCAAGAAGCTTTTCATAAAGATATAGGGATATAAATGAAAAGCCGGCTATTAGAAGCAAAAAGCATATTAGAAGAGGAGAATAATCAAATATGAAAAAATAAACAAGGGTAAAGAAAAAAGGAAAAGCAGTTAGTGCTAAATAAATGATTTTATTGTCTATTAAAAGGCTGATTTGAAGTATTAAAAAAACGCAAATAGACATTACAACTGTAGTGGTTGTAATGCCCTTTGCATTTATTAATAGAGTTAATCCTAATGCCGTTAAAAAACGTATGATAACATCAAATAGCATATTGTTCCTTTTTCCTAGATACAATCATTCCAGCTGTAAAAAATACCAGGGCAAAGAGAATTTCAATAACTAAATAAGAAGCGAATTTGCCGCACCAGATATTTCCAACTGGGTTGTCATTTATAAATTTGATAGCTGTGGTGTACCAGTAAAGAGGCATAAAATGCGCAACCTTTATTATTGAAGAGGATAAAAATTGTGTGTCAACAAATACTCCGCAAAGGAAGCTCATTGAAAGGACAACCATGTTGGCAACCATATTTATCAGGTTCTCATTGGCTGTTAGTGAACAAATGAAATATGCCAATCCAAGGCCTACAAACATAAGAGAGTAGGTATCAATAGCGTAGAACCAAAACTTGTTATCGTTTACTGAACCCATCACATGAATAACTAAAATAGCAAAGGTAGTAAGGATAGTGCCGATAAAGAAAACCGCGCCGATTGCAGCTGCATTCCTGGTAAAGAAGTGCATTCCACTAACAGAAATGCGGTTGCTAACATCCTTGTTTTTCATGAAAGTAACAACTGTTGCACAGCATATACTAAGAATCATCAATAGAGTGTAGCCATTGAATAAAAACATTCCTGCGAAAAATGAGCGGTGATTCTTATCAGATTCATCTATTATAGTGGCCTTTGTTTCGTTGAGCTCTATCATCTGTTCATGGGTGAGAGAAATTGCCTCAGCTTCGCTATAACCACTATTTAAATATATCACAATGTCCTGTAAATAGTCATTAAGCTTCTCAGTTAAAAGGAATTGTGAAGCAGTAGTTCCAGGGGCAATATAAGTCAGGAGATTTTCAGTATCTCCTGATAATACTTTTGACTCAAAGTCCTCAGGAATAATTAATGCATAATCATAGATTGAAAAGCGAGCATTGTCGTTCATTACCATTGGGTCATCAGTTTTTGGTGAAACCACATTTTGAGTTTCCTCTAGATAATCAACAACGGCCTTGCTGAGGGTTGAATTATCATTATCTGTTACAGCTACGGTGACTGTAACTTCTTCAAAGGCTGTATCCTGTGTAGAAGCATTGGCTTTAGCCTGCATATTTCCAAAGATAGTAAAAATGGCAAGATAAACAATTATAGTCATGATATTGGCCTTTAATGATTTTAGTATGGCTTTAAAGACTGACATATTTTCTCCTCCTTAAAAGGAATGCACTTACTAGAAGACTAATTACAATCATTGAACACATAATAGCCACGTCCCGGTAATAAGTCTCTGTGCGACCATAGGTTGAAAGTGTGAATAGGCTATCAACTAAAAGTGAAGCAGGGTTGATTCTGTTTAGTAATGGACAATTGTTTTCGATGACCTGTCTGACCTGATGCCACATGAGGCCGCTGCAAAATGAGCAAGTCATTGTAAAACAAAGTGGCACAACAACTAACAGGTGGCTGTTCTTTATAAAGGAGCCAATAAGAACTCCAGCAGAAACACCTAAAGCACTACCTAGTGTTGTAAGCAGTAAAACGTTCCATAGTGGGGCTCCAAAGTTAATTTTTAGTATTTCCTGCACGTAAATAACTACTATTGCATTAGTGACAGATTGAAGAACTAGGGCAGCCAAAATACCTGCGGAGATAGCCATCAGCTTGTTAGTAGGGGAGCACTCAAAGCGCTTTCCTTGCTCGGTCATGTTTGCACATATACCTTCCAATATATCTGTGCTAATCCATGAACTAAAAAGCGAAGACATGGCAATGAGCGCAAAAAAGTATTGAATATAAGGTGAGGTATTTGTGCCAAAATCATATCGTTCAACTGTGGAAATGTTATCCATAACCATACTTATTGTTGTAGGAAGATTTTCTGGGTGTTCTACTGCCACTGTTTCAATAATGGCCTTTTTATTTTTATATTCCCTTACAATTTGATTAAGGGTAGTAGCGGTAATGCCATTTTTTGAAACAAAGGTTTCGATGCCATCTTCTGACTCCAAATATATTCCTGAGATATCGCCGGAATTCATTGCTTTAATAGCTTCATCTTTGGAGTTGTATCTGTGAATGGAGAGCACTGCCATCTGATCATTTGTTCCCTCGGACAATTCCGTAAGTACGGCTTCAAAGGGCGATGCATCGCCAACTGTGTTAACGTAGCCAGCTTCTATGGTGGAAAAATTATCCGGATCATCCTTTATTAAATTTCCGAATCCAAGATAGAAAACAGTTGCAAGTACAATTGGGAAAATAAAATTCCAGCCTACGTTGTAGCGATTTCGAGTAATCTCTTTTAATTTATAAACGAAAATTCTTCCGAACATTAATCTCTAAGCTCCTTTCCTGTGATTTCCAAGAAAACATCATTTAGAGTAGGTAGTTCTGTGGTTACATGACCGAATGGAATGTTATTGTCTGTTAAGTAGCTAAGAACGTGAACAAGATTATGTTCTCCGCCATCACACTTGATAATAACGTCATCGCCATCTTCCTTTATCTTATAAACATGATTGATTTCCTTTAATCCATTAAGAATTTCTGGTGATTTATTAGGTAAACCAATGCGAATTGATTCTCTGTTAATAAGAGTGGATTTAAGCTCTGCTGAAGTACCGTTAGCAACATTTTTGCCATGATCCATAATGATAACTCTTGAGCAAAGAGCCTCAACCTCTTCCATATAATGGGAGGTATAAATAATTGTTGCCCCCTGTTTATTCATTTTCTTAATGCCCTCTAGAATTGCGTTTCGGCTTTGTGGATCTACAGCAACTGTTGGTTCATCAAATATTATTAGCTTTGGCTTGTGGGCAATTCCGCAGGCGATGTTAAGTCTTCTTAGCAATCCCCCTGAGAGATTTTTAGGCTTGTATTTTTTGTATTCCATAAGACCTGTAAAATCTAGGGCTTCTTCAACATACTGCTTTCTAAGAGCTTTATCCTTGATGTATAAGCCGCAGAAGAAATCAACATTTTCGTATACATTCAAAGTGTTTATAACTGCAACATTTTGCATTACAACACCAATCTGGGATTTAATATTGTAAGCAACGGGGCTCATTTCTTGGCCAAAGATTTCAATCTCGCCTTTATCAAAGCTTAGAAGAGAAAGAAGGCAATTTATTGTTGTGGTTTTACCGGAGCCGTTAGGACCGAGAAGTCCAAGAATTTCTCCTTCTTCTATATTTAATGAAAAATGGTCTACAGCTACGTTGTCCCCATATCGTTTAACTAGATTATCGATTTTTACAATACTCTGACTCATATTTTTCATATCTCCTTTTGAATTACGTGAAATTTAAATTCTAGAATTATAATACATTGGATAAATGGTCATAAACAGTGAATAGAGTCACTATGTTATGTGACAAATGTCATGTAAAATGGTACACTTCATGTTGAAAAATATTAGGAGTAAAGTAATGAATCTAAAAGTATTAAAAACACTAGAATACGACAAAATTATAAATAGATTATCAGAGTTGGCTACATGCGAATCTGGAAAGCTCCGCTGCCAGCAGCTACTTCCAATTAATGACAGAGAGGAGATTGAGACACTCCAAAAGGAAACCGCCTGTGCCTTTAATCGACTTATAAAGGTTGGAGATGTTAGTGCCAGCGGTACTACGGATTTGCGTTCATCACTTGCACGACTTGAACTTGGTTCTACTCTAACAATAGAAGAGATACTTGCTGTTGCATCAGTGCTTGAGGTAACAAAGCGTGTATCTGCATATGGTAAACAGATGGAGGAAGAGGATGCCCTTAGTTTCTACTTTAATGGCCTTTCACCAGAGGTTGCCATATTAAATGAGATTCGTCGATGTATCATTGATGAGGAGACAATTGCAGATGATGCCAGCACAGCACTTTTTGATATTAGAAAGGGAATGCAGCGTACAAATGACAAAATCAAGAGTGTAATGAATTCTCTTCTAAATAACTCCACAACTAGAGGCTACTTGCAGGAGCCTGTAGTTACAATGCGACAGGGAAGATACTGTCTTCCTGTTCGTTCTGATTACAAATCGAGAGTACCTGGTATGGTTCACGACCAGTCATCAACAGGTTCTACATTCTTTATTGAGCCAATGCAGGCCGTTGATTTGAACAACGAGATGCGTGAGCTTCAGGTAAGAGAACAGGATGAGATTGAAAGAATTCTTGCAAATATTTCAAATAGAATTGCTGAATCCGCTGATGGAATTATTAGAAACTTTGAGCTTTTAACAGAGATTGATTTCATTCTTGCAAAGGGACGTTATGCTGTTGAGCTAAATGCTACAAGCCCAGAATTCAACGAAGATGGAATTGTAAATCTCAGAGGCGCTAGACATCCACTACTTGACCCTAAAAAGGTGGTTGCTACTGATATTAAGCTAGGAGAGGACTATAATCTGCTTCTTGTTACTGGACCAAATACTGGTGGTAAAACTGTTTCATTGAAGACCTGTGGTCTTTTGACTCTTATGGCACAATCTGGACTTCATATTCCTGTTAAGGATAGAAGCCAGGTGGCAGTGTTTGATGATGTTTATGCAGATATTGGCGATGAGCAGTCGATTGAGCAGTCGTTATCAACATTCTCATCTCATATGGTTAACATTGTCCACATTTTAGAGGCAATTAATGGTGGAAGCTATTCTCATGAGACAGAGGATTTAATCGCCAAAAACAAGAAGGATTTCAAGAATTCCAAGGTAATATATGGTAAAAATACCCTAGAAAAAGTGCCACAGTTTTTAATTCTTATAGATGAGCTATGTGCTGGTACAGACCCAAAAGAGGGTGCTGCTCTTGCCCAGTCTATACTTGATAGGCTACATACACTTGATGTACGTACTATGGCTACCACCCATTACAGCGAATTAAAAGTATATGCACTCTCAACAGAGGGAGTAGAAAATGCTTCTTGTGAGTTTTCTTTGGAAACTTTAAGTCCAACTTATCGATTAATTATCGGTGTACCAGGAAAATCAAACGCATTTGCAATATCTTCAAAACTTGGAATTCCTAGTGAGTTAATTTCTGATGCAAAGAGCCGATTGTCTGAAAATGACAAATCATTTGAAGATTTGATGGTAGATTTAGAACAGAAACGTCACGAGGTGGAAGAAAATGCAAGAAAAGCTGCATCAGATTTGGCTGCTGCGGAGCAAAAATTGGCTGATGCAACTGCTCGTGAAGAAAAAATTAAGTCACAGCGCGAAGAACTTATTAGACAAGCTCACGAAGATGCGGCGGCAATTTTACAGGAAGCAAAAGATATCGCCGACGAAACAATTCGAGACTTTAATAAATTTGGAAAAGGCAGCGGAAATATCTCTGCCATGGAAGCAAAACGTCAAGCTCTCGGCCAAAACATCAACAAGTCAAAGAGCAAGGCAAAGGAAAAGAAGGAAGTTCAAGAGAATCACAACGTACCTACAGATTTGCACGTGGGAGACAAGGTAAAGGTTCTTTCAATGAACCTCACTGGAAACGTATGCTCAGTGCCTAATGCCAAGGGTGATGTGACTGTCCAGATGGGCATTATGAAGTCCACCGTAAACATCAAAGACCTAGTTCTCATCGAGGAAGAAGACAAGTTCGTACCAAAGAAGGGTACAAGAGTCAAGAACATGACCTACGGAGGCTTCAACAAGGCAGCATCAATTTCTCCAGAAATCAATCTCCTTGGCTGCACCGTAGACGAAGGTATCGCAAAGCTCGAAAAATACCTAGACGACGCCTACATCAGCCACCTTACTTCAGTCCGCGTAGTTCACGGCAAGGGCACAGGTGCTCTCCGCAAGGGCGTGCACCAGTACCTGCGCAAGTGCAAAAACGTAGCCGATTTCCACCTAGGCGAATTCGGCGAAGGCGACGCAGGCGTAACCATCGTTACCTTCAAATAGTAACCCAGGCTCCCTCCCGCGGCTCCACCAGCTGCTCCACCGGGGGTCCCATAAACAATTTTGCGAATATTATAATTTTCCAATATGCAAAAAGGGAGCATCTCGCAAGTGTCTTTTGATGGATGAACTATTTTGAAAAGTGTTTTTCATGAGGCGGACACTTTAAGATACTAATAGTACATCTCAGAATACAAGGAACTTGGGCTCATGCTCCGTTCACCAAGAAAAATTAAAAAACAGGATTATCATATATTGGCACCATGCTCTATACAACATCGTGTTGCGTGTCGCATTTGCGCCGCCGTCCTAGCGGCGCATGCCAATATATTGATAATCCTGTTTTTATTTTTCTAGGTTCACTCCAAAATCGCCCAAGTTTCCTTGTGTCTGAGATGTACTAGTGATTATAGGTATTGTGTGTCCGCCTTAAAAAAACAGCTTTTCAAAATTGTACAGACATACAAAAAACACTTGCTAATTAAAGATGCGACACTTTGCATATATGGAAAATATAATATTCTTGCAAAGTTTATGGGACCCCCGGTGGGGCAGCTGGTGGAGCCGCGGGAGGGAGCCTGGGTTACATGCGAAGGTATTCGATGCCTTTCTTGACTTCGTCGGGCACTTCGCCGCCGTTCTTTTCTACGCGGTCAATCATGGTTTTGAGGTGGTTGACAGCTTGCGCAGTTTTGATTTCGTGGCGTGAGAGCACCTGTTCGTACATTGGGTGGCTGGATACCTTGGCTCTGTAGGCTTTGGAGAAGGTGCAGTATTTGTTGAGGATATTGCGCTCCGGTTTGTTTAGGCGGATACTTCCTTGGGCTTCAAAGTTGATCCAGATTGTGTATTGCTTTGTAAAGGCTTCACGCATGTTGTTGCGGGAAGACTTGAGTAATGTCTTGACTTTTTCTTTGTTTTCGGCAGATAGTTCTTTGTTTTTGCGGTAGAAAGTGAAGTAGTCGTAAAAGTCTGAGGTGAGGCATTCACTTCCGATGTCGTTCCAGCGAGGACCTTGTTCTTTTCGGCAGATTTCCCAGCGAAATGCTCCGCAGCAGTAGATCATCATTTTGTCTAGGTCATCGAATGTAAACATTGGGAATACGAATCGGCCAGGGCTGTCTACCTTGATGCCACCACATTCCTGCCACATCATTGCACGCATTCCGCAGTTTGGAAGTAAAATGATGTCTGGTGCAACTCGTTTTGGATAGGCTTCGCTTTTTACGTTGGCGTCCATGTCAGTAAAGAAGGCTTCACGAAGGAAGATTCCGTAGTCAACTTCTTCGATTTTTCCAAGTGCTTCCATTAATTTGGCGTTGGTTAGAAGCATTCTCATTGGTTCTGCTCCAAAGTCTTCCTTGGTGAGAACAGGACAGAAGGAAGACATTTTTCCTGATGTTGTTCTGTTGGCAGATACAAAGAAGTTGTTTATTTCAAATTTTACTTTTTGTTCTTGGTCGTTCATCCAAGTAGGCATATCTGCTTCAGAAATATTGCCTATTTTTCTTTCTTCCAGCACGAATCCACGGTAATCTAAGTCTAATTCGTTTTTGCTAGGCTCGCGCTCGCCAGCATAAACTGCTCTAAGCCATGAGTATATGGTGAAGCAATGCTCACTTTGACAGAGAGTGTCTAGGCGCTCACATATGTCAGCTAGCTGATAGGTTAGCTCTTCGCCAACTGCATTGTAATCTATGTATCCAAAGTTTAAGAACATTAATATGATGGTGTCTAACTCGCCACCATAGGCCTCAAATTCTAGAGCTCTGAAGAAGGTCTTCAGATAAATGTCATAGAATAAGTCAACTGCTTTCTTACGAACCTTTCGTTCGTTGTCCTCTTTGCCTTCACGGTCGGAAAGTGCAAGGAAGGCGTCAAGCTGCTGCCTGTATTCTTCCACCTTGTCTTCTTCGATTTCAGCAAATTCGCAGATGTGTTCAAAGGTCTGAGTGAATTCAGCCTGCTTTTGCATTTTCGCCTCATCAAAGGCTGCAGCGCTGGCTTCAAAATCGTGCTTGTCGTATTCACTCCAGCGTTCCTTTAGAAGAGCTTTGTCATAGAGACCAGATTGGGATAGGAATTTATAAAGCATTTTCATAAGCTTTATAGTGTCATCTTGTGCGGCACCTCGTTGAGCAGCATATATTCTTAAATTAAAGATGAGCTCAAACATATCGCCTTTGTCAGAGGACAAAAGAATTGGTGCAAATTCATCAAGATAGAAGCCCATAATTTCAGTACATTCTATGGCACGCTTCATATAGCCACAGCTGATGCCTATAACACCGTTTACAATTTCTGTGCGTTTGCCGTATATATTTTCAATTTCTTTGTTGTCTACTGAATTAAGACTATCAATATAGTCGTGTTCCCACTTGAGAATCTCGTTTTTCAGCTCAAGAGGCTCCATTTCTTCAAGCATAGGTATTTCCTCAGGGGTCATGCCTATAGCTCTGCATTGCTTACGATATTCAGTATGAATTCCACGACAGTAATCAGAAAAATCATCAACCTTTTTCTTGTAGCTATCATAAATGGCAAAAACATCACGACACTGTCTGAATGCACCCTTGGCGAAGCCAAAAATGTAGACAGGCTGTTCATTAAAAATGGCATCAAAATCAGCCATTGATTTGTAAGGGCACTTGATAACAGTACAGTCCTCTGCAACAGTGTAGTCAGCTTCATACTTTAAATTAAGAGCATCAGAAAGACCTACAACAGTGCCTGGACCCAAAGAAATCTTCTGACCCTTCCATTCCTGTTGTACTGTGCCTTTAAGGACTACGTATACACACTCAACGGCATCGCCTTCATTTATTAATTTTTTGCCTTTTTCGATAGTAATTGGTTCTAACATTGTTCCTCACTCGCATAATACGCCATATTCTATTTCTAATTATAGAAAAGTCTGAAAACTATTTCAATTGCATCTAAGTGGTTCACAGAAATTTAAAAAACTAGAATAATACACGGTTTTTGATAGTTTGAAGACTATTTTAAAAATAATGTGTTGACATACTTCATCAGTCGTAGTATATTTACTTCGACAGACGTAGTATTACGATAGTCGTTGTATTACGACTATCGTAGTACTGCCACGACGCAGCCCATTGCCGAAGGCAATTATAAATGCTGCGTCTTCCCGTAAATGTAGACCAACAAAAAAATTAGGAGGATGACAATGGCAGAGATTAGTAGTGATGTAATTCGTGGCTACAATGACACCATGATTCTCTCCATTCTCATTAAGGAACCATCCTATGGTTACGAGATTTCAAAGCAAATCAAAAAAATAACAGATGAGAAATATGTCATAAAGGAGACCACGTTATATTCGGCCTTCACGAGAATGGAGAAAAACGGGTACATTGAATCATTCGTCGCAGATCCTGACCCAGAAGGAAATGGCAAGAAACGAACATATTACAGGGTTACCCAGGATGGGAGAGATTATTACCAAACAAAGTGTGAGGAATGGGAGCTTACAAAAGAGGTTATTCAGCGTTTTATAGAAAAATAGACGGTAGGAGATGAATTATGGAAACAATAAAAAGTTATTTAGAAGCAATGTTTGCAAACATGCCAAATACTGCCGAGGTTAAAAAGGCAAAGGCAGAGCTTTTACAAATGATGGAAGACAAATACAATGAAATGATTTCAGATGGTATTAGCGAAAATGAGGCTGTTGGTACAGTTATTTCAGAGTTTGGAAATCTTGATGAGCTGGCTGAGGATTTAGGACTTACAAAGGAAGTTGAAGAGGTTCATGAGAGACAGCAGGAGTGCCCAGCAAGATATGTGTCAATGGATGAGATTAAGGATTTTCTTAGGTCTAGTGCTAACAGTGCACTTCGTATAGCAATTGGCGTTTTCCTTTGTATTACTTGCGTAATCTATCCAATTTTGTGGGACTCATTTGGAAATGGCAAGGGTGAATATGGTGCTGCTGGAATGTTTATTTCAATTGCTCTTGGAGTAGGATTATTTGTTCTTAGTGGTGTACTTGGACGCGATTGGGAGTTTCTAAAAAAGGAGCCATGTAGAATTGATATGGCAACAGCAGACTACATCAAAAATAGAAGAAATGGCTTTAAAACAACTAGGGCGATAGCGTTAACAGTTGGTATTATGCTTTGTGTAATCTGTGTTATTCCATGCATGCTTAATGACTTGGAGGTTATGCCGGTTTTCATGTTTTTATCAATCGGTATTGGTGTTTTATTAATTGTTTATGTATCAATTATTCAGGGAAGCTTTGAAACAGCACTCAAAATTAACGATGAGAAAACAATAAGCGGAACCTATAATGATTATCAGAAGCATTACACAAACAAAACTGTTAAGGCTGTAATGTCGGTATACTGGAGCACAGTTACTTGTATATATCTCATAGTCAGTTTCTTAACATTTGCTTGGCATATCACTTGGATCATTTGGCCAATTGCAGGAATTCTGAACAAGATTATTAACGTGGCATTTGCTGAGGAGGAAGAGTAATGAAAAAGAAAAGCTATCTAATTATAATTTGGATAATAACACTTATAGCTATAGTGGTAGGTGTTTGCATAAATGTAATGGGTTGGTTCAATCCTTTTATTGGGAAGATAGTTGAAGATGAATATACTTTTGAAGGTAAAAACATTGATACCATAATTATAGATGCAGATATTGCCGATGTTACATTTTTATCAGGGAATTCCCTTGAAGTTGTGACCAATTATCCTGAAAAGTTGGCACCAACAGTATCTGTTGAGGGTTACACAATCAACATTCAACAAAAGGTAGGAAAATGGTACAACAATGTTGGATCTAATAAAATGGAAATTAAAATTATAATTCCATCTGATTATACTTTTGTAAAAGTATCCACAAATACAGACGTTGGTGATATGGATATTTCTAATGTAAATGCGGATGCAATCTCAATCACAGCAAATGTTGGTGATATTAATGCATCGAATATTAGTGCAGATAATATGACAATTACATCAGGTGTAGGAGATGTCAAGCTTCAAAACATTAATTCTACAGAGGCGGCATTTACGTTGGATGTAGGTGATTTTGAATTAACTAGTGGCACAATTAAAACAGTAGAAGTTAGTACTGATACGGGTGATATTGATTTGACAGCAGATTTTGATGAATTAGATGCACAAAGTGATGTCGGTGATATAGATATTCATACAGATAGAGATTTGGACGATGTTAAAATTAAGGCGGGAAACGACGTAGGTGACGTATACGTTAACGGTGAAAAATGGTAAATTTTAATAAATAAAGTTAGCCCTTCGGTTCTATTTTTAGAAGCCGAAGGGTTTTGTTTTACATTGATTATCTGTCATCCATTTCGTATAATTAAAAGAGATTTTTGCAGGCTTACTGCACTGCTCCATACGGGGCTTAGATTGGAGAATATATTGAAGTACATTAATACACTCAAAGAGGGAGACAGAGGCACTGAGACATATCTTTGCAAGAAAAAAACTCAGGGCATTTCAAAGACAGGAAAGGCATTCGAGTCACTTACATTATGTGACAAGACAGGCACTATTGATGCCAAGATTTGGGATGTTGATTCCGAGGGGATTAGCGATTACGACGAGTTAGATTTCATTACAGTTACTGGTGATATCACTAGCTGGAATGGAGCTTTACAATTTAATATTAAGCGCCTTCGCAAGGCTAACGATGGCGAGTTCGAGATTTCTGATTACATTCCATCCAGCAAAAAGGATGTTAATGTTATGTGGAATGATTTGACTGCACTTATCAATTCCATCCAGGCGCCATACATGAAGACACTTCTTAGAAAGTACTTCGTAGAAGATAAGGCGTTTATTGAGGCATTCAAGGCACACTCAGCGGCCAAATCTGTACATCACGGATTCACAGGAGGTCTTTTAGAGCATACACTTTCAGTTGCAACTAACTGCGATTATTTCAGCAAACAGTATCCATTTTTGGATAGAGATTTACTTATAACAGCAGCCATTTTCCATGACATTGGAAAGGTAAAGGAGCTTTCAGATTTCCCACGTAACGATTATACAGATGAGGGACAGCTTCTTGGCCACATCTATGTTGGCGCTACTATGGTTGATAGAACTATCGATGAAATCGAAGGGTTCCCAGCTGTAAAGAGAAAAGAACTTATTCACTGTATCCTTTCTCATCATGGAGAGCTTGAGTTTGGTTCACCAAAGAAGCCTGCTATAGCAGAAGCTATTGCTCTTTCATTTGCAGATAATCTCGACGCAAAGCTTGAGACTATCTATGAGGCTCTCGAGAATGTTGAAGAGAATAATTTGACATGGCAGGGATTTAACCGTCTACTTGATTCAAATATTCGTAGAACAGGGAAAAATTAATGAATAAAAACGATATTGTAAGATTAACAATAGAAGATATGTCCCTTGAAGGGGCTGGAATTGGTCACACTGATGGTGTGACCATTTTTGTCAAAGACGCAGTTGTCGGTGATGTATGTGATGTCATCATCACAAAGGTTAAAAAGACATATTGCTTTGCAGCATTAAAAGAGGTTGTAGAGGCTAGTCCTTTTAGAGTAGAGCCAGCTTGTCCTAACGCAAAGCAGTGCGGCGGCTGTCAGATTATGCAGGTGGATTACGGCAAACAGCTGGAGATAAAGGATAATATTGTAGCAAACAATCTGGTTAAAATTGGAGGATATGATAGAGCATTTGTTGACTCTATACGAGAGCCAATTCTTGGAATGGAAGAGCCATTTCGCTATCGTAATAAGGCCCAGGTGCCTATTGGAGTGGATAAGGATGGCAATATAATCGCCGGCTTTTACGGGGCGCGAAGCCATCGCATAGTTCCATCTGATGATTGCAAAATCTGCTCGAAAAAGAGCATGGATATCGTATATGCGGTGATTGATTACATGAAGAAAAATGGCGTTGCAGCCTATGATGAGGCGAGTGGCAAAGGACTCATTCGCCATGTTCTCGTTAGAGAAGGTAAGGCAACAGGCGAGACTATGGTATGTGTTGTTGTAAATGGTGACAAGCTTCCAGTAGTAGATTCCTTGATTGCTCATGTTAAAAAAGTAGAGCCAGAGCTAGCCTCATTAGTGCTCAACACCAATACACGCCGGGACAATGTCATTATGGGCTATGAGACTAAGGCACTTTATGGCAAGGAAGCTATCCGTGACACTATCACACTTACAAATGGAGATACCATTTCATTCGATATTAGCGCCAATTCATTTTATCAGGTCAACCATGACCAGATGGAGCGTTTATATAGCAAGGCATTGGAGTATGCAGATTTGCACGGCACAGAAGAAGTGTGGGATTTGTACTGTGGTATCGGCACCATTTCTCTATCTATGGCAAAGCATGCGGGCAGAGTCATCGGTATTGAGGTAGTACCACAGGCTATTGAGAATGCCAAAGCAAATGCAAAGCTAAATGGTCTAGATAACGCAGAATTCTACTGTGGCGAAGCCGAAGTAGTCCTTCCGGAAATCTACGAGAAAATGTCTCATCCAGATGTCATCATGGTGGACCCACCTCGCAAGGGTTGCGATGTGGTTGCCCTTGATACAATGGTAAAGATGCAGCCAGACCGCATTGTCTACGTCAGCTGCGACAGCGCCACCCTGGCTCGAGATCTCAAGCACCTTGAGGAGAATGGATATCATTTGCAGAGGTACACAGTCTGCGATCAATTCGGTCATACCATGCATACTGAGACTGTTGCACTAATGGCAAGAATATAGTTAGTAAAAGCAATAGCGTAATTCTAATGTCATTTTCATCCTATGACTTTAGTATTACGCCTGTTTTTTATGGTAACTTTTTGTAGCCTGCTACTATGAGCTTTGTTCATACAAGTAGAGTATGATTTTTCCTTAACGTACTATAAATATTCAAATTTTTTATCTGATATAGTGCATTTTGGAGCTACTTGACTATATATATTTATCCTGCCTAAAACTTATAGTAAAAAAATCGATTTTATGACTATAAATGGTTGTTGTCTCTCTTTTTTATAGTCAATTTGGACTAAAACGTACTATAAATAATAGCTTTACTTTTCTTTTATAGTACATTTTATTTTTTGGTACTAAGAGGGAGTGCTTTTTTATTTGGTTTAGTACGACTTTTACAGAGGTACTAAGGAGCACTGGCATTTCCATTAGGTTTAGTGCCTTTTGAGTTGATAGTACTAAACAAGTTGTAATATTTACTATGGTTTAGTGAAATAAATACTTATGGTACTAAGGAGAATATGATTTCCTCTTCAGGTTTAGTATATCTAGATGAAATCGTACTAAGAGAAATCAGAGTTTTTTCTCAGGTTTAGTACGCTTGAAAAAATGATACTAAGAGAATGCGGTTCATTTTCAAAATATTCCTGCTCAAGAGAAACAATCATTTTGTAAGATGGTGATACTGTAAAATATAAAGCTTTGGTTGATCAATTAAGTGCGAACAATAAGTTGAAATTAAAGTAGTCAGTGGCATTCATTACAAAAGAGAAGAGAAAATTAGTGTAAAGCAGGCTCAAATAAGTGAAGTTAACACTGTTTTTATAAATATTGGATAATGTATGATAGGACGTAGTTTGTAAGGAGAAAGTATGAGAATTGAACATGTTGCAATGTATGTTAATGATATAGAAAATGCTAGAGATTTCTTTGTTAAATATCTTGACGGAAAATCTAATGACGGTTATCACAATGTGAAAACTGACTTTCGATCTTATTTCATTTCTTTTGAGGATGGGGCGAGATTAGAAATAATGAATAGACCTGATATGATTGATGAAGTAAAATCTTTGAATCGTACAGGGCTAATCCATATAGCGTTCTCTGTAGGAAGCAAGGAACGTGTAGATGAATTGACCGAGCGCCTAAATGCAGCGGGTTATGATATTGTAAGTGGTCCAAGAACAACTGGGGATGGCTATTATGAAAGCTGTATTATTGCAATAGAAGGAAATCAGATAGAAATAACGATATAATAACTTAGATTTATTGTAATAAATGGAGGATATATTCTATGGAACTAGTAAGAGTACAGGATTCTGATTATCGAAAAACATATGAGCTTTATATGTCATTTCCAGAAAATGATAATGGATATATGAATAATGTATATGGCTACAACTATGAACAGTTTCTTGAGTGGATTGAAAAAAAACTGGTCAGTGGGGAAAGACTTACCTGATGGATTTGTACCTGATACTACATACGTGCTCGTGGATGATGATGTTTATGTAGGGGTATTTAATCTTAGACATTGCCTAAATGATTTTCTAAGAGAAGGAGCTGGGCATATTGGCTATTGTATTTCAGAAAAATATCGCGGGAAGGGATATGCAACTAAAGGACTTGAGTTAACCCTGACTAAAGCTAGACAGAAGGGGATTGATGAAGTCTATATGTCTGTAAACAAGGATAACCCTGCGAGTCTTCGGGTGCAGATAAAAAATGGAGCATATATTCACCATGAAAATGAGAAAGAGTATTTTACAAGGATAAATTAAGTTGATAGTGGGTCATAGCCAGAACTAATTTCCAATTATTAATGTTATAGTTAAATAAATATTGGAATAGAATATAGGTCAATAATAAAGCACAGGAGATTCCTTACGGATATTCTCTTGTGCTTATTTTGAATTGGATAATCCTAAAATGTAATCAGAAGAAACTTTATATAGTTTACATAATGTAATTAAGTGGTGTATTGGAAGTTCGTTAGCACCTCTTTCATAACGAGCATACATTGTCTGAGAAGTGCCTAAAACAGAGGCAACATATTCTTGTGTGTAATCAGAGTCTTCGCGTAAATCTCTTAATCTTCTAATATAATCCACAAGAATAATACCCCCTTCCCGATTAATATGTTTAAGTATACTTAGTACATATATTTACTATTGAATTTAGTACATATCTTTACTAAAATAATTTGTGAAGACTAAAAAATATTTTTTGGAAAATTATTCCAAATACATTTTCTGTCTAATAAACCGACAAAAGAGAGGAGAGAAATAATGAAAGTATGGAAATTGGTTTCGGGTATTTTATCAATGGTTTTCTTTGTATTGGTTGCATTCCAATCTTGCGCAGCAGGTGTGTCTAACACTCTAGAAGAAAATGGTGAAGTATCAGGTTCGGCGGGAATTCTCGTTGCTGTTTTTATGCTTGCAGGTGGTATCGTTTCAGTTGCAACGAGAAAATCTCAAGGCAAGGGTGGTAATATTGCATTAATAATCTTATTTGGTATTGCTGCTTTAATAGGATTTACAAATTATGGAAGCTTTTCAGATCTTGCAATTTGGTCTGGATGGTGTTTGATTAATGCAGTACTTGCGGTTGTTGCAATAATTACAGGTAAAAAGAAAAACAATACAGATGATGTAACATCAGAGAAGTAATAAAAATAAAGAATTTGAAAGGTTGTGGAGAGATGACATCCATAACAAAACGCCCTCCGAATCAGCAGTTTTTCTTTAATACTACTAATTTGAAAGGGCGTATTCGAGAGCTTTATATTTGTCGCTTACATTATAGTTTAATAAAAACGTCTAGAAGCCTTGGCCCTATTGGTGCCGAGGCTTTATTTTGCAATCAATAAGACTTTTATCATAGTATTTATGGGCTAGAAGTCATCAAAACATTTAATAATTACACATTGTGTAAGAATAGCGAGTGGATTATAATATACACAATGTGTAAAAGAGGCGTGCAATGGAAAAAGCAAAAAGAATAAAAGAATTACGGGAAAGTACTGGTATGAATCGCAAAGAGTTTTGTGACTATTTTGATATTCCTTATAGAACTGTAACTGAATGGGAACGAGGCATGAGGCATGCGCCAGACTATGTTATAAGATTGTTAGAGTACTACATTGGAATGGAAAAGTTAGTTAAAGAAAAAGAAATGAGCAAGCACAGTTAGACATAGGCACTACCCGTCAAAAGAACTCGTTTCATCATTCATAATAAAATTGGATTGAATTATATAAATAGCATTTTTGAGTTCAAGCTAGCATATATCTGCAGACGAAAAATCGACCGTAAAATGGT
>NZ_SVEV01000039.1 GCF_015057185.1 Pseudobutyrivibrio sp. | reverse complement strand
GGAGGAAAGGAACATGGTAATTCAAAACTCTGAGGTTTCCATGACCTCAAAATCTAGCATCGCTAGTGGAATCAAGCTGTCTGTTCAGACAGAACAAACGCCCGTATTCAATGTGGAAGGTGTAAAGGTATTAGGAGGAGATGAGGATTTTATGTCTTCATTGAGCTATGCCAAATCACCTGAGGGGAATGTTAAGGAGGTGTCCAATACCAATCCACTGATCAATGCTGCCTCAAATCGCACTATAAGGATGCGTGCCATGGAGTATCTTTTTAGGATGCTTGTAATGGGTGGACTCTGGGGCGAAAACTGCGACTTTCAAGACATGTTCGAAGAGGCTATGGGCACAACCTCTAATGATGCTACTGCAGCCATGGACTCAGGCAGCTACACGGGAATGGAGTCATTATTTGTACAAAAAGACACCTTTTCAATTAGCTATTGGGAAAACTCCAGTGTAGAATTCTCATCCACTGGAACAGCAATAACTGCTGACGGTAGGAAGCTAAGCTTTGATTACAGCTTTGCTATGTCAGATTCCTTTATGGAAAAAACTGAATTTACACATACAAGGCTTCGGGCTATAGACCCACTTGTAATCAATTTGGACGATTGTCCAACCTCAATTGCAAATCAGACCTTCTTCTTTGATTTGGATGCGGATGGTCAAGAGGATGAAATTCATAATGTGGCACCAGGCTCAGGATTTTTGGCATTAGATAGGAATGAAGATGGGGTAATCAACGATGGACTAGAGCTGTTTGGGGCCAGAACTGGCGATGGATTTAGAGAGCTAGCTGAACTAGACGAGGATGGCAACGGCTGGATTGATGAGAATGATAGTATTTTCCAGAAGCTTAGAATCATGACTGTCAATGAAAATGGTGAAAGAGAGCTATACGGCCTCAAGGAATCAGACGTAGGAGCAATTTTCCTTGGCAGGATTGATACTAATATGAATCATCATGACGATGATGGAAATACCACTGGCATAGTTAGAAAATCCGGACTGTTTTTACATGAAAAAGATGGCCATGCTGGCGGCGTTCAGCATGTAGACTTTACCTCATAATTTATTTATAATTAAATCCAGTGATATTTAGGTGGGTTTAATTATTATGAAAAAGTTTTGGGGCAAATCAAAAATAAAAGGCAACAGCGCACTTGCAATTTCTGCAGGTGTTGCTGTTGCTTTTATGTTTATAGCGACCATTGTCAGTGTTGTCCTCTACAAAAATAGAATGGAGGAGGCAGCTTCCCTTTTAAAGGAGGCTCAGTACAATCAATACGATTCTTACGTAATTATGATTTCATCAGATGATGAGTCGGATTTTTGGCAGCAGGTTTACAATACTGCCAGAGAATATGGTCAGGAAAATGGCGTATACGTGGATATGATATCTCAGTCGGTGGACGTTGATTATTCTCAGAGTCAGCTGTTTGAAATGGCTATTGCAGCTGGTGCTGACGCTGTATTTCTCGAGGGGGATAATAGCCAGATTTCTACAGAGCAACTGGCAAAAGCTAAAAAAGAAGGAGTAAGCGTAATTACTCTTGAAACAGACGTGGAGCCAGAAAATCGTGTAAGCTACATAGGAGTTAACAGCTACACTATCGCCAATCTTTACGCTTCAGCCATTGTTCCGGACCTTTCAGAAAAAGCAAAAATAATGATAATCGGTGACAACACTGCAAACGCCTACATGAATTCAGGGCTTGTAAATAATTTGCAGGAGGCCATTTCTAGTGCCATGCCAGGCGCCAACATTGAGTATGATATTCGTGTAATCGAGGATACAAATTCATTTGCCACAGAAGAATACATTCAGGATTTATTCATGGAAAATGAAGTGCCTCAATACGTAGTTTGCTTGGATGAGGAAACTACCACAGGCTTTTATCAGTCAATGATTGACTACAACAAGGTAGGTCAGATTAATCTCTACGGAAACTATACGACACCTACAATTCTGACAGGTATTTACCACGGTGTAATAAATAGTACTGTCAACATAGATGCAGAAAGCATGGGCAAAGCCGCCGTAGATGCTTTTATAGAATACCGAGATACAGGCTATGTATCAGACTATATTAACGTTGAATCGCAGATAATTGATGCGTCAAATGTTAATGACTATATCGTAGAAAAATAGCAATTATAATGCTATTATCGTTACAGACGTTTTATTGGGGGAATAGATGTATGGCAAGAATTGAGAAAATCAATATTTCTCTTAGAAAGAAAATGATTTTAGCTTTCTGTATGCCTACCATTTTACTTTTTGTAGTAAATATGATGCTATACACTGGTACATCTAGGATGCTTGGGTCCTTGGATGATGTATTTACCAGCAACAATCTGCTGAACGAACTGACCGATTGTCTTGACAGAGTTCAGATTTCCACAGCTGGATATTTGGACACCAAAACCAGTGATGCACTTGAGCAATACTATATTGATGAGCAGGATTACAACAATCTCATTAATCAGCTAGAGGTTAACAAGGATAATGACAGCGCCAGAGTTATGGAACGAAACATCAAAAAAATGTCGCTGCAATATCTTGAATATACTGGAGATGCTATAGAAAGTAAGCGTGGTGGTAATGTAGAAAAATACAGAAAAAATTATGATGAAGCAACTAGGCTAAAGGGGTATATTTCGGACACAATCGACAGGCTAAATACAATGCAGTTTGCAAACAATTCCCAGTCCTTTGCAGCCATGATGTCAGCTCTTAAAACTCTAGAAGAGTTGAATATGATGACCTTAGTTATTATTGGAATTGCCAATCTGTCCTTCGTTGTATTGATTGCATCCACAATCACAAATCCACTTATCAAGCTATCAAACACTGCCAATAGAGTTTCGCAGGGAGATTTTGATGTTGCCATTCTTCCTATTCGAAGCAATGACGAGGTGGGAGTCGTTACTAAAGCATTCAATAAAATGATTGTTTCTATACGTGAGTACATCGGCAAGCTCACTGAGTCCATGGAGGTTGAGCGCCGTCTAAAAGAAAATGAGCTCATTATGGAAAATCATATTAAGGATGCGGAGCTTAAATATTTGCAGGCTCAGATTAATCCACATTTCTTGTTCAATACATTAAATGCTGGAGCCCAGCTGGCAATGATGGAGGGAGCAGACCAGACCGGCAATTACATGCAGCGTGTGGCTGATTTCTTTAGGTACAATATCAAGAAAAATAAAGATATTGTTACCCTACGAGAAGAAATTGAGCTGGTAGATATTTATCTTTATATTATCAATGTGCGTTTTTCTGGAGAAATATTATTCTCCAAGGAAATAGATGAAGATTTGTTGGATGTTAAAATTCCAAGAATGATTCTTCAGCCAATCGTAGAAAACTGTATCAATTATGGTGTCAGAAATGTGGATTGGGCAAAGAAAATTAAAATATCCGTATATGCGTTAGAGGACTTTGTATGCGTTAGTATCAAGGACAATGGTATTGGTATGGAGGCTGAGACCATTGAAAAGATTTTAGAGGGAAGCTACGAGGGCAATCCTTCCAAAACAGATTCTAATGGTGTAGGTCTCGATAACTGCATAGAACGATTAAATATTTTTTATGAAAGAGATGATGTCTTAGATATTATTTCCGAGGGTAAAAACAAGGGAACAGAGACAATTCTTTATTTATCTAGGACATAGGAGTAAGGGAAGAAGTAATGTACAAAATAATGTTGGCGGACGATGAGGGAATAGTTCTCGACTCGCTAAAATTCATTATCGAAAAAGAATTTGGAAGCACCTGCGAAATTAGAACCGCAAAAACAGGTAGGCAGGTAATCGAGCTTGCGGAGGAATTTCAGCCGGATATTGCTTTTATGGATATTCAAATGCCTGGCATTAACGGTATTGATGCAATGCGAGAAATCAGAAAAAGCAATAGTCATGTTGTGTTTGTAGTAATGACAGCCTATGACAAATTTGACTATGCCAAGGAAGCTATTTCTCTGGGGGTTCTAGACTATCTAAACAAACCAGTTAGCAAGGATGGAATAGTGGCTGTCATCAAAAAGGCCATGAGCCAAATCGATGGGGAGCGAACCAAAAGACGTAATGATTTGCGTGTTAGAGAAAAGCTAGAAACTGTTGTGCCAATCATCGAAAATGGTTTGATTCAGGATCTGCTTTTCAAGGAATATTTCAAAGAGGATATAGATAATTATAAGACTCTGCTTGGAATCGAGTCTGAATATGGCTATATGGCCTGCATGGTTTTTGGTAGGGAGCAGGTTGGAAACTACATGACCAGTGCTGTTGCGGTTTCTATTGCAGCCCAGAAATCCTACAGAGAAATACACACAGTAACAGAGGATTACATCAAGGGAATTATGGGGGCAGTAATGTCCAACAAAATCCCAATTCTTATACCTTGCGAGGGGGATACACTTTCCTATAACGAGAGAAATGCCATAGTGGAAAATGCAAGAGCCCTTTGCAGAAAGCTCTCAGACAGATTTGATATGAACTTTAGAGTAGGCTTTGGTTCTGTAAAGCCTCTAGATAAAATGGCAGAGTCCTATGAGGAGGCCAAATACATTTTGGTTGCTACCACCAGCCATGTGGCTCATGTGGATGACATGCCTGTGCAGGTCCGTTATGAAGAGAACTATCCAATGGACATGGAAAAAAGGCTATTTGATGAGATAGTCCTTGGAAATACCAATGAGGTGGCATCAATAGCAGTGTCATTCTTTGAGTGGATGGAAGAAAACTACTCAAATGATACCGACAGTATCAGGCTGAAATGCTTGGAATTTGTATTGTGGGCAGAGCATTTAGCCTATGAAAATACAAATCGTAAATACGAATTTAAAAGCCGACAGAATTATTTGTCGCAGCTTACCAGCTTTGCAAACCTAGGTGAGGTCAAAATCTGGTTCTTGGAAAAAATGAAGGACGCTGCCTTCTGGGTATCCAACAGACAGGTTGAACAGACAATGAGCGCCATAAACAAGGCGAAGCAATACATTGATAATAACTACATGAAGGAGCTCACATTGGATGATGTATCCCGAATAGTTAATATAAGTTCCTATTATTTTTCAAAAATGTTCAAGGAGGAAACAGGAGAAAACTTCATTGATTATTTAACGAAGCTTCGTATAGAGGCGGCGAAGAAGCTTCTTAAAACTACTAACAAATCAATGAAAGAGATTTCCCTAGAGGTTGGATACTCAGATCCGAATTACTTCTCGCGAAATTTCAAAAAATATACAGGTAAAACACCGACAGATTATGCTAGGGGATAGAGTATTGGGAGGATATAATGAAGAGGTTTTTTAAAAGCATTGCGGGAATGCTTTCTGCCATGGTAATGTTGGCAGGCTGTGGGGATATGTCGCTTAACAATCAGGCGACTGCAAAAAGTGACAATAGTGAGTTGGAAATAGGAATTTGTTTTGATTCCTTTGTAATTGAAAGATGGCAAAAGGATAGAGATGTTTTTATGGATACAGCATCTAATCTTGGAGCCACTGTAAATGTTCAAAATGCCAATGGGGACGTTGATAAGCAAATCGAGCAGATTCAATATTGCATCGACAAAAATGTTGATTGCCTGGTAATAATTCCAATTGATGGAGATGCCCTTACAACTGTTCTTGCCAAGGCCAAAGAAAAAAACATTCCAGTTGTTTGCTACGACAGATTAATCCGTGGAGTAGATGCGGATTTGTACATATCATTCGATAATGAAATGGTAGGTAAAATGCTTGGTGAGGCAATAGCAAACAGCGGAGCAAAAAGTGTTGTCATGATTACAGGGCCACTTACTGACAACAATGTACCGATGGTTACAGACGGCTTTAAAGCAGTCATGGAAGAAAACAATATCGAAATATTAGATGAGTACCATTGTGATGGCTGGAAGGCTGAGCTTGGCGGTTCTTACATATACGAAAATACGGATTTGATAAATCAGGTTGATGCCATAATGTGCGGAAATGATGATGTGGCAACATCGGTAATCAGAGCATTGGCAGTTAATCAATTAGCTGGTGATATTCCGGTGGTTGGCCAGGATGCAGATTTGCCAGCATGCCAGCACATTGTTGAGGGCACACAGCTGATGACTGTTTATAAGCCAGTTGGAAATTTGGCAGAGCAGGCTGCTAGACTTTCAGTAAAGTTAGCGCAGGGAGAGGATATTGAAGTAAGCGATACCATTGATGATGGCACCTCAGAAATCCCTTATGTGGCTGTAGAGCCTATTGCAGTTAATAAGGATAATATCGATGAAATCATCATCGAAGGCGGCTTCCACAGCCACGAGGATGTATATATGAACGTAACTGAATAGCAAAAAATTGTTAAATGAATTTGGGCTAGCACAAAAATGTGCTAGCTCTATTTTTTTATCGCAATCGTTTTCGACAAAAATGTGAAGAAAGTGACAACCATTTTTAGAACACTTAATGGTATCTTCTTTACAGATACAAAAAACACCTAATGAAAGGGAGGTTTTCACGAAGATGAAAAAGAAATTATTAAGTTTACTTTTGACAGGTGCTATGGCAGCTTCAATGTTTGTTGGCTGTGGTACTAGCACAGAGACAACTGATGGCGGAGCTAGCGGCGGGGATGCAGCTCAGACTACAGAGTCAAGTGATGCAGCAGCTTCTACAGGTAAGAAGGTTGGCGTTTCAATGCCTACTAAGGACCTTCAGAGATGGAACCAGGATGGCGCTAACATGCAGGAGAAGTTAGAGGCAGCTGGTTACGAGGTTGAGCTTCAGTATGCATCAAACCAGACAGATACTCAGGTTAACCAGATTGAGACAATGATCAATGATGGATGTGACGTTCTCGTTATCGCAGCTATCGAGTCATCATCACTTGGTACTGTAATGGACAAGGCTAAAGAGAATAACATTCCAGTTATCGCTTATGACCGTCTTATTATGAACTCAGATGCTGTTTCTTACTATGCAACATTTGATAACTTCCAGGTAGGTGTTGTTCAGGGACAGTATATTGTTGATACACTTGGTCTTGATGTAAATGATACATCTAAGACATACACAATGGAAATTACAGCTGGTGACCCAGGTGACAACAATGCTGGTTTCTTCTACAACGGTGCTATGAGCATTCTTCAGGACTACATCGATGCTGGTATCATCGAAGTTAAGTCTGGTCAGGTAGATTTCGAAGATGTTGCTACAGCTTCATGGGCTACAGAGAAGGCTCAGTCACGTATGGATTCTATCCTTTCTAACTACTACTCAGATGGAACAAACCTTGACATCTGCCTCTGCTCAAATGACTCTACAGCACTTGGTGTTGAGAACTCACTTGCAGCTAACTACACAGGTGACTATCCAATCGTAACAGGTCAGGATTGTGATATTGAGAATACAAAGAACATGATCGCTGGAAAGCAGTCTATGTCAGTATTCAAGGATACACGTAAGCTTGCTGAGCAGGTTGTTACTATGGTAGGCCAGATCCTCAACAACGAAAAAGTTGATGTTAACGATGAGGAAACATATGACAACGGTACAGGAATCATTCCTTCATACCTTTGCACACCAGAGTTCGCTGATGCAAACAACTACAAGGAACTCCTTATCGATTCTGGATACTATACAGAGGACCAACTGCAGTAGTTTTTTACTGCAGGCAGTAAAAAACTACTGCCACGAACCGCCTCCGCTGAGCGAAGCGAGGCATACAATAGGCGGTTCTTCCCGTTTTATCTAGGAGAAAGTAATAAAAAACACATAGGGCAGGGCTACCTGCCCTATTTTAAAGAGAATGATTTGAAGAGGATAAATTTTTATCCTAATGTATTAAAAAAGGGAGGTATATCAAGTGGGAAATACAATACTTGAGATGAAAAACATCACAAAAGAGTTCCCAGGAGTTAAAGCCCTTGATAACGTTAATCTTGTGGTAGAGGAAGGTGAAATTCATGCTCTCGTAGGCGAGAATGGTGCTGGTAAATCTACATTGATGAATGTTTTAAGTGGTATTTATCCATATGGCACTTATACAGGCGACATTGTATACAAAGGTGAAGTTTGTAAGTTCCAGAAGATTAAGGACTCAGAGGAAAAGGGAATCGTTATTATCCATCAGGAATTGGCCCTGGTTCCTTTTATGTCAATCGGTGAGAACATGTTTCTTGGAAATGAGCAGGGAAAGAAATCTGCAATCGATTGGAATAAGACATACGCTGAGGCGGACAAATATCTTAGAATGGTTGGACTTTCTGAAAGCAGCCGTGTTCTTATAAAAGATATAGGTGTTGGTAAACAGCAGCTTGTAGAAATTGCAAAGGCTCTTGCAAAGCAGGCAAAGCTTTTAATTCTTGATGAGCCTACATCTTCTCTTAATGAGACTGATTCAAAGGCACTTCTTGATTTACTTCTTGAATTTAAAAAGCAGGGAATGACATCTATTATCATTTCTCATAAGTTAAATGAAGTATCTTATGTAGCAGACAAAATCACAGTTATCCGTGATGGTTCTACAATTGAAACACTTGATAAAACTAAGGATGATATTTCTGAAGATAGAATTATCAAGGGCATGGTTGGTCGTGAGATGACAGACCGTTTCCCAAAGCGTCATGATGTAAAAATCGGTGATGTTGCTATGGAAATCAAGGACTGGACAGTTTACCATCCACAGTTCGAGGAGCGCAAGGTGGTAGACAATGTATCAATGAACGTTCGTAAGGGCGAGGTAGTTGGTATTGCAGGTCTTATGGGTGCTGGTCGTACAGAGCTTGCTATGAGTGTATTTGGTAAGGCATACGGCACAAATATTTCCGGCGAGCTATATCTTAATGGCCAGGAAGTAAAGCTTAAGAACATCAAGGATGCAATCAAGCACAAAATTGCATACGTTACTGAAGATAGAAAGGGTAACGGGCTTGTTCTTACAAACCCTATTCGAGTTAATACAACTCTTGCAAATCTTTCTGAGCTTTGCAACAAAAGAGTTATCGACAAGGACAAAGAATATCAGGTAGCAGAAGAGTACAGAATGAAGCTTAAAACAAAGTGTCCTTCAGTTGACCAGAACGTTGGCAACCTTTCAGGTGGTAACCAGCAGAAGGTTCTTCTTGCTAAATGGATGTTTGCAGATCCTGATGTACTTATTCTTGATGAGCCAACTCGAGGAATTGATGTTGGTGCTAAGTACGAGATTTACTGTATTATCAATGACCTTGTTGCAGCAGGAAAATCAGTTATTATGATTTCTTCTGAGCTTCCAGAGGTACTTGGTATGTCAGATAGAATTTATGTTATGAATGAAGGCAAGATGGTTGGCGAAATGGCAGGAGCTGAGGCTTCTCAGGAAAGCATTATGTCTTGCATTTTGAAGTCATAGAAGGGAGAGAAAACATGGGTTCATCATTTAGTATAGGACAGATAGTTAAAAAGTATTCCATGGTAATCGCTCTCGTGATAATCATCGGAATCTTCACAATAGGAACAGACGGCAATCTTCTTAGACCGCAGAACATCAACAACCTGCTTTCACAGAATGCATACGTATTCGTTCTTGCAACAGGTATGTTAATGTGTATTTTAACAGGTGGTAACATCGATCTTTCTGTTGGTTCAGTTGTCTGCTTCATAGGCTGCGTTGGCGCACTTCTTATGAGCAAGGGCGTTAACATGTGGCTTACAGTAATCATCATGCTTCTCATTGGTGTAGCCATCGGTGTTTGGCAGGCCTTTTGGGTAGCATATATAAAGGTTCCACCTTTCATTGCAACACTTGCTGGTATGTACGCATTTAGAGGTCTCTCAAATGTAGTACTTAATGGTCAGGCAGTAGCCGTAGCAAGTGATACATACCTTAAGGTGTTCGGTGGTGGTGCTGATTGTTACATTCCTGATTTCTTCAAGGTTGAAGGCACTAACCTTACATGTATTTTCATTGGACTTGTAGCTGTTGTTTTATTTATTGTTAATGAGTTCCGTTCAAGAATTTCAGCAAAGAGTAAAGGCTATGAGACAGCTAGCACAGCAGGATTTTTAGCTAAATTAGTTATTATTTCAGCAGTTATCCTTTTCCTTACATATAAGTTGGCTGGTTACAAGGGATTCCCTACAGCACTTATTTGGATCATTATCGTAGTTCTTGCTTATCACTACTTCACAACAAAAACTACAATGGGTCGTTACCTCTACGCAGTAGGTGGTAATGAGAAGGCTACACAGCTTTCTGGTATCAACACAAAGAAGGTTTACTTCTTCGCATATGCGAACATGGGATTCTTAACAGCAGTTGCCAGTGTACTTACAATTGCTCGTTATACAAATGCTCAACCTACTTACGGACAGTTATTCGAAATGGATGCCATTGGTGCTTGCTTTATCGGTGGTGCTTCTGCATACGGTGGAACTGGTTCAGTTTTCGGAGCAATCGTTGGTGCTCTTTTGATGGGTGTTATCAACCAAGGTATGGTAATGATGGGTGTTAACGTAAACTATCAAAGTGTAGTTAAAGGTCTTGTCCTTTTAGTAGCGGTAATCTTTGACGTTGTGTCTAAGAGAGAAAAGAAGTAGGAAGGGAGGAGCAAAAAAGTGAAAGACAAAATTTTAAACGTAGTAAAAAATAACACAATGCTCATTGTACTGGTCCTAGTTGTTCTTTTCTTTCAGATTTCAACAGGCGGCTTTTTAGAAGGTAAAATGCTTCAGCCAAGTCAGTTCAATGCTTTAGTTACACAAAATGCATACGTATATGTTCTTGCAACTGGTATGTTGATGTGTATGTTAACAGGTGGAAACATTGATCTTTCATGTGGTTCATTTGTTTGTTTCGTCGGTGTTATCGGCGCTCAGATAATGGTTGCTATGATGAATGGAGGCGTATCTCCAGTTCTTGCAACTGTTGTAGGTATTCTCGTAATGATCGTTGTTGGTGCAATTTACGGTAGCTTACTTGGCTTCATTATTGCATACGTAAACATTCCACCATGGATTGCAACACTTGCTGGTTTCCTTGCTCTTAGAGGTCTTGGTGTAGCCTTAATCTCTAATTCAAAGTATGGTAATGGTTCTAGTATCAGTAACTTGCCAGCAGAATTCTGCCAGCTCTTCTCAGGAAAGCTCAACGACTTCTTTGGCGGCCCTAGAATCAACGGCATCCAGTACAACATGACAAGTATTGTTATCGCATTAATCGCTTGCGTTATTTTCATCCTTTTGACTCTCAGAGAGCGCAAAATGAGAATCAAGAAGGGGTATGAGGTACAGAGCAAAGCAGCTACAATCACAAAGTTAGTTCTTGTATGCTTCGTAATAATGTTATTTGGCTACAAGTACTCACTTGCAGGTGGTGTCCCTTATGCACTTATCTGGGTTGGAGCAATCGTTCTTATCTACAACTTCATTACTTCTAAGACAGACGTAGGACGTTACTTCTACACAATCGGTGGCAACTCAGAAGCTACTCGTCTTTCAGGTATTGATACAAAGAGAATTATGTTCATTGCATATCTCAACATGGCAGTGCTTACAGTATTCTCTGCATTCTTTACAATGGCTCGTTACACAGCTGCTAACACAACAGCTGGTACAAACTACGAGATGGATGCTATTTCAGCCTGCGTAGTTGGTGGCGTTAGTGCATACGGTGGTTCTGGTACAGTATTCGGAATGATCGTAGGTGCAACCCTCATCGGTGTTATCAACATCGGAATGTTCCTTATGAACATTGATGCCAACTGGCAAAAGGTTGTAAAGGGCGCAGTTCTTCTTGGAGCTGTTGTTTTCGAAATCCTTAACAACAAGAAGAAAGGTACAAAGTAACCTAAAACTGTTTATTTTCTTCATTTAATTCTCTTATTTGGGGTTCGCGAGGGGACGCGGGCCCCTTTTTGTGTAGTCAATCTAAAGTGAGGAATGACGTTTTTCTATGAAGATAGTTAGAATAGTAGTTTGTTAGGGGGAGATGTAATACAGTTGGCAAATTATAATATACATATATTTGATTACGAGGCATAAAAGGGCCCAAAAATGTGCAGTGTGGCATAACTTTTGAACTAAATAAAAAATCCTACGGCTTATATGGAAAATTTTGTTGTAGGCCGTAACAATTCTGGTTAATTTAGGCTGATTGCTGAATCACAGCAAATAAAAAAGCCACACATTGAGCATGGTGCCTAGTATTATTGGTAGAATTAGGCAAAATTCTCCTAGATAATACACACTGGCAACATTTTTTTCGAATCGACTACGGCTATAATTCGATTTTTTGTTTGAGAGCCGTAGGAGAACTTTTTTTGATATAGAAAGAACACTGGGCTACTATGGCAGGACTATTTGGTCTAACCATTGTATTTCTTGTAGCTCTTAAACTTACAGGCTGCTGGGGTAAAAAGAAAACATATAGTTTGTTCCATGACAGAGAGGAAAAGATAGAGTCGGAAAGAAATACTTATTTTTCTGACATGAGCATGAAGAAAAATGTTGTATAAAAGTTTATATTAAAAAATGCGAAAATGTATTGATTAATTGCGCACAATGTAGTATGATTCAATCAATAGGAAATCTTCAGGGCAAGGTGCGAAAGCTTTTTAGTTTTCAATTCCTGACCGGCGGTATAGTCCGCGAGTCCTTTGGGACTGAACTGGTGTGATTCCAGTACCGACAGTATAGTCTGGATGAGAGAAGATAAACTTGATGTTTATTTATTTTGTGTATTTAGGCCCTGGTTTTAACAGGGCCTTTTTTATATTAAAAATTGAAGACTTCCTAAATCTATTAATATAATTTCAAGGGAGGAATCAATAATGGATTCAACAGAAATGACAGGAGTAAGAATGCAGACAAATTCAGGCAAGAGAGTAAACGTAAGAAACATGACAGTGACAGCAATGCTTTCGGCAATTGCATTTGTTCTTATGTTTTTAGACACAGCAGTGCCTCTTATGCCAAATTTCATCAAACTAGATTTATCAGAGCTTCCAGCTTTAATAGCATCATTTGCACTTGGTCCAGTGTATGGCGTGGTAGTTTGTTTGATTAAAAATCTTTTACACCTATTCATGACACAGACAGGTGGTGTAGGAGAATTATCAAATTTCATTTTGGGAGTTGCCTTTGTCCTTCCAGCTGGTCTTATCTATTATAGAAAAAAGACAAAGAAGCGTGCAATTATCGGAGCATTTGTTGGAGCATTGCTTATGGCAGCAGTAAGCTTCCCATCAAACCTTTTCATTGTGTATCCTGTTTACTACAACTTTATGCCAAAGGAAGCTATTATCGCAGCATATCAGGCCCTTGCACCATTTGCAAAGCTTGATTCAATTGCAAAGTGCTTACTAATGTTCAACGTACCATTCACATTTGTAAAGGGATTGCTTTCAGCCGTAATTACAATCTTTATTTATCAGCCACTTAGACCTCTTATCAAAGGAAATAATTAAATTAGAATTTATTACTAGGCTAGCCTCGTTTTGGCTAGCCTAGTTTGTTATGTTATACAAGATTTAATTTTTCTGTTATAATGAACACAACTATGGTTTACGCAAAAGGCATTTGGTGTTATCATAGGAAGGATTTTGTTTTTTAGTTAATTATTATTAATTGATATAGAGGAGTTAGAAATGAGAAAAACAAAGATTATTTGCACAATTGGTCCAGCCAGCATGAACGAGGAGACTCTTACTGCTATGGCAAAGGCTGGTATGAATGTTGCCAGAATGAATTTTTCACATGGCGACCATGAAGAACAGGGCATGAAAATGGATTTGGTTAAAAAGGTTCGCAAGAAGCTTAACCTTCCAATTGCTATTCTTCTTGATACAAAGGGTCCAGAATATCGTATTAAGACATTCAAGGATGGTTCAGTTACAGTTAAAGAAGGAGATACATTTACCTTCACAACTGACGACGTAGAAGGAGATCAGACTAGAGTATCTGTTACTCACAAGAACCTTCACAAGGACCTTTCTGTTGGTGATACTCTTTCAGTTTGCAATGGTATCGTTTTCTTTGAGGTTACAGAGATCAAGGGTCACGATGTTATTACAAAGTGTACTGCAGGCGGTACTATGAGCAACAAAAAGTCAATGTCATTCCCTAACAAGGTTATGTCAGGTCCTTACCTTTCAGAACAGGACAAAAAGGATATCCTTTTCGGTATCGAAAATGATGTTGATTTCATCGCTGCTTCTTTCGTTTCAACAAAGCAGGATATGGTTGAGCTTAGAACATTCCTTGATGAGAACGGTGGAAAGGACATCGTTGTTATCGCTAAAATCGAGAACCAGCCAGGTGTAGACAACGTTAAGGAAATCCTTGAGGTTGCTAATGGTATCATGGTTGCTCGTGGTGACCTTGGTGTTGAGATTCCTTTCGTTAAGCTTCCAGCAGTTCAGAAGGAGCTTATCTCTACAGCTAGAGCACTTGGAAAGAGTGTTGTTACTGCTACAGAGATGCTTGAATCTATGATTACAAATCCACGTCCTACACGTGCTGAGATTTCTGACGTAGCTAACGCTGTTTATGATGGTACTTCAGCTATCATGCTTTCAGGTGAGTCTGCTCAGGGTAAATTCCCAGTTCAGGCTGTTGCAACAATGGCAGAAATCGCTGAGACAACAGAGAACGATATCAACTACGAAGGACGTTTCCATAAGGAAGATATTGGAATCACTTCTACTCCAGATGCTGTTTGCCACTCTACATGTTCTATGGCTATTGATGTTAACGCAAAGGCTATCGTTGCTTGTACAATGTCAGGATACACAGCAAAGCGTGTTAGCCGTTTCCGTTGCCCAGTAGATGTTATCGCTATGACAACAGACAAAAAGGTTTGGAGAAGACTTGCGCTTAGCTGGGGTGTTACACCAGTTCTCGTTGACAAGTTCAAGTCACTTGACGTTATGTTCTACCACGCAGTAAATCGTGTACAGCAGATGCTTGATTTACAGAAGGGCGATATGGTAGTTCTTACAGGTGGCCCAATCGACGGATCAGTAGGAAATACAAATACAATCAAGGTTGAGACTATTTCGTAATATATAATAATGTTTGAAAGATATTAACTAAACGTTTAAGTTGATAGAAAATTATGATAATTCACAGACAATTCACAATTTTTACACCACTTGAACAAGAAAATTAGTTAATATAAACTCATCTCGAGAGAGATACAATTTTTTCATAACATTATTCTCCCTTTTGAAAGAGACGCTCCGCTGGCGTCTCTTTCGTACGTTTAGTCTCGCGTTTTTTCCCTAATTATGTTAAAGTATCTGATGTGGGCAGTGTTAGTTATGCCTAATATCAAAAATATGGAGGATTATTATGTTACCAGAACAGACAATTGAATTTAGATATGATACACAGCTTCTCATTGAAGGTGAGAATCTTGATGAGGATGCAATTAATGACTATATCATCGAGCATTTTGTGGGTGATTCACTTCTTGCAGTAGGAGATGAAGAGCTTATCAAAATCCACTATCACACAAACGAGCCATGGAAGATATTAGAGTATTGCCGTTCACTCGGTGAAATCTACGATATCGTAGTTGAAGATATGGACAGACAAGCTAGAGGACTACAGGGATAGGAGGCTTTTTCTGGAAGAAAAAGTCTCCCACGACGCAGCCATGCAAATCGCCGAAGGCGATTTGCATGGCTGCGTCTTCCCGAAAGGAATTATATGAACAATAGTTTTGTACTACGAGGCGGCATAGCCTTTTCTGAATCTGAAAACAGCATAGTTACTTATTATCGAGGCTACCTAGTTTGCGTCGATGGCATTTGCAAGGGTGCGTTTACTGAGCTCCCAGACGAATACAAGAGCTTACAGCTCTATGATTATGGCGAGCGCCTGATTATCCCAGGCATGACAGATTTGCATGTTCATGCACCACAGTACACCTTTAGAGGAATCGGTATGGATGAAGAGCTGCTAGAATGGCTCAACACCTACACATTCCCAGAGGAGGCCAAATACGCAGATTTAGATTATGCCTTGAAAGCATACGAGTATTTTGCAGAGGATTTGCGCCGCTGCTTTACAACTAGAGCGGTAGTGTTTGGCACTCTACATAATGAAGCAACAATCAAATTGATGGATTTGCTTGAGGATACAGGTGTTATCACCTACGTTGGCAAAGTCAATATGGATAGAAACGGTGGCGAGCACTTGCAGGAAAAGGACGCCAAAGCTTCTATAGAAGCTACATTACAGTGGCTCAATGCTATCCAGGGCAAATACAAAAACACTATGCCAATTTTGACTCCTAGATTTATCCCTAGCTGCTCAGACGAGCTTATGAAGGAACTAGGCCGCTTGTCGGCAGAGAGAGACCTTAGAATTCAGTCTCATCTTTCAGAGAATCTTTCTGAAATTGCTTGGGTAAATGAACTTGTTCCAGAGTCTACTTGCTATGCCAATGCCTATGAGATGTTTGACACTATGGGTACTCCAGAGCGTCCTACAATCATGGCTCACTGCGTTCACTCTGACGAGCGTGAGATGGCCATTCTTAAAAAGCATGGTGCGTATATAGCACATTGTGCTGATTCAAATATGAACCTTACCTCAGGAATTGCCCCTATCAAGAAATTCCTTGATGCTGGTATAAATGTTGGTCTTGGAACTGACGTGGCAGCTGGATCTTCTATGAATATGTTAAAGACCATGCTGATTACACTTCAGGCTTCCAAAATGTACTATCGATTAGTGGATTCGAATGTAAAGCCACTTACATTCGAAGAAGTATTCTACATGGCCACAGTTGGCGGTGGAAAATACTTTGGCAAGGTTGGCTCATTCAAAGAAGGATACGAGTTTGACGCCGTTGTAATCGACGACAGCAAAATGTACTCAATGCGCGATATGTCAATACGTGAACGTATCGAGAGAATGTGCTATAACGATGCTGATGCCATCATCAAAGATAAATTTGTTAGAGGCAAAAAAGTATATAGTTAGATTAAGTTAAAAAGAATTGAAAAAACTGTTAAATAAAAGTGTCCAGCATTGACTGGACACTTTTTTAGGTTTATGGTGAGAACATACGGATTGATAATATGTGGCGGAGTTTGTCAAATCATTTCTTTATACATATTATTCAATTTGTATCTTATATTTTTGTGCGAAAAGTATAAAATATTTTTCATGAGCAAAAAAGAATAGGAGGTGTTTTCTTGACTTTAGCGGAAAAGCTTGTAGAAGAGCTAAATTGCGAGGAGGTCTTCACGCTCCACATTGGAGGACTCGATATTCCTGTGATGGAATCTGTCGTTGTTACGTGGATTGTAATGGCTGTGCTAATTCTCTTAGCTATATTTTTGACTAGAGGATTAAAGACACAAAACATCAGTAAAAGGCAGGCATTCGCCGAGCTTATTTACGAAAAACTAAATGCCATTGTTGGAGCCACATTGGGCGAAGAAGGTAAGGCCTACACAGGTTATCTTGTTACCGTTCTTTTGTATATTGGTTTATCTAACATTATTGGTTTATTTGGTTTCAAATCACCAACAAAAGATGTTAACGTCACTGCAGCATTAGCCCTCATGAGTATCATTCTCGTTGAGGCAGCAGGTGTTTATCATCTAGGTGTTAGAAAATGGCTTCACAAATTTGTTGAGCCAGTACCAATCGTTACACCATTCAACATTCTTGATGTATTCACAAGACCATTATCATTGTGCATGCGTCTTTTTGGTAATGTACTAGGTGCATTCGTAATCATGGAACTTTTAAAAATCGTAGTTCCACCAGTAATTCCAGCCGTATTTTCACTATATTTTGATTTATTCGATGGATTACTACAGGCTTACGTATTCGTATTCTTAACTTCTTTATATATAAAGGAAGCGATAGAATAACGTAATAAATGTGAGAAAATATTTTTAGGTTTTTAATTATTGAGATGAGCTGAGTACTATACCTACAGAAGAGCTTGTAGGTATCAAGCTCTAAGTGTTTCCGCAGGAGACGTGTTAGTCGACGGAGGAAATATCTTAGGCTTGAGACCGTAACAAGCGGATGTAGATTATGACTCAGCGGACTTAGGAGGAAAAATTTATGAACACTTTAATTGCAGTTGGAGCAGGTATTGCAGTAGTTACAGGTCTTGGTGCAGGTATCGGTATCGGTATCGCTACAGGTAAGGCTTGCGAGGGTATCGCACGTCAGCCAGAGGCAGAGTCAAAGATTCAGAAGAACCTTATTTTAGGTTGTGCCCTTGCAGAGGCAACAGCTATTTACGGTTTCGTTATCGCTCTTATGATTATGTTCGTATTATAATATGCGTTTGATAATTAGATTAAAGGATAGGTATAAGATATGATTAACATTTCATTTTGGAGTATTCTGTGGACAGTAGTCAATCTTCTTATCCTTGTTGTAGCATTTAGAATTTTCTTCTTCAAACCAATTGCAAACATCATTGCAAAGCGCCAGGAAGAAGCAAACGAGGTATACGCTAGAGCTACAGATAAGGAAAACGAAGCTAATGACCTTGCTGCTCAGTATGAGAAGAAGGTTGCAGAGGCTGAGTCAGAGAAGAAGCAGATTATTGCAGAGGCAAGAAAGAGCGCTGATGGTCAGTATCAGAAGATTGTAGCTGATGCTAAGGACGATGCAAAGAGCATCCATGATGCAGCTGTTGCAGAGGCAAACCATGAGAAAGAGCAGATTATTGCCAGTGCAAAGAAGGAAATTGCAGATATCGTAGTTGAAGCAACTACAAAGGTTGTTGGTAGCAAGACAGGAGCTGATGTTGATAGCAGACTGTTTGATGAATTCTTAGGTAAAGCAGGTGAATAAAAGTGACAGAGAAATCTTTAAATTATGCCCGTGACCTACATAGCATTGAAAATGCCGAGGCACATTTGCAGTCTGCCGCTTCTATACTAGAGGCTGTACCTGCAATTGGTGAGGAATTAGCTGATCCTACAGTTGCAATTGCTAAAAAGCACCTTGTAATTGACAGCATTTTCCCACATGATGTCCGTAATTTCTTCAAGCTATTATGTGATAACGGTGATTTTGAATTATTTAATGATATTAGAACTGCATATATTGAATCACTTAAGACCGTAGGCGAAAAAGTTGAAACAGCAAAGCTTCGCTATGTTACTGCGCCTTCAGATGAGCAGTTAGCAGGTATTAAGAGATTTTTAGCTAAGGAATGTGGCAATGATGACATTGCTATTGACTTAGTGCAGGATGCTTCATTAAAGAGTGGTTTCATTCTTTCAGTGGGCACAAAGGAATATGATTGGAGCGAGCAGGGACGTATTGAGCAGTTCGCTACCAAAATTAATCAGGCAGTTGGTGTTTCAGCTGTTGATGAGAGCATTCTCTCAATTCTCAAAACTAACGTTGAGGATTTCAACCTTCAGGCTCAGGAAAAGGAAGTTGGAATCGTTAGTTGGGTAGGTGACGGTATTGCCAATGTTGATGGTATTGACCATGCATTCTACGGCGAAATCGTTATCTTTGATTGTGGTGTCAAGGGTATGGTACAGGATGTACGTCGTGACGAAATCGGCGTTATCTTATTTGGCCGTGACACAGAAATCAGAGAAGGTTCAAAGGTTGTTCGTACTGGTAAGATGGCAGGTCTTCCAGTAGGTAACGGATTCCTTGGACGTATTGTTGACGCTCTTGGTTCTCCACTTGATGGAAACGGAGAAATTAAAGCTGACGGCTTTAGACCAGTTGAGTGCCCAGCTCCTAGTATCGTAGACAGACAGTCAGTTAGTCAGCCTATGGAGACCGGTATTCTTTCAATTGACTCTATGTTCCCAATTGGTAGAGGACAGCGTGAACTTATTATCGGTGATAGACAGACTGGTAAGACTTCTATTGCAACAGATACAATCATCAACCAGAAGGGTAAGGATGTTATCTGTGTATACGTTGCAATCGGTCAGAAGGCATCTACTATTGCCAAACTTGTTAACACATTAAGAGAAAATGGTGCAATGGATTATACAATTATTGTCAGTGCTACAGCATCTGATCCAGCACCACTTCAGTATATCGCACCATATTCTGGTACAGCACTTGCTGAGTACTTCATGTATTCAGGCAAAGACGTGCTTATCGTTTATGATGATTTGTCAAAACATGCAGTTGCTTATAGAGCAATTTCACTTTTGCTTGAGCGTTCACCTGGACGTGAAGCATACCCTGGTGATGTTTTCTATTTGCACTCAAGATTATTGGAGCGTTCTGCAAGAATCACAGCCGAAGCAGGCGGCGGTTCAATCACAGCACTTCCAATTATTGAGACTCAGGCAGGTGACCTTTCAGCTTACATTCCTACAAATGTTATTTCTATTACTGATGGTCAGATTTTCCTTGAGTCAGAGCTTTTCAACGCAGGTCAGAGACCAGCCGTAAACGTAGGTCTTTCTGTATCCCGTGTTGGTGGTGCCGCACAGACAAAGGCTATGAAAAAAGCTGCAGGATCAATTCGTATTGACTTGGCACAGTATCGTGAAATGGAAGTCTTTACACAGTTCTCATCAGACCTTGATGATGCAACAAAGATGCAGTTAGCTCATGGTCGTGCCCTTATGGAATTATTAAAGCAGCCACTTAGTAGACCATTCTCAATGGCAGAGCAGGTAATAATTCTTGTTGCAGCCAATGCTCATATTTTCAGTGATGTTGAGATTTCAAAGCTTAAGAAGTTCAGAGCTGATATGCTTGAATATTTCAAGGCAGAGCACAGCGCTATTATTAGTCAGCTGGAGGCTTCAAAGGATTTGACAGAAGATATTAAGACTTCAATCGTTGATGCAGCACAGGAGTTCAAAAAGAATCAGGAGTAAACCATGGCAAGTACAAAGGAAATCCTAAATAGAATAAATAGTATTCAGGATACAATGAAGATTACCAGAGCCATGTACATGATGTCTTCCATGAAGCTTCGTAAAGCTAAATCAAAGCTGGAAGAAACATTGCCATTCTTTGAGGGAACTCAAAAAGGAATTGCAGAAAATCTTGTTAGAATGCCTAACATTCGCCACATTTACTTTGATAACCGTGTGGAGGATGATCAGGAGACAATTAAGAGACGTGGATTCGTTGTATTTACAGGTGACAAAGGAATGGCTGGTGCTTACAACCACAATGCCATCAAATTTGCCCTTCAGCGAATTGGCGGTATGTCAAAGGAAGAATACAAGCTATTTGTTGTTGGTGAAACAGGAAGAGCCTTCTTCCTAAACAACGGATACAATGTAGACGAGAATTTTAGATTTTCTTCAAACAATCCTTCAATGCATAGAGCTCGTGTTATTTCCGAGTATCTTATCGATTTATATAACAGAGAAGAGCTTGATAGAATCGATATTATCTATACAAAGATGCTCAACTCCGTTACAGAGGAGACCTGTGTAGAGCGTTTGCTTCCTCTTAAAACTCACAAGTTTATCAAGGAGCAGGTTCAACAGGTTGAATCAGATACAGAGGGAACCAGTAAGGTAGCTACTGAGATGAAGGAAGGTACAAAGCACGTTCACTCAATCAATAGCTACGAGCTTGAAGCTTTCAAAGAAGGCGGCGATTCTTGGTATCCATTCTATCCATCACTTTCATCAGTTTTGGAGCACTTGGTTCACAATCACTTTACAGCTTTCATTTATGGAGCATTGGTAGAGTGTTCAGCCAGTGAGGAAAATGCCAGAATGATGGCCATGCAGTCTGCAACAGATAATGCAGAAGCTATTCTTCGAGAGTTATCTATTGAATACAATAGAGTGCGTCAGGCACAGATTACACAGGAAATCACTGAGGTAATCGGTGGTGCTAAGGCACTAAAAAAGAAAAAGCTAAAAGGTAAGAGAGGTTAAACATGTCAGAGTTAAAAGGAAAAATCGTCCAGGTTTCAGGACCTGTTGTCGATGTAGAATTTAAAGATAATGACCTACCTGCCATTAGAGATGCCCTATACGTTATGGTAGGGGATGAAAAAAGAGTAATGGAGGTCTCTCAGCACATTGGTTTAGGCGTGGTTAGATGTATCATGCTTGCACCTTCTGAGGGACTATGTAGAGATATGGAAGTTACTGCTACAGGCAGCGGTATATCAGTACCAGTTGGCGAGCAGACACTTGGTAGACTTTTCAATGTATTAGGTGACACACTTGATAACGGTGAAAAGCTTGATAATGGAGAGCATTGGTGCATCCATAGAGAGCCACCTACATTCGAAGATCAAAGCCCAGTTGTTGAGATGCTTGAGACAGGTATCAAGGTTATCGACTTACTTGCTCCTTATGCTAAGGGTGGTAAGGTCGGACTTTTCGGTGGTGCCGGTGTAGGTAAGACAGTTCTTATTCAGGAGCTTATCCACAATATCGCTACAGAGAGTGGTGGTTACTCAATCTTTACTGGTGTAGGAGAGCGTTCTCGTGAAGGTAATGACCTTTGGACAGAGATGGGCGAGTCAGGAGTTCTTGACAAGACAGCCTTAGTGTTCGGTCAGATGAACGAGCCACCAGGAGCTCGTATGCGAGTTGCTGAGACAGGACTTACAATGGCTGAGTATTTCCGTGATGTTAAGCATCAGGATGTGCTTTTGTTCATTGATAATATTTTCCGTTTCGTACAGGCAGGCTCAGAGGTTTCAGCCCTCCTTGGTCGTATGCCATCAGCCGTAGGTTACCAGCCTACACTTGCTAATGACTTAGGTGAGCTTCAGGAGAGAATCGCTTCTACAAAGAACGGTTCTATCACATCAGTTCAGGCCGTTTACGTTCCTGCTGATGATTTAACTGACCCAGCTCCTGCTACAACATTCTCACACTTGGATGCTACAACAGTTCTTTCTCGTAAGATCGTTGAGATGGGTATTTATCCAGCTGTTGATCCACTTGAGTCTACATCACGTATTCTTGAGCCAGACGTACTTGGCGAGGAGCACTACAATGTAGCTCGTGGCGTTCAGGAAATTTTGCAGAAGTACAAGGAGTTACAGGATATTATCGCAATCCTTGGTATGGAAGAGCTTTCTGACGAGGATAAACTTACAGTATATCGTGCACGTAAGGTACAGCGTTTCCTTTCACAGCCATTCTCAGTTGCTGAGAACTTCACAGGCGTTAAGGGACAGTTCGTATCTGTAAAAGACACTGTTAGAGGATTCAAGGCAATCCTTAATGGTGAGATGGATGATTATCCTGAAGCAGCATTCTTCAATGTTGGTACAATAGAGGATGTCAAGAAAAAGGCTGCAGAACTTGTAAAGGAGTAGCATATGGCATCATTATTTAATCTTAAAATAATCGCTTGCGATGGCGTATTTTATGATGGGGACTGCGAAATAATCATTATTCCTAGTCCTGATGGCGAAGCTGCTATCATGAATCATCACGAGATGATGACTGGCGTAGTTTCTGTCGGTGAAATACGATTTAAAACAGGCGATGGAAATTGGCGCAGAGCCGTTGTATCAGATGGACTCATTTCCGTTTACAAGGACGGATCTGTTAAGATGATTGCATATTCTTGCGAGCGTCCAGAGGACATCGATACATTCCGTGCTCAGGAAGCCCTAGAGCGTGCCCAAGAGCAGCTACAGCAGAAGCAATCAATGATTGAGTACCAGATTTCTACTGCTAATATGGCCCGCGCAATGGCTCGACTCAAGGGTGCCACACCTAAATAGAGGTATTAGAGGAACATCTAGTTACGCTAACAAGCCTTAGTATCACTCTACTCGACTAAAACGTCTCGTAGAGTAATACTAAGAGCTAGTTAGCTACTAGATGTTCTTTTTTTTGTTGCTCAGAGGTGTGATTACTCGAGTCATACGTCTCGTGGAGTAATACTAAGAGTTAGTTGGCTACTAGATGTTTTTTTTATGTTTATAAGGGTGTGGAAACTTGAGTGGTACGGGCTAGATGTTTTTTTTATTCTCATGTATAATCTCCCTTGAGTATTTACAGATGGAGGACTTGAAATGAAAGCTTATTTTGCAGGTGGATGTTTTTGGTGTGTGACACCTATTTATAAAGTATATGGTGTGGATAGCGTTGTGTGTGGTTACTCTGGTGGTGATGAAGTAAATCCTACATATGAGGATGTTAAGGCCCAGAAGACTGGCCACCGTGAAACTATTGAATTGGACTATGATCCAGCTAATGTTGGTTATGACATGCTTGTGGACATCTATTTAGCTAATGTTGATCCATTTGATGGAGAAGGCCAGTTTATTGACAAGGGATTCTCCTACACATTAGCTATCTATTATCAGAGTGAAGAAGAGCTTTCTATTGCCAAAGCAAAGATAGCTGAATTGGAAGCTCAGTCAGGTAAAAAAGCGCAGATTGCATTGGAGCCATTTAAGTTTTTTTACAAGGCAGAAGAGGAGCACCAGGACTATTATCTGAAGAACCCGGAGGCCTTTGAAAAGGAAATGAAAGAAAGCGGTCGAGTTAAGTAAATTTCTTTTATAAAATGTAAAAAACGGTATCGATTATCCTTGCATACAGGCGGTGTATATGATATATTGGATAAGTCGATGAGCCGACAAACGCAATAGTTTTCTTTCATAGGAAAGAAAGCTATTGCCAGAATTGCCTTTTTGCGAAGCAATCTTCAATGGCAATTCTTCAGATTTTTTATGCGGGTGTGGCGGAATTGGCAGACGCGCTAGATTTAGGTTCTAGTGGGCGACCGTGCAGGTTCAAGTCCTGTCACCCGCATTTTGGTTATTTCAATTATTTCACTTCTATCGTTTCGATAGATAATTCCCTTTTTATCTTTTTTTATATAATTTTTTGTATTAGTATTTTCTTTTTTTACAGACAGGAGAATATTTTTTTCTGACATCGTTTATTACTAAATAAAAATATGGTTTTACCACTGCGAAACAAGAAAACAGGCAACCGTAGTGGTAAAGAAAAAATGAATTACCACTGCAAAGTAGGAAAATAGGCAACCGCAGTGGTAAAGAAAAAATGAATTACCACTGCAAAGTAGGAAAACAGGCAACCGCAGTGGTAAAGAAAAAA
>NZ_SVEV01000038.1 GCF_015057185.1 Pseudobutyrivibrio sp. | reverse complement strand
CAGACATGAGAAAGACACATGCTAATAAAAGATGCGAGTCTTTGCATATTAGGAAAACGAAATATTCTTGCGAAGTGTTGCCACTAGGGGCGGGCCGGCAGGTAGGAGCCAGGAAGGGGCATAGGGGAGACTAAGGCCAGCATGGGGCAGGGGCCTTGGCAAGGACAGAAGTGGGAGGTGGCTATACTGCTGTCTTGTCAGTAGACTATACAAGTGCTACAATATGTGTCAATGATTTAGAAGCACTACCGGAAAAAGGAGAATATGATATGAGTAACTTGGTAGAAGAGATTGAGCAGCTTAAGAGGGAGAAGAATGCAGTAGTGCTGGCACACTACTATGTGAATGACGAGGTGCAGGCCATAGCTGATTATATTGGCGATAGTTATTATTTGGCTAAGGTTGCAGTAGGACTTAAGGAGAGCACGATTGTTTTTGCTGGAGTTAAGTTTATGGGTGAGTCTGCAAAGATTCTTAATCCTGAGAAGACGGTTTTGATGCCAGATGAGAAGGCTGATTGTCCTATGGCGCATATGGCAGAGGTTTGGCGTATTGAGGAAGTGAGAAAGGAATATGATGATGTGGCGGTGGTTTGCTACATTAATTCCACTACGGAGCTAAAGGAGCATGCGGATGTGTGTGTGACTTCTGCTAATGCTATGAAGATAGTTAGGGCACTTCCTAATAAGAATATTTTCTTCATACCTGATGAAAATTTGGGAAGGTATATTGCGAAGCAAGTGCCTGAGAAGAATTTTATTTTTAACGATGGATTTTGTCATGTTCATAAGAATGTGACTGCAGAGATGGTGAAACGTGCCAAGGAAGCTCATCCTGAGGCAGAGGTGCTTATTCATCCTGAGTGTACCTTGGATGTTTTGGAGTTGGCGGACTATATTGGCAGCACTTCGGGGATAATCGATTATGCTACTAAGTCTGATAAGAAGGAATTCATTATTTCTACAGAGCTGGGCGTGCTTTATCAGTTGAAGCAGAAAAATCCTGATAAGACATTTTTCTCAGCAGGTGGCGTGCAGATATGCCCAAATATGAAAAAGGTAACTCTTGAGAAGGTAAGAGATTGCTTGAGAGATGGTACTGGGGTAGTTGAAGTAGATGAAAAAACAAGAGAGGGATCTTTGCAGGCACTTAGCCGTATGCTAGAGCTTGCAAAGTAACAATAAGACTTGGAGCGTTGGATGAGCTTCAGGTAGATTGTGGGAAAAGATTATGGATAAATATGATGTAATTATAGTTGGTAGCGGTGTGGCAGGATTGTTTTGCGCACTTAGCTTGCCAAAGGAAAAAAATATTTTAGTTATTTCAAAGGATGCTCTGGATGGATGCGATAGCTTTTTAGCCCAGGGGGGCATCTGTATGCTGAGAGATGAAGCAGATTATGATGCTTATTTTGAGGATACTATGAGAGCAGGCCATTATGAGAATCGAAAAGAGTCTGTGGAGATAATGATTCGAAGCTCTCAGGATATTATAAAGGATTTGGTTGGTTATGGAGTAGAGTTTGATAAAAAGGATGGAGAGTTCCTTTTTACAAGAGAGGGAGCTCACTCTAATAATAGAATTCTTTTCCATGCAGATGTTACTGGAAAAGAGATTACCAGTAAGCTTCTTGCCAGGGCAAAAGAGAGGGGAAATATTACCCTAAAGGCCCATACAACCATGGTTGATTGGGTGTGCCATGATAATGTTTGTTACGGTATTGTTGTGGCAGATATGGATGGTAAAACCACAGCTATTCAGGGAGATGTTACGGTGCTTGCTTGTGGTGGTCTTGGGGGAGTTTATCCACATTCTACTAACTTTAGACATATTTCAGGAGATGCACTGGCTCTTGCAATGTATCATAACGTAAAGCTGGAGAATTGTGATTATGTTCAGATTCACCCTACCACATTGTATTCACAGCAAAGCGGTAGAAGCTTTTTGATTTCGGAATCAGTTAGAGGCGAGGGAGCGGTGCTTCGTGATAAAAATGGAGAGCGCTTCACAGATGAGCTTCAGCCTAGGGATGTGGTAAGTAAAGCAATATTTGCCAAAATGAAGGAACAGAATACAGAGCATGTTTGGCTTGATTTTTCGCCAATTCCAGAGGAAGAGATATTAAATCATTTTCCTAATATCTATGCTAGATGTAAGCAGGCAGGTTATGACCCTTTAAAAACATGGGTGCCTGTTGTGCCGGCACAGCATTATTTTATGGGCGGAATATACGTAGATAAGGATTCTAAAACAACTATGGAGCAGCTTTATGCAGTTGGTGAAACTAGTTGTAATGGCGTTCATGGCAGAAATAGATTGGCAAGTAATTCACTTTTGGAAAGCTTGGTGTTTGCAAAGAGAGCAGCAAATGATATCGTAAATACGAAGTCATTTAAGAGAAGTGATAATTTTGAAAATCTTGTAAACATGGATGGCTACGAGGATTTGCCATCCATAATGGAAAACTATCATGCAATGGTAGTAGGAGAAATTAAAAAAGAAGAATATATGAGAGCCAAGAAGGAGGCTATGTAATGAACAATATAACAATGACATTAAATGCAGATGAGCTTATTAAAATGGCTCTTAGAGAAGATATTTCCAGCGAGGATGTAACAACAAATGCTGTTATGCCAGAGGCTCAGCCTGGTGAAGTTGACTTGATTTGTAAAGAAGATGGAATCATCTGTGGTATGGATGTATATGAGCGAGTATTCAAAATTTTGGATGAGGCTACAGTAGTTGAAAAATATGTTAAGGACGGAGAGACTGTTAAAAAGGGACAGCTTATGGCCAAGGTAAAAGGCGATATCCGTGTACTTTTATCAGGAGAGCGAGTTGCTCTTAATTACCTTCAGAGAATGAGCGGAATTGCTACATACACAAATCAGGTAGCAGGCTTGCTAAAGGGCAGCAAAACAGTTTTACTTGATACTAGAAAGACAACTCCAAATATGAGAATCTTTGAAAAGTATGCAGTTAGATGTGGTGGCGGCCAGAACCATCGTTACAATCTTTCTGATGGCATTCTTTTAAAGGATAATCATATTGGAGCAGCAGGTTCTATCACAAAGGCAATTGAGATGGCTAAGGCCTATGCACCATTTGTTAGAAAGATTGAAATCGAAACAGAGACACTTGATCAGGTAAAAGAAGCTGTCACAGCTGGAGCAGATATTATCATGCTTGATAATATGGATGTTGCAACAATGAAAGAAGCTGTTAAAATAATTGATGGCAGAGCAAAGACAGAGTGCTCTGGAAATGTTACAAAGGAAAATATTTCAAATATCATAGATAGTGGAGTTGATTATGTATCAAGTGGTGCTCTTACACATTCTGCACCAATCCTTGATATATCTATGAAAAATTTACACGCAATTTAATGATTATTAAACAAGAGGATAAAAAATGGACGGACAGACTCGAAGACAAAAATTAATAGAGATAGTCAAGAAATCTGATAAGCCAGTTTCAGGTACAACCCTTGCATCCCTGCTTAATGTTAGTAGACAGGTAGTGGTCACAGATATTGCCCTCATTAGAGCCAATGGAGTTGATATTATTTCTACCAACAGAGGCTATATCGTAAATGCGGATAATAAAAAGTGTTCACGTGTGATAAAATGTCGTCATAGTGATGATGAGATTTTAGATGAGCTGTTTACAATTGTGGACAACGGTGGTACTGCTGATAATATCATCATCAATCATAGATATTATAATCGTCTTGAGGCTCCACTTAATGTGCATTCTAGACTTGATGCCAAAGAATTTATGGAAGCAATCAAAAGTGGAAAATCAAAATCCCTTAGTTCTGCAACTAGTGGCTATCATTATCACACAATCAGTGCCGACAGCGAAGCTGCCCTTGATATTATTGAACAGGAGCTGAAGGAAAAGGGCTATTGGTTACCGCTAGACGATTGGATTTTAAAATGATTTAGCGAATTCTAAAACGACTAAGCGAATTTTAAAACAAATAAGCAAGTAGTTAATAAGCTCTGAGGTCACTTAAGGGAGACGTGTTAGTCGACCGGAGTGACTTCAGGCTTGTTAACGTAACTTGCGTATAGGAGATTAAAATGTCAGCGATAAGCAATGATTGGTTGGAGCCATTGTCTCCAGAGTTTAAAAAGCCTTATTATAGGGACTTATACGAAACTGTCAAAGCAGAGTATTCTAAGGGCCCTGTATATCCACCATCAGATGATATATTTAACGCCTTTGATTTGACACCATTATCACAGGTAAAGGTAGTTATCATAGGACAGGATCCATATCATGAACCGGGCCAGGCTCATGGACTATGCTTTTCAGTAAAACCGGGGGTAAAGACACCACCTTCACTTGTTAATATCTATAAGGAATTAAATGATGATTTGGGCTGCTATATACCAAACAATGGTTATTTGGAAAAATGGGCAAAGCAGGGTGTACTCATGCTTAACAACGTACTTACAGTTAGAGCACATCAAGCAGCTAGCCATGCAGGCATTGGTTGGGAAAAGTTTACTGATGCAGTAATAGATATTTTAAACAAACAGGATAGACCAATAGTATTTTTACTTTGGGGCTCTCCGGCTGCAAAGAAATGCGCAAAGCTAAACAACCCAAACCATTTGATTTTAAAAGCGCCTCATCCATCACCACTTTCGGCTTATAGAGGCTTCTTTGGATGCAAGCATTTTAGTCAAACTAATGAGTTTTTAAAGTCAAAAGGATTGGAGCCTATTGATTGGCAAATCGAAAATATGTAAAACAACAAAAAAACACAGAAAATTCATTAATAATTATGCCGTTTTCCTTGTGAAAATGGCATTTTTATTTTAGTATTTATCTTAGGATATTGTGCGAAACATACAGTTTTTATTGACTTGGGGCGGAAAATTGAAAAAGTTAAAAGCATTAAGAAAAAGATTCTTTGCCCAAGATTTACCAACAGATTTAGTACTTTTTAATATTATTACAATTGTTGGTTTTCTGGGCGGATTAATAACGATACCATTTAATCTGATAAACGGCATTTCTGCTGCTCTTTCAGCGGTTATTATTGTTGCTGTAATCATTGACGGAATGTGTATATATATGGCCAATTTTAAAAATCGCCTTAAAAATAGTACTATTGCGGTTTGCTTTGTAGTTGGAATTGGTCTTTTCCCAATAATGTTCTTTGTTACTGGCGGTATCAACAGTGGTATGGTCTGCTGGTTTTCTATGGGTATTGTTTTCATATTTATGCTACTGGATGGCATGGATTTTGTTTTCATGCTGCTTACTGATGTGGCAATTGTAGTAGGCTGCTACGTAGTTTCTTATTTTCATCCAGAATATGTTGTACAGCTAGATTCACGTAAAAGTGTATTCTTTGATGTTATTCAATCTATGCTGGTTAGTGCCTTGGCAGTAGGTGCTATTGTTAAATTCCAAAAGAATATTTATGATCGTCTTTATAGACAGGCTTCAATAAATAATGACGATTTGCTAGAGAAAACATTACAGGCAAAAAAGGCTGAAAAGCAGGCACAGTCAGCTACAGAAGCAAAGAGTAATTTCCTTGCCAATATGTCCCATGAAATCAGAACTCCTATCAACACCATTATGGGTATGGATGAAATGATTTTGCGAGAAACCTCTGAAAAGGTGGTTGAAGAATATGCTCTTGATATCAAAACTGCCTCGCAGAATCTTCTTTCTCTTATAAATGACATTCTTGATATTACTAAAATTGAATCAGGTAAAATGGGAATTGTTAAGGGCGAATATGCTTTTATGAGCCTTATGCATGATGTTCTTAACAATGTTACTCTCAGAGCGAAAGAGAAAAATCTTGAGTTAAAATTAAACATTGATTCTCGAATCCCATGTAATATGTTGGGAGATGATATAAGAATCAAACAAATATTAACAAATATTATTACAAATGCGGTAAAATATACAAAAGAAGGATATATTGAAATTTCTGCCACAGTGCAGAATCAATATGATGATTTTGTTGAACTGACATTTGCAGTTAGAGATACAGGTATTGGAATCAAACAAGAGGATATCAAGCGAATGTTTGAATCCTTTGAGCGTTTAGAGGTTAACCGCAATAGAAATATTGAAGGTGCCGGTCTTGGAATGACTATTACTCAGAATCTTCTTAAGATGATGGGCAGCACTTTAAATGTAGATAGCGTTTATGGAAAGGGCTCTATATTCTCATTTACCATATCTCAAGAGGTAATAGACGAAGAGCCAATTGGAAACTTCGGGCAAAAGCTTAAGCAGCTTACTTCAAATTACGAGTACAGCACAAGCTTCGAGGCTCCAAATGCTCATTTCCTTGTTGTAGATGATAATACAATGAATCGCAAGGTTTTTGTGGCTTTGTTAAAGGATTCAAAAGTAAAAATCGACGAGGCAGCAAGTGGTGCAGAATGCTTGACCAAGATTAAGCAAGAGCATTACGATATGATATTCCTTGATCACATGATGCCAGGTATGGACGGTATAGAAACGTTCAGGGCCATGGCTTCATTAGAAGGCAACAAGTGCTTAGGTACACCTGTTATCGCCCTTACTGCTAATGCTATTGCAGGTGCCAAGGAACGATATATGACTATGGGCTTCCATGGCTTCCTGTCCAAGCCTATTGTGCCAGCTCAGCTGGAAAAAATGATTCGTGATTTCTTGCCAGAAGATTTACTTGAGTACCATGAGCCAGATGCTAAGGATGAGGCTAGAAAAAATAGGGTAAAACAAGTAGAGCTTCCTGACATAGAAGGCATAGATTGGAATTATGCATTGCTTCATTTTCCAGATGCAAATCTGGTCTATCAAACAGCGGTAGATTTCTACGATTCTATTGGCTATGAGAGGGATGAAATCCTCAGATATTATAATGAGCTTGAAGAAAATGATTCACTTGAGGATTATCGCATAAAGGTTCACAGCGTTAAAAGCATGTCTAACACCATTGGAGCAGTTTCCCTTGGTGGTTTGGCGAAAATGTGTGAGTTTGCTGCAAGAGATGGTAATGTTGATAGAATCAAGGTTCTTACACCTATCCTTTTAGAGGAGTTGGACAACATGAAATCTAGAATGTCAGTACTTGCATCTGAAATCGAAAAACCAAAGATGGAAGATATGGATGAGCTATTTGCACTGCTTGAAATGCTCAAAATGTCATTGCTTACTCATGATACAGAACAGTCTGATAACATTATGAAGCAGATAATGACATATTCTTATGAAACTCAAATGCAAGAACGTATAGACCAACTTAACCTTCATATAGTAAACTTAGAAGATGAAGAAGCATTACAAGAAATAAACGAACTACAAATGTAACGACTAAGGAGAATATTCATGCGCAAAATACTTATTGTAGGAGATTTTACAAACGATACATCGGATGTTAATTCGTTTTTAGCACAACATTTTCATACTCAGCTTTGCACCAACAGTGCCAAAATAGTAAAAAGTATGCTTAAACTGTATACTCCTGATTTGGTGCTTATGGACATAGATTGTTTAGATTTGAGTGACGAGGATATTTTCCAGGTGCTTCAGGAGTACAATTCTCAGCTGCCAGTCATTACATATGGAAAAGAGACTAATAAGCAAATGTTTATTTCTTATTACTACTCAGGTCAGTGCAAGCATATTCAGCAGGCTAGCCGAGAGGTTGTAATCAAAGCAATCTGCAAAGAATTTAATATGAATGCAGATGCAATTTTAAATGCGGTAGTTGAAACAGATAAGCGCCACATTATTGTTGTAGACGACAATCCTGTTCTTCTTAGAAATATGCGCAATATGCTTCAGGATAAATATAGAGTTACACTTGCCACATCTGCAGCTCAATGTATGAAGGTTATGGGACAGGACAAACCTGATTTAATTATTCTCGATTATGAAATGCCTGTTGTAGACGGTAAGCAGACACTGGAGATGATTAGGGCAGAGCAGGATTACAAGGATGTTCCAGTTATTTTCCTTACAGGTATAGCTGATAAAGAGCATGTTGATGCTGTATTGGATTTAAAACCAGCAGGTTATTTTGTTAAACCGCCAATGCAGACTAAAATTATCAACGCAATTGAAAATATCTTCTTAAAGCAAGAGGGGTAATCAACAGGATATTCTAAGGCGTGCAGTACGTTACTGTACGTCTTTTTTTATACAAATCCCCATTTTTCAATGAATTTTCACAGCTATGTATTACTATGAGGATAATTACACATTAATCGGGTTTAATGTTCGGAGGGGATTTAGGTATGAGGTTTAAGAAAATTGGAACCAAAATGCTTGTAACAATTTTACCTATTATGGTAATTGCACAGGTGATTTTGACAGTTATTTCCGCTATTTCAAGTAATAACCTTGTTGATGAAAAAACTCAACAGGCTATGGAAGCAGAGCTTAGAGCTAATATTTCAGAAGTAGATGGTTATCTCAAGGAAGTTGAAATATTGGCAGAATCAATTTCAGTTGTAGTAGCTGATTCTTACCAATATACCGTCTGGGATGATTATCAGGTTATGCTGGCAGATTTAATTAACACCAACGACATAGTTCTTGGAGCTGGTCTTTGGTTTGAACCTTATGCATTTGATCCCGAGCAGCAATACTATGGTCCATATGTAATGAAGGATGGCTCTGATATAGTCACCACATGGGAATATAGCAATGCAGAGTATGATTATTTCAATCAGGAATATTATACAAACGCTATGAGCGCAGATGGACCAATGATTACTGACCCATATTATGATCCAACATCTGAAACAATTATGTCTACCTGCTCAACTCCAATTATTGTAAATGGAAATAAGATTGGTTGTATTACAGTAGATATTGAGCTTTCAGCTATCACAGATATTATTGCTAACGTTAAGGTTGGAAAGAGCGGTGTTGGTATTTTAACAGCCTCAGATGGTTTATTAATAGCTGGACATGATGAAGAAATGGTTCAGTCTGGTGGATATATCACAGAGGATGCCAACGCTTCATTTGCTGCAATGGCAACAGAAATCCTTGCCAATGCATCTGGAGAAACAAGCTACAAGGACGGCTCTGATGAATACAAGGTTTACTATTCAACAATCGAGGATACAGGTTGGAAATTGCTAGTGGCTATCAAGGCATACGAGCTTATGCAGCCAATTTATCTACTGATTAATAAGCTGGTAATTATCTGTGTAGTAGCTTTAGTAATAGCAATAATCATAATTATTATTGGAATCGGTGGCGTTGCAAAGACTATTCGTAGAGTTCAAAAATTTGCAACAGAATTGGCCGGTGGTGACTTTACCGTTGATAGACTAAACGTAAAGGGCCGCGACGAACTTGCAGTTATGTCTAATTCCCTCAACGACATGTACGGAAACAACAAGGGCGTAATCCAAGCTATTGCAGATTACTCTGTAGATATTAGTGATTCCAGCGAACGACTTAAGAATTCTGCTGAAGAATTAAAGGTAGAATTTGACAAGATTGTGGAAGTAATGGCTGATGTAAATTCTGATATGATGAATTCTTCTGCAGCCACAGAAGAGCTTTCAGCATCAGTAGACCAAGTAGCCAACTCTGCAACAGACCTTAATGATGAAACAAAGAGCAGCTTAGAATTAGCAAAGGATATTCAAAAGCGTGCAGCAGAAATCGGAAAGAATTCACAGGAAGCTTTCGATAAGTCGGAAACACTTAAAGTAAGCTATGAAACAAAACTAGAAGAAAGTATTGCACAATCACAGGTTGTGGAGAACATAGGCGAAATGGCAAGTGTAATTGCCGACATTGCAGACCAAATTACATTGCTTTCCCTCAATGCATCCATCGAGGCTGCACGAGCTGGTGAGCAAGGTAAGGGCTTTGCAGTAGTTGCCACAGAAATTGGTAAACTGGCAGGCCAAACAACCGACTCAGTTGAAAAAATCCAGGAAACAATCTCTGGAATTCAAGATGCATTTGAAGGACTTGCCACAAACGCAAAATCCCTTCTTGATTATGTATCAAACACAGTAACACCAGACTACAAGAACTTTGTAGACGTCGCCGAAAGATACGGACAGGATGCTGAATCAATCCGCATGTCTTCTGAAAAGCTTTCAGAAATGACTGAAGGTATCCAGAACATCATGAGCGAGGTTCGTCTTGCCATCCAAAACATTGCGGAAGCAACACAAAATACCGCAGCCAACAGTGGACAGGTTACCGACGAAGTCGACGAACTTGCCGAAGTTGTTGGCGGCATCAACGAAATGTCCGATTCACAAAACGACATCGCACGAGAGCTATCCAACGTTGTTAGTCAGTTCAAATTAGGAGATAAAGAATAATTATCTTCCGGGGAGCTGTTCTTAGCATATATTAAAGGTGGGGCCACTTATGTAAATCATAGGTGGCCCCATTTTTGTTGCGCCTTGCCCCATTTTCTCAGTATTCTCACCAGCCCTGCTCCAAGGCACCGCACCCGCCACCTGGGCCCCTTCGTACACACAATTTCGCGAATATTTTTAGTTCTCCAATATGCAAAAGGGAGCATCCGCATGTGTCTTTCTATGGATGAACTGTTTTGCAAAATGTATTTTTACTGGGCGGACATATTAGTTTATTTATATTGGTACAACTCAGGTCTCAAGGGGAAATTGGGTTCATAGTACGTTTGCTAAGAAAATTTAAAAAGCAGGATTATCATATATTGGCACCGTGCTTTATACGACATCGTGTCGCGTGTCGCACTTGCGCCGCCGTCCTAGCGGCGCATGCCAATATATTGATAATCCTGCTTTTAATTTTCTAAGCGCACTCCCAAATCACCCAATTCCCCCTGAGCCTGAGTTGTACTAAATTTAGTTTTCTCATGTCCGCCCTTAAAATACATTTTGCAAAACTGTACAGACATGAGAAAGACACATGCCAATAAAGATGCGAGTCTTTGCATATTAGGAGAACAAAATATTCTTGCGAAGTGTGTACGAAGGGGCCCAGGTGGCGGGTGCGGTGCCTTGGGGCAGGGCTGTAGGCTACGGGGAGGAGAAAATGGGGCAAGGCACAACAAGTAGTTACAAGTGGCCTTATGTATGGTAAAATGAAGCTGAATTGGGAGATATAATTAGCATGAGAATAATTCACTGTGCAGACCTGCACTTAGACTCCAAAATGGAAAGCAATTTGGATAAGGAGCAAGCATTGACTAGGCGCTCGGAGCTGATTGAGACATACGAGCGTATGGTGGACTATGCTGTTTCGAACCAGGTTAGGGCTATTCTGATTTCGGGAGATTTGTTTGATAAGACACATATTAGGAAGGATGTTAAGAAACGCGTTGTAGAGCGTATTGTTTCAAATCCTGAGATAGATTTTTATTACCTTAAGGGTAATCATGATAGATGCGATTTTATGGAAGCTGGAATTGACGAGATTCCAGAAAATTTCCATATGTTTAATGATGCTGGATGGACCAGCTATACCTGTGATGATGTGGTTATTACGGGAATTGAGATTAGCGGTGCTAATGCTTCTACGTTGCCACAGAGATTGGTGCTGGATTCGGCTAATGTAAACATTGTAATGCTCCATGGACAGCAGTCGGATTATGACGGCAAGGATGGGGCGGAGATAATTAATACTACGGCGTTAAAGGGCAAATTTATCGATTATTTGGCACTGGGACATATTCATAAGTATATGTATCAGCAGTTGGATGATAGAGGGGTGTATTGTTATCCTGGATGTCTTGAGGGAAGAGGCTTCGACGAGACAGGTGATAAGGGGTTTATGCTTCTTGAGATAGAGGATGGTCATATTGAGTCGGAGTTTATTCCTTTTGCAAAGCGTAGACTTCACGAGATTGAGGTGAAGGTTACTGCGGATATGGATGTTCAGGCTACCATTAATAGGGCAAAGAATTTGCTTTATGATGTGGATCCTCAGGACTTGATCAAGTTCGTAATTACAGGTGAGCGAGAGCTGGATGATGAGCTGGATATTTTCAGATTTGTGAGAGCCTTTGAGAATAAGTATTTCTTTGTGAAGTGCTATGACAGAACTAAGACTCTGATTGATTACGATAGCTTTCAGTATGATAAATCTCTTAAGGGAGAGTTTGTTAGACTTGTGCAGGCTCAGGATATGGATGAGGATGAAAAGGCCAAAATTATTGAGCTTGGTATAAAAGCCATCATGGGGGAGGATATAGAATGAAACTAATTTCTTGTTATATTGCCCATTTTGGTAAGATAAAAGATTTTTCCTATGAGTTTAACGAGGGCTTCAATTCCATTTTTCAGGAGAACGGATGGGGCAAAACTACCTTCTCGGTTTTCATGAAGGCTATGTTTTATGGGTTGGAGTATTCCCCTAATACTAAGAAAAAGCTTTTAGAGAGAAATCATTATTTGCCATGGGATGGAAACGTTTGTGGCGGTAATATTGTTTTTTCTGTAAAGGATAAAAAATATCGTATAGAGAGAACCTTTGGAAAAACTGATAAGGATGATACCTTTGTTTTGTATGATGCTCAGACAGGATTGGTGTCTGATGATTATACAGAGGATATTGGTGAGGAATTATTTAGAGTAGACAGAGATTCCTTTGAAAAGAGTGTGTATATTCCACAGCTTGCCCTTGGAACAGCAATGACAGATTCCTTGAATGCAAAAATGGGAAACTTAGCTCAGGCAAAGGACGATATTAGTAACTTTGATATTGCACTAAAAACAGTTAAGGATGCCCGTACAGAGTATACACGAAATAGCAAAATTAACCCTGGAAAGCTCTATGGAATAAAGCTAGAGCTTAATAAGTGCAAAGAAGAGTATGAGAAGCTTCCTGCAGTTGAGGAGAGCGTTGAGGCTATGAGCTGCCTTGTAGAGGAAAAACAGGCTAATTTAGATGCATTGATTGCTCAAAAGGCAAAGCTTACAGAAACTATTCAGCTCCAGAGTAAAAAGGAGCAGGAGCTTGGTGCATATAGAATCCAAAAGGAGAACCTAAATCAGGAGCTTGAGAACATTGCAGAGCTTGAGAAGTTTTTTGCGGCAGGGGTTCCCACCGATGATGAGCTTGTAATGCTTGAGCAAAGCGAGCGTGATTTGGCTGTGCACGAGCGAGCAGCATCTGTTCTTAGGGAAGATATTGAAGTATTAAAATCAAAGGACTTTTTTGCAGAGCCATTTAAGGAACGTATCCCTGATGAGACAGAGTTTGACCTCTGGAATAAAATGGCTTCAAATTTGGCAGAGCTTAGAGCTAAGGCTGAGCATTCCAAGCTCTCAGATGAGTCTAATAGACAGCTTAGTGAGCTCAAATTCTTCTTTGGCAAGATGGTTCCAACTGATGAGCAGCTAACTAGAATCGAGGGACTTACCACTCAGGTTACCGCCTTAGAAGCTAAAATTGAACAGAGTAATGAGCGACTTATTAATGTTACTGCCGAGCGTGATGCCAACGCAAAGCTAAACAAGAAAAATACTGTTACTATTTGGCATATTCTTGGAACTGTATTGCTTGTACTGTTTATTTTGAGCGGAGTCGTATTTGGCCAGTACATGGATGTGACTATTGGTCGAATCGTGGAGATAGTTAGCTTTGTGGCCATAATCATAGATATTTTATTGTTGGTTATCAGTGGTCGAAGAGCCCATATTAATAAACTTAAGCAGGCCAATGATTATGAGGAGCGTATTGCTCAGGAAGAAGATTCTATTGAGATTGCAAAGCTAGAGCTTAGAGAGATCCAGCAGGAATGTGATGAGTTCTTGTCTCATTTCTTGCTTACTCGTGCAGAAACCATGCAGGAAAATGTTTACGAGATACGTCGTAAGCTTGACCAGTATCGTCATTTGTTAGAGGAAGAGCAGTCGCGTCATCAGGAGGCTGAGGGTACACTTGACCAGCTTGCGGATTTGCAGCTGGAGCTTTACACCAAAATTCAGCCATTTGCCACACCATACGGTATTAATCTATATGATATGGGTGGTGAATATGAATTCCTTGCAAAGCTTAAAAAGAATGCAGAGAAATATGCGGATTACCTTGTAAAATCCGAGGAATTGTCTCGTCACGAGAATACAATCAATACTGTTTCTAACGACATCAAAGAGGTGTTTGCTAAATATCCTTTACAGGAAAGTCTTGAGCGTGCCGAAAAGGTTCAGGCAATTAGCATGGAGAAACGCAAGTATATGGCAATCAAGGCGCGTATTGATAATCTCAAAGAGGAAATAGCAAAATTCGAAACAGAGCACGATGTTAACGAAAATGTATTGTCAGTTGATGATTTGCAGCAACAGCAGAATGCCTTGGATGAGCAGATGCTTGAGCTTAATCGACAGATTATGCAGGAAAAAGAGAATCTTTCTCAAGCTCTTGAAGAAGTAGAAAGACTTGGAGATATCTCTGAACAAATCGAGAGATTAGAATTCAAGGAAAAAGAATACAAGAAAAATGCTAATCTTTTATCTAAGACCGAGGACTTTTTACAGAAAGCTAGGGAAAGCTTCCAGGCTAAATATATGCAGCCACTTCAGAATGGCTTACATAAATATCTAGAATTGATTGATGGCCCAGAGGGAACTAAATCTGGATATGCCATTGATGACTTCGAATTAGATATGGATTTGAATATCAAGCTTTCTTATTCTGGAAGTACAAAGAGTGCTGAGTATCTTTCACAGGGATATCAGGATTTGGTTGCACTTTGTTCTCGATTAGCCCTGGTAGATGTGCTTTATCCAGAGGAGAAACCAATACTTATATTGGATGATCCATTTACTAATCTTGATGACAAAAAAATTAAGGAGTCATTAAAACTCCTTAATAAAATAGCAATGGAACGTCAAACTGTATACTTTACATGCCATGAGAGCCGTTTATAGCTAGCTACATGAGATGGCTACAGAAAGCAAAGAAAAAGCCTGTAGTTATCAATCTCTGAGTGTTACTGCAAGTCACATGTAGTGACTGTAAGTAACATCTCAGGATTGATAACGTAACAGGCTTTAAAAATATTTGCGTATTTTATATTCTAGATGACCGTCTCTTACCCATTCATGGATGAGTGTACGGTCAATCCCGAATTCTTGAGAAAGTACCATTTCATTTACATCGTCATTTTCATTTATGAACTCTTTCACTTTAGGAAAGAGTTCTTTTTTCATGCATTCCATGCATTTATCGTAAGGTGAGCTAACAGGAATTCTGCAGCCACATTTCTGACAATGTTTAGTTTTAGGTCCACTATCGTTTAAAAATGATAATCGCGAATTTGCCATAACTATTCACCTAAAAGTACAAAAACTATAAACCAACATATTGCTTGAAGAAGTCACCGCGTTGCTCAAAATTCTTAAATACCCCATAGCTGGCAGATGCAGGAGAAAGAATCACTGCTGTTCCCTTGGTGGCATTTGATTTAGCGAATGCGCAAGCATCCTCAAGCTTTTCGATATAGTGCACCTTGCTCATGAAATCTGCAGGTGCAGTTGCCTGTAATTTTTCTAATATAACCTTTCCACTATCGTACATGAGAATAATGTGCTCAAGTCTTGTGGTAGGTAAAAATTCAACTAAAGGATCGTAGTCGATGCCTCGGTCCATTCCGCCTAAAAGAATAGTTCCGGCATTTGGAATAGCCTTCACTGCGCTAATGGCAGACTCTACAGTAGTTGAAATTGAATCATCATAATAATCCACATCTTCTAATTTGCCTAAAAATTGTAGACGGTGTGCCAAGGTCTTGAATGTAGCAAGAGCAGCAACAAAATCTTCGTCTGAAATATCGTAGCGTCTGCATACATCATAGACAAATGCAGTGTTAAGTAAATTGTGATTTCCTCTAAGAGTTACCCCAGGAACCTCCTCAAAGGAATTAAAAGGTAAATCCTGTGATTTTACCTTGATAACTGTGGCTTTGCAATCGCCTGGGGCTGGTAAGAACTCAGGATTGCAGAATAGGAAGTCACAGTATCCTTGTTTGCGATATATATTTTTCTTGGCATTCCAGTATTTTTCAACTGAACCATAATGATCTAAGTGATCCTCGTAGAGGTTAAGTAATATTGCCTTTGAAGGGGCAAATTTTGCATACTCAAGCTGATGGCAAGAAAGCTCAAATACAATAATTGTTCTAGGATGAATCTGGTCTGTAATATCAAAAATAGGAATACCGATATTGCCACCGAATAAAACATCCTTACCACATGCTTTAAGTATATGATATAAGAGTGAAGATGTTGTGGATTTACCCTTTGTACCAGTAATACCGATAGTCTGGGCACCATAAACCTCCAAGAATAGGTCAGCCTGGCAAGTAATTCTGCAGGTATAATCCTTTATGTCCATTGGAAGAACGATTCCAGGACTCTTAAATACAACATCATAATCGTTTAGACAGTCCAAATATGTAGGTCCAGTGATTACCTTGTGGCTAGATGTTAAATCAGAGCTAACTGCATTAGCATCAGCTATATCAAGACAAGCATAGCCGCCAACAGCACTAACCATTCTAAAGCTTGACTGTCCCTCTCGGCCGTAGCCTAGGATTAATACTTTTTTATCTTTAACTAGATTTCTAATTGTTTCTTTCATTTTATTTCAAAGCTTCCTTAATAATATTTTCGAAAAATTCATTTAAGCCATGCGCAGTTGAGTACTGTCCAGTGATTGCAGCAAAGCTAGATGTATTAGTTGGCTTGCTTTCCTTGTAGTGCGCTAATAATATAGGAAGCTTTATTGCCTTGGCTTCATATTGGCTAATTGCTTCAACAATAGATGCGTTAACCTCGTCACGGCTACCTACACATTCGAATGGCTTTTCTGGAAGAATACCGCAGAGCTTGTCAAAGTCTTCCATGAGAGTCTCGTCCTCAAATAAGCGCTTGCCAAAAATGTTATCTAATTCCTCTAATGTAAGGAATGGTGAGAGGATTATGTATACAAATAAACATTTTGGACAGTGTCCGCACCAGATATCTTGCTTGCTACCTACATTGCAGCTTTTGAAAATGCCGTGGTATTTCTTGAATTTAGAGAAAAGCATGGCAATCTGAAGTTCTGCCAAAGGGCGTAAAAAGCTGAAGTAATAAACGCCAGAGCCGATAAATGTTCTTTCGTAGTATCTAAAGTCCTCTTCGAATTCATAGCTCTTTGAGTACTGATGATTAACGTAGCTGTCAGCTACAGTAGACTCATTTGCGCTGCTTTCATTAGAAAGAGCAACAAAAGAAAGTCCGTTTAAATAACCAGCAATTATTGTTGAAAATGCAACTAAGGCAGAAAATGGAGTATGACCATTTAAAAAGCCCTTGGCATTAAGCTCTAGCATATTTTTATCAAGTGTACGCTTAGCGTAGATAGTATGGTCCTTTAGGCCCCCAACTTCTACAGTTGCATCAGTAGCGCCTCTTGAATTGATAACATAGCAATTAACATCCGCATTTTGTCTGAGAAGCTCTATTGAAACAACAGAATCCTTTCCGCCACCTACAGGAATTAACACCTTTGGTGTAGAACCTGAAATAAGGTTTGTTGTAGTGACTTTTGGTGGATTGCTAGGTGTATCAGACTGGCAATCAATCATCATGAAGCTATCAATCGATTCTTGGATTCCATTAGTATAATAGAATTCCCCGAGACCACCCCAGTAAAGCTTTTTCCACCAGCTAATTTGCTCAGCTGTAAGCTTTCTATCCTTGATTATAACTGTAGGTGGGCAAGCAATTTTCCAGTAGCTAATAAGCTCCACCATACCAAGGGAAAATACCATTTCATCCAAAAGGGAAGAATCGACTTCTTCGATTTTGTTGATACGTGGAATATACCAGGTTGGGTGAAACTCTGACAGGCCATCAATTGAAAAATCGAAGGTCATGCTAATGCCGGCATCATCTATATCGTAAGAATATCCCTGATAAGTAAAGGTAGGATAATCATGTCTACATTTTTTATAAAAATCTTGTCTACTCATATAATTCCTTTAAAACAATTCATATTTTATTTATAATCAACTATAGAGTATAGCACAATTCAGTAAAACTTACGAACATTGCTTTAAGGGGGAAGAATGCCACACGTCGGAGGCCAAAAGCTTAAAATAATAAATGAATATCAGATTCTCATGGAAGAAAGCGATGAGAAGCATCAAATTAACGCCGTTGAGATGACTAGACGCCTTAAAAAGCGAGGTATTCCAGCAGAGCGCAAGGGCGTCTATATGGATATGAACACATTGATGGATGCCGGTATCGATGTGGTAAAAGGCGATAAAGGCTATTACATTGCCTCTAGAGTATTTGAACTGGCAGAGCTAAAGCTTCTTGTGGATGCTGTAGGTGCGTCCAAATTTATATCCCAGCGTAGAACAAAGGATTTGGTGGAAAAGATTACAACACTGGCAGGAGTGGATGATGCCACTCAGCTTCAGCGTCAGGTGGTTGTTCCGGAAAAAGCCACTACAGCCAATGAAAAGATATTTTATACCATCGATGTAATATATCAGTGCCTAGATAATGACAAGAAAATGTCCTTTAAGTATCAGGAATGGACCCTGACAAAGGAGATGAAGCCTCGTCACGGTGGAAAGGTATATATAGTTAGCCCAGCATTTCTAATTCGAAATGATGAAAACTATTATCTTGTAGCATTTGATGATGACAATAAGGAAATTCGTCATTACCGTGTCGATAAAATGGTGTCAACAGAAATGCTTGATGAAAATAGAGATGGGGCCCAAGAGAGAAAAGCTTTAAACCCTCAAGAATATGCAAGGCTTCATGTCAGTATGTTCGCAGGTCAGGAGCGCTCCCTTACTATTAGATTCGCAAAGCATTTGATAGGAGTAGTTATCGATAAATTCGGCTCAGATATTGATATTCGACCAGATGGAGATAGCCATGTAAAAGCCAGAATCAACGTGGCTGTATCACCACAGCTGTATGGATGGCTTGTAGGTATAGGCGCTAGCATATCCTTCCCTGCAGAAGAAGCTGACAAATTTAAAGCTTATTTAAAAAAGATGATGGAGGATTAAATATATCCTCCATCAACTCCAATAATTTGCCCTGTCATATATGATGGGGCTTTTATTATGCTAAGAACTGTTTGGGCGATTTCCTCAGGATGACAAAAGCGGCCTACAGGAATCTCCTCAGCAAGCTCAGCCTTTTCATCAGGGGAAAGCTGTCCATTCATATCTGTATCAACAACACCGCAGGTAATGGCGTTTACAGAAATACCATTTGGAGCTAATTCCTTTGCCAGAGCCTTTGTGAAAGAATTTACGCCACCCTTTGTAGCAGAATAGGCGACCTCGCAGCTGGCGCCGACGGTGCCCCACATTGAGCTAATGTTAATGATGCGACCTGATTTACGATTGACCATAGAAGGTACAACAGCCTTTGTGGTATAGAAAAGAGGGGAAAGATTGGTGTTTACCATATTGTTCCATTGCTCAGTAGACATATCTGTTAATAAACCAATGTGGGCGATACCGGCATTGTTAACAACTACATCAACTTGGCCCATTTTTTCTAGAGCATCCTTGCAGGCGTTAATAGTAAATTCAGAATCTGCAATATCCCCGCAATAAGTAAAAACCTGTACATGATATTTTTCTGTAATATTTGCAGCTAATTCGTCTAGCATTTCGATATTTCTATGGCAAAAAAGAGAAAGATGGTAGCCTTCCATTGCGAGAGCTTCAGCAATAGCTCTACCGATTCCTCTGCTTGCGCCAGTAACTATAGCGGTCTTTTTCATTGAAATCTCCTTATTATTTGTTATTAAATGTAATATTAGTATATACAATATATTAAGAATTTATTAATTATCTGATAAATTCTTGAGGTTTTTTCATTCTATTGATATACTATTTACATGATATACCAATTCAAAAACGTATCAATTTTTATTGATACCTCTAGTATATCAAATACTTCGGTAAAGGTGGTACGACATCATGAAAACAACAATCACAGGAAAGAACATCGAATTAACACAAGGTCTCAAGGACGCAGTGGAGGAGCGTTTCAAAAAATTAGACAAGTACTTTAACAAAGATACTGAAGCAATTATTACATTAGACGTAGAGAAAGGACGTCAGAAAATAGAAGTTACAATCCCTATGAAGGGAAGTTATCTTCGTGCAGAAGAAGTTACATCTGATATGTATGCTTCAATCGAGGCTGTTACAAATACATTAGAGGCTCAGCTCAAAAAGCACAGAAACAAGATTATTGATAGAAAGCAATCTGATTCAAGAACAATATTTGCACAGGATTTTATTGATGAAAAGGTTGATGATGGCGAAGCAATTCAAATCATCCGTAAAAAAACCTTCGATATGAAACCAATGTACGCTGAGGATGCATGCCTTGAAATGGAGATGTTAGGACATGACTTTTTCATGTTTAGAAATGCAGACACAGATGAAATTAACGTAGTTTACAAGAGAAAAAATGGAGCTTATGGTTTAATTGAACCAGAGTTCTAAAAATTCAAAATTTTATAATAGAAAAAACAAAGTTTTTTAACCTCCTGTTGATAAAATCGGGCTTCGATTTTATTCATATAGGAGGTTTTTTAATGAAGAAAAACGTTTTTGGTTACCAAGTTGCTTATTTTAGAAAGGCTTATAATCTTTCGCAGGAGGAGTTGGCGGAAATGCTTAATTGCGCAACCTCAACCATTTCTAGAATAGAAAATGGTGTGGAATATCCCAGGAAAGCCTTGTTTGACAAAATGGTCAATGCATTTGAAAACTTTGGAATTGCTTATGAGGAGCTTCCACTAGAAGAATCATTTGAGTTGCAAAGAGCCAAAGACGAATTGTTAGCCGCTATACATGATGGCAGTGAAGACAAATTGCAGCCTGCAATAGAACAGTTTGAGGTAGTTATGGAATGCGATAATATTGAGCATCAGCAGTATTATATGTTAGCTAAGCTTTTGTGCATGAAATACTATGGACTATCAACAAGAGAGTTCGTGACTAGGTGCATTGAGTTGTTTGAAATCAGAAGGTCGTTTCCTAAAACAGAGGATATACCATTGTTGCATTTAAGTAAAATTGAACACATGATTATTTTTAAATATGCTATGAGTCATTATGAGCTAGGGGAAAATGATGTGGCTTCAGAGCATTTAGAGGGTCTGATGAGAAACTGTTTTTCTCATAACACAGAGTTTCAAAGAAGGCGTTGTAAATCATTATCTATGAATTTTGCAAAGGTAATGATTGGAAATAGAGAATATCATAGGGCACAGAAATGTGTGAACTATACCTTAAGGAGTATATCTGAGAATTTCGATACGAAAATGTTGTTACATATTCTTGATGTGCAAAAGGAATTATTTGGCCATCACGGGAATCAGGAGGGAGAGGAAATTATAGATGAGTTCATAAAATCCTCCATCAGGATGATGGATTACATTTATATATACATGAAAGAGTCGGCTTGACTTGTTTTTTTTGCGCAAAAATACTATATTAACCCGTGTAGAAAAACAATTAATAGATACAAGAGGTAATTTGAATGGATATAGTAGTTTTGGCAGGTGGCCTTAGTTCAGAGAGAGATGTTTCCTTTAAATCAGGAACAATGGTAGCTCAGGCTCTTAGAAATCGCGGACATAGAGCATTAGTACTTGATGTTTTTATGGGATACTCAGATCAGGAGTGCGATATAACTGATATTTTTGATAACAGTCAGGAGAATTCTGTTAAGATAGAATCTATTCCTACAGAAGCTCCAGATATTGATGCGATTATTGCCAGCCGTTCAGATAAAAGTGCTAGCTTTTTTGGACCTAATGTAATCAAAATCTGTCAGAAGGCAGATATTGTTTTCATGGCTCTTCACGGTGGCGATGGTGAGAGTGGAAAGGTTCAGGCTGCATTTGACCTGTTTGGTATTAAATATACAGGTAATGATTATGTTTCTAGTGCTATTTCAATGAGCAAGCAGCTTACTAAAAACGTATTAAACCGCATCGGTGTTCCTACACCAGCAGGCACATCCCTTACAAAGGATGCAAGAAAAGGATTCAAGTTTGATAAGTATCCTTGTATTGTAAAGCCAAACTGCGGTGGCTCATCAATCGGTGTAACAATTGTAGAAAATCCAGAGGAATTAGATGCAGCTTTAGATGCAGCATTTGAATGGGAAGATGAAGTTGTTATTGAGCAGTTTATAAAGGGACGAGAGTTCTCTGATGGAGTTATTGAGGGAAAGGCACTTCCTGTTATTGAAATTGCTCCAAAGCAGGGCTTCTATGATTACAAAAATAAATATGCAGCAGGTTCTGCTGTTGAAACATGCCCGGCAGATATTAGCCACAAGGTTACTAAAGAAATGCAGAAGTACGCTGAGATGGCATTTAAGGGACTTGGACTTACAACATATGCCCGCATGGACTTTATGATGGATGAGAAGGAAAACGTATATTGCCTTGAGGCTAATACACTTCCAGGAATGACACCAACTAGCCTTCTTCCACAGGAAGCAGCTGTAGTTGGCATGGACTTCGAAGATTTATGCGAGCACCTTATTGAGGTTTCATTAAAGAAATATAATTAATTAAAGAAATATAATTAATTAGAGAAATTGTTGGATAGTCATTAGAGAGAAGTAATATATGAAGAACATGACATTGGCAAGAATTGCCCAGGTTGTAGATGGCAAATTAGTATTGCCAGCAGGCAAGGAAGCTTTAAAAAATGAAGAAATTGCAGGAGCAGTAAATGACAACCGCAAGGTTGAAAAGGATTTTCTTTTTATACCTATGGTTGGAGCGAGAGTAGATGGCCACGATTTTATTGAGGATGCCTTTTCAAAGGGGGCTCTTGCATCTCTTTCAGAGAGAGAATTAGAGTCTGCTAGCGGCCCTTATATTATTGTTGATGATACAAAGGTTGCTCTTAAGAAAATTGCTGCGGATTATAGAATGCAGCTTCAGATTCCAGTTATAGGTGTAATCGGCAGTGTAGGCAAAACCAGCACCAAGGAAATGATTACATCTGTTCTTGAAACAAAATTCAAAGTATTAAAAACCGAAGGTAATTTTAATAATGAGATAGGTTTGCCACTTACTATTTGCAGAATCAAATCAGAGCATCAGGTAGCTGTTGTAGAAATGGGTATTTCTGATTTCGGAGAAATGCATAGATTAGGAGAAATAGCAAAGCCTAACGTTGTTGTAATGACAAATATTGGTCAATGTCATTTGGAATTTTTAAAGAATCGTGATGGTATTCTTCGTGCAAAAACAGAAGTGTTTGAGCATATGCCAAAGAATGGAATCGTTGTATTAAATGGCGATGATGACAAGCTTATAAATGCAGACACTCTAGGTCTTCAAAAGCTTTTCTATGGCTTAAATGGTCAAGAAATCAGTGCATCTTCTGTAGAGGCTGAGGGCATATCTGGCACAAAGGCCACTATGAATGTTGCTGGTCAGATATTTGATGTAACAATCAATTTGCCAGGTACTCACAATGTTATGAATGGACTTGCAGCAGCTGCTGTAGGTAAAGTACTTGGCTTGTCTGTAGAGGAGATAAAGCAGGGACTAGAGAATGCCGGAACAATTGCTGGTAGAAACAATATCATTAATATCGGTGATGTTACAATAATCGATGATTGCTACAATGCTAATCCTGTTTCAATGAAGGCATCAATCGAAGTACTTGGAAAGGCACCGGGACGTACAATTGCCATCTTAGGTGATATGGGAGAGCTTGGTGCTGATGAGAGAAAGCTTCACTATGAGATGGGACAGGCATTAGAGGAAAACCACATTGGATATGTATTTACTGTAGGCGAGTTATCAGAGGAGATAAATAAGTCTCTCAGCCAAAAGAATAGCTCTTGCATGGCTCATCATTACAGAGCTGTGGATGATATGCTTCAGGATCTGCTTCCAATTATCCGAGGAGGCGATACCATCCTCGTCAAGGCATCCCACTTCATGAACTTCTCCGCCGTGGTAGAAGCCATCAAGGCGAAGCTTGCATAATAAATTAATGTAATTAATCATTTGTTTTGGAAATTAGCAAAGATGTAAAAATAGCCACACAGTTATACAGATAAATAATGAAGATATGAAAATAGCCACTCTGTAGCTATCAAGCTCTGAGGGTTACTCAAGCTTTACATGTTAGTAAAGCGGAGTGACCTCTCAGGCTTGAGAGCGTAACAGGGTGGCTTTTGTAAATTTTTAGATTAATTTTGCATCAGCTTCAAGCTGCTTTTCCATGATCTTGTGTACGTATGCACCAACGTGTTTTTTGTCCTCACCCACAAGTGTGGCTGGGTTAATAGCTGGGCAGAATGTAACGATTACATGGGTACGTTTGATTCTTGGCATGTGTGCCTCGAGAATCTCACGAGTGTTGGTAAAGCAAATAGGAACAATCTGAGAACCAGACTTTGTGGCAATTTTAAAGGATGCCTCGTGGAATGGAGCAAAGCTGCCATCCTTTGAACGAGTTCCTTCTGGGAAAATGAAAATATTGATTCCGTTTTCTACGTGCTCTGCAGCTTTTAAAATAAGCTTTAAATCTGTTCGTGGATCTGTTCTAGTAAGGAAGATACAATAATTAAGCATCATCCATACATTTAAAAGTGGAACTTTTTTTACAGAATCCTTTGACATGAAACCTGTTACCGCTGGACAAAGGTGATATCCTAATACTACATCAAAGAAGCTCTGATGATTTCCAATGAATACAACCGACTGATTCTTAGGAATATTTTCAAGCCCTCTAACCTCGTAATTGACTCCAGCTATAAACAGAACAACTCCAAATGCCCATGCTACACAATCGTAGCTCATTTTTTCTTTGGCCTTTTTATTGAAGAGACCAATTATAAATAAGATTCCCCAAATAGGGATACTAACTATTAAGAAAATAGTTATGAATAAGACTGCTAAAATAGTTCTAAGCATGATATCCTCCAAAATTTAGTTATTTAAATTATAAAATAGGTAAGCCTAATAATCAAATTATCCACAAATTCTCTACATAAATTTATTGTGGTATTTGGTACATTTGTTAATTAAATTAAATCCATATGTAATAAATATTCAAAAAACGTTATAAAAATTTTGACAAAATGAACAAAAAGTGGTAAAATGCACCTGACGACATAAGAATGCATTAAAGCATTCACTTGCTAGAAAAGGGGGAGAACACCATGGAACGCGAAGACTTCGATAAGGTTCGAGAATCTGTCAGATCGCAGTGCGGTAGTAGAGTTGTTATTCAGTTAGACAAGGGTCGTAACAAAGTTGACATTCAGCAGGGCGTAATTCAGGAAGCTTACCCAAGTGTATTTACTATCTTGGTTGATGACACTGAGACATGTCCATCGCAGTTACTTTCCTTCAGCTATACAGACATCATTACTAAGGAAATTCGCATGAAACTTTGCTAAAATTTGATTACTAGTTACAATTAAATAATGAAAATGGAGCCGTTAGAATTTATTCTAGCGGCTTTTTTCTGTTGAAAAGAGTAACTACAACTTGTATCATAATATGGAGAGATTATGAGAATTTGCACTACATATTGACTTACTTCGGAGATAGTGTTTATGAGATATAAAAGATTATGTAAAGTAGTACTTTGTTTAGGCGTTACGGTTTGCTTGGTGGCTTCCGACACCACGGTTTCGCAGGCAACTAGATCGGTTTCGGAGATTGAGGCTGAGCAGGATGCCTTACAGGATGAGATAGATGCAATAGATGCGGATATTTATGCAGTGGTTAGCCAAATTGCAGAATTAGAGGCTGAGATAGCTGATACAGAGGCTGAAATCGAGGAGACTCAGGCAAATTTAGAGAGTGCACAGGCTGCGAGAGATGCACAGTACGAAGCCATGAAGCTTCGAATCAAATATAATTATGAGACACCATCACCTAGTGTTTTCGAGATGCTTATTGAGTCAGGTAGTATCACTCAGTTTTTGAACAAGCTTGATTACACTAATAGTGTTTATGAATATGATAGAGAAAAGCTAGACCAGTTTATTGCTACAATAGCAGAAATTGAAGAATTGGCTACTGCTCTTGAAAATGAGCAGGCTTCATTGGAAGAGGCTAAATCAGAGCTTGCTGCTCAGGAAAGTGAGCTAGAAGCTGTTGCCGCTGAAAAGAGAGGCGAGATGGATGATTTGGATGCAGAGCTCAAAGAGGCAAAAGAAATTGCCGCTAGAGAGGCTGCCCTTAGAGCTGCTAGAGAAGCAGCTGCCAGAGCACAAGATAGTGGCTCATCCACCGCTAGTGTTTCAGCAGGTTATAGTGGTTATAATGTTAATGGAGATTTGAACCCGGGCTATTCTACTGGAATCAGTGGTTCTAGCGTGGTTTCATATGCTAATTCCTTTGTGGGTAACCCTTATGTTTGGGGCGGTACATCCTTGACTAATGGATGTGATTGTTCCGGATTTGTACAAGGTGTACTTGCAAACTTTGGAATTACCTACGGTTCTCGAATGACCTCAGGCTCATTCAGAAGCGTTGGACAGGAAGTTAGTTACAATTATATTCAGCCGGGTGATATTGTGTGTTATCCAGGTCACGTGGCTATTTATGCTGGCGGCGGTCTTATTGTTGAGGCCCAAAGTACAGCAACAGGTATTACAAATTATCGTTCAGTTAACTGTCATTCAATTATTACTATTCGAAGAGTACTATGAGAAAAGGTATGCTCGTAAAAGTTATAGGTTTGGCATTGTGCGTAGCGGTTGTATCATACGCACTTTTTGGATTGGATTCAAATAGAAACAAGCTGGACTATTTCGAGCATCTGGAGGATACTGCTGTGACAGTGGACTCCGAGAACATTACATTTGCAGACCTGGGATTCTACATTTTGTATGAGGAACAAAAGGTAGAAGAGCAGGCAAGGATTTATAATCCTGATTCTCCAAAGGATTATTGGAACATGCACACAAATGATACCTTCATCCAACGTGAAGCAAAGGATGCTGTTATGGGAATGGTGATACATGACCATTTGTTTTATACGCTGGCCGTTGAAGAAGGTTTAGACACTCTCACAGATAGTGAGGAACAAGATTTGCAGTTTGCTATCACAGATTTTTGGGAAGATTTGTATGATGCCCAATGGGAACATCTGCCATGTGATGAAGACACAATTAATGAGCAGATTAGGATAGCAGCAGTTGCAGAAAAGTATCAGACGAAACTGGCTCAGGAAAAGGGCCCTAGCTTTGCCGCATACAACTATGATGGTTATTACTATGAACAGATGCTTAATGAACACACAGTTACTATTAACAATAAACTGTGGAAGCGTTTTGTTTTAGGCGATATTACATTAGAACATTCTTCTCTCAATTATATTAATGGTCTAACAAATGAGGACAAGAAAAAGAAGGAAAAGTAGAAAGGCAATAGAAATGATAAAAATTAATAGAAATGACCCTTGCTGGTGTGGTAGCGGTCGTAAGTATAAGCAGTGTCACGAAGCATTCGATAGAAAAATCTATAGCTTTGAGGTTAAGGGACACAAGGTACCTACACACGATTTGATTAAGACACCGGAGCAGATTGAGAAAATTAGACAGTCTGCAGTTATTAACATGGCATGTCTTGATGCTGTAGCAGAGGCTATTCATGAGGGAATGCCTACTTCAGAAATTGACAAAATTGTTTATGATACAACTACAAAAATGGGTGGAATTCCTGCACCTCTTAACTATGAGGGATTCCCATACAGTGTATGTACATCAGTAAACGACCAGGTATGTCATGGTTATCCATCTGATGACGTTATTCTTAAAAGTGGCGATATTGTAAATGTTGACTGTTCGACTATTCTTGATGGATATTATTCAGATTCTTCAAGAATGTTTATGATTGGTGATGTAGATCCAGAGACTAAGAAATTAGTTGAGGTTACAAAGGAGTGCTGCGACCTTGGTTTGGCACAGGTTAAGCCTTGGGGATTTTTAGGTGATGTAGGAGCTGCTATTTGTGAGCATGCTCATGCCAACGGCTATCAGGTAGTTCGTGAGATTGGTGGGCATGGTGTTGGTCTCGAATTCCATGAGGAGCCATGGGTTGGCTACAACACACTTCCAGGTACAGAGATGCTTATGGTTCCAGGATTTATGTTTACAATCGAGCCTATGATTAACATGGGTACACAGAAAATAAAGACAGATCCTAACAACGGCTGGGAGGTTTCTACTCTTGATGGCAAGCCATCTGCACAGTGGGAATACCAGGTACTTGTTACTGAGGATGGATACGAGGTAATTTCATATTAATGCGATTAGACAAGCTTTTGGTAGAATTAAATATCGGAACAAGGTCTGAAGTTAAGGCTCTTCTAAAGAAGGGCCTTATTTTTGTGGACGGAAAAAAGGCAGTTAAGCCGGAAGAAAAAGTAGATGAAAATACAGTGACCATAACCTATCAGGGGAAAGAATTCACATATAAAAAATTTTCATACTATGTTATCAACAAACCTAAGGGAGTTATTACCGCAACAGAGGATGCTCACGAAAAAACAGTTATGGATGTTTTTTATAGTCAGGTTCCTGATGCACCTAGAGGGCTTTCTCCAGTGGGGCGACTTGATAAGGACACAACAGGATTACTATTAATAACTAACGATGGTCAATTGGCTCATGATATGTTGTCTCCTAAGAAGCATGTGGATAAAACATATTTTGTTACCTTAGATGGTGGATTAACGGAAGAAAATATTAAAGCCCTTGAGGAAGGGGTTCATATAGGAGAGGGAGAGCCGACAGCTCCAGCTACAGTTGAGTATGAAGGTGGTAATACCTGTTACATAACTATACATGAGGGGAAATTTCATCAGGTCAAAAGAATGTTTTTTGCAGTGGGACGAGAAGTGCTTGAGCTAAAGAGAACAGCCTTTGGAAATCTAACTCTAGATGAAGAAAAATTACCACTAGGGCAGGTTAGTGAGATAAATTACAATAAATAAAAGTTCAGAGCATTAGGCTTCTGTAAATAGCAAGTATCTTGATTTTTCAAGATACTTGTTCTGTTTTCACAAAAATTTCCTTGCAAATAATTTAAACAAGATTTATTATATCTTCAAAGCAATTTTACAAACTAAAGTGTTAAAGTGTTAAATAATCAAACCGGACACTAAATGTTTTGCAGAAAATAGTCTAGCGGTGATATGTCAAGATGAAAAATCTTGAAAAGTCCCTTTCTTTTTGGTTATTTTTCAAAAAAGAAAGAACGACCGCCTAAGCCCTGCCGTACTGTTTCAAAAAAACAGGGCGTTATCTCCAAAAGTAGCATGGACTACTTTGAAACTGGAGCTTTGTATAACTGATTAGTCTTCAGCATGCTGTAGACCAATCTAGCAAATTTACGGGCAGTAAGTGCGAGTGCGCGTTTGTGCTGGT
>NZ_SVEV01000037.1 GCF_015057185.1 Pseudobutyrivibrio sp. | reverse complement strand
GCACCTACCATTGGGTTGTTACCCATACCGATAAGACCCATCATCTCAACGTGTGCAGGAACTGAAGATGAACCAGCAAACTGAGCATCTGAGTGCATACGTCCAAGAGTATCTGTCATACCGTATGAAGCAGGACCTGCTGCCATGTTATCTGGGTGAAGTGTACGTCCTGTACCACCACCTGATGCAACTGAGAAGTACTTCTTACCAAGTTCTACGCACTCCTTCTTGTATGTACCAGCTACTGGATGCTGGAAACGTGTAGGGTTTGTAGAGTTACCAGTGATAGAAACACCTACGTTCTCGTGGTGCATGATAGCAACACCTTCCTGAACATCGTCAGCGCCGTAGCACTTAACTGTTGCACGAAGACCATTTGAGTATGCCTTCTCAGAAATGATGTTAAGCTTAGCTGCCTTGTAATCGTACTTTGTCTCAACGAATGTGAAACCATTGATACGAGAAATAATCTGTGCAGCATCCTTACCAAGACCGTTAAGGATAACACGAAGAGGCTTCTGGCGAACCTTGTTAGCCTTCTCAGCGATACCGATAGCACCCTCAGCAGCAGCGAAAGACTCGTGACCTGCGAGGAAGCAGAAACACTCTGTCTCCTCCTCAAGGAGCATCTTTCCAAGGTTACCATGTCCAAGACCTACCTTACGGTGATCAGCAACAGAACCTGGAATACAGAAAGACTGAAGTCCCTCTCCGATTGCAGCAGCTGCATCAGCAGCCTTGCGGCAATTCTTCTTAATAGCGATTGCAGCACCTACAGTGTAAGCCCAGCAAGCGTTCTCGAAGCAGATAGGCTGAATCTTCTTTACCTGCTCGTATACATCAAGACCTGCGTCCTTTGTAATCTTCTCAGCTTCTTCGATTGAGCTGATACCATACTTATTAAGAACAGCATTGATCTGATCAATTCTTCTCTCATATGATTCAAATAAAGCCATTTTAGTTTCTCCTTTCCTATATTATTCCTGACGTGGATCGATAATCTTAACAGCATCGTCAACACGACCGTACTGGCCCTTTGCCTTTTCCCATGCTGTGTTAGGATCATCACCCTTCTTAATGAAGTCTGTCATCTTTCCAAGAGAAACAAACTGGTAACCAATAACTTCGTTATCAGCGTCAAGAGCGATACCTGTTACGTAACCCTCAGCCATCTCGAGGTAACGAACGCCCTTTTCCTTTGTTGCGTACATTGTACCAACCTGTGAACGAAGACCCTTTCCAAGATCCTCAAGACCAGCACCAACTGCAAGTCCGTCATCAGAGAATGCAGACTGTGTACGTCCGTAAACGATCTGAAGGAAAAGCTCTCTCATAGCTGTGTTAATAGCATCACAAACAAGGTCTGTATTAAGAGCCTCAAGGATTGTCTTTCCCTGAAGAATCTCTGCAGCCATAGCTGCTGAATGTGTCATACCTGAGCAACCAATTGTCTCAACAAGAGCTTCCTCAATAACACCATTCTTAACATTTAAAGATAATTTGCAGGCACCCTGCTGTGGAGCACACCAGCCAACACCGTGTGTGAAACCGCTAATATCAGAAATCTGCTTAGCGTGTACCCATTTTCCCTCCTCAGGGATAGGAGCTGGTTCATGCTTTGCGCCCTTTGCTACAGGACACATGTTTTCTACTTCTTTTGTGTAAATCATTGTAGAACTCCTTTCTTCGTTCAAATCCATTAATATATGCTACTTACATTAATGTCATAAATAAAACCGCACTGCGGCATTATTGATTACATTTTCTCACTTTCTGCCTTTTTAGTAAAGTACTCTTTTGCATTTTGTTAAAAAAATATCTATATGATTTTACATAATTGTAGCTGGTCTAATGACCAGCCACTCTTATCATCCATTGTACTTGAATCCTAGCATTGTAATGTCATCAAATTGATCTGCTTTTCCTTTGAATTTGTTTAAATCCTCAGACATGAATGATAATGTTCCATTTACACTCATTCCAATTGTTTTATTTAGTGTGTCAATCATCCTTTCAGTTCCATATTGCTCAACTTCTTCGTTAATAGCTTCAGCAACACCATCCGTATATACGAATAACATATCTCCAGGTTCCAATTTCATTTCATAAGGTTTAGCCTTAGCATCAGGCATCGCTGCAAGAGCCAAACTATGTTTATCCTTAAACAATTCAAACTCGTGACCTGCTCTATAAATAGCAGGATATTCATGCCCTGCATTAGCACATTGCATAACACCTGTTTTCAAATCTAAAATGCCAATCCATGCTGTTACAAACATTTCAGCGTCATTTCCATCGCAAAGCGTATTGTTCGCCTTGTAAATAATTTCCTCTGGAGAGCCGCCGGCCTCTGCGAAGCTGCGAATTGCAGTTTTACTTCTCATCATAAATAGTGCTGCTGGAATTCCTTTTCCAGAAACATCAGCTATAACAAGCGCTATTTTATCTCTTTCTACAAAAAAGAAATCATAAAAATCTCCGCCAACCTCTTTTGCAGCTTTCATAGAAGCAAATAACTCAAATTCGGTTCTGTCAGGAAAATCAAAATTCTGTGGCAATGCCGATGCCTGTATGGTTCGTGCAAGAATGAGCTCCTGCTCTATCCTTTTTTCGGCTGCCTCAATATAGCCCTTCAATGTTAATACAGTTTGATTAATATCATCAGAAAGTGATGCAAACTCCGAAGAGCTTCGAACCGTTACAACCTCATTTAGATTTCCATTCGTAATTTTACTAAGAGATTTATTAATTAAATGAATGTTGTTAACAACAATCTGGTTTACTAAATAAGCAATCAATACATAGATAACGGTAAATAACAATATATCTCCAAGTGCAAGCTCATAAGCCTGTGCATCTCTATTCCAAAATACCTCGCTGGTTTTCATTGCAGTAACAAGTATATGGTCATCAAGAATTTCGTCTGCATAAATATAACAATCAATTCCAAAGAATTTTCCACGGAACATTTCTCCAACATTAGATTTAATACTACTATATTCAGTAGAATTCAAAGTAAACCACTGATTATTACCATAAACAACCTGTCCTTCATCCGAAAGAATACCGTATATAATATTCCACTCCGCATTTAGTCTACGTTCTCCAGCATAATAATTGCTCTTAATTGTATCAAAGGATTTTGTTAGATTACCCTTACAATCCTGATATGCTGACTGATTCTGCAATAGATATGAAAAAAGGAAATTGCCCAAAATGACTATGGACGTTATAACAAATAGCCACCGTTGAAACTTTTGTGATAGAGAAATTCTATCTTCATTTGTATGCTCAAACGGATTAGTCCACTCTCCTGTCAAAACCTGAAGAACAACAGAGGATACACTAAGACCAATACCTGTAAACATAATCATTGGAATGGCACATGTACTAACAACTAAAAATGCCATTTTCATATCGCTTCTATGGGTAATAAATACCACATACATATGGAATACTTCCATTACAGCACCCATAAAGAATGCGTATACCGGCGAAGGCTTTTTGCCCTTAAATACCTTAATTTTCATTATCAGGGCAACAAATCCGGCCATACAAGTAGAAACACTACATGCAATTCTTGTATATGAGCCAACTCCCCAATATGTTCCTGCAATGTATCTTTCTATTCCGCCAATAAGACCAGCAATGACACCTGAAGAAGGTGCAAAGAAAAGACCTGCAGCGAGGGGACCAATGTCACGAACATTAACAATCATATTTTCGTAGGAAACACCAAAATGAGTCGACAATATAGAGCTGATTCCAAAAATAAGCCCAATAAATAGTTTTTTGAAAGAACTAAGTTTATTATCCTTTGTCCAAAACCAAAGAACCACTGTCAGAAGTACATATAAAAATGTAATTCCAGACATTTTGATAATCATTCCTAACATGTGTCCACCTCTTCAAAATTAATTTTCATACATAGGTGGATTCTAACATTAAATTGTGACAAATCTTTTATAATAATACCCAAATAAATAAAAAGACTCCTAAACTCTACTACTGTAGAATAAGAAGTCCTTAAATATATTATTAAACTATTAATTCTTTTTAACGATGTTATCAGCGCTCTTGAAAATGCTGTCAGCCTCAACAACACCTCGTACTGGAGAAAGCGGATAAATATTAGAACGAGGACAAACAACAGTACCTGGGTTAAGAACTGAGTTACATCCAACCTCTACATTGTCGCCAAGCATAGCGCCAAATTTCTTTAATCCTGTTTCAATTTTTTCTCCATCTCTTGATTTAACAACAACTAATGTTTTATCAGATTTAACATTTGATGTAATGGAACCTGCTCCCATATGTGATTTGTATCCTAATACAGAGTCGCCAACATAGTTGTAATGAGGAACCTGCACGTTGTTAAATAATACTACATTTTTAAGCTCAGTAGAATTTCCAACTACACAGTTCTTACCAACAATAGCTGAACCTCTAACGAAAGCACACTGTCTAACCTCGGCATCCTCATCAATGATAAGTGGTCCATGAAGGTATGCAGAATCAAAAACTGTAGCTGACTTAGCAACCCAAATGTCTTCACCCTTTTTCTCATATTTCTCTGGATCCAATGTTGGTCCCAACTTTTTAATAAAATCAGAAATCTCTGGAAGTACTTCCCATGGATATTCTTTTCCTTCGAATAAGTCTTTAGCGATAGTTTCATCTAAATTATACATAGATTTAATTTTTGCTTGTTCCATATCATCCTCCAAAATTCTCGAATTCAAACTCTGTTCTACATTCATCGTTAAGTTTTAACCTAGCATCAAAATATAAACCTTTTTTACTTAAAAATCCAGTAATTACATCAGTTTTCTTTTCTTTTATTAATTTTTCAAACTGATCCTCAGGTATCTCAACACCTGCTACCTTTCCTAAATAGAAAGAACAGCTATCCTGATTATCTCTCACATTGTTTTTACATCTATAGCCAAAATGATTTTTTATCAATGGAGCGCCGCATTTAGGACAAACGATGCCCTTTAGCTCTACCTCATTATCCTCGAAAACAAATGTTATGCCAGTAACCTTGCCATCCTCGTCCTTTGATAAAGCAAGCTTAGCATCGAATTTTGTTCCCTTTTTAGATTTGAAACCAGAAATAACAGATGTAATACCCTCCTTTAATAGTTCCTTAACTTGGGCCTCTTTTAATTTAACTCCGGCAATTTGGCCAATGTTAAATTTGCAAGAATTCTCAGGGTCGTCCTTGTTGTAATTACTGCAGCCGTAGCCAAATGGAGTTACAACAATTTTGCCACCACAGACTGGGCATACAACATCTTTGATTTCTTTGGCCTCAACATTGTCAAAGTCAAAGGCCACTTCTGTTTTGCCTGATTCTTCATCCTTTTTAAGAATAAGGCAAGCATCAAATTTCTTGCCAGATTTTCCTTTGAAGCCTCTTATAGTTTTTGAAACGCCATTTGTAAGAAGCTCTTTTACATCAGCATCCGTTAGCTTTTTGGATGCAATCTCTCCGATTACAAAATTACATTTATCTTCTTGATTGAAATATTTTGCACATGCAAAGCCAAAATTAGTTTTGATGATTTGGCTGCCACAGTCTGGGCAAACCACATCGGGCAAATAATTAGGCTCCACATCATCAAAATCAAATACTACCTCAGAACGTCCTGTTTCTTCATTTTTCTTTAGTACTAATCTAGCATCAAATTTCTTGCCTGACTTTCCTTTGAAGCCACGCAATGTTTCTGATTTACCATTTGTAAGAATTTCCTGAGCAATTTGAGGTGTAATATTCTTGCCAGCAATTGTTTTACCAATGTAGAATTTGCAAGAGTTTTCATCAGCTGAGCTGTATTTCTCACATCCATAGCCTGACATTTTTACAACAATAGCACCACCACAGTCAGGACACTTACAACCTTCAAGCTTTGTGGCCTCAATACCATCAAAGTCAAAAACAATAGCCTTTTTGCCTTCGTCTGTTGTTTTCAAACGTAGCTTGGCATCGAATTTCTGATTAGTTTTTGATTTAAAGCCTGATAACACTCCGGTAACACCATCAGTTAAAAGGGCTTTAAATTCATCTAAAGAAATTTTGCGGCCTGCAACCTCTCCTATGGAGAAATAGCACTGATTTTCTTCTTGGAATCTGTGCTCACAGGCAAAGCCAAAGGATGTTGCAAAAATTCTTCCATTACATACTGGACAATTAAGTCCTTCTATGAACTCAGTTGGAGTCTCAGAGAAATCGAAGGAAGCTCTAAACTCACCATCCTCATTCTTTTCCATTTTAAGAACAGATTTGAATGGCTTGCCAGATTTACTTTTGAATCCTTCAATTAAATCTGTTTTGCCCTCTGTCACAAGCTTTATGAATTGATCTTCTGGAAGGTCTACTCCAGCTATCTGACCAATGCTAAATCTACATTTAATATCGTCATTAGTGTAGTTGCTACAGCCATATCCAAAGGAAGTAGTTGTCAATTCACCACCGCATGCAGGACATTTAATTCCAAGAGGTTTTCTTGTGGCAAGCCCCTTTGATTCCTTACCAGTAAACTGATTAATATTTAGAGCAATGGTCTGTGTCAAATCTTGCTCTATCATATTTTTTGTTTCACGTCTGATGTAATCCTCAAGCTCTTGACGATAATCAGCAAACTCCACAGTTCCATTAATAATACCTTCCAGCCCCTTTTCCCAGTTAGCGGTCTGCTCAGGTTTTAATAAGGAAGGAGTTGTAAGTAAAACAACCTCGTATATCATTTCCCCAAGCTTTTCTGGGGTGATTATCTGAGTTTTATTATTCTGATTTAGATATCCAATTCTAACAAGCTTTTCAAGGATTTCTCCTCTTGTAGCTGAGGTACCGATACCTGTAGTTTTAATCTGCTCACGAAGCTCCTCATCCTCTATAAGCTTTCCTGCATTTTCCATAGCAAGGATCAGTGAACCAGATGTATATCTCTTTGGTGGTGAAGTTTTGCCTTCTTTTAATTCAAAGCCATTAACATTAATATCATCCCCAATGTTGACCTCTTCTATATATTTGATGAAGTCTTCCTTTGAGAAGCTATCCTCAGCATCTTCGCCGTTTTCATCATTTTCTGAATCGGCAGCATCGTTGGTTTTAGCCTTTGGTATACCTGCAATCTCAAGATAACCCGGTTTAACAAGTAGCTTTGCTCCTGCAAAAAACTTTTCCTGGCCAACACTTACAGTGACCTTTACATTTTTATACTCTGCAGGTGGATAAAATATAGATAAAAATCTGCGGACAATAAGCTCATATACCTTTTGAGATAATGGTGAAAGTCTATCTATTCCATTGCACTGACCTGTTGGGATGATGGCATAGTGATCAGTAACCTTGCTATCATCAGTATATGAGGTCTTTTCGATACCAATATATTTTTTATCCCTAAGGATTTCATTTACATATTTTGCAGTAGGACCATAGCTTTGTAATCTGTTAAGGTTCTTAGTGATTTCCTTTGCCACAGCTGTTGTAAGAACTCTGGCATCTGTACGAGGATAAGTAGTATATTTTTTCTCGTAAAGCTCCTGAATAACCTCTAGAGTCATTGCTGGAGAAATTTTGAATCTCTTTGAACATTCAGACTGAAGCTCCGCCAAGTTAAATAACAGTGGAGCCTTTTTCTTTGAAATCCCGGATTCTTTGTCAGAAATCTTTGCTGGAGCATTAGTTAATTCTGCAATTAATTTTTCTGCACTTTCCTTTTCTTTAAAGCCATTTCCCTTGTCACCATATAATAATGGGGACTCAAAATATTTTGACGAATCTACTGCCTTCCACTCTGCTGGGAAGTTAACATTAGAAAATTTACCTACAACCTTAAAGAAAGGATCTTCATTAAAGCCTCTAATCTCACGTTCTCTCTCAACAACCATTCCAAGAACGCAAGTCATAACTCGTCCAATGGCAATTGCAGAATATCCAGATGTAGCAGCTGCGTCATTAATCAAGCGACCATATTTAACAGATAAGGCACGAGAAAAGTTAATACCTAAGCTATAATCCTCGATGGTACGCATGATACCTGAAGCACCAAGCTTTGCATAATCGCTCATTGGCTTTGCTTCTCGAATACCACGCAGGATTTCATCATCAGTTTGCGAATCAATCCATACACGAAGCTCTGTCATACCCTCACGGACACCACCGTAGTTACGGATATTTTCCTCAATTGTCTGACCTTCTTTTCCCGAGTCACCTGCCCAGTAAACAGTATCAATGTCCTCTCTATGTAAAAGGCCATTAACTATTTTGTATTGCTCCGCAGAAGACTCAATAACGCCGTATTTATATTCTTCTGGCAAAAAAGGTAAATCCTCTAAAGTCCATCTCTTGAATTTGAGATCATATTCCTCTGGATATACCATGTGAACTAAATGACCATAGCACCAGCTAATAACGTACTGGTCATTTTCAATAAAGCCATTATTATTTCCACTAACCTTCAAAACTCTAGCAAAGTCTCTGGCAACAGATGGTTTCTCGGTGATGATTAGCTTTTTACCCAAAATATAAACTCCCTTTAATAAATTAATTCGTGATTTAAAAACACAAGAGCCCCTTGCTACCTGCAAAGGGCTCTAATAATTATAACTTTATAATTCTGTCATGTCTACTAAGACTACAGATTTATTTTCTCTGGCTAGCTCATGTAATTTAGCATCAAAACGTGTGGCTGAGAAAAGGAAAATTGTATTTGCTGTAATGCGAGCCTTTTTCATTGACTCTAATAATTCCTCATATCTCTCATATCCCATCGTTTTGTCAGCCCAATTACAAATACCAACAACATTCTCTCTATTTGAACTTTGACCAATTACATCAATAGTTCCTTCCTTACCAACCCATGTACCAATTTTGGTAAGCTTGATATTTAGCTGTCCAACCATATTCAATAAATGTAAGTATTCGCGACAAACATTTACGAAATATGTCTGTAGGTAATTATCAAGATTTGGTCCAATAAATTTATCGTAGAAGGCCTCAGGTGTAAAGGACACAAGCTCTGATAAATGAGGGTAAATAAACGTGAACCAGAAATTAATGTAAGGATCTGTTATTCTATAAACTCCCTTTTTGGTATTGTCCCATCCACCAGTCTCAAAAGAAACCACCTTGTCAACGACATCAAATGCCGCAAGATTCTTCATATATACTGAAATTTTTGCTCTGGAATATCCTGTATCCTCAAACAAATCGTTTAGTTTTTCATTGCCAGCAGCAATGGAACCTAAAATGGTATTGTAACAAGAAAGCTCTCTAAGCTCTGTAGAAATATATCCTTCTGCTTCCTTTGATAAAAATCCAGTAGGGCTAAGAATATGCTCGCATATATTTGCCTTAATGCTTTTTTTACCGCTCCATCTGTCAAGATACTCTGCAACTCCACCAATAATTCCATAGGTGCTGACGCACTGGGCAACAGAATATTCTGGGAATGAACGAACCACATCAAGGAATGATAGATTTTCAAGCTTTATTGTCTCATCTACTATCGATTTATTAGTTCCAGCAATATCTGCAAAAGTCTGCTCGCCCCAAACTATTGAAGAGCTAACTACAATAATCATAACCTTACCAGGATATAGCTTTTTATTTTTTAATGAAACAAGGCTATTAAGTAAGTCATTAGTCTTTTTAATTGAGTATCCTGCATCATCAATTATAACTATGAATTTGGAACCATCCTTTGAACGAAAGCTTTTGAAGCATTCATCAAAAGACTCACAAGCAGCTGTTCTATCATAATTTTCGCAAATCTGCTTGCTCATATAATGAAGCTGTTTGTCATCAGAACATTGACGACTTCTATAATAGAAATAAGACTTTCCTGTCGTGAAATTATCTAAAAGCGAATTTTTCCCACTACCTTCTCTCCCGTACATTAACACAAAGTTATTCTCATTACTTTGGTAAATTGCCTCAAGTTTCTTAAGTTCGTTTGCTCTCGTAACCATAACATTTCTCCCTAAAATGACGTGTTATCTAATTGTACGGGTTCTATCATAACACAATTCACTTTATCGCGCTACAGTAAAAAAGAATTTTATTATAATTTAATTACTATTTTATTATAAACAGAAAAATACCCCCTCTGATCATAAATCAGAAGGGGTAATAAATTACTTCTTTGTGATATATCCCTGAGCCTTGAGAAGCTCTGCGCAAAGCACTGCACCACCTGCAGCACCACGTACAGTATTGTGAGAAAGTCCAACGAACTTCCAATCATAAATACTATCCTCACGAAGACGTCCAACATTGATTCCCATGCCATTCTCATAGTCAACGTCAAGGGCAACCTGTGGTCTGTTATCTTCTTCCATATAACGGATAAACTGCTTTGGTGCTGAAGGAAGCTGAAGCTCCTGTGGAACACCTGAGAAATTGTTGATAGCATCAATAAGCTGCTGCTTTGTAGGGGATTTTCTGAACTTTACAAATACAGCTGCTGTATGTCCGTTAAGAACTGGAACACGGATACACTGGCTAGTGATTTTAACATCATCAGCTGGAACAATAACGCCATCCTTAATCTCGCCCCAAATTCTAAGTGGCTCCTTCTCAGATTTCTCTTCTTCACCTGAGATAAATGGAATGATGTTGTGCTCCATCTCTGGCCAATCCTTAAATGTCTTGCCTGCGCCTGAGATAGCCTGGTATGTTGTAACTACAACCTCGTATGGCTCAAACTCCTTCCAAGCTGTAAGAACTGGAGCATATGACTGAATTGAACAGTTTGGCTTAACGGCAACAAAGCCGCGAGTTGTTCCAAGTCTCTTCTTCTGGAACTCGATAACCTCCATGTGCTGAGGATTGATTTCTGGAACTACCATAGGTACATCTGGTGTCCATCTATGTGCTGAGTTATTTGAAACTACTGGAGTCTCAGTCTTAGCGTATGCTTCCTCGATGGCCTTAATCTCGTCTTTTGACATATCTACAGCTGAGAATACAAAATCAACTTCCTTTGCAACTTCCTCAACCTCGTTAACATTCTTAACAACGATGTCCTTTACTGCAGCTGGCATTGGAGTATCCATTTTCCATCTGCCGCCTACAGCATCCTCGTATCTCTGTCCTGCAGAACGTGGGCTTGCTGCAATTGTTGTAACCTCAAACCATGGATGATTTTCAAGTAGAGAAATAAATCTCTGTCCAACCATACCAGTGCCACCAAGAATTCCGACCTTTAATTTCTCGCTCATTTCAAAAAACTCTCCTTGTCTATTGTATTTCTGTCGCGGACATTTGTCCGTCATTGAGAAGTATTATAATAAACTTGAATAATTAATGCAAGTACTAATTATCTATTTTAGCCAATTTTAAAAAAAATGTGAAAACATATTATTTCCTTTAAATTTAAGGTATAACTTAATTAACAGAAACAATTGCGAAGAAACGAGGTGTTATGTATGGCTAAACGATATAAATACACAATAAGCCAGGGTTAACCCCTGGCTTTAGTAATTTAATAAACTCTATGCTAAAAATGCTTTGCAGCTAGCTATTTCCTGAACCATAGCGTCATGTCCAGGAGCACCAACTGTCAATCTCTTATTTACGCAAGTCTCCATAGAAATGGCATCAAAAATGTCTGCGTCAAAGGCTGGTGAAATAGCCTTTAACTCTTCAAGGCTCATGTCATCGATAGCAATGCCCTTTTCAATGCAATAAAGCACAACCTGTCCGATAATGCCGTGAGCATCTCTAAATGGCACTCCGTGATTAACAAGATAATCAGCTGCATCTGTAGCATTTGTAAATCCATTTTTGGCGCTAGCCGCCATGACCTCTTTATTGAAAGTCATGGTTTCAAGCATTCCATCAAATAAAACGATACAATTTTGAACTGTCTCCATGGCATCAAAAGCCATCTCCTTGTCCTCCTGCATATCCTTATTGTATGCAAGTGGAATGCCCTTCATTGTAGTGAGAAGTGATGTAAGGGCGCCGTATACACGACCTGTCTTACCACGAACTAATTCTGCAATATCAGGGTTCTTTTTCTGTGGCATGATAGAGCTTCCGGTAGAATAAGCATCATCAATCTCCACAAAACGATACTCATTGCTGTTCCAAATAATAACCTCTTCAGAGAAACGAGAAAGATGCATCTGGATAGTACAAAGTGCAGACAAAAACTCAATCAAGTAATCTCTATCTGAAACCCCGTCCATAGAATTTGCTGTAGGACCATAAAAGTCAAGAAGCTTCGCTGTCATGTCTCTATCCAATGGATATGTAGTGCCTGCAAGAGCTCCAGATCCAAGAGGACAATAATTCATGCGCTCTCTAATGTCTTGCAAACGCAATACATCTCTTTTAAACATTTCAAAATAAGCGCCCATATGATGTGCCAAAGTAATAGGCTGGGCCTTCTGAAGATGTGTAAATCCAGGCATAATTGTATCGATATGCTCTTCCATAATGCCAAGAATAGTGCCAAGCAAATGTCTCAATTCATCAGCAGTTTTCTCCACCTGATCACGTGTATAAAGTCTCATATCCAGAGCGACCTGGTCATTACGGCTACGGCCAGTGTGAAGCTTTTTTCCAGCATCACCAATTCTATCAATCAAATTAGCCTCAACAAAACTATGAACATCCTCGTATTCAGAAGTAATCTCAAGTTTTCCTGATTCTACATCTGCCTCAATACCATCAAGACCAGCTAAAATCTCATCTTTCTCTGCCTCTGTAATAACGCCTACTGATGCAAGCATTTTAACATGAGCTCTGCTGCCACGAACATCCTGACTAAAAAGCTTCTGATCAAAACCGATTGAAGCATTGAAATCGTAAACCATCTGATCGGTAGCCTTGGTAAATCTACCGCCCCACAACTGTGCCATAACTAATCCTCCTGTCTCTTCTGGGCCTGTCTATCCCTATATGAATAAACGCAACCGCAATAATCCTGTCTATACATATCGTATTCCTTTGAAATCTCAGTGGAACGCTTGTAGCCCTCCTTCTTTTTGAAATCACTTGGAAGCCACTTGATGCCAAGCTTCTCTCCAATATTGCCGCCGATTTCATTAAGCACCTGAGAATCTTTCATTGGTGATATTGTAAGTGTTGTTGTAAAAAAGTCAAACCCTTTTACTTTTGCCACTTCTGCTGTTCTCCTCAAACGAAGATTGTAGCACTTGTGACATCTAGCACCCTTTTCCGGCTCATTTTCAAGCCCCTTAGCCATATCGTAAAATCGATTTTTATCATAATCACCCTCGATAAACTCCACTGGATATTTGGTAGGAAAAGCTTTGATAAAGCGCTGTTGCTCCTCTACCCTATGGAGATATTCTTCGTCAGGGTAAATATTAGGGTTATAGTAAAAAACTGTCACCTTGAAAAACTGAGACAGATATTCTATGCAATAACTACTACATGGCGCACAACAGCTATGTAGTAATAAAGAAGGCACGTGGCCTTCTTTTGTAAGTTGATTTATTAAATTATCTAATTCTCTTTGGTAATTAATTTTATTCATTATTTATTTGACCATACATATAAAAAAGCAATGGCGAAAACATAAATAAATGCCATGAAAATCATGAATGGAACCTGTGAAGCAATGATGCCAATAACAATCTGCGAGATAAATACAAGTCCATGAATCCAGATTGGGATTCTGTTAAGGCACGCTGCTAATCCTGCCTCTAAAAGTACCATAATACATGCTATTACAACATTGATATCAAATGCCACTGCTGAAACTACAATTGCTACAACTGCAAAAACCGCTAAGCCAACAATACAAAACAATGGTAAATTATCCTTTGAAAAAAGATCTCTAAAATCAAAAGAAGGTAATGCTTTTTTCTTATTTCTTTCCATTTTTTTCTCCTAAAATTTTTATATCATTTTTACTAGAGTCATTATAATAAAAAGATATGTATTTCTCAACAATTTAATTGATTTTTTCACCTCATTATATTACTATATTAATCGCGATTAAAGCAATATTGGTATTAATAAAATACGCTCCGATAGCTCAGTTGGTAGAGCACCTCACTCGTAATGAGGGGGTCGTCAGTTCGAGTCTGATTCGGAGCTTTTTCTATACATAAATTAGAATAATGCCAATGTATAAAAGGAGGATAAAGTATTGGAATTTATTCAATTCGACCACGTGTCAAAAAGCTATGAAAAACAACTTGTTCTCGATGAACTAGATCTCTACATCAAAGAGAACACCTTCGTGACACTTCTCGGTCCATCAGGCTGTGGCAAGACCACTACACTTAGACTTTTAGGCGGTTTCGAACGACCTGATTCAGGTAAGATTTATCTTAATGGCAACGATATCACTGCTCTACCAGCCAACTTAAGACCAATCAATACCGTTTTCCAAAAGTATGCACTTTTCCCACACATGACAATCGAGGAAAATATCGCTTTTGGTCTCAACATTCAGAAAAAATCAAAAGATTACATTGCAGATAAAATCAAATATGCTCTGAAGCTTGTTAATCTTGACGGATTTGAGAAACGTTCCATCGACTCACTTTCGGGTGGTCAGCAGCAACGTATCGCTATCGCTCGTGCCATTGTTAACGAGCCAAAGGTTCTTCTTTTAGATGAGCCACTTGGAGCACTAGACCTTAAGCTTCGTCAGAACATGCAGTACGAGCTTATGAAAATCAAGCAGGAGCTTGGCATTACTTTCCTTTATGTAACACACGATCAAGAAGAAGCTCTTACTATGTCAGATACCATCGTTGTAATGAACCAGGGTTACATTCAGCAGATTGGTACACCAGAAGACATTTACAACGAGCCTGAGAATGCATTCGTAGCAGATTTCATCGGTGAGACTAACATCATCGAAGGAATCATGATTAAGGATGAGTTGGTTTCATTCCTTGGGGTTCAGGTTCCTTGTGTTGATAAGGGATTCGGTACTATGAAGCCTGTAGACGTTGTTATCCGTCCTGAGGACGTTGAGCTTGACGCTCCTGGCAAGGGATTTATGGACGGCGTTATTACTGATTGCTTGTTCAAGGGCGTACATTACGAGCTTGACGTTCAGTGTGGAGAATACGAGTGGCTTGTTCACACAACAAAATACTTTGAGGTTGGTCAAAAGGTATCCCTCAATGTTATTCCATTCAACATCCAAATCATGAACAAACCAGAATCAGAGGACGAGGAGGTATTAAAGGAAGATGTTTAATAAACTCAGAACAAGCTTCCTTGCTGCGCCTTATGCTCTTTGGGTATTGATTTGCACAATACTTCCACTCTTCTACATTTTAGGTTACGCAATAACAACTCAGGAAGGAAGCCTTACATTCGAAAACCTTACAGCCATCGCAGAGCCAGTTCACCTGAAATCACTTTGGCTTTCAATCAAGGTGGCATTTTTCACAACAGTGATTTGCCTTATTATCGCTTATCCTGTAGCCCTTATATTACACAACTTAAAAATTACAAATAAAAGCTTTGTAGTATTTCTATTTATCCTTCCAATGTGGATGAATTTCATGCTCCGCATCCTTGCTTGGCAGATCATCCTTTCCAACAACGGAATTTTAAATAGCATTCTTTCTACTCTCGGCTTGCCTACAATTCACATCCTTTATACTAAGGCAGCAGTTACGCTGGGTATGGTTTACGATTTCTTGCCATACATGATTTTACCTATATATAATGCACTTTCTAAAATCAACGACCAGGTAATCGAGGCTGCTTCGGATTTAGGCGCCAATTGGTGGACTACATTTACCAAAATTACAATTCCTCTCTCTAGAGACGGAATCATTTCAGGCATCATTATGGTATTTGTTCCTGCGTTATCATCATTCGTTGTTTCTAATTTATTAGGCGGCGGCAAAGTTCTTCTTATTGGTAATGTTATCGAGCAGGAATTTACCCTTGCCAGAAACTGGAATCTTGGTTCAGGTCTTTCAATCATTCTCATGATTTTCGTTTTACTTTCAATGGGAATAATGAACAGCATTGATGATTCCGAGAATGGAGGTATGCTTGTATGACAAAAGTTAAAAAGGGATTCTCCAACCTCTATCTTGGACTTGTATTTTTGTTTTTATACGCACCAATTATAGTGCTTATTGTTTTATCATTTAACAACTCAATGTCCCGTACAGTTTGGGGTGGATTTACTTTCAAATGGTACATCAACCTCACATCCAACGACGACATTATGAGCGCCCTTGGCACTACAATCAAAATCACTTTGTCATCTTCTATTTTGGCTACAATTCTTGGTACATCAGCTGCCATCGGTATCCACTATATGAAGAAAAGACATGCAGCAATTATGTTGGGAGCAACAAACATCCCACTTTTAAATGCAGATATCGTAACAGGTATTTCTCTTATGCTTCTTTTTACCAGATTCACTCCTCTTGGAGAGTTTTCGGTAGTACTTGCACATATCGCATTTTCGGTACCATATGTAATCTTTAACGTACTTCCTAGATTACAATCCTTGTCAGAGGCTTGCTTTGAAGCTGCAATGGATTTAGGTGCCACACCTTGGTATGCATTTTGCAAAGTTGTTTGGCCAGAGATTTTCCCTGGTGTTTTATCAGGATTCTTAATGGCTCTTACAATGTCCCTTGATGATTTCACTATCACATACTTCACAAAGGGCGCCGGTGTAAACACACTTTCAACAATGCTTTACACACAGCTTAGAAAAGGAATCCAGCCTGAGCTTTACGCTTTATCTACTATCCTTTTCTTGTTAGCATTTGTACTCCTTCTAGTAATAAACTTTAAGGGTTCAGACAGAAAGGAGGCAGTTGCAAAATAATGAAAAAGAAATTAATTAGCTTCCTTAGCATATTTGTGCTAGGAATCACACCAATGCTTAGCTTTACAGGCTGCGGTTCCGATTCGGATAATTCAGACACTCTCGTAGTTTTGAACTACGGTAAATATATTGAATCTGATGTTTTAAAACGTTTTCAAGAAGAAACTGGTATCAAGGTCAAATACGAAGAATACGAATCTGTTGAAGATATGTATGCCAAATACAAGGCAGGCTCAATCAATTACGACGTAATCTGCACATCTGATTACATGATTGAAACAATGCGTCTGGAGGGCGAGCTTATTCCTATCGACTACAGTTCACTTCCTAACTATGAGAATATTGATCCTTCAATTGTAGAGGCATCAGAAGCATTCGATCCTACTCACGAATACACAGTGCCTTATTTCTATGGAACTGTAGGTATTCTTTACAACACCACTATGGTGGATGAAGAAACTGTTTCTTCTTGGGATAGCTTGTGGGACCCAGAATACAAAAATCAGATTGTCATGATTAACTCACAGCGTGATGCCTTTATGGTTGCTCTTGAAAAGTTAGGCTATGACATTAACACAACTGACCAGAAAGAATTGGAGGACGCTTATAATCTCCTCTGTGATGAGAAAAAATACGTATATGCGTATCTTCAGGATGAAACTTATGAATGTATGATTTCTGAGGACGCTGCTATGGCTGTATGCTATTCCGGTGAAGCTGCCATGGGTATGGAATACAACGAGGATTTAGCCTACACCGTACCAAAGGAAGGCGGTAACCTTTGGATTGATTCATGGTTCGTCCCACGTACCTGCAAGCACTACGATGCTGCTATGAAATGGATTGATTTCATGTGTGAGGAAGAAGCTGCTACAGAGAACTTCGAATATGTTTGGTACGCTACTCCTAATACAAAGGTAGCCAGCCACGAAGACGAAGAAACTCTTGCAGATGAAACTGTCTTTCCTTCTAAAGAAACATTGGACCGATGCAAATTATACGAAGCATATGATAATGAGACTTTAGACTACACCACTACACTTTGGAAAAAACTAAAAGCATACTAGAATTACAAAGAGCCGGTTACATAACAAGAGCCAAATTGTTACGGCTACAAGCCTAATGAATTCTCCGCTCAGCTAAAATGCTTCGCTTGAGAATTATTAGAGCTTGATGCCTACAACTTGGCTCTTCTTTTATTCTATCTATTTACTTTTATACCACTTATTTACTTTTATAATCCAACGCTAGCTGACGCATCTCTCTTGCGTTTTCCATAACAGCGTCGGTGATTTGTGCACCACCAAGCATACGAGCAAGCTCCGGTATAGTTTCGTCTGCATGAAGCTTTTTGATTCCAGAAATTGTATGTCCATTCTCTACATTCTTTTCAATGAGGAAATGAGTATCAGCCATTGCAGCAATCTGAGGCAAATGAGTAATACATATTACCTGATGACCGTTTGCAACTGTAGAAAGCTTTTCTGAAACAGCCTGAGCAGTACGGCCAGAAATACCTGCATCAATCTCATCAAAAATAAGCGTATCTATTCCGCCGCCTGAAGCTAGTACAGTTTTGATGGCAAGCATAATTCTGCTCATCTCACCGCCAGAAGCAATGTCCTTTAGTGGTCTAAGTGGCTCTCCTGGGTTTGTACAAATAACAAACTGGCCTTCATCTACACCATTTTCTGTGAAATGGTCTAATCTTTTTAGCTCTACATCAAACTCTGTATTAAGGAAGTTCAAATCGCTCATAGCTTCCTGCATCTTTTTAGAAAGAACCTTTGCAGCTTTTCTTCTAATATCAGAAAGCTTATCGCTAAGCTCCTGAAGCTCCTTTGTAGCCTCTGCAACCTTTGATTTAAGCTCACTTAAATACAAATCAAAGGATTCAAATTTTTCCTTTTTAGCTTGGCGCTTTGCCAATTCCTCAAGAATCAGTTCGATAGTCTGACCATATTTATCCTTGAGGCGGTTAATCTCATTAAGTCGAATCTCCACCTCGTTAAATCTACCGGCGTCAAATGAAGCATCTGACATATAGCTAGACAATTCTCGATTGAAATCAGAGATAATACTGTCTGCATCATTAAGCATTGAGAGGAATTCTGAGGCACGCTCGTCAATACCTTCGATATGTCTCAAATCAGAAATAGCTGCGCTGATTGCATCAGACGCACCACCATCTCCTGCCATTGCCTCGTGTGCACGACCGAATGACTCCATAGTCTTGCTAAAATTTGAAAGTCGACGGTATTCATCCTCTAGCTCTTCGTCCTCACCAGGCTTTAAATTAGCAGCTTCAATTTCATTTATCTCGTGATCTAATAGAATAATCTCACGTTCCTTGGAAATATCACTTTGCTTTGCCTCATCCAGCTCCTTCAAAAGCTCTTTGTATTTTTTGTAGCTATCAGAAACCTTTTCCTTTAAATCTCCAATTTCATCCTTGGCAAACTCATCCAAGAACTCCATATGCTTGTGAGTATTAAGTAGAGATTGATGTTCCTTTTGACCGTAAATATCAAGTAGAATGTCTCCTACTTCTTTTAGCTTTGAGGCTGGAACCTGTTCGCCGTTTATTTTACCAACACTGCGAGACTCTGTGATTTTGCGGCTCATGATAACCTCATCATCATAAGGTTCCACATCAAGAGCTCTAAGAGCCTCTTTTGTTTTCTCATCATTAATCAAATAAACAGCTTCTACGAAAGCCTCTGAGTCAGAATCTCTCAAGAAATCCTTTGATGCCTTGTCTCCTAAGCTAAGGTGAAGGGCACCTAGGATTATAGATTTACCCGCTCCTGTTTCTCCCGAAAGGATATTGAGTCCTTTAGAAAAAATAATCTCTTCTTCATCAATAAGCGCTAAATTTTTTACATGCAAGCTAGCAAGCATATTATTCTCCTTTTCTACGCCTACTTGTATACGACTTTGGCTGACCTCTAATAATCAGTCCCATCAATAATCTTCTTTAATTTCCCCATAAGAAGTACTGTATCATCGATGGTTCTAACTGCACACATAATGGCATCATCACCTGCGATAGAACCAACTATTTCAGGAAAATCCATGTGATCAAGAGCTGCCGCCACAGCCATTGCCATACCTGAAACAGTTTTAATAACTAATATATTTCCAGCATTGTCCATAGACATAAATCCGTCTAGGAAAATACGAATATATTTCTCATTCATGTCGTCTTCTGTTGACTTGAATGCAACATAACGAAGCTTGCCATTTGCATCAGCAACCTTTGTAAGCTTCATCTCTCTAATATCACGAGAAACAGTAGCCTGAGTAGCATTAAATCCAGCTTCTTCTAGTTTTGCTGTAAGCTCCTCTTGGGTCCCAATCTCGTTTTTAACTATCAACTCTAATATTTTTGTTTGTCTCTCAATTTTCATCTAAATCTCCTGCATTCTCACTCTGATTCGTTCCAAGAAATTTACATTTTCAAGCATCGCCATATGAGTAGTTGTATTAGAACGATATATTTTTAAAACATCACCTTTATTTAAAGTCTGTTTAAATGTACCATCATAAATAATATTTGCATGAGGCTCATCATCCTCATGTCTAGCAGAAATGGAAACCTCTACCACATCAGATGATGGCAATATAATACTTCTGGAGTTAAGTGTATGTGGATTAATAGGAGTAAGAATTATGCAGTTAGCATGTGGGCTGACAATTGGTCCATTTGCTGACAAATTGTAAGCAGTTGAACCTGTCGGTGTAGAAACTATTAATCCATCGCAATTGTGGGAATAAAGCTGTATTCCGTTAACTTTGACTGTTGTATTAAGCACATACAAGCCAGAGGCTTCTGATGCAACAACAATATCATTTAAAGCTCTAAAATTGTTTGCTGGGTCATTTGAGCATGCACCCTCTAACATCATTCTCTCGTCAATTTTGTAATTATCATTAAGAAGCTGATCTAGGCAATGCTCCACATTTTCTACTGTCATATCACAAAGGTATCCTAGATGACCACAATTCAGACCAACAATAGGAACCTTGCGATTAGTGACGTTTTGGGCAACTCGTACTACTGTGCCATCGCCACCAACAGTGATAATGCATTCAATATTATCATCAACAGAAACAACCGCCTCTGAGCTATCAGGGCAAGTGTCCAAATCAAGAACGCACATGCCACCGTGTGCTTTGATGTAGTCCCTGATTATGTTGATGTATTTTTCATGTAAATCGCTAAATGACCTTGCTACAATTAAAAAGTTTTTCATTATTTGTCTAAGCTGCCGTGAGCCGCTGCCACAGTTGCAGCAACATCAATAGCTTCCCCCTGTTTATCTAGTGTAGAAATATGTATCAAGTATTCAATATTACCTTCTGGTCCTTTGATTGGAGAAAACTCCAAATGAAGAACATAAAAACCAATCTCTTTAACGAAATCTATGATTGTATTAATAACTTCCTCGTGAACCTTTGGATCACGAACAACGCCTTTTTTACCAACCTTTTCTCTGCCTGCTTCAAATTGTGGTTTGATGAGGCACACCATCTCGGCGTCCTCAGCCAAAAGTGCCTTAGCAGGACCAAGGACCTTTGTCAGACTGATAAATGAAACATCTACTGATGCGAAATCAAGTTTCTCTCCTATGTCCTCTGGAGTCACATAACGGATGTTAGTTTTCTCCATGCAGACAACTCGTGGATCCTGACGAAGCTTCCAGGCAAACTGACCATAACCAACATCAACAGAGAAAACCTTCACAGCGCCATTTTGAAGCATGCAATCTGTGAAACCGCCTGTAGAAGCGCCTATGTCCATACAAACCTTGCCATCAAGAGAAATATCAAAATGGGTCATAGCCTTTTCAAGCTTTAATCCGCCACGGCTAACATATTTAAGCTGCTGACCGTGAATTTCAATATCTGCATCAACATCTATTTTGGTGCCGGCTTTGTCTTCGCGATTGCCTTTTACGAAAACATTGCCTTCCATAATCATAGTTTTTGCTTTTTCTCTAGATGGGGCAAAACCTCTATCTACTAATACAATATCAAGTCTTTCTTTCATTTTTCTTCCTATAATACTTCTAAAATACGTTCAGTGATTGAATCAGCGTCCATTCTTAATTCCTTGAACAATAATGTAACACTGCCATGCTGAACAAATTCATCAGGAACAGCAATTTTGAGAACCTTGCCTTTGTAGCCCTGGTCCACAAGGTATGTCTGAACCTGCTGTCCAAAGCCACCAGTAAGAACATTTTCTTCCATGGTGACAATCAAATCATAATCATTAATAAGGCTATTTAGATAAGTCTCGTCTAATGGCTTTGCAAATCTGGCATTGCAGATACCAGCATCTATACCGTGCTGCTGTAGCTGTGCCTCAACCTCTTCGGCCTTTTTAACCATAGAACCAAGGGCTAAAAGCATAACCTTTTTACCTGGTTTGATTTCTTCTGCTTTGCCAAGCTCAATTTCTGCTCTGTGCTCCTTGAGACCGCAATATGCCTCACCTCTAGGGTATCTAATGGCAATCGGTCCATCATAAGCTACGGCAAACTTCATCATATCAGAAAGCTCCCATTTGTTCTTTGGAGCCATAACTGTCATATTTGGCATAGCTGTAAGGAAGGAAACATCAAAAATACCCTGATGTGTACTTCCATCTGCACCAACAAGTCCTGCTCTATCTATGGCAAATATCACATGAAGATTCTGCAAACAAACATCCTCAAGTATCTGATCATAAGCTCGCTGTAAAAATGATGAGTAAACAGCAAACACTGGAACTCTACCACCAAGTGCAAGTCCCGCAGCGAAAGTCACTGCGTGCTCTTCGGCGATACCTACGTCAAAGAATCTATCAGGGAACATATTTCGGAATCGTTTTAATCCTGCTCCCTCTGCCATAGCAGCTGTAATGGCAACAACCTCAGGATTTCTATCTCCCATTTTTCTCATAACAGTAGAGAAAACATCAGTGTATCCCGGATTATTGCTGCGCTGTGGTAATCCTGTCTCAATTTCAAAAATATCTGTACCGTGGAAACGTGATGGATGTCTCTCGGCTGGCTCGTAGCCATTTCCCTTTTTGGTAATAACGTGAACAATAACAGGTCCGCTAATGTTCATTGCCATTTTGAAGGTATCCACCATGGCCTTTACATTGTGACCATCAACAGGTCCCAAGTACATGATTCCCAAATCCTCAAAAACCATATTAGGAACCATTAATGATTTGATTCCGTTTTTGGTGCTGCGGATTTTACGAATGATTCTCTCTCCGTTAGGCCAAGACTCTAAGGATGAAAGAACATTATTTTTAAGTCCTAAATACTTCGAACTAGTTCTAAGTCTCTCTAAGTTAGTAGACATACCGCCTACATTTTTAGAAATAGACATTTCGTTATCATTTAAAACAATAAGGAAATTTGATTTTTTAAGTCGTGATGCATTGTTTAAGGCCTCATATGCAAGTCCACCTGTAAGAGCACCATCACCGATAACAGCAACAACTTTGTAATCCTCACCCTGCAAATCTCTAGCCATGCAATATCCTAAAGCTGCAGAAAGTGAAGTAGAACTATGTCCTGTATCAAAGCTGTCGCAGTCGCTCTCTTCACGTTTTGGGAAACCACTGATGCCACCATATTGTCTCAAATGATCGAACTCGTCTGCTCTGCCAGTGAGAATCTTGTGTGTGTAAGCCTGATGACCTACGTCCCAAACAAGCTTATCCTTTGGCAAATCAAGTAGTAAATGAAGAGCCATTGTAAGCTCAACAGTACCTAAATTAGATGCTAAATGACCACCTGTTTTAGACAAGTGATCAATTAAAAATTCTCTAATCTCAGAAGGTAGCTGCTTTAGCTCTTCATCAGTTAAATTCTTTATATCATTTGGTTGCTTTATTATCTCAAGAACCATATCTCTTCCTAGTTGTCTCTGTAAACAAGGTAATTAAGAAGCTCTACCAAAAATTCGTTTTTGTATGGAATAGAGTTTAATTCGTTAATAGCCTCGTCAGTAAGACGTTTTACCTCTTGTTTTGATTTATCTATACCAGCAAAGGTGACATATGTAACCTTGTGATTTCTTTCGTCGGAGCCAACAGGCTTGCCAAGTACTGCCTCATCGCCTTCTACATCAAGAATGTCATCCTGAATCTGGAAAGCCATGCCGATTTTAGATGCAACAGATTCAATCTGTTCGATTTCTTCCTCACTGGCACCAGCAAGTGCAGCGCCTATCATCATGGAAGCCTCAATCAATGCGCCAGTCTTAAGCTCGTAGATGAAATGAAGCATATCTTCTGTGACTTCCATCTGCTTTTTCTCAGCCTCTACATCAACTACCTGGCCGCCAATCATACCAAATACGCCAGCTTTTCTGGCAAGTATTCTTATGGCTGTGGTGATGGTAGAAGGATCAGCATTTGGGGCATCGTAAGCATCAAGTGCTGTCTCAAAAGCGTAATTCAAAAGTGCATCGCCGGTGAGAACTCCCATTGCCTCGCCATAAGCAACGTGGGTAGTTGGTTTACCACGTCTGAGCATGTCGTTGTCCATGGCAGGCAAATCATCATGCACAAGAGAATATGTATGAATCATCTCTATGGCTGCCATAAAAGGCTCTATCACCTCAGTGTTGCCACCAAACATGACATAAGTCTCGTTCATAAGAATCGGACGAAGTCGTTTACCTCCAGCGGTTACGCTGTACACCATGGCATCAAATATCATGCCCTGGAAGCCCTCAACATCCGGTAAAAATCTGCAAACAACGTCCTCTGCAGACTCTGCTCTGACAGCAAGTTCATTCTTAATATCCATCGCTACTCATCTCCTTCAAAAACATCTAAACTACCATCTTTATTGATGGCCATAACTGCCTTTTTTGTCTGGTCAATTTTGGCATTGGCATTTTTAAGCTCTTCCATTCCTACCTTGTATAAAGCAAATGAATCATCTAGTGAAATATCCCCTGACTCAAGCTTCGTGATAATTTCTTCGATTGCTTCAAAGCTCTCTTCGATTGTGTTTTCTTTGTTTTCTGCCATAACCTGCTCCTATGGTGGATTCTATTCTAAAATGTCGGTAATCTGGCTAACGAACGTGCCATCCTTCATGCGAACTGTAATATCATCACCGATTTTAATTTGTTTGATAGTATCAACAGGACTGCCTGTAGCATCTGTCATGTAACCAAATCCAGAAGCTAGCTTTTTTGCTGGTGAAAGACCATCAAGTCGTCCGGAAATAGATATCAATCTATTTTCATATCTATCAATTTTGGCCTGCATTAGATTTTTAAGTCTAATTGTAAGCTGGGCCAAACGCTCTTCGTTTGCTTTGATTTTGTTTTCTGGACGAAGTAACTGTAATCGTAAGCGCAAATTGTTAATTCGCTCAGAAACATAATCAAGCTTGTAATCGAAGGCTCTGTTAAGTTTGTCAGAATATCTATCTAATTGATTAATGAAATCATCAAAAACAAAGTTAGCATACTCTGCTGCCTGTGAAGGTGTAGCCGCTCTCCTGTCCGCCACAAAATCTGCAATGGTAAAATCCGTCTCGTGACCAACTGCAGAGATAATAGGTGTCAGTGCATTAAAAATAGCTCTTGCAACGATTTCCTCATTGAAGGCCCACAAGTCCTCGATGGAACCACCGCCTCTACCAACTATGATTACATCAAGCCCCATGGCATCAAGCTGCTGTATACCCTCAACTATGGAAGGAGCAGCTGCCTCACCCTGAACCTGAGCTGGGTAAAGGATAATCTGAACATAAGGATTCCTAGTTTTGGATACTCGAATAATGTCGTGAACAGCCGCACCTGTTGAGGCTGTAACAACACCTATTTTCATAGCGTGAGTAGGAAGAGGCTTTTTGTACATAGGGTCAAACATGCCCTTTTCCTCTAGCTCGAGCTTTAGTGCCTCGAATCTCTGGTACAAATCGCCTACACCAGCCAACTCAATTTCATTAGCGTACACCTGATAAGAACCTGTTTTGGTGTAGATTCCAACGGAGCCAGTAACAACGACTTTGTCACCGTCCTTCATTTGGAATTTCAGACCTTTGTATCTCTTGCTAGCCCACATAGCGCAAGAAATAGCGGAATTCTCGTCCTTAAGGGTAAAATAAATATGCCCAGTATGATTATATTTACAATTGGAAACCTCTCCGGTAAGGGAAAGGTTTCCAAGCATAAAATCATCCTTGAACATTCGCTCGATGTATGTATTTACTTCTGATACGCTATAAACATTTTTGTTCATTATACAAGCTTCGCAAGAGCACCGTTAACAAAACCAGCTGAGCTGTCTGTACCAAATTCGTCAGCCAAAGAAACTGCTTCATTGATGGCAACACCAACAGGAATATTCTCAAACTTGATTTCATACAAAGCTAAACGGATAAGTGTCAAATCTACCTTTGCCATACGAGTAGTTTTCCAGCCATCAACAGATTTGTTAATCATTTCGTCGATTTCCTGAAGCTTTGAAATAATGTCCTCTGACTTTGATTTGATGTAAGCTTCGTCCTCTTCTGATTTGTTATTCTTTGCAAGGTCTTCTTCCTCAGCTCCATCACGGCCTGCTAAGAATGTGCAAATCACATTATCCATTTCCTCGGTGTCATGAAATTCATTCATGAAAACTGCCTTGAAAACTTCTTTTCTAATTTCATGTCTATTCATTTATTATACTCCTAAAAAAATATGGATTTTAAAGACTAATATAGGGTGCTATTCCAAAATAGCACCCCATAATTATACATTATTTTGCATAAAAAATAAATAACGGCTGACTAGTTATTAGTAGATGTAACACTAACAGTAGCGATACGAATATCTACTGAAGTAACCTCAAGTCCTGTCATAGTCTCAACAGCCTGCTTAACTTTCTCCTGAACCTGACCAGATACCTTTGGAATCTCGTAGCCATACTTCATATTGATAGCTAATCTAATGATGATTTTGCCAGGATCATTGTCAACAACCTTTATAGCCTTTGCAAGCTTGCCTGCGCCAGCCTTTGAAATAGTCTCTGCTGTAAGATTGCCAGCTAATGAATCAACGCCATCTACCTCTACTGCACCAAGTCCAGCGATGATACCAACAACCTCCTCAGAAATATTAACTCCGTCAGAGCCTTTAACATTTATAACAAAATTCTTGTTTTCTGCCATATCTGCCTCCTAAAATCATAGAAAAACTAGAATAATTATATCAAAACGGTTTGTATCTATCAATAACCTATATTATTTACCACACCTACAGAAACATAGTTATTAAGAATTGCTGAGTAATCAGTTCCATCCTCAGCCTCCGGTGTGTAAACGCCTTCTACCATGTAGAGGGCTCCGCCATTTTCTAGCTCCTCTACTACATTATAGTGATCCTTGTAAAACATTCCCTTAGAAACAGCTCTGTCGTAGAGAATACCCTTGCAATCTCCTAGCTCGCAGTCTGGAAAATTCACGTTGTGAATGTGTCCCTCCGGAAGTGGCTCTGAAAGTAATTTCTTTAGAATTTGTTTTACGTATTTGTCAGTTACGGAATGATTGCGGCAGCCCTCTGACAAGGCAATTGCGTGATAACCTTGAAATGCTGCCTCGAAAGCTGCTCCTGCTGTGGCGGAATATTGGATATCGCTGGCCACGTTGTAGCCAAAATTGATACCTGACAAAACCACCTCAGGACGCTTAGGCATAACACTTAGAGAACCCACACGTACACAATCTCCAGGAGTCCCGCTGCAATAATAAGCATGAACCCCATCCACAGAAAAATCCTCACATGGATAAACTGAAATTGGATTGTGCAAGCTAATGCTGTGGCTGGCAGCACTTCTTTGGCTTTCAGGTGCTACCACCCAAACGTTGCCAAATTCTTTGGCTGCTCTAGCCAGTCTGATTATTCCATCTGACTCTATTCCATCATCATTTGTAATCAAAATATTCATAACACATTATCCTAACTTTTTCTTTTGCTGTCTTCCAGTTAGCTTTACGAGAATTGGATATGGAACTAAATGAGAAAATGTTGTTGCCAGCTTCATTCTAAATGAAGGTACAATAATCAATTTATTTCTATCCATGCCCTTTAAAGCCTCGGTTACACATTGCTTTGCGCTGATGCCCTTTAATGCAAAAACAACGTCGGCATTCTCATTAAACTCAGTATCAACAGGTCCTGGACACAAAGCGCTAACTCTAACCTTGCTGCCAATTTCCTTTAATTCTACGGCCACAGCACGAGTCAAACTCACCATGTAGGCCTTTGAAGCATAATAGCCTGCCATATAAGGTCCCCCAGGCAATAGTCCTGCCGATGACGCCACATTAATAATGTGTCCCTCGCCAGCCTCCTGCATATTTTGAAGCATCCCTTTAAACAAAATATGCATAGCCACATCATTTACCTTTATCATTGATACTTCTCTTTTAATGTCTGTCTCTAAAAATGAGCCTGCCAAACCAAAGCCTGCATTATTTATAAAAACATCAATATTCTCTTCTTTTAACTGCTCAATAAGGCCGAAGCATTCCTTTTTCTTGCTAAGGTCCACCTGGATAATCTCCACAGGAACAGACACCTGAGATTTCAACTCTTCTAATCTCTCCACGCGTCTGCCGCAAATGATTAATCGATATCCTCTGTTTGCCAATTGTAAAGCGAACTCCTTTCCAATACCAGAAGTTGCTCCTGTAATCAATGCTGTTTTCATATTCTCACCTTTATTTAAATTAAAGTTAGTAGGCCTTCTAAGCCCTCTTCCTTGTATATTCTCTTATAATATTCTACTTCATTTGTTATGAGTTCATCAATTATTTCCATCCCCAGCAATTCAACCGGTGCTTTGTCGTCTGTCAAAATCAAATTTCCCGGCTCATAGGATACAATGTTCTGCTGTACCTTTGACATCATGTACAGCAAATCCTCATCCTGTTCTGATTCCACACCTGCGTTTAATTTAGCTATCATGTCATCATTCATGCTGGCATAGAGAATCCTATTTGTATTTCCCTGAACATTTGAAGTCATGATGTTTGGAAAAACCTGTCCAATGGTGTCTGCAATATAATAGTTAATATTGTCAGCCTTGTCGCTTCGCATGTTGAGGTTGACCACCATCACTCCATTGTCAGTTAGATGCTCCTTTACAAGAGTAAAAAACTCCACGCTAGACATCTGAAATGGAATTGTTATGTCCTGATATGCATCCACCATAATCACGTCGTATTTTTCATCAATAACATTCAAATAAGCGCGCCCATCGTAGGTCACCACCGGAACATCCTCTGGCAATGAAAAATATTCGTGAGCCAAATCCGTGATTTTCTGGTCAATTTCCACACCAGTAACTTCTACATTATCGAAGTATCGTTTGCACTGAGTGGCATAAGTTCCGGAACCATTTCCTAAAACTAGTATTTTGGTAGGCTCCTGAGAATCGGATTTTGCTCCCATATAAACTGCAGCCATGGCATGGTCATAGTAAAATCCTGTAGGCCCCTTTTCCTTCTGATAAACAGATTGCGTACCAAATAAAACGTTGGTAGAAAGAATCACCTGATTATCATTTTCCTTTACCTGTAAATAATTGTAGATGGATTCTCCCTCATAAGTAAGGTCAGTCTGCCAAAAAGCAAAGCTATTATCGTGGCCAAGAAGACAGCAGACTATAAATAGCACAATGCTAAAATGAACCTTCTTGACCTCCATAAAATTTACTGTTGGACTAATGAAATAGACAATACAAAGCAGCAATAATATGCCTGCAAAGATCAGAAACGAAACTGCGGTACCAACAGCTGGAATACTAATAAATGTTGGAACAAAGGTACCGATTATACTTCCAATGGTGTTGCTGGCATTAAGCTTACCAACTACGCTTCCGCTGTCATCTAGGCTGTCCACGGAAAATTTCACCAAGGAAGGTGTCACTGTTCCAAGTAAAAATAACGGAAATACGAATATTACCATACAGGCAACAAAGCCTGCGATAACTAAGAAATTATTGCTGACGGTAAAAATCAATAGAGCCGAAATACCGATAATTATATATTTCCCAACAACAGGAATGGCGGCGATCCAAACTGCCGCTATAATTATCCTACTGTAGAGCTTGTCAGGGTTAGGATCCTTGTCAGCTGCTCTGCCACCATATAAATTTCCAAGTGCCATTGCAATCATAATTGTTCCGATAATTATAGTCCAAACAATCTGTGACGAACTAAAATATGGCGCTAGCAATCTGCTAGCCCCCAACTCCACTGCCATGACAGACATTCCCGCGAAAAATTCTGTCAAATAGAGATACAACTTATTTTTAAGTATCGGTCTCATATACATTATCCCCCAATGTTTTGTGCTGTAATAATATTAAACTAGTTACCTGAATTAAACAACTCAAAATGGGGCCACAAATAGCCTGCTAGCAATAATTTTAAAGAAAATATGAAATTGTAGTTTTACCAATATTGCTATGGTAAAATACATGTATGTATTTGTAATTTAATTGGGGTTTACATTTATGTAAAAGGAGGTTTTTATGAAATTTTTTGTTTGTAAAGTTTGCGGAAACTTCGTAGGCATGGTCAAAGAATCTGGCGCTCCTATGACATGCTGTGGACAAAAAATGACAGAGCTTGTCCCTGGCACATCAGACGGCGCTGTTGAGAAGCACGTACCTGTTTGCACAGTAGAAGGCAACAAGGTTACTGTTACTGTTGGTTCTGTAGAACATCCAATGGCTCCTGAGCATTTCATCGAGTGGATTGCTCTTGAGACAAAACAGGGTGCTCAGAGAAAGGTTTTAGAGCCTGGCGCAAAGCCATGTGCCGAGTTCATGTTAACCGATGATGATGAAGTAGTTGCAGCCTATGCTTATTGCAATCTCCACGGTTTATGGAAATCTTAATTAATCAAAACCACCGGCTTAGCCGGTGGTTTGTTCTAGCCCTATAAGGGCTTGTTACCGGCACTGGAGTCTAAAGAC
>NZ_SVEV01000036.1 GCF_015057185.1 Pseudobutyrivibrio sp. | reverse complement strand
GTGTAAGTAACAAGCTTGCTTGTTACCAATTAACTTGTATTAATTCAAGGTTTGTTTCACTGTTCAGTTATCAATCTGCTTTTTCGTTTTGCACTGTGTGACTTGCTGTCCCACAGCGCTCGATTATAATATCACCTATATTTTACAGTGTCAATGAAAAATCCATATTTTTTTAAAGTAAATCATCTCCGCCCCAAAGCAACCATTTGTGTGAATTGCGCCAATTATCTAATAATTAGCAAATCATCATATACTATTAGCCTTAACGTGGCGAATATGCCTTTGCTATAAATATAAAAAATAAAATAAGTAAAATGGGAAGACTACTTATGAGAAAGATATTACTTGCAGATAACTCCGACAATAAAGAAACACTTAAGCTGTACAAATCTCAATTATGGCAAGAATACTGTCCCTGGAATGATTATTACCCAGAGAAAGAAGAAAATGTAAATTGCTCTTTTAATATAAAAAATGAGATCATCCTATTGGATGACCTCATTTTTTATACTAAAAGAGCGCGAGACGGGACTCGAACCCGCGACCTCCACCTTGGCAAGGTGGCGCTCCACCAACTGAGCCACTCGCGCATAGTGCCAGAGTTTCAACGAAGTTGAAACGATGGTGCCAGTCTTTCGACCAGCCGTCACTTCCTGACGACATGTGTTATTCTATAGTAACTTTTCACATAAGTCAATACATTTTTTAAAGTTGCAAAGCTTCACTTTTATTCTCCGATTTTCAGAAAATTCAAATATCCTTTTTTCGGTTTTTGTCAGGACGATATGCTATACTCATGATTAAATTATAATTATAGGCGGTTAATGTTATGAATTTAGAAACCCAAAATAACGTATCATTTGTTACATTTAGTTCTTTCAAAAACGCAGGTGTAAAGCACGGTTTTTCCACAAGAATCGGTGGCGTCAGCGAAGGTGTATATGATTCACTAAATCTCGGCTTCAATAGAGGCGATTCAGATGAAAATGTACGCGAAAACTACCACCGCATAGCAAATGCTTTAGGTATGAATTACGATCGTATGTGTCTTTCAAAACAAACTCATACCACAAACGTGATTATCGTAGATGAGAAGGATGCCGGAAACGGGCTTACAAAGCCACTGCCCTACGATGATGTAGACGGCTTAATCACTAACATAAAAGATATGCCACTTGTGACTTTTTATGCAGATTGCGTTCCATTATTCTTTTATGACCCAGTAAAAGAAGTAGTGGCACTTTCTCACTCCGGCTGGCGCGGCACAGTGGGCAAGATTGGTAAAGTTACTGTTGAAAAAATGTGTACTGAGTTTGGATGCAATGTGAATGATATCTTATGCGGAATCGGACCTAGCATATGCAAAGATTGTTATGAAGTAAGCGCCGATGTTGCCAATGAATTTATAAAGGCTTTTGGTGAAGAACATAAATCAACATTACTTCGACCATCTATTTTTAATCCTGACGACAAAGACAAATATATGTTAGATTTATGGGCTTCCTGCCGCCTTGTATTCCTTGAAGCAGGAATTCCAGAAAGCCATATCGAGACCACCAACTATTGCACACACTGTAACCCTAATCTTTTTTATTCACATAGAATCATGGGTGCAAATAGAGGCAGTCTCGCTGCTTTTATTTCGTTATAGTGGACTTTCAACTAAGCAAAAAGCCCCTGGTTGTACCCCTTGTGTACCCCACGCTCGACGGGATTAAGAAAGCATCTCGTCAAATTGCGCGAGCTCGATAAATCAAGTGGGAAGACGCAGCATTATATGTGCTTCGCACGGCTGCGTCGTAGCAAACAGGTTCCTCCCACTAAAGTGGGTCCCTCCTATATGCATTTCGTCCCGTCTCGATTTAAAGTAATCATTTAGTATAAAAAATAGGATCACCCATAAATGGATGATCCTATTTTTTATACTAAAAGAGCGCGAGACGGGACTCGAACCCGCGACCTCCACCTTGGCAAGGTGGCGCTCCACCAACTGAGCCACTCGCGCATAGTGCCAGAGTTTCAACGAAATTGAAACGATGGTGCCAGTCTTTCGACCAGCCGCCACTTCCTGACGACATGTGTTATTCTATAGTAACTTTTAGTATAAGTCAAGGGATTTTCTAAAGTTGCAAAGCTTTAAAAAATCCCTTGGATTTTCAGACAATTTATTTATTCTGAGGACTATCATATTCGATAGAAATGAGACTATCTCCATCAAAAATAAATACTAGGGATACTCCATCCTTTTCGTATGTCATGGCTCCTGTTGCCTCTGTTGTTGGTTCGCCATAGGCTGCAATGATATCATCTCTTGAGCTAGAAAGATCGATACCTTCGGCAGTAGCCACATTATCAGTTCTAAGAAGGACATAAAGAATAAGGTCCTTGTCGCCATCTGGATAGGTTTGGATTTCAAAATCACTATAAGTATATAGTTTTCCGATTCCATCTGCTGCACAGCTTGGTGACTCAAAATATTCTTGAGGTTCGCCAAGTGCCTCTACTATAGGAGCTGCATCTGCATCTACAGGAATCTGCTGTCCATTATACGTAAATACGTATCCTGATGCCGCATCTGCAGAATCAGAAGAACCTGCCGCCTGAGTGTTGTCTGACTCAATTACCTTTGTGTCACTAGAGCCGCCGCATGCAACCATTGAAAGAGCTAAAGTTGCTGAAACAGCTAATACTAATAATTTGTTTTTCATTATGTCAATTCCTCCTGAATTTATTGTATTGTAGGATATTTACTAGGATCATAATTGTGAGTATTGCCATGTGTATTTGAATATTCCCAAAGATCCGCATCATGCCAGTAAAAAATCAAAGTTCCATCCAATTGTAGGTTTGGATCATAATGATACCAGCCCTCGCCAATATCAATTAATAACCAATAATGTCCTCTGGTATCACGGATTTTCTCTATTTCCATATTTTTGATACCAAGTCTATTTAACATAACCTCAGCAGTTTTCTGTTTAACAGTACAATCTCCAACACGATAATACATTCCCTTATATGCAGCCGATAGCAAATCATCGATACCTGCAGATTCAGAATATGTAATATTGTTAACTACCCAGTTAAATACTGCTCTAGCTTGCTCTTTTTGACTCATTCCATCGGTGATGATTTCTGCTAAAATCTCATCTGCCATGGCATTTACTGTCTCTTCTGTGGCTGCATCAATTTTAGCTGACACTATTCTCACTGTAGTGCTTTTCTCAGTTGTGTTTCCAGCCTCGTCAGTTGCAATGTAAGTCACTGTATAAGTACCACGCTTATCTACATTTACCTGGGAGCTATCCACTTCCAAGGTTGGATTAGGATCGTAATTATCAGTTACTTCAACATTTTTCTTGTATGAAACAGTATCACCTTGGGCAATTTCAATCGGCTCTACACCAGTAATCTCAGGTGGAGTTATGTCCTCTACAACTGTACATGGGATTGTAGTTTCTGTAGTATTACCTGATGTATCTGATACAACTATAGTAATATCGAACTGCCCCTCAGTGGTAAAATCGTACTGTTCTGCAAAATCAATAGTGCAGTTGGTTACATCATTTACAGCCTCTACCAAATCTGCGGCAGTTGGTGGAGTTGCATTTGTGTACATTGTAACTGCATCTGTTGCAAGTGTAACTGTAGGAGCGATTGTATCCTGAACATGCAAAACTGTATCATATGTCTGCTTGCCGAATATAGGCATTTTCCATTCAATCTTCAGTTGATAATCGCCAGGAACATTGACGTCGAATGCAGAATCTTTTGTGAATTTGGCGCCGGAAGCCTCACGCTTAAGAAATTCTGAAACATCGCAATTAGATGAACCAGCCTCTACGTAAACCTCTGCATAAACCAAATCCGATTGAACATTGTAATAGGCAAATAAACCTATGCCAGCTGCTGCAATCAAAACTGCTATTATGCAGATAATAATTAATATTCTCTTTTTCATTATCCTTCCCTTATTTCATTACTATATTTAACTACATGATTATAGCATATATGAAATATATTATAATATTAAAAACTACGCTTACAGTAGACAATATTAGAACAGTATTTGTTTATTAAACTCGCCCCTTCAAACTGTAAATATTCGTCGAAATTTATGTAATATTTTTTGCCCCAGCTGGACACCTCAGCCATCCGTAATTTAGCATCAGCAGTGGCGGATTCTGTCAGCCCAACTATAGTCATATAGTGGTTATTTACAGCTCCCACTTTAAAATAATTTTCCTTCAAATCATCATATTTATATAAGGCTAATTTTTCTTTGCCAGGAGCATAAATTGACCAGATAACTGGGATATCGTTTTCTAATTGCTGCTTAATTTTTTCATACAAATTCTTATGCCCGTGTAGTCCATACCATTTGAATCTATAAGGCAGTTGTATCCTTCTACAGCAATCATTTAATTCTTTACAAATCTGGGCAGGAATAATTCCTATCGAAAAAACAGTCCTATTATTCCTTTTAATTTCACGCAAGAATAGACCAGATAGTTTATGTCTTTTAATAAACGTTTTGGCCGAAAGAATATAATCTGTTAGCGTAATTGTAGATGTATTGTTCAAATATAAGCATACATCTATCGCTGCCACCATACCGCACCCTTGACCAGCTGCAAATGGTATGTCAGACCGCTTGAAAAAGTCCTGATTTCCACCACAATCCCCTATTATTTTTCCATCATTAACTACTTTTACATAATCGTTCTTTAATTTTACCCTAGTCATAAAGCTCCCCGCATACTTAGCCATCTCATGATAAACACATCTTGAGTCAATGTTATCACTGGTCTATCCAGCTAACAAGAATATTAGGCAAATAAGATTTTTCTTTACTGGTAAAAAACAGGGTGGTTTTCTTGCAAAATAAAAAGGACATCATAAGGATGTCCTTAGTTAACCTAATTAAAAAGCATATAATTTTCTTACGTGATTCTCAACGATGTTCTCAGCCTTGATCTGGAATTCTCCATTAAGAAAAGCTTCAAGCTGACCGTGAGTATTAATTGCCTTGCCATTAACAAGAATAATAAATGGCTTTTGACCATCTTCATTTAATAACATTCTATAATCAACTCTATCGAGGGCAAACTCAACAGCCATCTCATATGAATTAAAATAAGCCTTTGTATTACCAAGAGTATGATCAGAAGTAATCCAATATTCTTCAACAAAATTGATATCTGGCTCAATCATGCTCATTTTAACAAATTTTTCCTGGCTCTCTTCACGTAATAAATTGTACTCTTTATTAAGTGTTGTAAGTTCCATTTTTCACCTCTCAATTTGCAAAAACAAAATAACAATTCTACAAACATACGAATGTTATCACAATAATCATTACATGTCAACATATTTTAATATTATACGCATTTTCTATAACGCAGTATATTAAACACCTTTTTCATCCATATAACGAAAAAGGATTCAGAGCAAATTGCCCTGAATCCTAAATAGTTTATTTATAAATCGATTTCACCACCATCAATCTTCCAATCACCAATGCCTTCGTTGATCATAGGTAATTCAAGCACTTCCTCGTCGCCGTCATAGCTGACAGTAACATACACTGTGCATTCATCTGCAAAATATTTATTAAATACATCAGTGACTATATTAGCATCATCACCATAATCAGCTTCAACATCTTCTAGCTCTACACCAGCGAACAAATCGCCAAAAACACCATATGCATCGTCCTCGTAGGAAGATAACAAATGTAATGCAGCTGCTGATTTAGAATCCATGTACTTGGCTGCTTCGTCAAATTCGAGATCCTTCACAGCTTCAAACCATTTTTCAACCGCCTTTTGTGGTGTTGGGAAAATAAAGTATAAGCTACCGAATCCCACAACAACTATAAATAAAAGAATCAGTACAACCAGTAGACCATGGCCCTTTTTCTTAGGTGGATAGTATCCAGGCTGTTGAGCATATTGTTGCTGTGCATATCCATAATCAGTCTGCGCATTATATTGCTGTTGCTGATTGTATCCGTAATCAGGCTGTGCACTATATTGCTGTTGCTGATTGTATCCATAATCAGGCTGTGCACTATATTGCTGTTGTTGATTAAATGTATTCTGCTGCGGGTTCTGTGGCGCACCACAGCCAGAACAAAACTTTACTCCATCAGGTAATTCTTTACCACATTTTTCACAAAACATATCATTCTCCTTATCGCACCCTTTAATTATTATGATTGAAATAATTTATATTATATCAATCAAGCTAATATATATATTAGCATAATAAGTATTATATTGCTACTTATTTATTAGCTTTTTTCCAAAGATATTTTACTGGAACTGTTAAGAACACTGCTTTTAGTACATTGTCCGCAATCATACAGCACCATACATAAATCAATCCCATACCAAAGAAATGGATTCCTATGTACGTTGGGAGAATTCTCACTAACCACATGCCGCAAAATTCTATTACAAATGGATACTTTGTCCTGCCTAATCCGTAATATATTCCTTCTGTAATAATATATAAACCAAAGAATGGCTCGTTAAAGGCAACCATTTTCAGTACACGACTACCTAGCGCAATTACCTCTGCATCCTCTGTAAATATTCCCATCAAAGGCGCTGCCAATATATATAGTAACACTCCACTAATAGTCATAATTGCAACTGTGGCTATGATACTGCTAACGCAGACTTTGCGATATTTAGGATAATTCTGTTCACCATAGGCAATTCCAACCATTGTATTAGCAGATGATTTGAAACCATATCCGCCAATATAGAATAACTCCTCAGCTCCTACTGCTATACTATGGGCTGCAAATATAATAGTGCCCATATGAGATACCAGCCCTGCAAAAACAACATAGCCAGAGGTAGAAGCCACGTTAATCAAGAGTAATGGAATTGCAAGCTTCCACATTCTTCGCTGAATTTCTTTTTCAGTGTCAAAGAAATTGCCTTCGAATCTAAACTCAGGATGATGGAAGAATGCTAATAGCATTAGAACACCGCCAGCAACTGCGGAAATACATGTGGCATATGCAGCACCATCTACACCCAAATTTAGAACATAAATAAATATGTAATCCAAAACCACATTCATAATATTGGCACCAACTCCAATATACATAGGTGTTTTGGTGTCCTTAGTGGCTCTGACTGCAGCGGCAAGTATTATATTTATAGATTTAAAAACTATTGGTACAGAAACCCAGAAGAAATATCTTGTAGCTGCAGGTGCTACTTCGCTTGTAGCCCCCATCCAGCCTGCCACAAATGGACACACTGCCAGACATATCGCTTCTACTACTACACCTACGCCAACCGCAAACAAAAGGCTAAGCTTTGCCACCTGAGCAATTTTGTGCTTTTCTTCTGCGCCAATTGCTTGGGCAATCATAGTCATAGCTCCAACGCCAAAAGCAACAGGAATACTTCCTATCAACCAAGTTATAGTGGTTGAAGTAGATACAGCTGCCGTAGCTTTGGCACCGAGATGCCCAACCATTGCAGTATCAACATACTGCATTAAAACCGACAAAATCTGTTCAAGCATAGTAGGTAGTGCTACTGCTACTACAGCTAAAAATATATTTTCATCAGTCCGCTTTTTCATTATCTCCATTATTTTTTCCTAATCCATTGGCCCATATCATTGCCTGCAAGGTTCGAGCCGCTCGAATAGCATCAATTGCCTCCATAGCTCTCTTATAATCAGCTTCTTGTTTTTTTGCTTTATCTGCAAACTCCTTTTGTTTCTGAGCAAACTCTTCTGCCTTTTTTTGCTTTTGTCTAGCCGCCTTTTTCTGAAATGCTGCATAGTCCGCATTGCTTGCAGTGGTTCTCTGTTGAGGTTTACCCACAACCCTAGAATGAGTCATAACTTTACCTTTTGATTCAGTCATGAGAAACTGATAGGCCTCTGTTATTTGCTCATACATAGTAACGTCATTGCTGCCAGTAACATCAGGATGATATTTTTTGACCAATTCTTTGTATGCTGTTTTAACCTGGGAATTAGTAGCGTAAATAGTCAACCCAAGAACGCTACACGCTTCCTGCCTCGTTCTTATCATGTAAAACCTCACCAATAAAATATAATGACCCCATCATTATAACCTTGTGTCCGCTACAACTAGCCAATTTAACTGCTTTTTTGTAATCCTCACAAGAAATTGCAGCTATACCGATGCTTTGAAGACTCTCTGCTAATTTCTGAGATTGCATCGCTCTAGAATATTCAATAGTCACGGTATAAATCTCAGCAATAATCGGACGGATGATTTCTACCATTTCCAGATAATCTTTATCCGCCATTACTGCCATTATAAATGAAAACTTTTCATTTGGAAATTCCGCCCTAAGGCTATCATATAAAGCCTGTACCCCAGATGGGTTATGAGCTCCATCTAATAGAATAAATGGATTCTTAGATATAATCTGCATTCTACCAGGCCAAGAGGCTTCTGCTAGCCCCTTCTTAATACTTTCCATTGTAATTTTTATTGGTAAATTCTTTATTATTTCCACAGCAGTAGCTGCATTTTGACGTTGATATCCACCAAATAAACCAAGTTCAATGTTAGTATCTATTGGCTGTGCCTGAAAAACCTCAGCGCCAAGGCTATGAGCCCTCTCGCTAATAACGGAAACAGCACCTAGAGGTAACTGACCAATTACAACAGGAACTTTTGGTTTAATAATGCCCGCCTTTTCACCAGCAATAGCTTCTATGGTATCACCTAAATACTGGGTATGCTCTAAGCCTATGGATGTGATTGCACAAACTTCAGGATATTGTGATAATCCATTGGTAGAATCCTTTGCCCCACCAAGACCAGTTTCAAGAACTACATAATCCACATTGTTTTCACGGAAATACACCATAGCCATAGCTAACCAATAATCAAACATTGTTGGCTCTAAATCCAAATCTACACCAAGAAGCATCGTTCCAATTCTAGTGACGTCCTCTCTAGAAATCTGCTGACCATTTATTTGAATTCTCTCTGTATAATCAATCAAATGGGGAGAGGTAAACAACCCCACTTTAAAAGGCTCATTAGACGCAAAAGAAGCAGCCTGTAAGATACTACTCACAAAAGCTGCCACTGATCCCTTGCCGTTGGTGCCAGCTATGTGGATAATGTGAAATCCCATTTCCGGATGGTTAAGAGCATCCATAAAATGTGATGTCACATCTCTCCCGCAAGCTTTTCCAAATCGACGTTTATTATCAATTATATTAACAATCTCTTCGTATGTCATTAATCAAACTAGACTACCATGATAACGCCTCCATCGTTTGCATACATGGTACTAACACCTCTCATGTCCACGATAAAGATCTCTTTAAAATTGGCAATCGACTCCATTTTTTTCTTTAATGATAGAGCACGCTCAGGACAGTTGCAATGAGAAATTGCAAGAATCTTGTCCTCACAATTTGTTGTTACATCCATAAGACATTTTGTCATCTTTTCAATGGCCATATTCATGCCACGGCCCTTGGCCAACTGCTGAATATAACCAGTCTCTGTAGAACCCATAACAGGTTTGATATTAAGAGTGTCTGCGATAACTGCTTTTAATCCAGAAAGACGTCCTGATTTTCTAAATGTTTCAAGTGTCTCAAGCACGAAGAATGTGTGCTGCCCCTCGATGTATTCGTCAACCTTTGCAATTACTTCTTCGAAAGACATGCCAGCATTTTCACACTCAGCAATTTTAAGAGCAATTAATGTCTCGCCAATAGAAGCTGATTTAGAGTTAAAAATGTGTACATTTTTCTCAGAATTTTCCTCATGGAATAAATCCTTGCCAAGGCAGGCACTATTGTATGAACCAGAAAGCTCAGCCGAAAGAGTGACTACGTAAACATTATCAGCATCGCATTCCATCTCCTTCATAAAAGCCTCTGGTGAAGGACATGCTGATTTAGGAGCATTAGGACTTTCTGCGACCTTTTTAATAAAGCTTGCCTGATCAAAAGTCTCGTCATCTACAATTTGTTCATCATCTATCTCTAAAGTCAATGGAACATTAACAAAACGTCCATCAGCCTTCATCTCATCTGTAAGTTCTCCACAACTATCTAATATAATTTTGTACATGGTATTCCTCCGTATCAATAATCAAGTATATATTACCACCAAAGCAATACCACGTAAATAGTTTTTATTAATTCATCATGTAGTTTTTAAAACCACATGCGTCAAATATTTTAGTTTATTCAATTTTTACCATTGAATTGTCAAAACATTTGCATTATCGTCCTTCAAATAATAGATCGATTCAATATCTTTACAATAATCTGTAATGTGCTTTTCATCAAAGAAATAGGTAATTACTCGTCCGTAAAGATCAGAACTGCTAAACTTTAAGGATATTTCACTATCCCCCGCTTCAAAGGACTGGGCAATTCTATTTCCTATAGCATCTGTCCCAAACCAATCATAGTAGAGGCCCTCATGGACATAATAATTATCTGCATTGGACAAGCATTCTGGCACTTCAAAGCTAGATGTTATAGTGTGACTCTGGCTAATTTCCTCTGTAGTCAGTGCCATGTATGCATAGTTCACACGCTTTGTTGTGTCATTATTTTGGTTTAAATATTTACTATTTCCCCAGGTTACGTCCATATAATAATAGGCACCATCAAGGTATACTAAATTCCATGCATGATTCTCGTTGTTGGCCGTTCCTGTAATAACCACACTGTTTATTCCAAGCTTGTCCAAAAGGTACCATGCTGCATCTGCATATCCCTGACATACGGTCTTGTTATATAAGAAAACGCTGAGAATATTTTGATTTTCCTGGCTATTTACATCATAATCTACATTTTCAATTAGGGTCTCAAAAACGTATTTAGCTTTTTCATAATCACTGGCAGACTGGCTTATGCCCGACAACCACTGGTTAGATATTTGTTCCACACTTGCCTGATAAACATTTTTTTGATCTTCAGACATTGTATATTTAGGTAAAAACTCTAGACGTACGACTTCATCCCCAGAAGTGTAGGTATTGTACTGATATCCACTAATCCAAAATAAATCACCATAATCTGCAGTCATAGCTTCATAAGCAGCATTGAGCACATTTTCATCATTTGTGACAAGTGTAACTGCATCATCGAAATTGATTATACAGTCGTATATTTGGTCGTAGGTTTCCTGGGCCTCAGCGCTAATATGCTGGTATGCATATCTGTCATAAGAAACACTTTCAACTGTAACAGCTTCTGGGATCTTAGAATCTATGAGTTTCCCGCTTTTCCATTGCCTATAAAAAAATAATCCAGCAAGTACCGCTACAATAAAGAATAGAGTTAATAATATATTAAGTAAAAAATGCAGTATCTTTTTCAATTAATTCTCCTCTAAAAAAAAGTAAGCAGCGTAATTACTTACGCTGCCTCTCCCCCTTAATCAATTCTGTATTGCCTATAGCTTGTTTTTCATAACACAACCAAAGGTATCCCAAAAATATGATTAATGAAAAATTTGATTAACGTACAACTGTTACGTTAACAGCCTGTGGTCCCTTTGCCCCATCAGTTACTTCATACTCAACTGTAGCACCTTCCTCGAGAGTCTTGAAGCCCTCTGAATTGATGCCGCTGAAGTGAACGAATACATCGTTTCCAGCTTCGTCTGAGATAAATCCGTAGCCCTTTGAATTGTTGAACCACTTAACTGTACCTTTGCTCATGCTAAAGTACCTCCAATATATTACTCGTTGAGCCCCACGCTCAACTAAATTTAGTTTAACAGAACACTTTTTCAAAGTAAAGAAAATGTCCGAATATTTTGAACAAATTTTTATTTACGTTACTTATTACCTATAATCGTTCTGAATTCACAATTCTGTAACTATTGGACAGCGACTTTTTCAGGAATCATCCCCATAGTTCTCACAAGAATTCTAGGTCCGCCCTTTTTCTCTATATAATCTTCTGTAATAATTACTTGGCCAATATTGTCATCCTTTGGAATCTCATACATGATATCAAGCATAAACTCCTCAATGATAGAACGAAGTCCTCTGGCTCCAAGCTTTTTATCAATAGCTTTTCTTGCGATTGCATGAAGAGCCTCATCCTCAAACTCTAGTTTTACTTCATCTAATTCCAGCAGCTTCTGATATTGCTTGATAATTGCATTCTTTGGCTCTTTTAAAATACGTACCAGCATATCTTCATCAAGAGACTCTGTCGCAAATACGATTGGGAGTCTTCCGATAAACTCTGGTATCATACCGAATTCTCTAAGGTCCTCAACTGTAACCTTCTGAAGAATATTTTTGTCATCGTCATATTTGTCCTTGAGGTCAGCCATAAATCCCATTGACGAATGCTTGTTCAAGCGAGCCTTTATTATTTCGTCCATTGCTGGGAAAGCTCCACCGCAGATAAACAATATATTTCTAGTATTAATTGTAGTAGTAGGAACCATTGCATTTTTGCTAGAAGCACCAATTGGAACCTCTACATCCGCCCCCTCAAGAAGCTTTAACATTCCCTGCTGAACAGATTCACCACTAACATCACGCTGATTTGCATTTTTCTTTTTAGCTAGCTTATCAATTTCATCGATGAAGATGATACCCTGCTGGCATCTCTCCACATCGTTTCCAGCAGCTGCCAAAAGCTTGCTAACTACTGACTCGATATCGTCACCGATATAGCCTGCCTCTGTAAGTGATGTTGCGTCTGTGATTGCAAGAGGCACATCAAGAAGTCGAGCCAATGTACGTACCAAATATGTTTTACCCGAACCAGTAGGTCCAAGCATAAGCATATTAGATTTCTCGATTTCTATGTCATCCATTGTTCCTGTAGCAACACGCTTGTAGTGATTGTAAACTGCTACAGACATAACCTTTTTAGCGTAATCCTGACCAACAACGTATTCATCAAGCATAGCCTTGATTTTATGTGGTGGGATAATATTATTAATATCAATTGCTGGAGCTGGTCTGTCCTCTTCCTTATTAGCAGATGAAGGGCCATGAGCATTTTTAATTTTGGGACCTTCGCCAAATAAAGAGCCAAGATTAAGGAAGCTAATATTTGGCATCTTTGACATATCAACGTTACTCTTTGAATTATCACCGCCGCCAAATCCAAAGCTGCCCATAGAATCAAAAGTACGTTGCATACATTCTGAACATACTGACATTCCTGGCGCTAATTTAATAAGCGGACCAGCAATTGTGTCTGGTCGACGACACATGTAGCAAAACTCAGTTGGCTTTTTCTCATTGTCATCGTTTTCTGAATCTGTATTGTTTTTATTATTTTGTCCAGTTACTTCTTCTATAACCTCATCAGAAATATCTGCTGTAGTTTCTTCTGGGTCAAACTCTCTAAAATCCTTGTCTGACATACTGCACTCCTTACCAATTCATTCATTATAAAAATCAAATACCATCTTATAGTAGTCTAGGATAATATCATCGGTAGCATTGAATATCTCATGCTTGCAACCATCAAATCTCACAAGTCGGCAGTTTGGAACCAACTGAGCGAATTGGGATTGCGGTTCTGGTAAAACCAATGTATCCATAGATGCTTGCATAAGTATAACAGGAATTGAAATCAAATGGGCGTTTTTAAGAATTTTTTTAGAAACATTAATAGCCTCTCTAGCCCATCCATAGGTGCAGCCATCGGTGCGATATTCTGGCACTCTTTCTCTTTCCTGATATGTGAAGGTATATCTCGCCTTGGACATAGAAGAACAATATGGATATTTGAATTTGTGATCATAGTCATGCTGCTTTGGCATGTATGCTTTGGTCAAAAACGGAATGTGAGATAAAAATTTTACAAGTCCCACTACAAAATTGCTTTTGCCCGAGGTGTTTAACGCTATCATAGGCGATGTAAGCACTGCTTTTGAAAAATCATTTGGATATTTCTCCATGTATAGTGAAGCAATTGCCCCGCCCATTGAATGGGCAAATAATAAAAGATTTTCTGTCAGGCTCTCTGGAATAACAATTTTCTCAACAAACTCATGAAAATCCTCTACATAATCTTCGAAATGATTAACATGAATCTTTGAGTATCCGCTAACCTGTCTATCTGACATGCCATGTCCTCGATGATCTACTATAAAAACCGAATAGCCCATTTCATAGAAATAGTACATGGTCTCACTAAATTTGGTAGTGAACTCACTATAACCGTGGCAAATAACAATGGAGCCTTTCTCCTGTGAATTAATAAGAATCTGATAATACTGCTTTAGGCCATCACGGTTTGTAAAGTAACCATCTTTAATATTGCTTTTTAGAAAAGGAAGGATTTTGCCCTCCAACTGATTAGCAAAATCCTTGTCCTTAATTATCAATTCTTCCGTTGTCATATTATGCCTCTTGTAAAAGTAAGCTAAAACTATTTGCTATATACAACCATTTTGTCCTGATGCTGTGAAACAACATCATCAAGAGCTGTAATTCTACCCTTAATCGCAAACTCAACCTGCTTAATTTCCTTTGCGAGAGGATTGAGCTGTTGATAAATAGCCTCCATATGCTCCTTCATATCTTCAGCTGAATATTCCTGTGTGAAATCTAACACTACTAAGTGTCTAACATTTTTTGTTTCTTCTTCTACTTTTGTAAGGAAGGCTATCGAATTAACATCCTCATGAGTCTGTCCGTACTCAGCCAGCTTTTCACGAATAGCTGCATTCTCCTCATTTTCTTTTGGAAGTCCAAGCATAATTTTCTGTCCAGCGCGAAGTTTTTCCTCCTGAACTGCTCCCTGGCCTTCCTTTGGTCCAAATTCATTTTTGTATCCAGGTGTATTAACAATTGTATCCAAATATGGAACTGGAAGTGTACATGGAATAGGATTGAAAGGATTGATAGCTATACCTGCATAGACAGTGCCCTTTTTGAGCATCGAATAAAGCTGCTGGAAGCTAATAATCTGTGTGTGGACTTTGGTTCCATCCTGAGCTAAGCCCTTCCATCTACGAAGTGACTGCCAATCTGTAAATAAAGGAAGTACCATGCTATCCTGTCCCTCAGGTGTACCTGCAAGCTTTGCAGTAGATTTGAGCATGTAAAATCCGATTTTTGCGTCCTTGCTGATAGTGGCCACACCCTTCTCATTAAGCTGTGGCTCCTTGTCCAATTTAATTGGAGTAATAAGATGTGCATGGCTAAGCCAATATGCAAGTGTGGCATGATAACCATTATCCTTGCCAAAAGCTGGCATGCCATTAATTAGTGCTGCTAGAGCAGCGTCCTCTGCAGAAATTTTGGCACTAGATTTCTCCTGTGGTCCAAGATTTGTAAGTACTGCAAACTTTCTGATTTTGATGTCTTCTGCAATATCTAGCTGAAGAGATACTACGGTATCCTCTGCCTCGTCAACGATAGATGTTCTATTATCATCAAGCTTTGCTTCCATACCAGCTACTGTGCATCGAACAGGCATGGCAGCAGGCTGATATAAATACAAATAATCGTTCTTTGATAATTTACCGGTAAGACGACCAGTTACAATGACGCCATCTCCATCAAGCATTGTTGTAACATTCTCAACAATTACAGAATAACGCTGCTGATTGTCTGAATCAGGTTTAACCTCTGTATTTTCAAGAGTAAGTGTCTTAGTTTCTTCCACCTGCTCTTTTTTCTTCTTGTCAAATAATCCCATAACAAATTCTCCTAAATACTTATTCTTGTGCTAAACACTTTCTCTATTATAATCCATATCCACAAGAAAAAAAATACCATCCTGCCAAATGGCTAGGATGGTATTTTAGGTATTCAATAATTATTCAGAAACTGAAACATTATTAGTTACATCATAGTAAGACTCGTAGTATGACATTTCGTCCTGAAGGTCCTCAAGAGTCTCATATCCGTATACATATCCATAGTATCCACCGATATCAAAATCATATGAATTGTATGGTGTACCAGAAATGTAGCTGTAAGAAATATTGCTTCCATCAGCGTTAGCAACAACATCTGAGAACTCAACTGTTGTGTAGTACTCAACAGATCCTGACTCGCCTTCCATCTCGATGTCGAGATTTACCTTGTATACAAAGTATACATAGTTGCCGTATGTTCCATCAGAAACAACATATGAACCGAGGTAATCCATAGAGTTTACTGTGTAGTCATAGTCAGCATACAAGCTATCAAGCTCTGTTGTAATCTCGTCCTGAGCTTCTGCATCCATGTCTGCTACATTTGCAGCTGTAAGGAGTGTTGCATCATCAACATATGAACCAAGTCCCTCTACAGTAACTTCCATCTCTGTCTCTGTAGGAATCATACCGTACTCTTCTGCACAGTACTCAATAAGTTCATCCTCATCCCAATATTCAGCAAACTTGATTGTTGTTGTGTCACCTTCTTCAAGATACCAATCATCGTCACATGAGAATGAGAATTCATCATAGATATCTCTTTCGTTTGTAACTTCGTATTGGAACTCACCATCTCCAGAAACACCTGTAAATGTGATTTCAATATCATCAAATGGATTAAATGACTCAACCTCTTCAAGATCTGCTACCTTGAATGTCTTGTCCTTTGCTTCGATAGTAACACCGTACTTCTTAGCAATTTTGTCAGTCTTAATCTTGTACTCAACCTTAACTTCATCGCCGTTTGTAAGCTTTGAATCCTTGTCAAGCTCATACTTGATGTAACCACCAATCTCATCCTCCATATACTCACCCTCAGTGTAGTATGAAGAGAATGTGCTAGACTTCTTCTTGCCCTTGAAGCTTGACTTCTCGTAAACTTCATCCCAGAAATCTTCATCAAGAACAATTGTAGCTGTACCTACTGTATCATAACCATCAAACTCAACTGTGATGTAGTCATTGATATCAATTGTATGCATGCGCTTGTTAAGGAAAATAAATCCTACAATACCTGCAATAATAACTACTGCAATAATAATCCAAGCCCAAATAGGTACCTTCTTAAGCGGATTCTGCTTTGGTGCAGCCTGGTATGGCTGACCGTAAGGCTGCTGGCCATATGGCTGCTGAGCGTATGGCTGCTGACCATAAGGCTGCTGTGGTGCCTGCTGGAACTGAGGAGCTGCCTGCTGTGCGGATGGAGCTGCCTCTGGAGCCCCCTCTACAGCTGACTCTGTTGCAGCAACTGCCTCGTCAACAGTTGTAACAGGTGTCTCGCCCTCTGGCTTAAAGTCTGGTGCAACTGCAGGAACAACGTCCTGTTTTGCGCCACAGTTAGTACAAAAGACTGTACCGTCTTCTAATTTTGTTCCACAATTTTCACAAAACATATTTAATCTCCCATCTAATTATGTATTAGAAAAACATTCCTAAGCTGAGTGAATCTTCAGCTGCATTAACCATGATTGCAACTACGATGAAGCAGCAAACTGCTGCTGTGATAGCAAAAGCGTTTACAATCTTTGACTCTTTCTTAGTAGCTACTGTATATGCTGCCTTTGTGTAAGAACCACCTGCTACAGTCCAAGCAAAGAATAAACCAAACACCCATGTTACGATAGATGTAGCTGAGTCAGCGCCTGCACACATCTTGAAGATGAAGAACATAACGATTGAAGCAATAGCATCAAAAATAGTAGCTGTACCAAATGCTGCAAATAACTTACCAAATGGTAACTGTGCATTATCCTTAATTAAGAAAGCAACTACGCAATGTACTGCCTTTAATGCAACTGTAATTAAAACTACAAAGAAAGCATACTTGAATGCTTCATCATCAAAAACGTCACCGAATGCTAACCATGAGAAAATAAGTGTTACAAGAGCACTAATGCCAAGTGCAATAAACTGTGCAGCGTTGCTTGTTGCTGTCATAGCATCCTGGAACATCTCAACTGGAGCCACAAAGAAATTCTTGAATACCTTTCCTAACTCTGGTCCGATGTTGTTTGCTGGAGCATAAGGCTGTCCATAAGGCTGCTGAGCAAACTGCTGCTGTGGAGCACCATTTGGAGCGAACCCTTGATTATTTGTAGCAGCTGCTCTCTCTGCCTGTGCACCTGGGCAATTGCACTGCTGTCCGTCTTCGTATTGATTTCCGCAATATTTACAAAAAGCCATATTTTTATTCCTCCCTGTCTTTAAATTATTATTTATAAAAATACGCTAGTGTTATTGTCTCATATTCAGTTTTTACAAGCAACATTTTTTTAACGATTTTAATTTTTTATACTTTTTTCAACGAATTTTTCCAACTGTACATCTTTTGGTTTGTTATCTAGATTGCTATAATAAAATTGTTTTATTTAGTTATCATATATTTATGGGAGGTCACTATGAGTAAAAAGAATGGTTTTATCTCAGAATTCAAAGAATTTATTCTTCGCGGCAATGTAATGGATATGGCAGTTGGTGTCATTATTGGTGGTGCTTTCACTGCTATCGTAACTTCATTAAACGAAGATATTCTCACACCAATCCTTGGAATCTTCGGCGGAACAGACTTTTCAGAATTAAAGGTCACTCTTGGTTCAGGAGAGAATGCACCTGTTCTTACTTATGGAAATTTCATTACTGCTGTTATTAACTTTTTAATCGTTGCGCTTGTTATTTTCTGTCTTATTAAAGGGATTAACAGAGCCACAGAACGTGCCACTGCACTTGTAAAGAAAAACAAAGAAGATGCTGAAGCTACTGAGCCAACCGAAAAAGATTGCCCATACTGCTACAGCAAAATAAATATCAAAGCTACTCGCTGTCCACACTGCACAGCGCAGCTGTAAAATATCCCAAAGACTAAGAAACCCTCGTTACGGCTACAAGCCTTAGTGTTTCTCCGCTCATCTAAAACGATTCGCTTGAGAAACCTAAGAGCTTGATGCCTACGAGGGTATTTTTATTTTATATATTATTTTATGATGCCTGCTATACCGCAGATAATAACTATAATTCCAAGTACAATTCTGTACCATCCAAAAATCTTGAAGTCGTGTTTCTTTATGTAATCCATCAAGAATTTAATTACAACAATAGATACTAAAAATGCTACAACCATGCCTACTGCGAGAATTGCTGCCTCCATTGAGGTAAAATCAAGACCGAATTTTAAGATTTTAAGTAAGCTTGCGCCAAGCATTACAGGAATAGCTAAGTAGAAGGTGTACTCAGCTGCGACTGTTCGTGAAACGCCAATAATAAGGGCACCAACAATTGTTGCACCTGAGCGAGATGTTCCTGGGAAGATTGCTGCGATAAGCTGGAACATACCAATCAAAAATGCTGTCATGTAAGTAATGTCTGCTACTGTAGTGATTTTTGCATTCTTTCCAGCATTCATGCTTTCAACAATAATAAATGCTACACCAAAAACTATAAGGGCAAGTGCCACTGGGATTGGGTGATAGAATAATTCTTCAAAAAGATCATCCCAAAGTACACCAACTACTGCTGCTGGTATACATGACAACAAAATATGAAACCACAATACGAAAATATCTTTTTTGATCCATGCGCCTATACCAGAATTGCTAAGTGGTGCTTCATTTGTTTTCTTGCCAAATGGCCAAATTTTATTCCAGAAAATAATAACTACAGCAAGGATTGCACCTAACTGAATAACTACCTGAAACATGCTGTAAAACTCTTCTGAAACATCAAGTTTTACAATTTCATCCAAAAGAATCATGTGACCGGTACTACTAACAGGTAACCATTCAGTTATTCCTTCAACAATACCGAATAATATTGCTTTTAATATTTCTATCATAATTATCCTCCTAAAAAAACACTGCCAGGACCTGCCCGACAGTGTAAATAATATCATATTAAGCTATATATGAAAAATACTAATGAGTATTGCCCTCGACTACCTTTTCCTGCCAGCCATTTGTGTGTTTGCTTTCTTCTCGCTGACGCTCCTCCTCAAGCTTGGTCTGCATGATAGCCTCATTAAGCTGAAGCATTTTGGTATCCATCATCGATACAATCTCAGAACATTCACGAAGATCTCTACTGATGTATTCAGGTGCATTACCCTCGAACTTGTAATAAATTTTATGCTCTAGGCTAGCCCAGAAGTCCATACCTATAGTACGAATCTGGATTTCTACTTTGGTATCAACAGTTTTGTCAGATAGGTAAATCGGAATCTTAACAAGCATGTGATAGCTCTTGTAGCCTGATGTCTTAGGATTTTTGATGTAGTCCTTTATTGAAATAACTGTAACGTCTGTCTGACGTCCAATCATCTCTGCAATTTGATAAATATCTGATGTAAATGAGCAAACTATTCTGACGCCAGCTATATCGTTACAATGTTCAATCATACTTGGTATCGAAACGTCATAGCCGTTTTTTTTGAGCTTTTTAACTATGCTCTCTGGTGTCTTAACTCTTGTTTTAATATACTCTATTGGATTATATTGATGTACCTGTTGAAATTCATCATTTAAAATTTCTACCTTGGTACGAAATTTTTTGATTGCGGATTCGTATAAAAGCATGACGGTATTCCATGAATTGACACCATCATCCTGAAACATATTCATGTCCACAATTTTTCACCTCCCGTTGTTTCTCCCCTTGTTAATAATATCACATAGTCCGTTGTTTTTCATTAGAAAACAGCAATCACTATGTTAATAAATTGTGTTTTAGTCTTCGTCTAAAACATGAATTTCAAGATAATCAAATGGGATTTCATCCACAAAATTATCCTTTGTAAATCTAGCCTTGCCATGTCGTTTGAACTCCCGGATAGTAGACTCCAACCAGACTGGTTTGCTAGTATCAAATTCGTATGAAGCTTTATCAACTGCAGCAAAAATTTTGTGTGTTCTAGTCTCTTGCGAATCGTCTTCCCACACATAATCTTGAAGCATATGATTATCTTTCCAGGATTTGAACCATATTCTCATATTCATTAAACTCCACTGTTTTTTCTCTGCCTATGGGTTTCGTACATAAGCAAGCTGGCGGCAACTGAAGCATTTAATGATTCTAGTTTTCCTTCCATAGGAATTTTAAGGTAGGAAGTAGCACAATTAGAAATCTCGTCTGTAAGTCCATTACCTTCGTTTCCTATCATAAATGCAGTAGGGCTAGTTAAATCAAATTCATCGTAATATTTCTCACCCTTTAAATGAGCAGCATATACGGAAATACGATAATCATTTTTTAATTGCTCGATAGTTGCACTTAAATCTTTTACTACGATATGAGGCACTCTGAAAATGCTTCCCATTGTAGAACGAACCACCTTTGGAGAATAAATATCCACAGTGGTATTGTTCATAATAATACCAGTAGCTCCAGCACCCTCGGCTGTACGGACTATGGTTCCCATATTGCCTGGATCCTGCAGCGACTCTAAAATCATCACATGAGGCACACGTCCTGCGGTAGCTCCAACCACATCCTCAAGGGTGAACTCTTGCATTTTCACAAGAGCCAAAACTCCCTGTGGTGTAACTGTATCACTCATGGAATTAAATACAGTTTTGGCCACTTCTTCAATAGGAGCGTTTGGAGCCTTTGCGTGAATATCTGAGATAAAGGCCTGACCTTCTGCAGAATCAGCAAAGCCTTCTACGTAGTAGATAGCATGCAAAAGCTGCCCTGGCACCTCTGCCACAGCTCGTATTCCCTCAATCACAAAAAGCCTTTGAGCTTTACGCTCTCTGGCTTTTTTGATTAGTGATGTTATATTTTTAATCTGCTCGTTTTTAGTACTTGTAATCATTGTTCAAAGATTTGCAAAGTGAGTACTGGTACTCGTCAACATCCTTCTTCATAGCAAGCGCCTCATCGATATCGAAGTCGATGAACTCACCATGTCTATAACCAACTACGCGGTTTGTTTTGCCTTCGCAAAGAAGGTCAACTGCCATAGCCCCCATTGTAGATGCATATACACGATCCTTACATGTAGGCGAACCACCACGCTGCATGTGACCAAGGATAGTAGCACGTGTCTCGATGCCTGTTGCGGCCTCGATACGCTTAGCCATTGATGTAGAGTGTCCAATACCCTCTGCATTAATGATGATGTGGTGCTGTTTTCCCTTTTTACGTCCTTCGATAATGTGATTTACAAGTTTCTGCTCATCATAATCATATCTCTCAGGAAGGAGAACATCCTCTGCACCGTTTGCAATACCACACCAAAGAGCGATATAACCAGCGCCACGGCCCATTACCTCAATGATTGAGCAACGCTCATGTGATGTAGATGTATCACGAACCTTATCGATAGCTTCCATAGCTGTGTTAACAGCAGTATCGAAACCGATTGTATACTCTGTACATGCAATATCAAGATCGATAGTACCTGGTAAACCGATTGTGTTGATTCCATACTTAGAAATCTTCTGAGCACCCTTGAAAGAACCATCACCACCGATAACTACAAGGCCATCAATACCTGCAGCGATTGCATTCTTAGCTGCTTTCTCTTGATACTCTGGTTCGAGCATCTCAAGACATCTAGCGGTCTGAAGAATAGTACCACCTCGTTGAATAGTCTCTGAAACGCTATGTGCGTTCATATCTATAATCTCGCCAGAAAGTAATCCAGCGTATCCTCTTCTGATACCTTTGACTGTCTTTCCTCTAGCAATAGCCTGACGAACAACAGCACGAATAGCTGCATTCATGCCAGGAGCATCGCCACCAGAGGTAAGTACACCAATTGTCTTTACCTTATCTGCCATTTGATAAATCCTCCTAAAATCCCTCTTTCAAACAATTCGCATCTATTTTATCTTCTTTTGATACCGTTTTCAACATTAAATTCTAATATCTTCCACGACTTTTAGGAAATTCCACCTTCTTATCAACAACTTTGACATTCTCTTGGCCAAAAGCCTCATATAATAAGGATAGATTTTCCGCGGAAGCAGATATTGCCCAGTTAGGACCCATGCGTTTAACAGCTTTCTCTTCTTTTAGGAAAATAACAAGGCCATCATTGCCATCCATTTCCCTGATAACGCTATTAAGCTGTTGCTCTGAGGCATCAAAGCTTGCTTTGTTTTCGAACTGTATCCAAACCTCTCTACCACAGTCATCAAAGCTCTTGATTTCCTGACAGATAAGTTTGGCATCTCTTTCTTCGTCTGCCTGAACACGGCCTTTTACAATTACTTTGTTGCCCTCAGAAATAAATGTGCGAGCTCTATCGTAACTGTTAGGGAATACTATAACCTCCACTGAACCAGTCAAATCCTCTAGGGTAAGGAATACCATTGCCTTGCCTTGTCTAGTGTATTTATTTAAAACTGAGGTAATCATACCTCCAATTATCACTTCACTGTCATCTGTAACAGCTGTCTGTCCTGTTTCCTCATCAATAATAAATTGGCTGGCATGGGCTGTAGTATTTTTCTCTAATAGTGAAATGTAATCATCAAGTGGATGACCGCTAACATAAACACCCATCAATTCTTTTTCAAAAGCCAAAAGCATTTCCTTGTCGAATTCATCAACGTTTGGCAAGGTTATTTTCATCTCTTCTTTTTGCTCATCACTAGCAAAATCGAAAAGCGACATCTGACCATCGATGTCTTTCTTTCGCTTGTTATTAACAGAATCCAATATTTGAGGGAAAATCATGCACTTCTGGCGGCGGTTACCTTCAAGGGAATCTAGGGCTCCTGCCTTTATAAGATTTTCTACTGTACGTTTATTGGCATCATATTTTGTTACGCGATTAATGAAATCCTCCAAGTCACGATACTTGCCGTTTCGCTCTCTATCCTGAATAATTGCAGTAATAGTGTTGCTACCAACTGACTTTATAGCAGATAATCCATAGCGGATTTTACCATTATCTACAGCGAAATCTGCCTCACCATAATTTACATCAGGTGGTAAAAGCTCAATTCCTGACTCACGGCAAGCAGCAATATATTCAGCAATTTTTGTACTGCTGTTAAGAACAGATGTCATTAGCGCAGCCATGAACTCTAGTGGGTAATATTTTTTCAGGTAGGCAGTCTGAACTGCTACATACGAATATGCTGCTGCATGAGATTTGTTGAATCCATACAAAGCGAATGGCATCAACTGGTCGAAGAGCCAATCAGCATCCTCATTAGAAATACCGTTTTTCTCAAAACAGCCCTGTACAAATGCTGGACGCTCTGCAGCTAGCTTATCAACCTTTTTCTTACTCATCATTCGTCGTACATTGTCAGCACGTCCCATTGTATAACCGGCGCAGGTAGTCATAATCTGCATAACCTGCTCCTGATAAACAGGGAACCCATATGTGTCTCCAAGCACGTCCTTTAGAATAGGAAACTTCTGAACAAATGGCGACTCTTTTCCTGTATTTTTACAATCGATAATCTTTGGTATGAAATCCATTGGGCCTGGACGATATACGGCGTTTGCCAAAATCAAATCGCCAATCTGTGTAGGATTAAGCTGTTTTAGTAAGCTCTTCATTCCCGTAGACTCAAACTGGAAGACTCCATCAGTTTTGCCGGCAGCGAAAAGCTCCATTGCCCCTTTATCGTTGTAATCTATTTCATGCAAATCAAGCTTAATTCCATAGTTCTTTTCAACCTGCTTGATTGTGCCGTTAATTACAGTTAAGTTTCGAAGGCCCAAAAAGTCCATCTTTAAAAGGCCAATTGCTTCGATAACCTCTTTTTCGTATTGAGTAATAATAACATCGCCTTTACCAAGGGCAAGTGGCATGTATTCATCAGTTGGTTTTGCAGAGATAACTACTCCGGCAGCATGTACACCTGTATTTCTAGGAAGACCTTCTAGGCGTTTGCAAATATCCAAAAGTTTTTTGACCTGAGGGTCACTTTCATACAAGGATTTAAGCTCAATGCTATGCTCAATAGCAGATTCGATTGTCACCTTTCCGCCATCGCCAAGCACATCAGGGATAAGCTTTTTGATACCGTTAGTAAATGGAATTGGAAGGCCCATTACTCGTCCAACATCCTGAACTACACTCTTTGGCTTTAAGGTACCGAAGGTAACAATCTGAGTAACACAGTCATCTCCATATTTTTTACGAACGTAGTCGATAACCTCCTCACGACCTACAGGGTCAAAGTCAGTATCAATATCGGGCATACTAACACGCTCTGGATTCAAAAATCGCTCGAATACCAGATTGTATTTCATAGGGTCAATATCAGTGATACCTGTGGTGTAACTAATAAGTGAGCCTGCTGCAGAACCACGGCCAGGTCCAACTGGTATACCGTGGGTTCTAGCATAGTTTATGAAGTCCCATACGATAAGGAAATATTCTACATAACCCATTTCCTTGATTGTATTAAGCTCATAGTTAAGACGGTCCTCATATAGATGTGCGTCATCACCATAGCGCTCCTTTAAGCCGTCAAAGCAAAGCTTGTTAAGGTATGTCCATGTATCATACCCTTCTGGAACATCAAATGGTGGAAGCCCCGCCACATGATATTTGATTTCCACATTGCATCTATCTGCAATCTCCTGAGTGCGGTAAACTGCCTCCTTTGCATAAGGAAATAGTTCAAGCATCTCCTCCTCAGATTTTACGTAAAACTCTTCAGTTTCAAAACGCATTCTGTCTACGTCTTCTAATTTGCTGCCAGTCTGAATACAGAGCAAAACATCATGGCTGTCTGCATCCTCTTTGTTGGTGTAATGGCAGTCATTTGTAACGACAAGAGGAATGCCTGTCTCTTTCGAAAGGCGCATTAGGCCCTGATTTACTGTGGCCTGCTCAGCTATACCGTGATCCTGCATTTCAAGGAAATAATTATTTGCCCCAAATGTATCTCGATATTTTAATGCTACAGTTTTGGCCTCATCATAAGCACCTCTTGCCAATGCTCTAGCCACCTCACCTGCAAGACATGCTGAAAGGCAAATAAGTCCCTCATGATATTTCTCCAATATTTCAAAATCTACACGAGGCTTATAGTAGAATCCATCCACATAACCGGCAGATACAATTTTAATTAAGTTATGATAACCCTGCTCATTTTCTGCAAGCAAAATAAGGTGATAGTATCTATCCTCACCCTTTACCATTTCTCTATCAAATCTTGAACCTGGTGCAACATAGACCTCACAACCAATAATTGGCTTCAGTCCCTGGGCCTGGCACTCATCATAGAACTTAGTAACGCCGTACATATTTCCATGGTCTGTGATAGCCGCCGCTGTCATGCCCATATCCAGACACTTTTTGACATAAGACTTTATTTTATTAGAACCATCCAACAGTGAATACTCTGTATGGGTGTGCAAATGAACAAAACTCATAACATTCTCTCTTTCTTTAGTCCGGCGGTTACGCCCACAAGCCTTAGTGTCTATTCATTCGGCAAAAAATGCCTCATTCACAGACCTAAGAGCTTGATGTCTACCGCCTCACTTAATAACCTAAATTGGCTATAATCATTTTATAGTTACAAGGCGTAAATCACAATGAATTTTTTGTTCTTAAAGCATTTACACATCTTTTTCACAATTCTTACAAATAAAAATTGTATTCTAAGAGTACTGAAGCTGGATGCTAATTTACGAAGGAGAAAACTATGGCAGGAAGAGAAGATCTTATCAAGGGTTTGAGTCAGGCTATGAACGGCAACAAGGAAGATGAGTTAGGCCGTCAGTTTTTTGCAGATACCAATACATTAAAAACTGGTGCTGCTGGAGGTAATGTTGAAGTTAGTGTATTAGTTTCTAAGGAAGAATTTGCTCGTATAGCAAGTGGCATAGTGAAATACCACATTACTGATAGACGTGGAATTGAAGAAGGTAATGACATGATTTTCAATGAAGTTGAAGCTGATGGATTTACCCAGACAGGTCACAAATTAGCAAAACGAGTTATAAATGTGCAATCATATTTACAGATTAAAGGTCTCAAGGATAATTATTCTATTGTTTCCTTCTGATTTTTAGCTGTAAACTGCGCACTTTGTGCGCTGATTATAAAGGACTCCGCTACCACCCAGTTTAGATGGAATGCGGAGTCCATTTTATTTCAAAAAATATTAGTCTATCCTAGACTTTTTCGTAGGTTTCTTCGAATATGCTTCTCTCGATTATGTAAACATCGGATATGTCTCCCACTGGCACTGCCATATAATCACCTGGTCGCCCTAAGTAATAGCTTTCAGAGTCCCACTTGGTAAACACCTTAGTTCTCTTTTTAATCTCGCTAACATATATTTCATTGGAACCTATAGACATGCAGCTATGAGCAAATGGAAGAATTTCCTTGCTTTTGCCTTCTTCTACATCCTTTATTGATGGAGAGTAATCTCCTGGATAAACATATTCATCATCCAAAATCTGATACTTGTCCAGAAATTTTTCCCATTCCATAGGGTATATCTCCCCTCGGATACCAATGGCAATAACTGTATTTTCCTTGACCAGCATATCCACATCCCCTTCTAGGGTACGGATAATACAGCGGGTGCCTGGTGCCACAACATCAGCAGCTTTAACATATCCAACACGAAGCTTTCTTTTTCTATATTTGTCCATATGGGCAATGTCAGCTTTGTATTTATTAGCATAAATGATTTCGTTGTCTTTGAAATACTCATGCATTCTAGCTCTAAAGAACTGTTGGATGCTGGCAGGTGTGTACTCTAGCTCCTGCACCTCTAAGAGCTTTCTTCTAATAGAGCCACCGGCTTTTACTTTGTGACCGCCACCATTACCTACGCCATCGCAGATAAAGGCTGCAAGCTCATTTGCCTTTACTTCTTTGACACAGCTTCTTACGGAAAGCTTAATACCACCTTCTAGGATTGAATATACAAGGCAGCAATATACATCCTCTACCTCCAAAAGCATATCAGAAATAATTCCAAGGACATTAGGATCACATGGATCAGTCTTTACAATCGAATAATGATTATCAGAATAATATTCCGACCCCAACAAAGCAATTCCTGCTATTCTAAGCTCCTCTTGGGAAATGTTAGAATTTTTAAACTTTGTAATGATAGATTCGCTGTACAAAAGCTCGTCTCTCATATCCATATCAAGAGGATGATGAAGCTCAGAGAAATTATTACTGTCTGTCCACAAACCGTAATACAAAGCCGTTGATAGAAGAACATTTTTATTAATAGGATAATTTTCCTGACGAAGCATATCCCACACAACTGTAGCGCAGCTGGCTTGGTAGCTTCTAACTTCGGCCAAATCTGGAAGTTTACCAGTATACTGATGGTGATCAATAACTGCGATTTCTTTGGCTTTGAACTTTTCAATATTGCCCTCACCATATTGACTATCCACTGTGACAATAAGATCAGGAATCTCTTCATCGGATATACCTAAGATTTCCGAAATCTGCCCCTGATTTCTCACATGATGAATGTCAATTTTTAAATCCGAAACCATCAGCTTGAGATTAGCCTTTGATATTTCGAAATTTCCACCATAAATTAATCCAGCATTTTTGCCATTGTCCTTCAAGTATTTAAGCACTGCCATACCTGAAGCCAATGCATCTGCATCTGGATTATTGTGACATTGAATTATTATATTCTCAAATTTTAATAATTGCGAAAGTTTCATGGGTCTATTATATTATTTTAGGCACAAAAATGAAATAATTTGGTACTATTAATTTATAAATATAAGGAGCGCTCTTTATGGAAATCGAGAAGAAATATTTAATAAATGAACTACCAGATTTAAGCAACTACGATTATGTTGATATCGAACAGGGCTACCTTTGTACCAGCCCTGTAGTCAGAATTCGTAAAAAAAATGATAAATACATTTTAACCTACAAAGGAAGCGGTCTAATGGCTAGAGAAGAAATCGAAGCCGCATTAACAAAGGAAGCCTATGAACATTTACTTAAAAAAATAGATGGTCACCCAATCACCAAACGCCGCTACCTAATTCCACTAGGTGAATATACTATAGAGCTGGACGTTTTTGCCGGCCACATGGAAGGCCTCATAATGGCTGAGGTTGAGTTTCCATCCATAGAAGCCGCCGAGGGCTTCACACCGCCTACCTGGTTCGGCCAAGAAGTCACCCAGGACCGCAGATACCATAACTCCAACATGATCTTCGGAAATCCGCTAAAATAAGGTCTCCTTCGATGTTTTAGAGACTAATCCGACTCTTAAAACATCAAAGGAAGACCCTAATTCTCACGGTCTTGGTATGAAAATTATCAAACGCGCCGTCCGCAAATCCAATGGTATTTTTGATACCTCTATGGAAAGCGGTTACTTTGTTGCCACTGTAATGGTTCCTATTTTGTAGGAATCATTACATGTAATCTTTAACATTGTTTGCATCTACTTTTTCAAATGGAACCCAGATATATAATCCGTCATCTGAAAGACCTTCTATTCCATCTAAGCTTCCGTTATTAACTAATCCTTTTACAGCCTCGATTGCTTTTGCGCCCTGTCCTGCGGCTGATTGGTATACTGTAAACTGCATATCACCATCTGCAATTGACTGGCAGCCAGCCTCTGTAGCATCTACACCTACTACTGGAACCTCTGACAAATCATAGCCTGCTGCCTTTAACGCTCTACAAGCACCTAAGGCCATATCATCATTATTACAGAATACTGCATCAAAGCTCTGATGTGTGTTTAGGAAAATATTAATAACATCTGCAGCTTCATCTGTACTCCAGTTTGCAGTATCGTCAAATACCACATTGGCATCAATTCCATTATCCTGGAACCAATGCTTTACTGATACTGAACGAGCAGTGGATGCATTATGTGTTAATTCGCCGCGAAGGATTACAATATTTAAACTGCTTGGTTTGCCAAGAGTCTCATAAACGTACTCAGCCTGATATTCTCCAGCATTCTTTTCGTAGCTACTTACGGCAATATACTGATTTTCCTTTAGGTATTGCTCATCAGGGCAGGCATTTACATAAACAATTGGAACATCTCCTGCAGCAGTCTGTAGCTGTAAAGCAGTGGCTCTATCTACTGGTAAGCAAATTATTGCATCATATCCAGAGCTAACAGCTGCTCTAATCTGTTCAACCTGATCATTAATTGTGAGACAAGCATCTCCAAAATCAAGTGTCATTCCCTCGGCAGCTGCTGATTCTGCTAAGGCATCCATAAGTAACTGCTTAAATGTATCTGCTTCAGGGCCTGTGTAAATAGCTTTTATACCACTTCCACTTCCTGTAGAACCGCCCCCTGAGCTTTTACAACCAGTCAAGATTAATCCTGCTGAAAGTACCACCATTAGAAGAATCGAAACTAGATTTCTCATTCTCTTATTATTCTTCATAGCTGTCCACCTCCTCACTATCAATCTTAAACTGCTGAACATAACCAGTCAGCTTCTGAGATGTATTGGCCAGCTCATGTGAATTATCTGCAACGTCCTGACTGCTTTGCGTAATGCTATTTGCCTGTTCAACCATATGATGGCTAGTTTCAAGGATTTCATCAGCACTAGCAGCCTGCTCCTCAGAAATCGCTGCAACATTGCCTGCAACTTCATCTACCTTTTCAACATCTGCAACCATCTCATCAAGCAAATCGTTAGATTTCTGGATATTCTGATAAATCTGATCGAAGGTATCAAGGGCTGTTGATATCAGCTGGCTATTAGCATCGATATTCTCGGCACTCTGCTCTGCCTGCTCAACAACAGAATTAATAGCCTTTTGTACATCATCAATCAAACGAGAAATATTCTCGGCACTTGCTGCTGAGTTCTGAGCCAGCTTACCAATTTCACTAGCAACAACTGCAAATCCCTTTCCTGCTTCACCAGCTCTGGCTGCCTCAATTGAAGCATTTAATGAAAGAAGGTTTGTTTCATCAGCGATTTCAGCTATCAAGCTAACAATTTTTGTAATTTCTTCTGATGCTTTACCAACGTCATTAATCTTATTAACAAGCTCATCGTTACTAGCCTTGATTCCTTCCATAGCAGTAGAAAGATGTTCCATATCTTCTCGGCCCTTCTTACTAATTTCTACTGTCTCCTTCATACTAGCATTGGCTTGATTTGAATTTTCTCTTGTATCTGATACAACCATGGCAAGTGTTGTAGCATTCTCCGCAATCTCATTAACTGCAACAGCCAGCTGATCAACTGTAGAATTCAAATTCTGCATTGCATTGGCCTGTGACTGAGATGCATCATACATATTCTTGGATACTCTATCTGAGTTGTCGGATTGTTCCTTAAGTCGCTCAGACTCCTCATTTATCGAAGTAAGCATCTTTCTCATTGATGCAATGAAATCGCTTACCTTAGAGCCCATTACACCAATCTCGTCATTGCTCTCCTGCTGAATTTCAATTGTGAAATCACCTTCTGACATCTCAGTAATGTGCTTTGTGATATGTCCTAATGGTGATATTACTCTAGAAACCACAATATTAATAAGCAAGATGATTAGGATTATAGCAACACAGCCAACGCAAACTAGGATTTTAATTAGGTTATTTACATCCTTAAGGATTACATCATCATCAACATATGATACTAATACCCAGTCTGTTCCCTGGATTTCTCTAAAGGCTACTTGATAGCCTTTTAGTCCAGTGGTTGCATAATCTCTGTCATTAAGCTTGTCTGCTATTGCTGCCATAAGCTTATTGCTATCAGTATTAGCAAGTGTAGTTGAAATTCTATCAGAATCTCTGTGAGCTAAAATTGTAAAATCTGATCTATCAATAAGGAATGAAGCTGCTTCATCCATCTTTACACCAGAGTTAACAATTATACTAATCTGCTCCAAGCCTACGTCAGCTCCAATAACCTTTATCTCATCTGTACCATCATTAATGATACCTGTAGCACTAATAACAGAATCTCCATTATCATTTGTATAAGAAGAACCATAGCTCATGTTTACGCTGGTAATGCCCTGTTTATACCAAGTAGATTCCTTTGGATTACTAAAGCTTTGCTCTGACTGACTAGCTTTGAATACTCTACCGTCAGGATAAGCTACGTATATTCCGTTTGGACAATTGGTGTTAAAGCCATAACTAGCATTAAGAATATTCTGCAAACCTTCCTCGTCTGGATGTGTGCATTCAATAATCTGCTTGAATGACGAAAAGGTTTCCAAATTCTTTTGAAGCCAAGATTCAATATTGTCTCCCTGGTTAGAAAGGGAAGAACTTAACTGATTCTTGGCCATTGCTGTCATACTCTTTTTTGCTACTTCGCTAGATATTAGAACCAAGAGTAACACTAATATGACTACAACAGGCAGAATAAGAAATAACAGCTTATTCTTGATTTTACGGTGCTTTCTAGTTTTCGCCATGATTACGCCCTCCTAAAAAAATAGAACAAATATGTTCCGCTGTCTAATATTCTACAATCAATTCGTGATTTATTTTTGTTTTTCACGAATTCTTCTTACATTTTTAATTTTTTAGAAGGTTTATACAGTTTCTAATAGCATATTTGTGGCTTTGACCACACATAATATGTCATTTGGGGTAATTTTATCGTAGTGAATTCCTGCTGATACAACTACAGGCATATTAAATTTTTCATATAATTGTCTAGCCCAGGTTTCAGCAATAATAGTCTCCTTGTGTTTTGGAAAGGTAATAGAGGTCAGCTTTTTCGATTCATCCATAATAGCCACTGCACCAATATGTGACTTATCACCTCCGGCCACTAAAAATCGAGTAGGAGGGAAATTCAAATGAATTTCCCGACCTCTCACACCACCGTGCGTACCGTTCGGTACACGGCGGT
>NZ_SVEV01000035.1 GCF_015057185.1 Pseudobutyrivibrio sp. | reverse complement strand
AGTATATATGTGTAAGAGTAACTTCCATAACTCTAGAATTTACTCTTGCAAACTGGAATTAAAAATTACATTTAAGTTGTTTCTGAAAGAAATCTAAAGCATATTTACATACACGAACAGATGTTCTATAATATCCCTTACTAAAGGAGATTTCTATGAGCAGGGTTATTGATAAGGTGGATGTGATATGCGAGCACAAGTCAGATGGGAATGTGATCCCAATGAGATTCCGTCTCATGAATGAAGACGGGAGCTATGAGGCGTACACTATAAAGGGCTACAGACAGTTATACCATAAAGAGACATATACGACACCCGATGGTGTCTATGTCTGCAGCAAGGACATTGTGTTTGAGTGCAGGGTCCTGATCCTTGATATGTACAGGACCATACGTCTTTATTTTGATAAGGACAAGGTGTCTTGGAAGATAGCGATATGATATATCAATTCTTTTTCTTATTCGATATGAGAAGGCTGGCAAGCAGTGTTACTGGAACTGCCAGTACTGATATGAGGGCTGCAGCACCGGTGCTGAGTCCTTTATTTTTGTTTTCATAATTGTTTCCTGTATTTTGGCTCATGTAAAGTTCCTCTTATGACGGCCTTGCAAGGTAAAATCCCTGGAAAAGATCCACTCCAAGGCCTACAAGGTAATCAAATTCTTCTTTTCTCTCTATACCTTCAGCTACTACCAACATGTTCCTTGAATGAAATTCCTGCAGAAGATTTCTGACATTTTCCTGTTTTTCAGGGAGCTTATCTATATCTGATATCAGGTCGCGATCAAGCTTTACTATGTCCGGTTCGTACATGTTTACAAGGTCCATGTTGCTTAACCCTGTTCCGAAGTCATCTATGGCTATTTTTAATCGCTGCCCTTTAGTGTCACCCTTTTTCATCTTGCAGGCAAACTCAGAAATGTATGGATATTCAAGAATCTCAATGATGCCGATGCCTCTTGGATCTCCATAGTAATCTGCAAATACTTTCGTTTCCGCTGGAGAAAAGCATTCTGAAGGAAAAGAGTTGAGGCAGATATGTTCTGTATATCCGCGAAGCTCATATTCCTGAAAAGCACCAAAGAAAGTTGCTATTTCAAGGATATGGAGCTTATCTTTTTTGGTATATTCTTCAATAAGATCCATGACATTCATGTCCAGTGGACGCATCAGGGCTTCTCTTGCAAATATTGTTTTTCCATCTGCACGGAAAATAGGCTGAAAGACATAGTTTATCCTCAGCTCTCTAAGTGCATCAAGTATTTCTTTATCCAAAGGCAGATCATCAAATAAGATCATGGATAGCATGAACCCCGTAAAAATTCTTTTAAACTATGTTCACTCTACCATTGAGAGAGAATAGCTCCTAATGAAATTTCTATAAAGAAATAGAACGATTTATACATAGTACAAGGGAGAAATAACGTACATTTTATGATTCATAATTGTATGCAAGGCGGCATAGGGGATAGGAGTTTGAATATGTGTAACTTTTGCGAGGATCATGACCAGTACTATGAAGGAAGCCTGATTGCCCATTGCGTTAAGCTGGGGCTTGTTGGAGATTTGTATATGTGGGTTCTTATTGAGCCTGATAGTAAGCAGCTTGCGCTGCATATTTTAAATAAAGGGACAACTAAGCAACTTGAGTTTCGTAGAGGTATTAATTATTGTCCCATGTGCGGCAGAAGCCTTTTTGACGTAACTGATTAACATTTAGATTTGGCCTATGCTGTCTGGGAGGAGGTATAGGAGGCTACAAAAGGGGAAATCGCAGCTTGAATTCGCAATGGTCTGTAGTCTATCGTATTATATTTTTTTACGTATATCGAGGCGCAGATATGTTGGTGATACTGCGTCTGTACCAGCTATATGGTTGTATTTTTTCCTGCCTAAATCGTTATTAAAGCTCAGTTATTGAATAAAATGTCGTTGTTCTTTCCATTGATAAATTGTAATTTTGCAATTCATCTCATTTGGATTGCATTTCGTCAGAATATTATCCGTTGTAGAAAGTAATCATGTTAGAGTTATATCAGATAGAGGAATGCAAGATTTCATGTATTACTTATACTTATAAAAAGATACCGATAACAGTGAATATATATGAAAGAGAGGTCAAATATGAAGAGAAACAGATTATTGTCAATTATAATGATTCTTGTAGCATTTTTATCATGTACAATAAACGTTGAAGCGGCACCAAAAACCATGAAAGATGGACAAAACTTTGACGCTGAGTTTTATGCAAATACTTATCCAGATGTGAAAGCTGCATATGGATATGATGAAGAACTATTGTATGCTCACTACTTGGCTTTTGGCAAAGCTGAAGGAAGGCTTCCATATGCAAATGCCGCTACATCAACCGCTCCGCAAACGAATGATCTGACTATCGGTAATAAAGATGAATCTGTGGAAAAACAGGCGGAAATGCAGGCGGGTTACGCTGCATTGCCACAGAATGTAAAAAACTACTATAACAAAAAGAATATTAGGATATATGCTGCAACAAGAGAGTATATAGGAACGGTTAATACAAGACAAAGTCTGGGGTACTCTTATATAACTTGGGATGACAGTGGTAGTTTTATCTCTGCAGATGTTTATGTTTGTGGAACAAAATCTTCTTTCATGCCTCCTGTATATACTTTATATCATGAACTGGGACATGTTCTAGATTATGGATATAGATACTCACGAAATTGGGAAGGATGGACAGAAATGCAACCATATAGTCCCACGCAGGTTTATAGCTCAGGAGAGGCTTTTGCAGAGGCTTTTGCAGCATACTTTACACGGCCTGAAAAGCTTAAAAGTGTAGCGCCTAACGCATACTCATATATTGAAAATATTATTGTAAACATGCAATAAATTCTAAATGATCAAATGATTTAAAAAAGGCAGCGAATAAAAACGGATAATTTAAAACAAATTCAGAGGTGCAGAATGGGAGAGAAAAAAGTAACTATTTATGAAAGTGATGGAGAAGCTATAAAAAATGGACGAATTTTCAATCAGGTAAAGGGATATGCTTATATAGATGAGGATAAAGGTGAAGTAACTTTTACCGATACGCCAGCGCCTTTTGCTAAGATTAAAGATCGCGCATATTTTAATGTTGAAAAAATGTCTGGTAGTAAAGGTATAGCGCCTGAAAATACAGGAGATCTAGTCGTATTTGGAATAATGCTAGTAGTTATACTGATGTTTATAATTGCGATACCTATTTCATGGAAACAATTATTTGAAGACTATAGCGAGTTTCCTTTAGAAGCATCATTAATGGTCGGGGTAGCTATAATAAGCATGATAGTTGCTTATTTTAAGGGCTTTAAGATGGGGGTATTAACATCAGCTATACTAGGTACTTTAACTGCAATTATCATGGATGGTTTTAGTTGGTGGTTTGTCTTCTTTATGCCGATTATTGATGCTGGGTTCGGCGTTATCCCTTCTGCAATAGGCTTTGTTATACGTAAGATTAGAAACAGATTAAATAAGAAGTAATCATAGTCAACAAGGAAGGGATGTCGATATGGCATCCCTTTTGTGTACATCCTATTCGGGTGGTGTTGATTGATTTATTTTACAAATGTTGGAAAATATTCAGAAAATGCCTGAAGTCACATTGATATAGTGCGAGAAAACGCATAAAATAGAATACAATTAGATGGTGTATTTACATCTTAAAAAGATACGAATATTGCATTTTATTGATTCTATTTATTCAAGGACTTGGTGCATGGATTATCTAACTATTAAACAAGTATCTGAGAAATGGGGAATAGGTGAAAGACGGATAAATGAGCTATGCAAGGAGGGACGTATTCCTGGTGCACAGAAATTTGGAAATACCTGGGCTATTCCTTTTGATGCGGTAAAGCCTGATGATAAGCGAATCAAAAGTGGAAGATATGTTAAATCGGAATAAGGTGAAACAATTGAATGTTGCTGATTTATTGCTATGCACGTATGCATTAAGAAATGAAAATCCCAAAGGCATAGTGTTAGATGATTGGAGTATAGTAGATTCTGATTTAAATAAAGACAGTTATAAACTTGAAAGTTTATTTAAAGAAGGAATACTGACATTAGTTGACAATGAAACAGTGTTTTCTGATTGGGGACAAAGATTAACAGATATTATTGTTAATCCAGACGTGTGGATAGAATTATGCAATAAAAATGTCAATTACAAGAGATACATATATCTATCTGGAGTCGATTATATATGCTTGGACTTATATGAAAACGATGAAGTAAGACTCAGTTTATTGCCGACTATACCGCTTTTGATAGGCGCATATGCAAAGATGATAGAACTGTTCGTCATTGATAACGTTGCTCATTCAAAAATAGTGGGCAGTGTTGAGGAACATAAAATGGTTGAAGTACGTGGGGAAGCACAAAATGCATCGTTTTATTTGTGCGTTAACGAAGATGGACAAGTTGATATACGCACTAATGTGGTTGAAGATTCCTTTTATTATATTGAAGTAAAATGTGTAAACACGCTAACTGAATGGATATTCAGAAATCTATAGGAAGATATGGGTAGTAAATTCCATTTTTCAACAGATCAAATTCAGAATTCAAAAGATGAGTTTAATGCTATATGTTTGCGGCTAAAAGAAAACGCACGTCAAATCGATTCGATTGCTGCAACCATGGAGAGTAGTGCTGATGATAACGCTGATTTGTATTCTGCGCTGACAAGTATATCCGGAAAAGTGTATGATGAAGCATTAAAATGTGAGACGCTGCAACAGGCGATAGAACGTGTGATTGGTATTTATTTGAGCTGTGAGGAGGGTATTCTATCTAAATTTAGGGACATTGCTGGTGGCGACGCGATTGAAGCTTATTCAAAAATTGATACAGGGATAGATAAAAGAAGTACTATTGAAAAAATCATAGACTTCATATTGTTTAAAAAAGTCAATAAAGATTATGTGGCAACATCATCAGCAAAGGAAGCTGCTTCAGATAAAAAAATGATGGAGCAGATTAAAAGGATCAATAAAAAGAGTGCCTATTCGGAAGAGAAGTGGGTTGCTGCGGATTATGCTCAAAGAAAAGAAATGCTTGTTTCATATATGAATGAGGTGGCAGGCGTATTAGGATTAAACATTTATTCATCAATCACCTTTTTTAATGAAAAAGAAGATGGTGAGGGGCGTATTTCTGTAGGAAGATATGATGAGCGCTTAAAAAGAATCAAAATAAACGAGTATTATCTTAAGAATTATCCTGCAGAGTATACTTTTGGATTGTATACTACGGTTGTTCATGAGCTACGGCATGCTTATCAGCATGCAGCAATATCTAATCCCACGAAGTATTGTGTCTCACAAGAGACAATTAATAAATGGAAGCATAGTTTTGATATCTACGAAGAAGAAATGGAAAAGGGGTATGAGAACTATCGCAATCTTGAAGTAGAAAAAGATGCAAGGATGTTTGCTGGTCAGGATTAAGGTGCTTATTATGAACGATACCAATGAATTATTGATTAGTACCATTGTTAAGATTTTGGGATGCACCGATGCGAGAGCAGGTTCGATCTTAAAAATCCTTAATGGGATAATTCCAGATATTCATGAGATATGCTGTTTTGGCGATGAGAGCAAAAAAGATTTGATTGTAAGAGATTTAGAAGGGGTAAGCTATCACGTTATTCTTAATAGTCAATTGATTATAGATGCGATAAAAAATTTGGACAATGGTAAGTACGTATATACTGTGTTTCAGTAAGCCATTACAACAATAAAACGGAGAGGTTTTTATATGAGTACAATTCTTACAATATATAGCAAGCAGGCATTTAAAAGAGTTTTGCTTCCAGCAGTTAACAATGCTGACCATGAGATTTTTTTGGCTGAGAGCTTGTTTGATTTAACAAAGAGCATTGTACTTAGGATAGAGAATAAGGAAAATACATGGTATTTTACGCCATCCGAAGAGTATGAGATAAAAAGGCTTTCAAGCGATGATTTTGAGTATTCTTGTCCGCTGGTAAGTGAAAGTGATAAATCTAAAAATGATTATAAGTTGTTGGTTGATGGGAAACATATTATCACAATCATGTCTCAGCAGACTGAAGACTCCCTTTCAATATATGACCACTTTGATATAGCAGAGTTAAGTAGACCCGTTTCCATTGGACGTGATGTAAAAAATGTTATTGCTTATGATTTCGAAGACAAACATATGCTTTCTGGGGATCAGGCTACGCTTTTTAAAAAGGACAATAAGTATTACTTTCAGGATCTTAAGAGTGCAAATGGAAGCTATATAAATAATAGAAGGGTTTCCGGAAGTCATGAACTTACATATGGAGACTGTATTGATTTATTTGGACTAAGAATTGTTTTTTTGGGAACAACACTTGCTGTTAACGTATTGGAAAGCAAGGCTGTTATAAATGAGAATTTACTCAAAAAAGTTGCTGAATCACCTTCAGCAATGGATAGACCTAATACTAAGCAATTGACCAAAGTTTTCCATCGTTCCCCTAGACAGTTTAGGCGTTTGGAAACAGATGCTGTTAAAATCGATGATCCACCGGCTTCGAAAGATCAAGTAAAACGTACTGGTATCTTGATGGCATTAGGCTCTGCTTTAAGCATGTCAATTCCTATGTTGTTAGGCTGTGCGTTTATGATTTACGCATCAAGAGTTTCAGGTATTAGCAGAGGCCTGTTTATGTATGTTGGGCTCGTCACTGCGGTTGCATCTGCAATTATGGCAACTATTCGTGGCGTTACGGGAATGCGCAAGGCTGTAAAAGATTATGAAGAGTATGAAAAATTAAGAAATGAAAGATATGGAGCGTATTTGCGTGACGAAGAAAAAATAATTCGTTCAAAATATGATCGGAATACAAAAGTCCTTTGTGAAAGGTATGCCTCTGCCAAAGAATGTAGCTTATACACCTCGGATACACCATCACTGTGGGGGAGGAATGTAAACCAGCCAGATTTTCTTACTCATAGGCTTGGAATAGGAGATTTGCGGTTCCAGGTCGATATTCAGGTGCCCGAGAAAAAATTCACCATGATTGACAACAATCTGATGAATCTCCCTGAGGACATAAAGAAAAAATACTCTGTACTAAAAAATGTGCCAATCTGTGTGGATTTGCTAGAGCATATGCTGGTAGGCGTTATCGGTGGCCGCAGAATGGCGGGCGGAATTAAGCTCGTTAGAGATCTCGTTGTGCAGATAGCAGCAAATAACGCTTATACAGATGTTAAGATTGCGCTTATCTATGACAAGAATCAGGATGGGCTTGATAAAGAATGGGATTTTGTAAGGTGGCTACCACATACATGGAATGAGACTAAGACTTTCAGGTATATCGCGTCTGATAAAGAAGAAGCTAGTAATGTTCTCTACGAGTTAAATAAACTTATTAGACAAAGAATTGAAGATCAGAACGGCTTTGATGGCACAAAAAAGAGACTCGTTAAGCCATATTATATTTTAGTGGTTGCAGCTCCGCATTTTTTGGAAGGCGAACTTATTTCTCAATATCTCTTAGAACCCGAAGCGGCTTATGGATTCTCAACAGTATACATGACTGAGAAATATGAACAGTTACCTAACAATTGTGACTTTATCATTGAAAATGATGAGGAGTTTAGAGGCTTATATAACGTATCTGACGATATAGAGGAAAGAGTTTCAATTAAATATGATGAGCTCACGGTGGCAGATGCTGAGAAGTTTGCTACATGTGTTGCAAATATCGAGTTGCAAGAGATAGAGGAGAGTGGAGAAATCCCAGATACAATCTCTTTCTTTGACATGTATGGAATAAATAAATTAGATGAATTGGATGTGCTGACAAGATGGAGAAAAAACCGTACATATGAGTCTATAAAAGCTCTCATAGGTTTAAAGGGAGGAAGTGCCCCTTGCTATCTTGATATTCATGAAAAATATCATGGTCCTCACGGACTTGTAGCAGGTACCACTGGCTCTGGAAAATCAGAAACTTTGCAAACATTTATTCTTTCATTGGCTATTAATTATAGCCCTGATGATATCAGCTTCTTTATTATTGACTATAAAGGTGGCGGAATGGCAAATTTATTAGAAAATTTGCCACACATGATTGGACAGATTTCAAATCTATCTGGGAATCAAATTAATAGAGCATTGCTTTCAATACAGAGTGAAAAGGAGAGGCGAGAAGCATTATTTGCAAAATACGGGGTTAAGGATATTCGCGATTACACCAAATTGTATAAGAATAATGAAGCGGCTGTTCCTTTACCACACTTGATAATCGTTATAGATGAATTTGCTGAAATGAAAAAAGAAGAGCCTGAGTTTATTCAGGAAATTATTAGTCTTTCCAGAGTGGGACGAAGTTTGGGCATACACTTGATTATGGCTACGCAGAAACCTTCCGGAAGTGTAAGTGATGACATATGGGCTAATTCACGATTCAAACTATGTTTACGTGTTCAGAGCAAACAGGATAGTTCTGATATGCTTCACAAACCGGATGCAGCATACCTTACACAGTCAGGAAGATGTTACTTACAAGTTGGTAATGACGAACTTTATGAGCTGTTTCAGTCAGGATATAGTGGGGCTGTTTATAGTGAAGATTCTTTTGGCGAATCAAGCATTGCCAAAATGCTAACAGTAGATGGAACACTTTCTATAGAGGGAAATCATGCAAGATTATTGAAGCAAAAAGAAAAGAAAATAGCATGGATAGAGGAATTGTTACTTGAAATAAAGTCAGTACCAGGTGTTGATGAAAATAAGATTGCAGGATATGAACGATATGATTATGAATTATTAGCAGCAAGTGTATTTCAAAAACTTAAATATGATTCAATAGACTATCCGGAAAATGAGCACAACAAGGAAAACCTTATAACTCTTTTCGAATGGATAGGCAGATGTGGTTTTGATGCTCGGAAAATTGTTGAAAATGAAGAAGGATTCACTAACGCTAAGAAGAAATTGCCTCAAGAGCCTGAAAAAACTCAGTTAGAAGCGGTGGTTTCCTATTTGCAAGAAGTGGCAATGGCAAATAATTATACGCATGATTTTAGTTTATTTATGCCGTTACTACCCGAAAAGGTTGATTTGGGAAGCATCCCCGATTCCAGGAATTTGTGGAAGAACCAAAACAAATTCGATGGTGAGAAATGGCCGTCACATAGCGGTGAATGGGGTATTGAAACAGAAATTGGCATATATGATGACCCAGAAAACCAAAGGCAGGATGCGGTAGTAATAAACTTTGAGAAGATGGGGAATCTTCTTGTATTTGGTGCGCCTAACACTGGTAAAACCACTTTGTTGCAGACACTTGTTTACGGAATGATAAACAGATACTCTCCAGCGGAAATTAATTTATATCTTATTGAGTATTCTGCGCATAAGTTTAGCCCATTCGAAAAAATGCCACATATTGGCGGAATTATCACTGAAAATGATCCTATTGATAAGCTTGAAAAGCTATTTGTGATGCTTGCAAAGGAATTGGTTAAACGAAAGAGTTTATTTGGCGACGTAGGATTTAGCCAATATGTGAAGATTAACGGGTATGAATCAATTCCGGCTGTATTTGTAATTATTGATGGGTTTGGCGTTCTAAACAATCGGACAGGAGACAGATTCTTTGGGAGCATAAATAATCTGGTAAAAGAAGGGATTAATTACGGCTTATTTATAATTGCAACTGCTGGTGGAATTAGTAGTAGTGAGATTCCTAATAGCGTTGCCCAAAATTTTAAGTCTGCAATATGTCTTGAATTAAATAATACTTACGACTATGCGACATATCTGCGGGCAAATAGATTAAAAATGAGACCAGAGAGTGGAGTTACAGGGCGTGGTCTTGTTTATGTCGGTGATAGAGTATTAGAATTCCAGACTGCAGTTCCTTTTTACGCTGAAAATGAGTTTATTGTTAACGAAACAATCCGACAAGAATCGGAAAAGATGGATGTTGCTTGGGATGGGGAAAAACCAAGATGTATTCCAGAGATTCCACAGAAACCGCTATGGACAGATTTTGTGGTGTTAAGAGATACCAGAGAGTTAATTAACAATGAAAGGTTATTCCCTGTTGGGTATGATGCTCAGTCCGCGGAGCCGGTGGGACTGGATTTGAGTAAGTATTATGTTGTGTTAATTACCGGTAGTAAGAAAAAGGGAAAAACAAATGCGATAAAGGTCTTTATGAACTGTGCGTATGAGAAAAAGGCCAGACTTGTTGTTGTTGATTTTAATCAGAATCTTTCAATTATCTCTAGCATGCTTGGAGCCAGGTATATTGATTCAGAGAAGGCCTGGGGTCAGTATCTTGATGAAATGCTTAGAAATGATGTCGTTGCGAGAAATACTGAAAAGGGAAGGCTTAGGCAGCTTGGCGCTGAAGATGAAGACGTTTACTTAGGAATGCAAAAATTTGAACCCATCTTTATATTCATTGATGATGTCGTTACATTTATCGAGAAAATTATAGACAATGAAGATGAGAAGGATGAGATAAGTATTCTTGAAAATATGGAAATGCTTTTGGATGCAGGAGCATTACATAATATCTATTGGATAGTTTCTCTAGATAAAGAGAATACTTCGGCAGTATCAAGCACTAATTTGTACAAGCTGTTTGTAAAAGAGTACAAAGGAATCCACCTTGGAGGAAATGCCCGTACAAATGCATTATCAGGTATGGCATTTGACAATTTTGATCGTAGAGTGCTTGATGCGATGAAACCAGCAGGGCATGCTATGGTTCCGTTAAACAACGAAGAAGCAGTTAATGAGATAGTACTACCATTGGTAAAAGTGAGGCAAAGTTGATATCAATACTAATATATGATCCCGATGAAGAAGAAATGTCATCCGTAATTAACACATATAGAAATGAGATAGCGTATCAGTCAGATGAAGAAGATCAATTTCTGAAATGTCAGACTATGACTGAGCTTGAAAAGACCATTGAGGAAAATGATATTGGGAATATTTGTGTGATTTCGTTTGATGAAGCAACGGGTAAGTCTATTGTTTCACAGGTAAGGAAGAAGTTTCCGGGAATTGTTCTGATGCTGATTGTAGATGATTCATTATCGCCCAGGGCATACATTAGACCTGGAATATTAGCTTCTGCGGTGTTGTTTAGACCACACTCTGACGAAGACATCACCGTTACGGTAAAAGAGTTAGTAACTAATTATTTGGTAGAGATATGTGGCAAAAAGGATGACTTACTGTTTACCATAGAATCAAAAGAAGGAATTACGCGGATACCATTTGAAAAAATCAATTATTTTGAAGCGGCTTCCAAAAGAGTTTTTGTGAGGCTGTTCCGAGAAGATTATAGATATAATGACACTTTAGAAAGTTTGGAAAAACAGTTGCCTGAATTTTTTATAAGATGTCATAGGAGTTATATAGTTAATCTACATCGGATATCAAGGTTTATTGCTTCTGAATATGTGGTTGTACTTGATAATGGGATGCAGGTTCCGGTTTCAAGAACATACAGAGATGTGTTAGAGGAAAGAATCAGATGAATAACACTAATAATATTCAATCACGATACTTAACAGTGGAAGAGCTGCTGATTCTTTTGTACAAAGGAGGAATTGATGGGCTGATTTTCCCTAAGGAGATTACAAGCACACACGCAGATGGACGGACTCTTAAGAAAGCTATGAGCGAGTTGGTTGAGAATGGGATACTTATATATGACAGTGACAATGATTTAGTATTAGCGCCATATGCAAAAAAGTGGATTGATATATTTTCAGAAGCAAGGGAAACGCTTGTGGTTCATCAAAATGATGAAAGTATTGTTCTATATTTTTATCCTGTATCAGAGTCTGCATTATGTCTAAATGTCGATATTCATAAATCGGATATGATTAGGATGGAAATAATGGAAAAAGAAGAAATGATACTTTTTTTAAGCAACATTGCAGGAAGAAAAAGTATACAAAGGATACGTAGGAATGAGCGACTCCCGTATGCAGTTGTTGAGGAGGTTGAAGAAATATGATTATCGTAGATGTTTTCGTTCCAGCTGTAGATAAAACCTATAATTTTAGTTTGAATGAATCTGTAGAAATAGAATCCGTAATTATGGAAGTTATTGAGATGATAGAGCAAAAGGAACGAGTTGTGATTGTTGGTAATAGAAATGAGTTATTCTTCTTCGACAAAGAAAGAAAACATCAGCTTCCTAAAAGTAATACACTCAATGAGTGTTTCATAAAGACTGGGGACACACTTATTTTGGCTTGAAAAATTTCGTCCTATTTAGTATGCATTTCGTCGGATTTTGCTGAGAAAACAAAGTGTTGTGATACATTGGAGTTAATAAAGGTACGGCAATGTTTGAAGTAGATACCAAAAATATAGATTCTGAAAAAAACAGAATAATTGAATATGGGGATGACTTGAAACAGTGGCGCGAAGAGATTGGTTCAATTGGAGAGGAACTGAGATCATTGAACTTAGAAGGCATTACTGAAAGCCTTTCAGTGATACTTGAGAATATAAGTAGAGAATCAAATGGCTTGACGGTTCTATCTGACGCGATGGCTAGAATAAATGGGCTTTATTCCAAGGCGGAGGATGAAGTTATTGAACGTATTAGGAATAATAGCAGCACAGACTTTAAACATCATGAAATTGGCTCTTTTGTGGCCAAAGGAAAAAATAACAATGGTATAGATATGGAAGTAATGAATGAGTTGGTTGGAATGATTCATTAAATCTATTAATAGTTTGGCTTGGCTCTCAGTAGAGCGAAAGGAGTGGCATGGACGTTATAGCAAATGACTTAGGGAGATTTGATCCTGACATTGAAAACTTTAAAGGTGATGAAAAGGGGTTAAACAAGAATTTTGAGTCTTTAGTGGAGCATGTTACTACATTAAATACTATGTGGGATGGCGCGGCATATAATACATTTATCAATAGATTTAATAGAGATAAGGAGGAAGCGCAGAATCTAATAAACCAATTAGAGAATGTATATAATAATTTGCGCTTTGCTTACACTGAATATAGTGACTGTGAAAATTCTGTAGCGTCAGTTATTGATGAAATGAATGTGTAATAGGAGAGGAAAATGGCTGATTTAAATCTTAAAGTGGATCCCGAGAGTTTAAAGAAGCAAGCGGGGCTCGTTGAAAGTGCTGTGAAAAACATGAGGCAGAATGTTACAAGTATGGTTAACGAAATTGATTCGATGAGAAAGTATTGGAAGGGGGATGCATCAGAATACCAATATAGGCAATTCAGTCAATTGGTTGAAAGCGTAAATCGGATGAATGATACTCTAGGCGAATATCCTGTCGATTTGCTTAAGTTGGCTAATCTTTATGAAAAGACAGAAGATTTAAACAAACAAGAAGCTCGTAAGACAAAAACAAGTATAACGATGGGGCGTTTCTAGGAGGAATATCCATGAAAACAGAGTATGAAATATATATGAATTTTAAAAAGGCTGAAGCTGAAGCGAATAAACTAAGAAGCATTGCGAGAAGCATGAAGTCACTTGCTGACGATGATTTTGAAGGGACGCTTGGCAGGATTAAAAAAAATTGGACAGGGGAGAATTCAGATGCGTTCGTTGCAAAAGCGAGAATTGTGAAGGATAAGATATCTGATACGTCTGCAGATATCCAAAGAGTGGCAGATACAATAATACGTATAGCAGAAAGAACTAGAAAAGCAGAATTGGATGCAATAAACGTTGCTAAAGCATAAGTGATAAGGAGGTAAAAATGATTAAAGCATCTGGTAAAATTCAAGGATTTATTGATGATCTTACAACAATGAACAGAGAGTTTAGGACTGAAGTAGACACGCTAGATTCTACTCATGTTAGTCTGACGCAGAACTGGACAGGAAGAGCAAGTGAAACTTTTCATACCAGGTATCAGCAGGAGAAACAGGGATTTGATAATTTTGCGATAGCTATAGATGAATATATTCAAGCATTGCAGAATATATTGGCAAATTATACTGATGGTGAAAATCAGGCAACAGATGTAGCTGCTGGTTCTAGATAATTTGTGATTGTACGTTAGCATTTATGCAAGGAGGGATATGATATGGCTGGAACGTTAGAAGAATTAATGATATCTGATATAGGAAAACTTGAAAGTGATGCAGATACTTTTGATACATCTGCCAGTAAAATTAAGAAAGTTACCCAGAACATGCTCGATCTGATTGAGCAGACAAAGCCTGTGTGGGATGGAGAAGCAAGAGAAACATATGCAAACCAGTTCAGGGGATTAGAGGATGACATGCAGCGGATATATGAGCTTTGTCAGAAGTATCATGATGATGTTAAGGAAATTGCTGCAATCTACAGAAGGACGGAGTCCGAGAACCAGGAAGAAGCGAGAAAAACAAAGACTTCCATTACGATGGGGCAGTTCTGATAAATATTATATAAATAAACGTAATCTGTAAGGAGACATATGAAAACGATTAGTAAAAGAACGATAAGATTATTATTACCGATTGTAATACTTTTTTTCATGATTTCGATTGATATTGCAGCAGCAAATAAGCCTAAGGTGATGGCTACTTATACTCTTAATGATACTGATGATCATATAGTTAGTATTTATGTTAGAGATGGAGTAATCGGTGATGAAGCTAGTTTTCAAATAGGCAGTACTCCTACAGAAAAACCAGACACTTATAGTATATCTGAATACGAGATGCCGATGAGAACGTTGATAATGCTGGATAACTCATTATCAATTCCGCAGAATTCAAGGGCGCAGATACTTGATCTGATGGTTCAAGTAATTAATAATCACTGCCAGAATGAGCAGTTTCGTATTGCAACGTTCTCAACAAACATTAATTATCTGACGGACAGGTATACTGATGATTACACAAGCTTGGTAAATATTGTTAATAACATTACATACAATGATCAGGACACGCTTTTGACTGATGTATTATATGGAGTTATTGATGACTTAAAAGTTGAAGGGTATTTAGGGTATACAAGGATAATAGTGATTACTGACGGTGTCAATAATAAGCCGGTAGGTGGAAAAAGCCTTGATATGGTCAAAGAAACTATCCGGGCCAACCAATATCCTATATATACAATTGGATGTAACACTGGGAAAAATGATGACCTATTAGACAATCTTTTTTCATTATCTTGGTTAAAAGATTGTGAATATGTTGTATTTGATAATTCTAAAGTTGCTGAGATTGCAGGGGTATTTACAGCAGATAATAATATTGTCGTTTATGAAGCGGAAATTCCTGAGGAGATTATGGATGGAACTCCTAGAAAGGGAAAACTGACTCTAGGAGATGGAACTGAGTTGGTGATGGATGTAAGTATCCCCTTTGCAAATGCGTCAGCTGTTGAACCGGATTCTGCACCCGGACCTGAGCCAGAACCTGAAAAAGTATGCATATGTGAAGAAAAATGCACAGAGGAAAATTACAACAGCAATTGCCCGGTATGTGGTGAGAACTATTTGAATTGCGAGTGTGAGACAGAAATCGAAGAAGCAAAGCGCTCGCTTCCTTGGACTATCTATGCCGGAATTGCCATACTCCTAATTGCTGCAATAGGTGCGACAGTTTATTTTATACTGAGCAAAAAGACAAACACACCTGAAGAAACTGAAGACGATAATCTGTCTGGAGGCCGTCAAGGGACTTTGGCATTTGATGAAGATGCTGGCCGTCAAGGAACCTTGGCATTCGATGAAAATGGAACAGCTTCTTTTATGCCGGGTGATATAAGCGGAATCATTACTCTTACTGATAAAAATAATAGAAGCAAATCTTGGAGACATGAAATTGTTGACAAAATTACAATCGGAAGAAATGCTTCGGATTATAAAGATACAATCAATTTCCAGGACGATGAGAACCCTTATATGCATGGCCATCACTGTAGCATTGAGTATACTAATGGCGAATTTTACATAATGGATACAATTCTGAATAAATCAAAGCGAACCCATACAAAAGTTAATGGAAATAAGATGGAAGAAGGAGTTCCATATTCAATTAGCTCGGGGGATGAGATAACTATAGGAAATCAGAGCTATATTATAGAAATTGATAGGGCATAAATCATGATTAAAGAAGAACACTATTCAGATAAAGGCTCTTTAGAAGTGAACCAGGATGCGATTTTTTATGACACGGATAAGAGCATAGCAGTGTTTTGCGTTGCTGATGGGATGGGCGGACATATGCACGGTGAACTCGCATCTAGAGCGATTGTTGATAGCTTGAGCGCTTGGTATCAGGCATATGAAGCAAAGAATGAAGAAATTGTATTCGGCGAAGCTATAAAAAGCATTGAAATGGTGCTTACAAATGTAAATGCTCAAATATTTGCAGATTATAATACTAGCGGGCGATGTGGTTCAACGGCAGTTGTCTTAGTGATGGCTAAAGATGAATATGCTATATTCTCAGCAGGTGACAGCAGGATTTATCTGAAGAGAGGGTGGGGGTTTTCTCAGCTGACTGTTGATGATGTTTGGCAAAATAATCCCAATAACGTGATAAATATGTCCAGGAAAGAAATAGTAAGCAGCGAACATTATGGAAAGCTGACAAAAGCAGTAGGGATAAAACCGCAAATTGTTTTCAATAGAACCACAGGTGTTTTGAAAAAAGGAGATATATTCTTTTTGTGCTGTGATGGCGTTTATAAGTTTATTGCAGAAAAAAGACTAAAAAAGATTTTTGCAAATCCTCAGAAAATCTGTGATGAAGTTAATAAGGTTGGAGCACCAGATAATTTTTCATTTATTATTGTTCGTTCTTGATTTAGAAGAGAAGGCAAAAGCATGGGAAAATTTGAGATATATGTTTCGGAAATAAAGAATAGTGGTTCAGAGTTGGATTCTGAAAAAAATAGATTGGTGCAGCTCGGAAATGAACTTAATGCTGTTAATCTGAGGGGAATAGGTGGTAATTCCCAATTGGCCAGCCTTCAAGAAAGTATTGAGATGCTGAAACAAAGGGTTAATAACGAAGGTACAGAGATGGGGGCGGTAGCGGAATCTCTTGGTAGAATAGCTAATCTATATGGAAACTCTGAATCGAGGATTATGTCAGCACTAGAATCATTGGTGGTATCAGATAATGCAGCTGTTGGTGCGGTGGCTGGAATTGGAGCTATAGCTGGAGGGAATCTAAAAGGAGTCATTACTAATGAAGTAACGGATTTGGACGATGCCATTTCAGATATGTTCCCAAATAAAAGCACGAAGAAATTAGCTAAAAATGTCCTAAAAAAAGCCCTTAAAGAGATAAAACCTGGTTCTGAAAAAATAGTGGACATAAGAGATATAGTGAAGAAAATTGAGAAAGGTGATATTTTTGGTGCATTGGAGAAGTTGCCTGGGTTAAAGGATGTTAAATCTTGGGACTTCAAAAAACTAAAGAATGTAGCAAAAGGTTCAAAAGATTTTAGTGGAATAATGGATGCAGACGCGTTAAAGTTTCAGGCTGCAATGAAGACATTTAAATTGGTTACAGATTCTGATGGATATACTTCAAAGTACAAGGAAAAGTATGAGACAGAAGCCATGAATTACTTGAGTCAGGGCAATGTTTTTGGTACAGTTCATGCAATTTCTTCTGAATTTGTTCAAACTGTTGGGAAAGGCACCGTTGATGTTGCGTGCCAATTAGTTAGTGGTGGACTTGATTCCGCAGTTAAAACAATGACATTTGGTCTCCTTGATTTATCAACTATTAATGCAGCTTTAGAAGATTCTGTCGGATTTAGCCCGGGAACTATGTTTAATGCCACTACTGACTTTATTAGTGACGGAGTTGACTATATTTTGGATGACTTGATACCAGGAGCTGGTGAAGTTGTTGCTAATGCAACAGGTAAAGCTGTAAGCGCAGGAGGCAAGGTCATTTCAAGCGGAATCGATTTGATAAAGAAACTGTTTTGATTAAGGAAGAATAGAATAAAAGATGAAAGAGATGAAGCCAATAGGGACTATTATTACATACCAGCAATCAAAATTCATGATTATTGGATATGAGACGTGTGAAATTGATAACAGTATTATTCCGCATTATGTAGTTGTACCCATACCGTTGGGATATATGAAGCCAGAGTCCTTAAGAGTTATTCGAGTGGATGCAGATTATGTAATTGTTCAAGTAGGGTACTTAAATAGCTTTGGGGAGAGATATCTAGGGGGGAAAAAATTACAATTTGAAGGACTGAATCATTTGGATTTTGACCAACTTAAAGAACAGGATTCTTTGCTTCAGGAATATATAAGGAATGCGGAGGAATAGGTGCATGGAGGAATATTTAAAGCTTGGAACTGTTTTTTTGCAAAAGACACAGAATGCTATGCCTATGATGGTGGTGGGATACTTGCCTGTTCATCCCGAAACGGGTGAAATGTATGATTATTTAGTGGTTATGTATCCACAAGGCTGGGTGAGTGATAATTCATTACTTATGATTGATCATGGGGAAGTGGGAGAAATCTTGTATAACGGATTTTATGATGAAAAAACAGATGAGTTAATTAGCAAAATACAGGCAATAGAATAGAAATGTAATAAGGAGCTTATGAAGGTAGATTATTTCACTTTTTCTGACAAAGGAGATCGAGAAAACAACGAGGACTATGTTCTAGTTCGAGAGAACACTGACCAGTTTTGTTTTGTGCTTAATGATGGACTGGGTGGGTGTAATAGTGGGGAAATAGCATCCAGATTAGTGGCTATTTCTATTGCGGACTCTTTTGATAAGGGTATAAGGGATGGTTTTATTGAATCATCTCTTCTTTTTGCAGAAAAACAGTTAGAAGAGAAGCAAAAAGATGATTCTTTTAATTCGATGAAAACTACTTCGGTTGTTCTTCTTGTTCAAGATGATATGGCACAGTGGGGGCATATTGGGGACTCAAGGCTCTATTATTTTAAATGGAATCGCATAAAAGAGAGAACTTTGGATCATAGTGTGCCACAGATGCTGGTGAATATGCGAGAAATAAAAGAGAAAGAAATAAGATTTCATAAGGATAGAAACAGATTACTAAAAGCTCTGGGAAACCGGGATCCTAATATGGTACCAACCATTTCTGAGGAACGAAAAATCAAAAAGGGAGATGCTTTTCTTCTATGCACGGACGGCTTTTGGGAGTGGATAGAAGAAAAGGATATGACGTTGCTTCTAAAAAGAACGCATACTGCTAAGGAATGGGTTGAAGAAATGGTTAAGACAGTACAGAAAAATGGAAAAGGTAAAGATATGGATAATATATCAGCGATAGGAGTGAGGATACTATGAATCTAATGCAGTGCAGTAAAAAACATTTTTATGATGGGGACAAGTTTTCGGAGTGTCCATATTGTACAGGAGCAACAGGTAATTTTTCTATTCTGAATGCAGAAATTGATACCTCAGCAATAAAATCAACATCAGGCAACCAGGGGGCACAACATACACCAACGGTTGTTTTAGACGATGAAGAGTGACCAAAGTGGCAATATGACTGCTAAATTTATTGGGGATTGATAATGATTTCAAGCGATTTAGAGAACCTTAATAGCATAATCAGATTTCTTCTGAATACGAGAAAGATTCCTCGGCAGGACAGCCAAGCATACGTATCGACATTAAGAAGGGTGATCGCCGAGATATATCCTGATGAATACTGTGATGGGACAACACCAAGCGAGCTAGATGAGCTAGATGAGATATGTTATGAGATTGAGGATGGCGAAATTGAGATGAAAGTTTAGTCGCCGGCATGAGGAAGTGACATCCACAATATGACAATACATAAATGTATGCTGATAGAGAAAAAGGATAGTAAAAGGAAAAAGTTGAAGAGGTGACAAATAATGGATGTAAACAGGCTTTGTATGGGATGTATGAATGAGGTAGATATCAATCAGGAAATTTGCCCCAAATGCGGATATAAGCATGGGATTCAAAACTCTGCAAGAGGGCTGCAACCACAGACAATTCTTAATGGTAAGTACCTTGTTGGAAAAGTGATTGGAGAAGGCGGCTTTGGAATCACTTATATAGCTTATGATCTTGTCCTTAATAACCGTGTTGCCATTAAGGAGTATTTTCCGAGCGAACTGGTTACTCGTGATACGTCTAATGGAATCCAGACATACCTTACTGTGCTTACAGGGAATAAGGAAGAACAGTATAAAAAGGGTATTGATAGATTTGTTAGGGAAGCCGGAAATCTTGCAAAGTTCAATAATCTTCCCGGAATTGTATCAGTAAAAGAGTTTTTCTATGAGAATAATACAGCTTACATGGTCATGGAGTATATTGATGGGGAAACTCTGTCCAAATATCTCGATGATAATGGAGGAAAGCTTCCTTATAGCAAAGTGCTTGAAATGATGTCTCCGGTAATGGATTCGCTTGAGAAAGTACATGAAGCAGGAATCATCCATAGGGATATCAGCCCTGATAACATAATGGTGGCCAAGGATGGAAGCATGAAGCTGATAGATTTTGGTGCGGCCAGACTTGTTGATAATAATGATGAGAAGAGCCTGACTGTTATCCTTAAGCATGGCTATGCACCGGAAGAACAGTATCATCCTGACGGAAAGCAGGGACCATGGACAGATGTTTATGCGCTTGCTGCAACAATGTACAAAATGATTACTGGCATTGTTCCACAAGAATCTACTGATAGAGTACTCAACAAGGATAGGTTGAAATCTGCAAACAAAATCATAAATGATGTCCCTAAAAGAATATCTGATGCGCTTGATCATGGATTAGCGGTCAATGGATCAGAGCGTCCTCTCAAAGTATCAGATTTCAAAGTTGAATTGAAGACTGGCCGGAGAAATAAACCTGTTTTATACATAGGAATCGTGGCTGTGATATTAGTATTGATTGCGGTAGTTGGAATGCTATTTAGTAATAGAAATGGCAGAGTGGCAATGTTCAAAACTGATGATTCTGATGGAAATGCAATAGAGCAAAGTTTACAAACGGGAGAAAATCAGGATGCAAGTGTGACTTCAGAAGAATTGCCAAAAGAAAAACCGGAGTCCGAATTAGTTTCAATGATTGAAGAGGCGAGTAATCAGAGAGTAGTTATTTCAGAGTATGAAGATTTTGATGAAGACGGATACAAAGAATTATACTCGCTAACTGTACCAAAGAATAATGAAGGAGATATGTCGGGAGAGAGTGGTCAGATTTGGTATGCCGATGTCGAAGAAGCAATTAGAGTGGTGGATACCGGTGTGAGTAGTGAGTATGTATACACGGACAGTTCCTTATATGGATTATTACATTTTGGAGAAACAACTCATTTCTATGTTGTAAGTAATTCGGAGCATGATGAGGCCGAAACTTTGTCCTTTGGTGTTGTGGATGGAGCCCCTAAAATGATTTATCAAGGTTATGCTCAATTTCAAAACACTGAAGAAGGAGTTTTTTTAGAAAACCAGTTCTTTTATAATAACCAGACCTCTCAAAATCAGCAAGGCCGTTGTCAAGTTATATATTTAGATGGGCAGTATTTGGGATGTGGATTGAGCCCTATGAGCTGGACTCAATTTAATAGCATTTCTGGAATGGCTGAAGAATTTGAAAAAGCAGTAAATAGGATAAATGAACGTTATAAAGATTATCCGTTTCTTTTGTATGAAAATATATACTATTGCGCAGATGATTGTATATATATAAATACAATTTGTTGCAGATCAGAAATTGATTATGAAGAGATCACGGATTCATGGAATAGAGACAAAAAGTTGGAAGAAATCGATTATGTAAGGTGTACAATATCTTTCTCAAGAAACAAGGATAGATTTTTGTTCAAGGAAATTAGTGAAATTACACCGTCATCAACAACGTTCCTGCCAATTTTTTATAAAACTGAGGATTTCTGGAATCTGGATATAGATACGAAAAATATGTCCGATAACGAGGCACAAGAAGCATTGATGAACCAATTAGCATTACACTTTCAGATGCAAGATGAGGAGCTCACTGAGTTTTGGGGAAATGCTTCTGATTCTGTAATCGGGGATTTCGATAATGATGGAAATAGGGAAGTCTTCGCATTTTTTAACTCTGGTACTGCCAATTGGAATACTATTATAGGCACATATTGTATTAGTGATAACGGCATTGTTACACTTAGTCAAGATAAAGCATTTGATTCTTATGCTGATAGTATTGAAGAATATACATTTGGAAAGAAGCATATGTGTGGCTATTCAGTCATAAACCAGTTAGATGCTGATACATTTGTATATGAGCCGTGTACGGGAGGTGTAATCAGATATGACCAATTATGGGCTGTTAGAGAAGGGGAATCTTCTTACTACAAGACTTCTTTGACTATGGCAACCACTGATGAAGGTATTACATTAAACCCGTATTGGGATGTTGTATATAACCAGATGACTGGGAAGATAGAATGTGGAGATATTAACCAAAGTGCAGATTCATTTATTGATTCTGCGACGATATGGTTTGTTGATGGACGATTTGTGGAATGCGCATCAATTAACATCGATGAAAAATCCTTTTTGAACCTTGATGGAGCTCAAGAAATAATTGACAATATTGCCAATTACGCTGTTGAAGCCCTTAAGGATAACCGAGCTAACAACTTTTCTGAAGCGACATCCTTATATGATTTTGGGATAGAGTCTATTCTTTATTGTGCAGATGGGTACATATATATAAATTACTTGCCAATTAGTAATCAATCCAGATATGGAGATATTTATACTGAGGGATATGTTGAAACATTTCCGTCTGTGGTATTAAAGGTGGAACTTAAAGAAAACGAGGTTCAAATAAGCGATGTCTATCCGGCATACAAAATGAAAAGATTAACAAGTTTTCAGCCGTATTATCCGCAAGATAATCTTTTCGATATAGCTGTTGTTTCAAGTGATGATAATAGTATTGGACAAAAACAAGACGATGCTGTAAAAGAGACAACATCAGGTGAAATTAGTGGTGGCGATACTATTATTGTGCATGTGATAGTGGATGATCACTATGAGTTTAGTTATGGCGAAGGGAGAGCCATCATACTGCAGTTAGATAAACCTGTAAATTTGCATTATTTCGATATGGAAGGTGAAGAAGCTGTATGGGAGGGCTTTTCTGATAATTTGTTTGTCATTTCAGATGACGCAGCTTCAGGAGGCTGGGACCAGTATAATGGTAAAACTATTAAGTGCCGAATTAACCAGTTTATGGAGGCTGCAACGGGTGGAATGATAGCGGATGTAAGTGAAATTATCGATGTTGTTGGTTAAATTATAGTTTTGTATTGTTTTGCTTTGGTGAGGAAAAACATGAATATAAATAAGCTGTGCATGGGGTGCATGAATGAAGTTGATAATAACCAAGACATCTGCCCTAAATGCGGATATAAGCATGGAGCTCAAAACTCTGCACGAGGACTGCAACCACAGACAATCCTTAACGGGAAATACCTTGTTGGAAAAGTGATTGGAGAAGGCGGCTTTGGAATCACTTATATAGCTTATGATCTTGTCCTTAATAACCGTGTTGCCATTAAGGAGTATTTTCCGAGCGAACTGGTTACTCGTGATACGTCTAATGGAATCCAGACATACCTTACTGTGCTTACAGGGAATAAGGAAGAACAGTATAAAAAGGGTATTGATAGATTTGTTAGGGAAGCCGGAAATCTTGCAAAGTTCAATAATCTTCCCGGAATTGTATCAGTAAAAGAGTTTTTCTATGAGAATAATACAGCTTACATGGTCATGGAGTATATTGATGGGGAAACTCTGTCCAAATATCTCGATGATAATGGAGGAAAGCTTCCTTATAGCAAAGTGCTTGAAATGATGTCTCCGGTAATGGATTCACTTGAGAAAGTACATGAAGCAGGGATTATCCATAGAGATATCAGTCCTGACAACATAATAGTTGCCAGAGATGGAAGCATGAAGCTGATAGATTTTGGTGCGGCCAGACTTGTTGATAATAATGATGAGAAGAGCCTTACTGTTATCCTTAAGCATGGCTATGCGCCGGAAGAGCAATATCACCCAGATGGAAAACAGGGGCCATGGACGGATATTTACGCTCTTTCTGCAACCATGTACAGAATGATTACAGGAATAGTTCCGCAAGAATCAACAGACAGGGTTCTTAACAAAGATGCGCTGGAGCCTCTTAACAAACTTAAAACAGATGTGCCTAAAAACATTTCTGATGCAATAATGCAAGGCTTGGCAGTAAAAGCATCCCAACGCCCACAGAGAGTCGCTGATTTCGAAGAAAATCTTAGAAAAGGTTATCAAAAGAAATTGTCTATATTATACATTGGCGTGGTTGCAGTTATCATACTAATCGTTGCAGTGGCAACAATTAAAAATTCTGAGAAGCAATCAATGTATGAGGCAGCTAAGAAGGAGATGATAGATACTGAAAGCCAAGCGGTAGAAGAGCTTGATGACAGCGAGGAATTAGAATCAGCAGCTGATGACACAGAGATGATAACTCAGATTGAGGCGCCTGAGCCTGAAATAGTTGAGAAAACGGAAGAAGAATTAATAGAAATGGTGGAAAGGGCATCAGCGTTAGTTGTTTATAACAATGTTTATTGTGACTTTGACAATGATGGTGCCAGAGAACTGCTAGCAATTACTTATGGAGAGAACCAGGAAACTGTAGATTATGGCTGGTATACAGGTGTAATGACGGTTTGGTACGCTAATGAAGCTGGTGCTAATAAGGTATCTGATATTACTGTGAGTTCGTTATATAGTTCCCCAGGTAATAATTCCTTAGAAAATGTAGATTTAGAGACCTCATTAAAGGGAATATGCAATTTAAGGCCAATACAATTTGGCCGTAACAATATGTGTGAAGTGGGATATTATTCGGATCCTACAGATATGTATGAGAATGTGTTGATTTTTGTGGTGGATGGTACAGAACCTCATCTAGATGATTTATCATCATCTATCGGACTAATAAATGCAGCGCCAGTCCCTTCGATTATGAAATCTAGTGTATATGAATTCTATTCTGATGACATGGAAGTCTATCACTATGGAGGGTTTGGGCAAAATATTGGGCAAGGTTATCCTGTGTATTATGTGGGCGGAAAATGGGGAGAACTGTGTTCTGTTGAGATAACTTATAACGAGTTTTCAAAGATTAAAACAGCTGAGGCAGTAATGGCTGATGCTGAAAAGCAAATACTGGAATTGGACTATATGTTGAGTGGACAAGACGGTATAAATGTTGTCTGTAAATCAGCTACATTGGAGGAAGTCTTATATAATGACTCAAATATGTTTTATCTCAATTACCTGGTTAGCATCGATTTGGGTGGGCAGGAACATGCAAATATTATCTATGATGATAACTGGGAACAAATTGATTTGTCACCACATTATATTGATAAAACCAATGCCTATGTAGCGGTAAAATATGAGAATGGACAAATGATTATTGTTGACATCGGATTTGGCAAGCAATTAGCAGATCATCCGGACATTGAGAATGTTGCTACAAGTGAGTTTGTTTCTGAAAGATTTTATTAAAATTGACAATATCAATTGGGAGTAGTAGACAAAAGCATGGTTCAGAAAAAATACTGTGTCAACTGCATGAATGAAGTGACTTCAGACCAAGAAATCTGTCCGCACTGTGGGCACAAGGTTGGAGATTACGTCATGAATCAGCGAGCGCTAAAACCGCTTACTGTTTTAAATGGAAAATATTTAATAGGAAAGGTTCTTGGAGAAGGTGGTTTCGGAATTACATATTTGGGCTTGGATCTTACATTAAATTTGAGGGTGGCTATAAAGGAATTTTTTCCAACACAATTTGCATCGAGAAATGTTTATGAAAGTAAGTCGAATGATGTAGTTGTAATCAGTGGAAAATCGGCAATTAGTTTTCAGCACAAGCTTGAACGGTACGAAGAGGAAGCGCGTCGTCTTGTTAAGCTTGAGACTCTTCCGGGTATTGTGCGAGTGCTTACTTTTTTTTATGAAAACAATACTGCATATATGGTTATGGAATATATTCCAGGAGAGAATCTAAGCGACTACAGAAAGAATAATAAGCAAAAAATCCATTGGAATGAAGCATTACAAATAATGGAGCCAATAATAAATTCTTTGTCGGTATTACACGGTAATGAAATAATTCACCGTGATATTAGTCCTGATAATATCATGATTACCCATGAGAAGGAACTGGTTCTTATTGATTTTGGAACAGCGGTAGAAATTGAGGAAAATGATAAGAGCAAAGAAATAGAGTTAAAACGAGGATATGCTCCTCCTGAGCAGTATTCTTCCCACGGAAATCAAGGCCCATGGACTGATGTTTATGAGGTGTGTGCGACTCTATATTATTTAATATCTGGATCGGTTTTGCCTGATGCCATGGCCATTATGGACAAATCTGCAAAGATTCGACCATTAAAAAGCATAGATAGTACAATTCCAGCCTCGATTGAAGCTGCTATCATGCAAGGATTAAATGTTGATATTAAATATCGAACTCAAAGTATGGGAGAGCTGTATGATCAGCTGTATAAGGGACGACGAGTCATTCCGTGGAGAAAAATCAGCTTTGCGGCTGTTATATTTGCTGTAGCGCTGGCTGTGATTCTAATCGGCGTTGGAATAAAAACTATTATTAATTCAACTTTGGTCACAAATGAGGTGGATGAGTCTTCAGATAATATGGAACAGGCGCTGGAATCATTTGTGCAGGAGAATAATAGCTCGGATAACGGTGATTCAAAAATAGAGGAAACTTCTACGCTCGAAGATGATACTGCGGAGAATTACATTATTGAAAAAAAGTTAAGCTATACTGATTCGAGCTTTTTGACATATGAAGAGAATGACACGGGTATTACTATAACAGGTGCTGATTATTCTTTGACGGATATAGTTATTCCAGAAGAAATAGATGGGAAAAAGGTTACTGCTATAAGTGGCATTGGTAATAATGTTACAAGTTTGGTTCTCCCTGATACTATTACAAGTATAGAAAAATCAGCTTTTAAGAATTGTGTATATTTGGAATCGATATATATTCCTTCAAGTGTGTCAGTTATAGGCTCAGGAGCATTTGAAAATTGTATGAGCCTTTCTGAAATACAGATTTCAAGTGGTAATCAGATCTTTAGCGTAGATAATGGAGTGATTACAGATAAAGACGGTGTGAAATATAACTGATATAAGAAAAGGCCAACGATTTACATTGTGCTATTGTTAGCAATAGAAGGAGAAGAAGGATGATAAGGTTTAATAGTAGAGTTAGAGGTGCATTTTTTATGATGGGTATTGTATTTATTGTACTTGGAGTAATCATTGGATTCATCATTGCTGGAATGGTGGGCTATGTGTATGAAGAGATTACATATGAAAAAAGCTTTGGAGTAATGTTTGGGGTGTTCTTTGGCGTATTCGGGATAAATGCTTTTATAGGAGCAATGCTAATTGCGGTTTCTGAAGTGTTAGAAGGGCTGGAAGGTATATGTAATAACATAGCAAATCTTCAAACTGACAGCAGTGCATCCGTTTTAGGATACTCAAATAATCAGTCTTCATCGGGCTTTAATTCGGCTGAGGCTCTAAGTAAGCTTTCGGCGGTGGCTTCGGGAAATAAATATACAGGAGGCTCTGCTGGTGGATGGGTTTGCCCATCATGCGGTAAACATAATAAATCATTTGATGAAGTCTGCTCATGTGGTGAAAGAAAAGATGGCCGAAAAGAATCCGGAACTAAGAAAGAATCTGGATGGGGTGCTGATTGGTCATAAAAGAATTATTAGAATGTAGTGGCAAATCTAATTGTAAAAGTATAGCAGGCATGCAGCAGGAAGGAGCTTTATGTCAAAAAAGCGGTTAGTTCCGATTGTATTTATTGTAATGGCCATCATGGGGATAATTCTTATATTAAGCGGTATACATACTTATCAACGTGGGGAGGGATCTGCTTCTGTACAGGAGCAGAGCAAACAATCTGAGAAAACTATTACAGGTGCTCAAGGCAATAAAGAATTAAAAGAAAATGCAAAAAATGTATCGAAAGAAGAGATACAGGACTCGAAGAATGATGGTGATAGCAATGAGAACCAGGAACTAAACCTTGACCCAAATACCTCACAGGAAGAAATGGAGAAGAAGGATAAGGAAAAAACCAATAAGCAAGGAGGGGCGTCTGGTATATTTAGCCTATTTGGCGGTAAAGGTAGTTTGGAAAAAGCTGTCTATGGTCAGCAGGAACACGTCAGGCAATACGGAGCTGATCAGAAGCCCATAGATTATTATGGAGAAGAATATGATGGCGCAATTAGAATTTGCTTAAAGGGGAGTAATAAGCTGTTTCTAAAGACTACAGATTTCTATGGTATGCTCAGTGCGATGTATCTTTATGATGACAACGAGGAAGTAGCTGTTAGCTATGGATCGGAATCTGTGACGGTGTATAGAAATGGTAAGCCTGTAACAAAAACGGATCAGTATGGCAATAAAGATACTTGGGAATATGATAATAACATGAATCTACTAAAGCACACATCTGATCAAGGATATATGATAACTGTAACAGAGTGTACAGTTGAAAATAATAAATGTATGCATGATTACACAACTGAAGATGGGCTACTTACCGAAGAACATGATTATACTTATGATGCTAATGGCTTTTTGACCGATACTATAGAACATACATTATACTATAATGTTGACCATACAGAATTACGCAGCGAGTATTGGAGCCATTATTATTATACAAACGATTATAATGGTAATCCAATTGAGATTGTTCAAATATATGATGGTGATAGAACTACAGCCATGCATCGATTCTATACATACCATCCTAATGGGGAAAAAGCATCGTTCAAGAATTGTGACAGCAGTATTGAGCATCCTAGTCAGGAATGGACTTATGATGAAAAAGGTCGTGTTATATTATCAATAGAGAATACGAGCGCGTCATTATCAAATGACTGGCATTGTACAAAAATTATAAAGGAATATGATGATCAGGATAGATTGGTAAAGTATGAAGAATACTATGACGATTTCCTTAGGCATGGAGAGGAATATACCTATAAAGACCTTCCTGAAGAAACGGTTAAAGAAATACTTGAAGGAGCCAAGCAATTAGTAAAGGGCTATCCGATTGTAGAAAATGCAAATGTGTCTAAAATGTATAGGGACTATGTTAATGATGGAAGATAACCAATTGGCATTGTGTTCATGGATGATATATCACCTCAGCTATAAATCCCCTTATGGCTGAGGTTTTTGCCTCGTTTTTGTGTTCACAAAAACATCTGTTATCGTGAACACTTTTTACACTAATTATGCTATAATTGCATATATAAAAAGAGATTAATGCGTTTTTCAGTATTCATCAGTGTTTCATACGCTTTTTATGATAAAGAAGAACGCATTAAAAAATGCCATTTATGTTCACAAATCTCAATATACCATTTTATGAACAGTGAAAGAGGAGTTTGTATGGGAAAATGCTATGGTTATGCAAGATGTTCAACCGATGAGTCAAAGCAAGATATCAATAGACAGAAGAGAGAGCTGAAAAAGCTAGGCGTTAATGAAGATAAATATATCTATTGGGAATATGAATCTGGAGCAAAGACAGATCGTGCTGAATTTCAAAAACTTCTGGATGTCCTGAAGCAGGGTGATACGCTTGTTACAACAGAAGTTTCTCGTCTTACCAGATCCACAAAGCATTTATGTGAGATCTTGCAGCTTGTACAAGAAAAAAAGATAAAGCTCGTCATTGGAACCTTTATTATAGACTGTACAAAAGATGAGATAGATCCCATGACCAAAGGAATGCTCATGATGTGGGGAGTTTTTGCTGAAATGGAACGCGATATCATTTCCCAGCGAGTAAAATCCGGCATGGAAAATGCCAGAGCAAAAGGAAAGAAAATTGGCCGCCCTCATACAGACCCAGAGAAACTTCCAGACAAGTTCTATAAGCATTATCCTTCATTCTTAGCTAAGAATATAACAATTACAGAATTTGCAAACCTTATGAAATGCTCAAGGACCACAATATATAAGTATATTCGTTTAGTAGAAGGAAATGCAGTATAATAGTTATTGTTTTTGGGAGGGGCAAAACTGATTATGCGTGAACTAACTGCAGCTGAGCGTAAGGAATATGACAAAATGATTCTTGGATTGTATTTGTCAACTGAAAATTCAGTCAAAAGTTCATTGAAAATTCAGTCACTTTTGCTTGAAATAAGCGCCTCTTTCTTGGAGGCGTTTTTTTGTGGGCTCTGCCCACACCCGCCCCTCGTCGGGGAGGCAGGGAAGCAGCATCTGACTGCTTCCAGGCACACAGGGTAATCCGTGTCACTTCGTCAAGGGCTGCCCGGGCGCTGGAAAAGAAGCGCCCAGCGTACTGTCCCTTGACTCCGTTCCCGCTCCATGCACATGCCTGATATATATGATTAACTGCGGTTTACAGATATGTTTAACCGGCTTTCTTTGGCTTTGCTTTCTTGATGTACTCGAAGGTCTCACCGTTTTCTTTTAGTGTTTCCCGGAGCCTGTATGAATCGCCTTCCATATCGACCAGAATGGCTTTGTATGTAAGCCTGTCGACTATGGCGCTCGTTATCGCTGCGTCTCCAAAGATCTCATCCCATCTGTCAAAGGTGAGGTTTGATGTTATTATGGTGGATTTTGTCATTGCCCTCAGTGAAAGGTTGGAAAACAGCAGATCCGCACCTTCACGGTCAAACGAGATGTATCCGAGTTCATCTGCAATTACAAGATCATATCGTTCGAACTGCCTTTCATAACGTCGCAGTTTCTGCTGGTCGTTACTTTCTTTGAGCTCTGTGACCAGATAAGGTACTGTGGTATACAGCACTCTGTATCCGGCCTCACAGGCTGCCATTCCGAGTCCAATAGCGGTATGAGTCTTTCCTGTGCCAGGATTCCCAGTCAGGATGATATTCTGCCCGTTGGGGATGAAGTCAAGCTTCATCAGCTCAGGAAGCCTTTTCTGAAGCGCTTCGGGAAGGCAGTCTACTTCGAGATCAGCCAGATATTTACGGTAAGGAAAATGCGCTCCTCTTATACGCCTGTCAATTGCCCTCTGTTCTGAGCTGTCCAGTTCTGCTGATAACAGCCTATGAAGATATTCGACTGGTTCCTGGACTTCCTTTGCGATGTCTTCAAAGTTATCAGCGATTCCTCTGAGCTTAAGCAGTTTGCAGAATTCTCGTATTTCCTGTTTCTTCTTCTCGCTTCCCATCAGCCTGCCCTCCTTGTCTGGAGTTCACGCAGTATATCATACTGTGAGAGCGTCTGCCTTGATTTCTCACTGAGCCTGTCATTTCCGTAAGGTTTCTCCGGACTTGCCACTGCTTGAGTTTCGTGGTCATGTATCAGCCTGATCTTGTCTGCGCTGTAATCATTTATCACTATTTCAGCAAGTCTCTTTAAGGCTTTTTCTACAGCATCAACACCCAATTCATCCATAAGTTCAAGAACTGGTAGAAAATCCTTGGCATTACCTGTATAATAAGTTTCGTAAATGTTTTTTATCTTGGTGTCCGCCTGAAGCAGTGCTGTGCTTTGGGACAGGGCACCTGGTTTTCTTTTGAGGGTCTTTAGGTAGTGGAAGATATCTATCACATACTCACCCCTGCCATAATGGCGTTCATGTCTGGCAACCTTTTCAGACCCATCATATATTTCAACAAAACCGGTATATATCCTGGCATCCAGCCGCTTTCCTACATACCTGTCTGGAACGGAGTAGTGTACACGGTTTGCAGTTACTGTAGAGAACTTGTCTACTTTCAGATGTACACGCTTGATAAAGCATGGCATCTTCGGCGGAAGAGGCATAAGACTGGCCTTCTCTTCGCCAAAACATTCATCCGGTATACGGCCGTCAGAAAGTGCAGAAGCATTCTTCTCCATGCATTTTTTCATCAGATGCTCATTAGCAGCTTCCAGTGATTCAAAGCAGTCATTCCCCGGCTCAGCAAATGCGAAGTGCCTTACAACGTCAACAGAGCGTTCTACATGGCTCTTTTCATTGCCCCTCCTGACATTGCAGAATCGGAAATCAAAGCCATAATAGATTGATAATTCAAGCAGTGCATCAGTGGGTTCTTTCTCTGAAGGACCTACAAATGTCTTAACTGCAACCCTCATGTTGTCATATACGACAGTGTGGAACACTCCGCCGCAGAATGCGAAATAGTCCACATGTGATTCCTGGAAGGCTGCTGTATCCTGAGTTCTGTAGAGATGTGCAAATCTGTGATTGCCGTACGCAGATGAGAACACCGCCATCTGATATCTCATATATCCTGTCCCACCAATATCGAGAGTGACTTCGCCCCAGTCGAATTCAGTCTGTATTCCGGGCTGGTATTCCTGCTTGATAAACGCCTCATCAATCTCTTTCTTGATGTCTGCTATAACGCGTTTGACTGTCGAATAGCTGATGCTGTATCCCTGTTTCTTCAGGTAATCGTATATTTCAATCTTTCGCATCTGCTGCTTGGATCGGCCCGTCTGTCTTCGTTTGGCATTTTCCTCAAGGCAGTCCCTTATAACTTCAATGGCTTCTTCTGTAGATTTTCTCCTTCCTCTGTTTGATGTATCATACTTAGGTTTTATCAGTATTTCTGGTGACAGCTGATCTTCAGATGCCCCCGGATCTGTAGCGAGCAGCTTGGCCATCGCATCATCATACTCATTGACGTACTTATTTACAGTATTCTTGTCAATTTTCATATATGACGCAATCTGTCGGTTACTAATTCCTTCCCTGTGCTTAAGTATTATTGTTTGTTTTTCTACCAAATCAATCACCCCTCTTTGATCCTCCCTTCAGTAAGAAATCTCTTACTAAAAGGATACATTACTTTGAGTTATGAGTGACTGAATTTTCAATGAGCCAGCTGACCTACTTTTAGATTAGCAGATACATGGATCCAAACAAATGAATTTAAGGGATCTCATTAGTATAGAACAATCTCCTCCAAATAATACTTCTCCTTCAGAATTGGAAAAATTGTTGAAAAATGATTCAAAGATTGTATTCTCACAGATGGAATTGTTCAATTAAATCTCTGAAAACGCAATACAGAGCATTTTAAAACCAGGCATTGCTTCAAAGAGCAGTACCTGGTTTAATAATACTAATTCTGTTCTACTTGTTCTATAACAGATATAACTATTCGCAAAACACAGATTTATAGAACACTTGTTCGCATTCCGGGCCTCCGGGCCATTCCATGTCATCGGGCACTTAAATGTAATTTTTAATTCCAGTTTGCAAGAGTAAATTCTAGAGTTATGGAAGTTACTCTTACACATATATACT
>NZ_SVEV01000034.1 GCF_015057185.1 Pseudobutyrivibrio sp. | reverse complement strand
TCGTTCGACTTGCATGTGTTAAGCACGCCGCCAGCGTTCATCCTGAGCCAGGATCAAACTCTCATGTTAAAAAGTTTAATTCCGAATCAGTATAAAACTGACTTGTTTACTGCAAATGTAAGAATCAAAGATTCTTACTAGACAACGATTTTCAAAGAAAATCATTGTCGTTTAATAAAGGTTTTGTTTCTTCTTAGAAACTAAATGAATTTCAAGGATACATGTAATTCACAATCTTTTCAAAGAAAAGGTTGTGTAAGTAACAAGCTTGCTTGTTACCAATTAACTTGTATTAATTCAAGGTTTGTTTCACTGTTCAGTTATCAATCTACTTTTTCGTTTTGCTCTGTGTGACTTGCTGTCCCTCAGTGCTTGATTATAATATCACCCATAATCTCTAGTGTCAACGGGTTTTTCGCTTTTTTATTAAAGTCCATCATTTCAAGGAATAATAGCTTTTTGTTTGAATTGTGCCGCTAATTTATACAATTACATCTTCGATGAAATCTAGTACTTGAATAAACGAAACAATGAACACATCTTTGCTTGCTGGGTTCTCTATAAAGTAATCTTCTATAGCAACATTATGTATGTCACCATTATCATCTAGTTGCTTCACAATACGAAGGACACATTTGTCACCACGTTTGTGAGCCTCTAAAAGATTCCTTCTATTAAAAGCATTCTCTACAGCATCCTTAGATTCAGGAACTGTTATATCAACAATACGTTTTAGGCAATCATCATATGCACCTGTTTCCGGAATAATCATATTGAGAAAGTTCTCACGTCGCATGAAGGTATAAGAATTCTTACTTATATTTGCGAACTTTATTAATTGAAACTTTTTATATACAGATTCTATTAGCACTCTTACTTGCTCGAATACAGCCGCATCATTCTCAAATGGTTCCATTGAGCTGACTTCCACTGGAGCTTCATCAGTACACATATGTAAGAATTCATTTTTAGGAACTGGTTTTGAAAATAAAAAGCCCTGTATGTAATCACAGTCACAAGTGTTTATAAATTGAAGCTGCTCTTTTGTCTCAACTCCCTCTACTACTGTAATCAAATTTAATCTATGAGCAAAATAGAATATTGACTCAAGCGCAACACGTCCTTTTTTTGTTTGGCAATTATCATTTAAAAATGACCTATCTATTTTTAGCACTTTTGCTGGAATGTCTTTTACAAACGATAAGGATGACATGCCTGAGCCAAAATCATCTATTAAAACTAAATAACCAGCGCGCTCTATATCATTAACCCATTGGATTACCTGATTTTTATCTGCAGCTATGTTAGATTCTGTTATCTCTATTCCAAGATACTCTTTTTCTATTCCATATGTTTCTATAAGTGCATCTAGCTTGGAAACAAACAATGGATCATTTGCATGCTCGCGGCCAAAATTTACGCTGATACGAACGGCATTAGCTCCCAGCGCTTTTATAGTTCTACATGTTTCCTCTGCTACAAACCAATCAACAATACCAACCTGCCCTCTTTCTTCTAAATCAGGAATAAATTTACTTGGTGGAACAATTGTACCGTCGTTCTTGACCCATCTTACAAGGGCTTCTGCTCCGCCTATTACTCCCTTCTTTGCATTATATTGTGGTTGATAAAAAGCTTGTAGCTCATGACTCTCCATGGCAGCTACTATGTCTTGTAATAAAGTATCTTTCATTATACTAATTATCCTAAACGTTATATAAAACACACACTAGTAAACTGCAACAGTATAATATCACTATTTTAACCTGTCAATATTTTATTTTTCATATTTCAAAGTGTTAAAATACAAATATGACACACATTTCTTCTATATTAACATGTAATTACTAATTAGGAGGCTTATTATGATTTGGATTCTAATGTTTGTAGGTTCTATTGCAGCTTCAATCTTTGGAATTATTTATATGACAAAATCGATTTCTAGATTTAGTGCCATCAAGAATAATATAATTGCCTTCATATTAATAATTGCTGTATTCATCTTTTTTGCTTTTAAACTGACATGGATGAATGCGCTCCTTATTACAATTTATACTACCCTTTTCTTTCTACTCTTCGGTTTAATTGGTTTCATCATTGGGAAACTAAGTAAGCACTCATTCCGCGTCTACTGGCAGGGTTGGCTTGCGCTTTTTTCTTCTATTATATTTCTAGGTACAGGTTACTACCTGTGTTTTTCTGTTGTTGAAACTGATTACCAGCTCACAACCAATAAGGATTTGGGGGCTTTAAAAATTGCTCTAATCACAGATTCTCACATAGGTACTACATTCGATGGTGAAGGCTTTGCCGCACATATTAAAACAATTTCTTTACAAAATCCTGATTTGCTTATCATTTCAGGAGATTATGTTGATGATGATACAAAACGCGTGGATATGGAAAAGGCTTGCGAAGCACTTGGTGATACCAACTTTAAATATGGTGTATGGTTCGCTTATGGCAACCATGACAAGGGCTATTTTGATAGTAGAGATTTTTCAGCCGCTGATTTAGAAAATGCTCTAATACAAAATGGAGTCCATATTCTAGAAGATGAATATGAACTCGTTGATAATCTTTTTTATATTGTAGGTAGAGCAGATAAAAATACTACTCCTAATCGTGCGTCAATCCAGGAGCTTTTAAGTGACATAGATGAAAACAAATATATAATCGTAATCGATCACGAGCCTGCTGATTATGCCGCTGAAGCCGCTTCCGCGGCTGATTTAGTTTTATGCGGACACACACATGGTGGTCAGATGATTCCTATTACTCATTTTGGCGTATTATCTGGTATTGACGATAGCACTTATGGTTTAGAAACACATAATGATACCAATTTCATTGTATCCTCAGGCATTTCTGATTGGGCCTTATATTTTAAAACAGGCACACGCTCTGAGTATGTAATAATTGATATTAATGGCAATTAATAGCTAAAGCTTGAAGAATCTTCTTACAATATTTATTCCTATTTTATAAGGTAATGGACGTACAACTTTATCAGCTTCTTTAATTACCTTTCTTATTGGAATACTTTGTGGACAATGTTGCTCGCATTTTCCACATCCTATACATTGGCTAGCAAAAGCTGGTTCACTTTTTAAGCCAACTGTTTGGGCATATTCAAATCTAGCAGCTGATTTGCTCTCCAAGGTTGTCATGTTATAGCATCTAAACAATGCAGGAATATCTACACCTTTTGGGCAAGGCATGCAGTACCGACATCCGGTACAACCTACTAATTCTGTTTCTTGAATTGCCGCTTTGACTTCATTAATTAAACCGAAATCATTTTCATCAAACTCTCCTGCCTTCACATTAGATGCGATGCGGCAGTTTTCCTCAACCATTTCTACTGAATTCATTCCAGATAAGACACATGTAACTTCAGGTTGATTCCATAGCCATCTCAAGCCTAATTCAGCAGGTGAATAGCCCTTATTGTATGCTGCGACAGCTTTTTTGGCTTTTTCAGGCAATAGGTTAACCAATTTACCACCTCTTAAAGGCTCCATAATAACCACAGGAATGCCTTTTTCAGCCGCATGCTTTAATCCTCTTGCTCCTGCTTGTGTATGCTCATCCACATAGTTGTATTGAATCTGACAAAAATCCCAATCATAGGCATCAAGTATTCCAATAAAATCTTCTGTATTTCCGTGGTATGAAAACCCTATATTTCTTATTTTGCCAGATTCTTTCTTTTCTCTAATCCAATCTGCTATTCCAAGACTTTCTAATTTAGTCCATTGGTTTATTGCAGTCATATGATGCATTAGATAATAATCGATATAGTCTGTTTTTAAACGTTTTAATTCTTCCTCAAAATATTTGTCCAAGGAGTCTTTATTCTTAACAAGATACTGAGGCAATTTTGTGGCGATATTAACTTTATCACGAATCTGATTACGCTCCAATATTTCTCCCAAAGCAGCTTCGCTGCCTGGATATACATATGCAGTATCATAGTAGTTGATTCCTGCATCAAAAGCTTTTAATATTTCTTTTTCTGCTTTATCAATGTCGATAGAGCCGGCTTTTGTTGTAAATCGCATACAACCATATCCTAAAATTGATATAGCTTCCCCATTTCTATTCTTTCTATATTCCATGGCACCCTCTGTAATAATAACTTCTTTATCAATATTGAACGCAATCTAATTGTATCACATCTATAATTTTCTTCAATAATTATATAAACCTCAATAACCTCTATAATTAACTCTCTTTATTTCTCACTATTCTTTTTTTGGTCCTTGTTATATATTACTGTTTATAATATTATATCCGGGTGTATTTTTTTAAGAGGAGTGATGTTTATAATGAGAATCAAAGATGTTATTGAAAAATTAAGCCAATACGACCCAAATACAGAAATAGTAATTAATGTTGACGATCATTTTGTTTGTCCCAAGATTGAACGTACTATTGTTCCTTATAAACACGACTACAATGGAATCTCTTATAAGGATGAAGCCATTGTTTTTTCCAATAATTAAAGTTAATTAGTTTCATATATATTTCTAATGCTATCATGATATAATGATAGCATTATTATTTTATTAAGGAGAATTATTATGAAGCTTGCTGTTCTTGGTACTGGAAAAATCGTTACGGAAGCTCTAGTGGCTATGGCGCCAATTGAAGAAATATCTATAAATGCAATCTTTGCTAGGCCACACAGTAAAAACAAAGCCGAAGGATTTGCGGAAAAATATAGTATAAAAAGCATTTTTACTGATTATGACGAGCTTATTAAGAATGCTGATATTGACACAGTATACATAGGCTTAATTAATAGTGTTCATTATGAATACGCTAAGAAGGCTTTAGAGAATAATTTAAATGTAATTCTAGAGAAGCCTTTTGTTGGCAAACTTTCTGAGGCTATTGAGCTTGCTGAAATTGCGAAAGCTCATAATTGCTTCTTATTCGAGGCTATTACAGTCTTACATAACGAAGTTTTCAACAAAATGAAAACTGATTTACCTAAGCTCGGAAATATAAAAATGGTAATTGCCAACTATTCTCAATACTCTAGTCGCTATGATAGATATTTGAATGGTGATGTTGACTATTCCTTTGATCCAAGCTCTTTAGGTGGTTCTTTAAGAGATATAAATATATACAATATACATTACGTTGCTGCATTATTAGGCCTACCAGAAAATGTCCAGTATTTTCCTAATAGAGGATTTAATGGTATTGATACTTCTGGAGCTTTGGTACTTACTTATCCCACATTTACTGCCGTATGTATTGGCGCTAAGGATTCAGATAGCCCTTGTTTTGTTTCAGTTCAAGGGGAAAAAGGCTATATGAAAATTGATGGCAAGCCAAATACAGCGCCAAATCTCACTGTTGTTACCTACGATAGTGCTGATGATTCTACAAAAAAGGATTCTTCTGGTTCTAAGGTTAGAGCAGCTGCTGTTGATGAATTTATCCCAGCACCAGTCCATCATAGAATGACTCAAGAATTCAAAGATTTTGCTCGTATTATTGCCGAGAATGATATTGCAGCTGCTAATAATTATTTAGAAGAAAGCCTTGATGTTATGCGAATTCTAGATTCTGCTTTTTAAATCTAATTTTCAGTTTTCCATCACATTACAAACAGGTAGACTACAAAAACAGGTTATATTATTACATCATCGCAAGAGCGATAAAAACTTTTTCATATATCATTCTCCCAAAAAGGCTGCTGGCGGGCAGCCTTTTTATTTTGTAAAAAACCGTTCTCTGATTGTTTGGCATCTGCCTAGCATTCAAAGAACGGTATATTTTTAGATATTATTAATTATAAGTGATTAGCAACGCACACTAAAGTGAATGAACCTTTACTTAATAGTGTGCCTTCTTCGTCTGTAACGTCCACATCTACAACACATAATTTTCTGGTCCTGCTAACTACTTTTCCTTTTGCAATCATTCTCCCACCATGTGGAGCTTTAATAAAGTAATAGCTTGATTGTTGAGTGACATACTGCCTTCCATCTGCTCTTGATGAATAACCTGCGCATGTATCCGCCAAGGAAAAATGTGCGCCTCCATGGGCTATTCCTAAAACATTTAATGTTTCTGGAACTATATCAATATGAGCAGTGGCTCCATTAATATCTACCTCATCTATCACAATATGATTGTGTTTTACAAACTCATTAGCATCTATTGATGGCTTTAGCATAGCAAGTATTTCTTCATTCATGTCATTATCCTTTCAGGTCTTTTTGTATTACTATGCTATAGGTCACTGTAGAATGTGTCAATATTTTGTTCAGGAAGTTGAACTGGATCCCATCCCGTATCTTGGTATTCTATAATATCAAGGTCATTTGCAAATACATAATTTGCAATAATCTGAGCTCTGATCTTTTCTTTTTCATCTGAATTTGATAATAGTTCCATAAAAGCATCATAGTTTTCACCAAACAGCTCTTTCGCACTGGAATCAAAATTACTTCCATCTTCCACTTTATCAAATCCTGTAACTTCATAACCATCATCAGTTTGCTTTATATGTATTACGCCTGGGAAATCACCACCTGCAGTACACTCCAAAGTTTGACCATTCAGTTTGTAACTGAAAATCCAATAATCTCCATATACTAACTGATCATCTTTATTGTTTTCGTCTATATTGATGATACTGATACTAGGAATTAATACTCCAGCATTATCAAAATGTTGACCTAAATCCTCAACCACATATCCATATAATACTGAATAGAAAAGCTCTGGGCCTGGGTACTCATACGCTGGCAATGTATCTACAATCTCTTCTTCCTTTGTTTCTTCTGCTTGACTTTCTTCAACTGTCGGTGTCACTTCTTCCTTATTTTCCTCCTGTTGAGTACTTGTTTCACTTTCTAAATTCTCTTTGTTTCCACATCCAACTAATGAACTAAATGCAAAAGTCATTGTTAGAATAGTCACTAATATTCTCTTATTCATGATCTACCCCCTGTACAAATTGGCATTGATTTTGCTTTTTCTAGGTTTTATGTTAGTGTTTATGTATGAAAAAATTATGTTTTTGCGAAGAATTGATAAAATATTTCAGTCTATCCGTTTAATATAGCTTTGTAACATCCATATGCATCCCTACAGGCGTTTTTAATTCCATGCTCTAGCAAACATGCTATAAGCTATTAAATAGGAAAATTTGCCGTTTTAGGCCATCTATAGTTCTTTTAGTTCTTATTATGATTTAAGTTATTATAACTCTATTTGTTATAATAGTTTTCATATTCCTTTTAGCCGTCTTTGTTAATATAGTTATTTAACATATCTTATGTATTTTAGTTCTGTCTAATATTTTTATTACATCATTTCCTTTATTGCCTTGTTTTATTTTTATTATATATGTGATTTACTTTCTCTTTGTTATTTGTTTTATTTATATTATTTATTTGCTTTTAATACCTTGTTGTACTTTTATTATTTTATTTCTTTATATTACTTATTATCATTTATTACTTTTTGATACATTATATACATATAGTCTTTCATTGGATTATTGCATTTATTGGGTTTATAGTATATAATTTCATTTGTATATTTAAGTACTAGAAATGCTATTGAATATTTTAGTGCCTTAAGATATTTATTATGTGTTATGTGTTATATTTAAATAACAGCAAACAATGAGTTTGTATAAGATTCATAAATATATGACATGATTTATAGGAGACCTATTAATGAAAACAATTGCAATATGTATAGGAAAAGGTGGCCAGTGGAAAACATCATTAACTTGTAATATGGCATACCTATTAAAAGAGAAAGGCTACAATGTACTAGTTATTGATTGTGATACTCAGGGAAACGCTTCTTTGACATTTAAAGCAGACATGAATGACGCAACTTTGTATGACTGCTGGGTAGAAGAAAGAAGACCAATGGATCCAATGGATTGCATTCAACATACAGAGCTTGGCGATATAATCGTTGCAGACTCCTTATTATCAAACTTAAATTCCATGATTATGGATCCAGGAAGCAATTTAGTATTTACATCGCTAAAAGAAAAAGTATTCAATAAGCTTCAAGGCTATGATTATGTTTTACTTGATTGTCCACCAGATTTAACAGGCTCAATCAACAAGTCAGTTTTAGCCTCTGTAGATGAAGCACTTATCCCATTAGTAGGAGATGCTTATTCTATTCAAGGATTAGCTAACCAATATAAGTTAATTCAGTCTTTAGCCCATGGTGAAACAGCAATCAACCCAGACTTAAAGGTAAATGGATTTGTCGTAACAAACTACACAACAAATAGAAATGTTAAAAAAAATCATTACGAAAATGCTGTTGCAATAGCTGAAAAAATGGGCACAAAGGTTTATAAGCAGTATATTAGAGCTTGCAAGGATGGCGAGCTTGCAATTGATAATAGAGAAGCTGTAGTAAAATCAAAGCCTTGGTGTAATAGTTCAATTGATTACAAAGCATTTGTAGAAGAATTTTTAGAAAGTGAGGGCAAATAATGGCACGATCAGTATCAGGTGATGGATTTGGCGTATCTGTACAAAAACCAAAAAACTCTAGTACATTAGACTTGTTCGACAATTTAATGGCAGACACCACACCAGCCGTAGAACCTCCTCAGAAAAAAACAGTAGAAAAGAAAGCTGTTAGTACAGAAAATAAAAAAGCTGCTACAAAGGAAAAATCTACAGTAGAGAAAACTGTAGCAGAAAAAGCTGCCCCATTACAAAAGAAAAAGGCTCCAGCAAAGAACTCAAAAGTTGTTGAAACAAGATACACCCAGCCAAGAAAATCTATTACTATTTCAGTATTAGAAGATGAAGATATGTTCCTTAGATTCAATGCCGCTAGAAAAGGCGTTTCTCGACAGGATTTATTAGAAAATCTATTTACAGATGAGATTGATAAGGTTAACAAAAATGAAATACCTTCTTTTGAGGAAATTAAGCCTTTCATGAAACAATTAAAGGAACCAACTAGATTTACAGCTATGTTGCAGTCTGACTTAATTGAAGATATTAAATCAAGTGCTAGTAAAGTAGGTTTACGTCCAACATCATGGATGGCATATGTAATACATAAATATCAAGAAAAAGAAAATATGTAATATAGACAGGAGCATTGCTATGAAAATAGTTTATGTTCCTGTTTTTTGCTGGCTAAAAGTATATATATGTATATTAAGTGTATAGTATGTATAGCAGAGGTTGAAAAAACGCCATAAAATCAAGGAAAAATCCATATTTGATGTGGCAAAAAATCAACTAAAGCTGGCGGGAATTCCACTAACTATGGCGACAAGTCAACCAACGCTGGCAAAAATTCCACCATATGGCAGAAATTCCACTAAGTAGTGGCAAGGAGTTGATTTGCCATTGATAATAGGCGTTAAAAATGACAAATTAGCCTAAAAATTCAATAAAATAGGTGAATAATTGATATAGAATTATACAAATGGCAAAATTTCCACTAAAAATGGCAAATTAAACATGTGCCATATAGGCCACACATGATGGCAAAATTTCCACTAAAAAATCCCGTAAAATCGAGGAAATTAAATAATATGTATGTTTGGATGGCAAACAAAGTCGTTGCCATTAGATATACATGGTGGCAGAAATTCCACTATTTTAAATAGGGTAAAAAAAGCCTTTATTTAAAGGGGTTTGTAATAATAGTAAAATCCATTTTGATGGCAAAAAATCCACTAAATTATATCTGAAGAAATGGAATGGCAAAAGTTCCACTAAGTTTTGAACGTAAGTTGTTGCGAGGAAATGTAGGTTATCTTATAATGATGGCATGGCAAATTATTATCATGCCATTATTATAGGGAGATAAATATGGCAATTCGTAAGCAGGATGAAAATGGAAACTACAGAGAGATAGATCCCGCAACAGGTATGTTCTATGATGATGAATATCCATTAGGAAGCCAATTGGGACAAGTGGAGCATCAAACAGTAGCAACTAGCACAGGTCGTGTTGTTGATACTTATGAAGTTAGAGCTGACATAGTTGATGAAAATGGAAATGCTATTATCAATGAAGATGAAGCAAAGATTATAGAATTTGTTAAAGAAGCAGTTTCTATTGAAAATCTTGTAGAAACATTCAATGATAATTCCCATGAGACGCTGCTAAAGTTGTTAGCACTTCAAGATAATAAACATCCATTAAAGAAGGGCGGAATAGGCATTGCATATAGAACAGATGCCCTTATTATGCATTGTAAAATGGAGTTTACTTCTGATGAGAATATAGTATTTGATGCAATTTTAGGGACAATGTCTTCATTTCCGGAGAACAAAACATATAAAATTGAGCCATCTACATTTGCCAAGTATTCAAGACATGAAGATCCCAAATATATATATAAGATTTTTAAGAAGGGCGCAGTAAAATTAAAGGAACGACATTTAATTTTTGCTGACCTAGGTCCTAATGGTGATGATGAAATCGAAATTCCTTGGTTTAGTATTTTAAGACATCATAAAGGTAATCGAGGAGAAGAAGCATATATAGAGTTTGCGCCAACGGATTTCTTTAAAGATTTGGCTTTATGTTCAAGAATTGTTCATGGTGCTTATGGACAGTTAGAAGTAATTACCCAATTACAAGGAAAATATACGATTGCTTTATATTGGTATTTAGAGAATAGGAAACGATATAAAGAGTATCCAGCTGCCACACCGGGAATGTTTGATATTTCAGTTGAAGAGTTAAAGCATCAATTCTCTATTCCTGAAAGCTATCCAAAGGCAGAAATAGATAGACGTGTATTATCACCAGCAAGGAACAGTATCAATTCTGTTGCAGAATGTGATTTTACATTTGAGTATGAAGCAAGATATGAAAGCAATAAACATGTGGGGTATCGTTTTAAAATTCAGGAAAAGAACTATATAGATACCACCGCAAAAATTGTAGATGTTATAGAAGAAAAGGAAACAGATCCATTGGAAGAGCAATTGAAATTATTTTTCAATGCTTCAAAGATACAGTTTACTGATGAGGAAATCTCAAGAATCTTCCAATGTGCAAAGCGTAATGATAAAGATGCAGTCTATATGATGCAGATTATTCCTGAATTCAAAAGAAGACTTGATGATACCTCAAAAGAAATTATTAATGATAAAGTTGGTTATATCTGTTGGATGATTGAACAAGGTGGAAGCGCTAAAAAACAAACTAGCACCGACCAAGCTAAGAATAGGAATTCATTCAATAATTTCCAGGAACGACAGTATAATAAAGATGATTGGTCGAGATTAATGGAGGCAAAACTCAACTAATAAAAAACAGAATATTGCGGACTTTTACCACGCCAGTTGTAGCTAAAATGCTGTAAACTGGCGTATTTTTTATGAAAAATGTATGTTGATTCTGTGTTCAACTTAAAAGATATTGTGTAATAAGTAACGTATTTTAAATGTTTTTACACATTTATGGAGTAAAATGTTTTCAATTTAAAATATGGATGTTACGCACTACTTAAAAGGGGATTGGGAAAACATGGGAAAGATAAAATCAAAAATCGGAAAAACAATTTGTGTATCCAGTTTAGCAATTATTCTTTTTGAGAATAGTACTTTTGGTACTGTGCAGGCGAATGTTTCAACAGAAAGTACAGTTACCAAGGAAATGTGTGAGTCAAATTATTGGAATTCATTATCTCAACAAGTCAATGGACAAGTACTTATGGATGTAAGCCAAATTAACCAGTTTAATGATGCTGCAATGAGAACTGATGCTTGCAATATGAATGATGTAACTGCTATGGATGCAATGTTTGATGCCTCAGAATTGAAAAACAGCTTATCGGAATCAATAGTGGCAGAAATGCCAGAAAAAGCAATATTTGTTAATGGAGTGGCCACAGATACATTGACATATTATTCTATGATTTCTGCAGCTGTTGTTTCAACAGGTTGGGATAATCAGATTGCGCCTAAGTATGCACTTGCAGTAAGTCAAACACAGATAAAAAGTATTCCAACTATAGACTATATAGGTTATAGCGAAACGGATTCGGATGATGAAGTTGTATTATCCTCATTGAAAGTTAATGAACCATTTTTAGTTAAACAATGTGCAATTGTAAATAATTGTGTTTTCTATTGGGGATATTCAAACAATGTTTCTGGTTGGGTTCTTGGAAATGATATAGCATTTTGCAATGGTAAAGCAGAATGGCTTGATATGTGGCAGACTGACGTGGATGGGAAAGATTTTATAGTTGTAACAACCGATTACTTTACCCTTTCAGAATCTTATTATTCACCATCAACATCAGGGGTGAAGCTGACGATGGGAACAACACTTAAATTGGTACCTGAGTGGGAGATTCCAAGAAATATTGCCATGCGAGGAACATGGAATAATTATGTGGTATATCTACCAACAAGAGATGCTTATGGACAATGCGTAAAACAAATAGCATTGATTGCACAAAATAAAGATGTGAGTATTGGATATTTGCCAATGACATCTGAAAATATAGTTTCTTTAGCGTTTAAATATTTAGGTGATACATATGGTTGGGGCGGAATGCTTGACTCTGTGGACTGTTCAGCTCTTGTTAGAAATGTATATAAGTGTTTTGGACTAGAGATGCCAAGAAATACTAGCTGGCAGAAGGAAGTACCAGGAACATGCTTAAATGTGGCTGAATATGATAATGAAACCAAAACCACGTTAATTTCACAGTGTGTTCCAGGTACACCTCTATATTTACCTGGGCATACAATGATTTATTTGGGAACAGTCAATGGTGTTAATTATGTAATTAGTGCATTGGGCTCAACATCAGATAGTAATGGATATTTGGATGTGAGAACAGAAAATACCGTTGCAGTTACCCCAATAACTGTAAGGCGAAGAAATGGTACAACATGGCTGGAGAATATTAACGGAATAGTAGAACCATGGAAAATATCTATGTAGAAAAATGGTGGTGTTATTAGTCATTAACTGCGGAGGTCTACTATGGCAATCAAATATAAATATTGCAGAATACAGGGAAAAGAATTAGCAGCAAATACTAGAGTTGGTAAGGGGATATTTAGCATGCTACATCAGATGGTTACAAATGGTGTTTTAGATGAGGAGGATGAATCGCTTTATCATGAGCTTGAATTATGGTTCGCAGATGAATTACCTTGGCCACCTCAATGCATGAGACAAGAAAAGGTCATTTGTTATTTTAAAACTGAGAATTCAGAAATGATGATGAAAATGATCAATCCTCTTCTTTGGCTATTGGAAAAATATAATCATCCTTATTATGTAGTCTATACTAATTTCCCTGGAGAAGTAGTTTATGAGGATGAATATCAGATCGCCGTTAAAGTAGATGAGAATGTTGTTATAGAAGATTTACAGGAAAGTTGGTCACCAAAAGATTTAATTACATGAGAAATAATTGGCTTTTTTAACTAATTGTACACAAAATAATTATATAATTAGAAGAACTTTAGCATAATAGGAGGGGGAAATATGCAATCTAAACATATTACAATTACTGAGTTAAATAAGAGCTTTACAGTTGTTAAGACTATAGTTGAGGAATTTGAAAAAAATGCTAACATCACTGGTCGAAAAGCATTACGCTTTTCTTTATTAACAGAAGAAGGGCTTAGATTAGTAGATTCGATTGTATTAGCAAATGATCCAATAGAAATTTGGTTTGAAGGAAATGGCCGCTTTGCATATATACATATAAAGGTGAAGACAAAACTTGATGCAAACCAAAAGGAAGAGTTGGTTTCAATTTCGTCTTCTGGAAGTAATTCTGCAAATAAATCATTTGTAGAGGGATTTAAAGATATTCTATCTGGTCATAAAAAGGCAACCTGGTCTTTGGCCGAGTATGAAGCAGATTTAATGAAAAAGCGTGCAAAAGATAAATATGCCGAGGAATCATGGGAGAATTTGGAACGTTCGGTTCTTGCTAATCTTGCAGATGACATTCTTGTAAGTGCTAAAAATAATGAAGTAAATATATTAATTTCCAAGAATTTTAGTAAGTCACTAGATGTTGTTGGTTCTAAGCGTGCATCAATTACAACAGATTACATAATGTTAACACCAAATGAAGAGGAATTAGCCAAAGCATATGGAAAAGTCGATGATTGCGTAGGCATGCTCAATGCAGGCAAAAAAGATACATTGCATATGAAGCTTATCATGGATGAGACTATTGGCATGGTCAAGGAAATGACTGGCGATTTTGACGCTTTAATGTGGGCAGAAAGATACAATGATGAATGTTGCGTTAAAGTAATTGGAAATACCAAGATGGATGCGGATAAGAAATATGATATTTTATCATTGGCGCCTAGTAGAAAAAACAGTTTAGTTGAAGGATTTACAGGTAAAATTAGGGATTTGATAGAAACAGGTCTTTTAAATTACGACAGTGTAATGAAGTTAAACCAAAAATACAATGGAAATATGGTTAACGTCATGGGATTAGGTCTTTATAATGAGGCATCAGCTGTTATGATGCCACTTGAATTTGCCGGAGTTACCTGGTCCATGGGAGAATATAAAGAGAATGTCTCTTCTAATAAGGATAGCAGCGAAGAAATAAAGGCTGCATGGGATGAGTTGGAACGATCTATTGTAGCCAGTGTGGCTGATGATATTATTGTTGGGGTAAAGAAGAATAAGGTTCAAATTACAATAGTATATAAGCTTAAGGGACAGTAAAAAGCTAGTGCAAATAGTTTTAATAAATGCAATAGATAAAATAGTTCTAATAGTTAAAGTAGCTAAAAATATGCATATAGCTAAACTGGCATCTAAAAATAGTGATAATAATTTCTTAAAAAAATGTGAAAAGGGAAATATACCTCAAAAAAAAGATGTATTATCTATGTATATGAAATATGAAACTATTGTCTGTTTAATTGAGAGGAGTATGGGACATGTGGTCAATTGGGGATGTTAAAGCTAAAGGTAAAGCAGCGTTTTTAGGCAATTATTGGAAGAGCGTATTAGCAGCAATAATCCTTAATTCGTTGTTGGCGGTTAATAGTTCGGTAACTTCAAATCATAGTGATTCCGATGAGTGGGTACAGCAGTTATTAGCCGGTTTGACACCTGAAGAGGTTGTGGCGCTTGCTAAGATTGTTTTAGTAGCTCTTGGCGCAATGTTTGTTATATCTCTTTTATTAAAGATATTCTTATTTAATCCATTGAAGGTTGGATGTTATAGATTCTTTAAGAGAAATATAGAAGAAGGAAAGGCTCCACTGGGAGAAATCAAAACAGGATTTGGTGGATATGGACATACATTTATTACATTATTCCTTTCAGATTTGTTCCTTTGCCTGTGGACATTATTGTTCATTATTCCTGGTTGCATAAAGTCATACTCATATAGAATGGTACCTTATATATTAAAGGATAATCCTGAGTTATCAGCTACAGAGGTTATTACAAAATCACGTGAAATGATGAATGGTCATAAATGGCGTACATTCTTGTATGATTTATCATTTATTGGATGGTACCTATTTGGTATAGTAACATTTGGTTTAGCTATGGCTCTATTTGTTGCGCCATATAAGCATAATGCTGATGCTGCTTTATATATTGAGCTTTCAAAGAAGCAATAAATTACAGTGCTTGACCTTTTGTTAGGTCAAGCACTTTTTGTTCATCTATTGGCAAGGTGGATATTGTATAGTTGTAAAGAGGTAAGCTTTATGGAAATGATTAAGCTCAAATGCCCAAATTGTAAAAAGATATTCTTTATTTCTACAGAAGAGGCGAACAAGAAGTATGCCCATGGGTATGTACCGATTTTTTGCAATATTAAGTGCGAATTAAGATTTTCAAATAAGAGATAAAAGGTAGTTATTATTAAATATTATTAAATTCAGTGGGCTAATGTGTTTAGCCCACTTTTTTTGGGAATTTTTTGAATATTTGAACAAAGAATGAAAATTTGCCGCAAATCTAATACTTTTGTGGCACTTATGATAGTATTAAAAATGATAAACATAACTGGCAAAAATGTATATGACATTAGTCCAAATACCACTGAACTAGTTTTGCAGTGGGCGACAAAATATGATGCTTATGAGAATGAAGAACAGCCTTGGTTTATTTCATATGATGGTGAAGAATGGGAAAGTGCTACAGAGGAAGAATACACTGAAAGAGAAGCTTCATCAGATGACTACACTGAGCTTGAATATATTCCATTATCAGAGGCTAATTAGCAGTTAAACAGGTGAGGGTAATTTTATGGTAAATGATGCAGTAAATTTTAAAGAGAAAGCATTTTATGATGCCATTGTACGGTTTGATGAAGATGATCAGGCTAGGGAGTATTATTACAAAGTAATGGAGTCTCTTACGGGGCGAAAAAATCAAAATGGGACGGATGAAACTGTGAGAGATAGGGTTTTAAAGGCCTATGCAGTATTGTTTTGTGAGGAATACCAGCTTGAGCCTGGTCAGCCTGCTGGTTTAGACGAGGTGGCTGAAACAGCAGACCGTTTATATATTGGTAGCATGGGTTATGATCCAAATCACTGGTATCGAATGAAGCATCATTTTCCTGTAATTGATTTTGACAACTATGATAGATTTGCAGCTTTGGTGATTGCTGATATGAATGCTGGCCCTTTGCATGAGGCGGCAATCAATGATGGCGAAACATTAGTGGTGGGCGAGGCGGACCCACTACATATGACTGCAGAGCAGCGAAAAAATCAGAAGATTAAGTCGGTAACTATGTGATGGGGAGGTGCGAAATGACTATTTTAACAGTAGATGATGAACGCACTTCTCTAGATTTGATTACGAATTTAGTAAAAGAATTAAGGCCAGATGCAGAGTGCTACTCTTTTGATAGTGCGCTCTCTGCGCTGGCAAAAGCAAGGGAGACAGAGATAGATGTTGCTTTCCTTGATGTTAATATGCCGGAACTAACAGGCATAGATTTAGGAAAGTATTTGATTGAATTAAATCCATACACAAACATTATCTTTTTGACGGAGCACAAGGAGTTTGCCTTTGAAGCAATGCAAATTCATGCTAGTGGATACATATTTAAACCAGAGCTGAAAGTCAGAGTTGGTAAGGAACTTGATGCTCTTAGATATCCAGAATTACGAAAAAAATATAAGAGGGTATTTGCTCAAACATTCGGAAATTTTGAGTTGTTTGTAGATGGAGAACCAGTTTCTTTTAAATATAATAGGACAAAAGAAATTGTCGCTGTCCTGATTAATAATAAGGGGGCACAGACATCTAATGGGGAATTAATCGCATCATTATGGGAAGATGATGGTGATCCAGAAAAGAAATTGTCCTATTTATGTAATCTTAGACAGGATTTACAAAATACATTCAAAAAATTGAAGCTTGAGGGAATCATTATTAAGCAACGTGGCAGTATGGCCATTGCAAAAGATAAAATTGAGTGTGATTTATTTGACTGGTTAGAGAAAAAGAAAGAATCAAAGTATCAATATATGGGAGATTATATGAACCAATATAGCTGGCCAGAATTCTTTCATGCAGAGCTTGACGAAATCAGTTATGCATTGTATGAGGATGAAGATGCTATTTGATTATTGAGGGGAAAATGAGTAAGACAAGAAAGAAAAGAAGATTTACTATTAGCAAGAAATCATATGTAGGAATTGCTGTATTCACTTTATTACTTCTTGTACTGATGTGTGTAAGTGGTTCAATAATATTTGATAGAGCTATTCAAGCAATATACAACGAACGAGGATATGTGGTTGCTAACATAATTTTAGAGCAAATCGACCATGAAAAGATTGCTGAGTATGCATCTACATGGAAAGAAGATGATTACTACCAATGGATGGCTAATTACCTAAAGGAGGTACAGGATGAATCTAGCGCAGCATATATTTATATAGGTGTGCCTAGTGAAGATAAGACTATTAAGTACATCTACGATTCTGGAAGTAATATGGGCTTTGTGGACCCTATTTCCGCACCGTTTGAGGAGATTTGGAAAGCCTATACAGAAGGAATAAAGCCAGAGGGATACTTGGTTAGACATTCTAAATATGGCTATTTGACATCTAGCTGTTTGCCCATAAAGGATAGTTCAGGAGAAGTGGTTGCATTATTATTTGTTGATACAAACATGAAGCTAATTAGAACCACTTTGCTTAATTATGTCGCAAATATGATTATAATAGCTTTAATTCTTCTTGGGGCTTTCTGTGTGATGAACTGGTATTTTATCCATAAGAATTTGATTAAGCCACTGATGCTTATTAGAAAGAATGTACGTAATTTTGCAGCCAGCACAACCATTGAAAAAGAATTGAGGGACTCAATACATACCAATGATGAGCTGGAAGATTTAGCTCAATCCATATATAAGATGGAAGAGGATATTGTTGATTACATTGATAATATACAGAAGATAACTGCGGAGAAAGAACGTATAGGAGCAGAGCTAAATGTTGCAACTCGTATACAGGCAGAAATGTTACCACAAGACTTTCCACCATTCCCAGATAGAGCTGAATTTGACATATTTGCCACTATGACACCTGCGAAAGAAGTGGGTGGAGATTTTTACGATTTCTTTTTCATTGATGATAGTCACATAGCATTGGTAATAGGGGACGTTTCTGGAAAAGGAGTTCCGGCGGCGCTATTTATGGTGGTAGTCAAAACACTTATAAAAACAAGGGCAATGTCTGGTAAGTGTTTATCGCCAGGGAAGATATTAGAAGATGTAAATGCTAGATTATGTGAAGGAAATAAATCAAATCTCTTTGTAACTGTATGGTTAGGCATAATTGACGTGTCATCCGGTAAAGGTATGGCTGCAAATGCAGGGCATGAGCATCCAGCTATTAAGCGAAATGGTGGGCAATTTGAGCTATCTATTTATAAGCATTCACCTGCGGTAGCAACTTTTGAAGGGCTAAAATTTGGAGAGCATGAATTTGAACTGCATTCAGGAGATAGTCTTTTTGTCTACACTGATGGCGTGACAGAGGCAACTAATAGAAATAATGAATTGTATGGTACAGAGAGGCTGTTAGAGGCTTTAAACGTTAATCCTAATGGAGATGCCGAAGAACTACTGCTACATGTTAGGAAAAGCATAAAGCTGTTCACAGAAGAAGTTGACCAATTTGATGATATAACAATGCTTGGCTTTGTGTATCATTAAAAAAAGAGTTCCATCTGCGTGATGTTATGTGTACAGGATTCTGGTTACATATATCACGGGATGGAACTCTTTTATTTTGTCTTATTGTCTCTATAAATGCTTAAAGAAGGCATCTTTTGTTCTTTCATATCATATCTGATTTGTATTTCTTCTGGTGAGTAATTCTTTAATAAGCCCTCAAATGATACTACAGAGCCAGCTTTTGTTATGCGGCGACGATCAATATAAACATTGTATGTAGTATTAAGTGCACCATTGATAATTATGTATGCCGTTCCCTTATCGTCATTATATATACCCTTACGAACACCTTCTTCAAAGTCCTCGATGCTCATGATAAGAGATACTTTTGAATTCAGCTTTTTTTTAGATTCTGTAGGGGAATTATTAAGTTCTAGTTGTCTATTTGAAGAGAAATTTTCCATGGGTATAGTGTACACAAATGAGTAGAAAAAAACTACACAGACAAATTTAGTTTCCGTTATATATATGGAACATTATGCACAAATAACCCAAGATAATAACTCAAACAACGGCAATTGTAAGTAGCCCACAAGAAGTCAGTTTTTTTTGAAAAATGAGAAGCTTTATCATTAATAAAAAAATTGAAAAATGGGGTTGATTTAAGCTGGCAAGTAGTGTAATATAACCACAGTTAGACAAGGCTAACAAAATGTAGAGGCAGGTAAATACAAGAAAATGAGTACAGAAGTATTTGAAATGTTATGGTCTATGGACAGGCAAAGAGTGGAATTGCAGATTGTTTTACAATGTGCACCTACTATTGCGGGCCTTAAGACTTCGAATCTTCTCATAGTTCCTCGTAAGCAGGAAGATAAGGTTAGATATGTGTTGAGACAGATGGGCCTGTCAGGTTATCGACTTGTATATGACCGTAAACGGGTTGTCTTTTTAGTATTTAACAGGGACATGCTCATTAATTACTTATCTACAAATGAAGTTAAGGAATTTCTTGGAAAATATGGTTATCGCACAGAAGCTTTTGGGTATTGTCTGAGATACTTTCAAGAGCGTTATGACGAGTATATTCATAGTCGTAAAGATTTTCCTCACGAAATGGGTGTTTTTCTTGGATATCCATTATGTGATGTAAAAGGCTTCATCGAAAACGGCGGAGATGGGTTCAAAATAGCAGGATATTGGAAAGTATATGACAATGAAGATAGTACCCTGAGATTGTTTGAAGAATTTGACAACATTAAGGATGAAATGGTTCGTAAGCTTTCTGGGGGATGTTCTTTAAAAGTTATAGTTGAACAACAAGTATCCGAAGCGAAAGTTAGCTAATTCATTCTATTAGTATTTCAAAGGAGAGAGTAAGCATGAGTAAAGTGAATGTTGTATTTTGGTCACAATCAGGCAATACAGAAGCTATGGCCAATGCTGTAGGTGCAGGTGTAACAGCAGCAGGTGGTGAAGCAAATGTTGTCTATGTTGGAGATGCATCTATAGATGAACTTAAGAACGCTAAAGCATTTGCGCTTGGCTGCCCTGCAATGGGAGCTGAAGTTCTTGAGGAAGGAGAAATGGAGCCATTCGTAACAGATTTAGAGGGCTTTGTTTCAGGTAAGACAATTGGTCTTTTCGGCTCATATGGCTGGGGAGATGGACAATGGATGAGAGATTGGGTTGACCGTATGGAAGCTGCAGGTGCAACTGTAGTAAATGGCGAAGGTGTTATTTGTCAGGATGCTCCAGATGGTTCAGCTGAAACAGCATGCCAAGAGCTTGGTAAAGCTCTCGCAGCCGTTTAGTTATATCTCTTGGTATTTTTAATTTGATTATTTCCATTCCCAAGTTTCATAACCGGGTTTCTTGGGAAGTTATTAGACTCCTTTTACAACCTCCAGGTATGCCAGTGCCTGGGGGAATTTCTTTTTAGAGAATCTTATTAAATCAATCCAGCAAAAGCGGAAGCAAATACTACAGTAAGAATACCGGCAACAGCTATTGCAAGAGAGCTCATTGCTCCTTCAATTTCGCCTAATTCCATAGCTTTTGCAGTTCCAATTGCGTGAGCCGCTGTACCTAAAGCTAGTCCTCTAGAGATAGGCTCATGTATTCGAAATATTTTGCAAATCAGCTCACCAAGAATATTTCCAATAACACCGGTGATAACTATTACTGCAACTGTTATAGTTACGTATCCACCAAGCTCTTCAGAAACACCCATTCCAATGGCGGTTGTAATTGACTTAGGTAAAAGTGTTACGTAGTTTTTATGATCAAGATTAATTAGCTTAGCAATTACAAATACAGTCAATAGACTTGTAATAACACCTGATGTAACCCCTAGAATTACTGCTTTGGCATTCTTTTTCAAGAGCTCAAATTCTTCATATAGAGGTATTGCAAGACATACTGTTGCAGGAGTAAGGAACCAACTAAGGTATTTTGCTCCTTCATTATATGTGGCGTAGTCGATGTGACAACCTAATAAAAACAGTATAGTTACAATAATAGATATAAGCAGAGGATTAAATAATCCGAAACCATATTTTCTTTTTAGCCATGCACCAAATGCATAAGAGATAAGGCTTATGGTAACGCCAGCATATACGCTGTTTTGCATGAATTCGCTCATTACTGGGCCTCCTTTTTGCTTTTTCTAATAATAAACTGTGAAACAGTTCCAGTAGCTCCCATAACGGTAAAAATAGCAATTACGGTAATAAGGGAAACTGGAATAATAACAGGCTTGAGTGTCCCCCAAGATGTCATCAGTCCTACGCCGGCAGGAATGAACATAACGGGCATAATTTCAATTAGGAATTTGCCGGCGTCCTTAACCTGCTCGAGTTTTATAATTCCGGTGAGGAGAGATATGAAAAGTATTACCATTCCATAAATGCTAGAAGGGATTGGAAATGGTAATATGCTTTTTAAAATTTCACCAATAAGCGAAATTGCCAAAATGATTAGAAACTGCTTTAAAAATTTCATATTTGTATCACCTCAAAAAAACTAGAGCTAGAGAGAAAAAACTCCCTAGCCCCAAATCATTATACTACTATAAAAATAGAATAGTGTCCTTTTTTAAATACTATTCCATTTTATTCTTATAGAATATATTCCATTTGACGTTCCTTTGTTTTCATTCCAAGTCTTTCATAGAATGCTTCAGCATTATCATTACCAGCCCATACATTAAGGCTAACATCATAACAGCCCAAGCGTTTTGCTTCTGATTTTACGTGCTCAAATAGACTCTGTCCCACATGCTGCCCTCTATATTTGCTATCTACACAAAGGTCATCAATGAAAAGTGACTTGTGAAATATCATATTGTTAGAGAAAGGTGGAGTTTTAAGCTGGCAGAATGCATAGCCCATAACTTCATCGTTATCATCAGCTGCAACGTAGATAGGGTTATTTTCATTGCCCAGCATGGAAGTTAGATCTTCAACAGTATATTTAGTAGTGCCAGAAATAAAGATATCTGGGCGAATTGAAGCGTGTAATTCCAATACTTGTTGCAATAAATTGATTAATTGAGGAATGTCTTTTTCGATAGCTAATCTTATTGTCATATTTGTCCCCCCCTCTTTAGTTGAGTAAAGTTTGTTTTGCCTATCATATTAGAAAAAAATATCAAAGTCAACAAAGACTTCTGAAAAAAATTATCAAATTAGAGAGTTGTCTGTGCAAAAAAGACGATATACAATGCGCACAATTTCTGTTTTGTGTAGTTGGTTATATTGCCGAATCGTTTGATTAGGTTTGTGAGTGGGTTAGAAAAGATAATCACGGTTAATCAAATCTAAGCATATAATCATGGAAAAATTTGATTTTGTTAATGATTATTTGGTCTAAAAACCCCGATTTTACGGGCTTTGAGCGGTTTTTACAAAATTTTAGAGGGGGTCTTTATTTACATCGCCGAAGTTGGTCCATGTGTATTGAAAAAGAAAAACAAAAGGGATAATGTGTTAACAGTGTTAAGTGATTAACACTTGAAAGTAATCGCTAGCGAGGAAAAGATTATGAGTAGAAATAGAGAATTGGCTGGTAATAATACAAGCGATTTATCAGAGATGAATCGTTCAGCTATAGTTAGAATCCTACAACAGAAGGAGATATGCTCTAGAGCCGAGGTGGCTAAGATTATGGGATTAACCCAAGCATCTATAACAAAGCTTGTTGGTGCACTTATAGATATGGGCATTGTTTCTGAGGTGGGAATAGTAAAAGGAAATGGAAATAGACGTTCCATTGGTCTTAGGCTTAATGCCGAGAAGAACCTAGTAATAGGTGTAAAGTTTTCCAGACATGTATTTGCAATAGGAGTTTTTGATATTTCTGGCAAGCTTTATACACAACAAGAGACAGAATACAGCTTGACTGATTTTGCTGATGACGTAATGGCTTCAATGAAAGAGCAGATTCACGCTCTATTAAAAGAATATAACAATATTGTTGCTATTGGATTAGCTGTCCCAGGACCTTACCTTAGATATGAAGGTAGAATTGCAATGGTAACTAGAATGCCAAACTGGAAGACAGTGAATTTTATAGATGAATTCAAAAATGAGTTTGATAAGCCAGTATTTATTGAACAGGATGCCAATGCAGGAGCCCTTGCAGAATGGTGGTTTGGTAATCACGGTAGGCCACTTAGTTCATTAGCATATTTTTTGGCAGGTGAAGGTGTTGGTTCAGGAATCGTTGATCATGACAGATTGCTTATTGGAAACCTTGGAATTGCCAGTGAAATTGGTCATATAAGTATTGATTACAAAGGACCTACTTGTGAATGCGGAAACAAGGGGTGCTTGGAATTATATAGTTCGACAATGGCTCTACTGAAAAAGGCTGAGAAGGAATTGCCAGATTTATTTAAAGAGCCATATGAAAACCGAAGCGAAGCATGCAAGAGGGTATTTGATGCGGCACGAGGGGGAGATAAAAAAGCATTAAAGCTTGTAAATGAAATTGCTGAATACCTAGGTTATGGTTGCGTAACTCTTATAAATGCATACGACCCTGAAATAATTGTAATTGGGGATAGCATTGCACAGGGAGATGAGTTACTTCTTCCAACAATCAAAAGAATTGTTAATGAGAGAGTACTTCCAGCAATCAGCAGTCAGGTAAGAATAGAGATATCGAAGCTAAGCATTGATCCAACATTATATGGAGCAGCGGCAATAGCTACAGATAGAGTATTGAGGAAACCAAGTGAGTATTTAACTTTGACGAAGAATTAAAGCTCAGTGGCATATAAAAGGGAGGTATTTGATATATGGAGAACAATTCTTTTATCCTTCAGATGCAAGGTATTACAAAAGAATTTCCAGGTGTTAAAGCACTAGACGATGTAAATCTCTCAGTTAAGACAGGTACTATTCATGCGATATGTGGTGAGAACGGTGCCGGAAAGTCAACTTTAATGAAGGTTTTATCAGGTGTTTATCCACATGGCACATATGAAGGCAAAATTATCTATATGGGCCAGGAAATGAGATTCAGAAATATCAAGGAATCTGAACATGCAGGAATTGCAATTATTCACCAGGAACTAACGATGATTCCAGAATTATCCATTACAGAAAATATATTCATGGGTAATGAAATAATTAAGCATGGTTTGGTTGACTGGGCAGAGGAAAAAAGAAGAACTTATGAAATACTTGAGAAGGTTGGGTTATCAATTAATCCAGATATCCTAATTAAGCATTTAGGTGTAGGTCAACAACAGTTAGTAGAAATTGCAAAAGCTCTTTCAAAAAATGTAAAGCTTCTTATTTTGGATGAGCCTACTTCAGCACTTAATGAGGCAGATTCAGCAAATCTTCTAGATTTAATGCTTGATTTAAAGAATAAGGGAATTACATGTATCATGATTTCCCACAAGTTAAACGAAATTGCTGCTGTATCTGATGCAGTTACAGTAATTAGAGATGGACACACAGTTGAAAGCTATGATGTAGAAGCTGGTAAGGTTGATGAAGATAAAATCATCAAAGCAATGGTTGGTAGATCCATTGAAAATCGTTATCCAGAGCATGAGTCAAAGCCAGGAGATATTATTTTCGAAGTAAAGGATTGGTGTGTTGAGGATCCTGATGTTGAAGGAAGAATGGTTTGTAAGAACGCATGCTTTAATGTAAGAGCTGGTGAAATTGTTGGTTTTGCTGGTCTCATGGGCGCAGGAAGAACTGAATTGATGCGTTCGATATTTGGAAGAAATTATGGAATATATAGAAAAGGTACTATAAAGATTAAGGGCCGTGAGGTTAAGTTAACATCCGTTGAGTCAGCTATTAAACATGGTGTTGCATATGTTCCAGAGGATAGAAAAAACTTAGGACTTAATCTATTGGATTCCATTCGAAAGACAGTAGTTGCTGCAAATCTAGACAAGATTACAAAAAATGGATTGCTAGATTTGAATGATGAAAAAGTGGCAGCTGAAGAATACAGAAACTCACTGAAAATAAAAACATCTGGTGTTGATAGAGGAGTTACAACTTTATCCGGTGGTAATCAGCAGAAGGTTGTACTTTCAAAATGGATGTTTACGGAGCCAGATATTTTAATTCTTGATGAGCCTACACGAGGAATTGATGTAGGTGCAAAATACGAGATTTACAAGCTTATTCATCAGTTAGCAGATGAAGGAAAAGCAGTAATCTTAGTATCTTCAGAGTTGCCTGAGCTCCTTGGAATGGCAGACAGAATTTACACAATTTTTGAAGGCACAATAACAGGTGAGCTTGCTAGCAGCGAAGCTAGTCAGGAAGGTCTTATGAAACGAATGACTATAACATCAAACTAATTCGATGTTAGATATGAAAGGATGGAATAAGGTATGAAATATATTAAACAGGTATTGGGCGGAGACCTTCGTCAATACACAATGGTTGTAGCTTTAGGCTTATTAATTTTGATTTTCAATATTATATCTGGTGGAAGAATGCTTACTTCTTCTAACTTCCAGAATCTTCTTTCAGGTAACGCTTACGTTTTGATTTTAGCATTGGGAATGTTAATGGTAATCGTAATTGGACAAATTGATTTGTCAGTTGGTTCAGTTGCTGGTTTTGCAGGAATGGTAATGGCATTAGTTGCTAAGAATTACAATATTCCTTGGTGGTGTGCTGTATTAATCGCACTTGTAATTGGTATTTTAGCAGGTGCATGGCATGGATTTTTCTTATCACAGCTTGGAATTCCTGGTTTCATCACAACACTTGGTGGAATGATGATTTTCAGAGGTGGTGTTATTTGGATTTCACGTTCAATTTCTGTACCTGCTCCAGAGGAGCTAAAGTGGTTTGGTTCAGGCTATTTACCTGAATGGGGACCAGCCTTTACAGGAATGAATAACTCAACTCTCTTATTAGGTATTATTGCAATTGCATGCTATGTTTTCGTTCAACTCAAAAAGCATAAGCATTCAGGAGATGCAACAGGTGTTAAGGATCCAGTATGGGCTTTAATAATTAGAATTCTTCTTGTAGCAATTATCATTGGATACTTTACATGGTTATTTGGATCAGGACGTGTGGGAACTTCATTCCCAGTTCCAGGACTTATCTTACTTGTACTTACAATCATTTATCACATCATTACACAGCGTACAAAATTTGGACGTCATGTATATGCAGTAGGTGGTAATAAGGCAGCAGCTGCCCTTTCAGGTGTAAATGTTAAGAGAACATATTTCCTTACAATGATGAACATGTCATTCTTGGCAGCGGTAGCAGGTATTCTTTTCGTAGGTCGTGCAACAGCAGCAGGTCCAGCAGATGGTACTTCTTGGGAAATGGATGCAATTGCTTCTGTATTCATCGGTGGTGCTGCAGTTTCAGGTGGTGTTGGTACAATTCTTGCAACTATAGTCGGTGGTCTTGTTATGGCCGTTCTTAATAATGGATTGATGCTTATGGGTGTTGGTGCAGACCGTACACAGGTTATTAAGGGCTTTGTTCTTTTAGCTGCAGTTGCATTTGATGTATACAACAAAAAGAGTGGAAAAAGTTCTATCATAGGTAGACTTTTCGCAAATAAATAATTTCAACGAGGAGGATTGAAAATGAAAAAAAGAACACTTTTGTCAATGGCGATGGTTGCAACAATGATGGCAACTACATTCGCTGGCTGTGGGGAAAGCCGCGAAGGTGCGGGGGATGCAGCTTCAGACACAACAACAGCAACTTCTGAGACAACAGAGGCTACAACAAGCGAGTTCCCAGGATTTGAGGAAGGAGCAACAATTGGCGTTTCTCTTCCATGGCTTGGAACACAGAACTGGAAAGAAGCTGAGGAAATGTTTACAGAGCAGTTAACAGCTGCTGGTTACAATCCAATTGTACAGGCTGCTGATCAGAAGGTTACACAGCAGCAACAGCAGATTGAGTCTATGATTGAAAACGGTGCTAAGGTTATCGTTGTAGGACCAGTTGATGGTTCTCAGCTTGGTTCTGTTCTTGAGCAGGCTAAGGAAGCTGGTGTATATGTAATTGGTTATGACCGTTTACTTGAGAATACATCAGGTGTTGATGGTGTTGTTCAGTTTGGTTCAGTTAAGACAGGTGAGCTTCAGGCTCAGGCACTTTTAGATGGTCTTCAGGAATGGAAGGGTGATGGCCCTTACAACATCGAGCTCTTTGGTGGTGGCCCTGCAGATCCTAACGCACCAAACTTCTTCACAGGTGCTATGTCAGTACTTCAGCCATACATCGATGACGGCACTCTTACAGTAGTTTCTGGTCAGACAGACTTTACAGAGTGTGCAACAGTTGATTGGGATAACTCAAAGGCTCAGTCAAGAATGGATACACTTCTTTCAGGTTTCTATTCAGATAAGGAAATTGATGGTGTCCTTTGCCCTAACGATGGTATTGCTCGTGCTTGTATCACAGCTTGTGAGAATGCTGGACAGGAAATTCCTGTTGTATCAGGTCTTGATGCTGAGAACGAGTCAGTTGAGTGGGTATGGGCTGGAAAGCAGTACTCTACAGTTGCTAAGCCAACAGAGGACCTTGTTGCACAGACAATCGAAATCATCGATTCACTTCAGGCAGGCAATGGTATGCCAGCAACAGATGTAACAGCTGACAATGGCGTAATTGATGTTCCAATTTATGAGCTTCCACCTGTAGTTGTTACAAAGGATAATGCTAAAGAAGTGTTTGCAAATGATCCTTCAAGATTAGAATTATTGAATTAAAATTTTCTTCATCATCTCTTATAATAAAAGGGCAGTGATTTAAAGCACTGCCCTATATATATAATATAAGAAGATTAAGGGGGACAGAATAGTGGAAAAGAAAATTGATGTAGTGGCATTAGGGGAACTTCTGATTGACATGACCAACAATGGAGTTTCAGATAATAATAATATTTTATTTGAAGCAAATCCTGGTGGAGCCCCTTGTAATGTCCTTGCGATGTTAAAAAGATTTAATCATAGTGTATGTTTTGTAGGAAAGGTTGGAGATGATCTTTTTGGAAGAAGCCTAAAAGGAACTCTAACTGAAGTTGGTATTAGTACAGACAATCTTTTAATGGATAAAGAGATACATACTACACTTGCTTTTGTAGAAACATTTCCAGATGGAGACAGAGATTTCTCATTCTACAGAAACCCAGGAGCAGATATGATGCTTCGTAAAGACGAAGTGGATCCAGAAATAATAAAGCAAGCTAAAATATTCCATTTTGGCACACTTTCAATGACACATGAGATGCCAAGAGAAGCTACCGTATATGCGTTAGAGCTTGCAAAAGAAAGTGGGGCTATTATTAGTTTTGATCCAAATTTGAGAGAACCACTTTGGAATTCGCTTGATGATGCAAAAGAGCAGATTTTAAAGGGCCTTGAGTACTGCAATTATCTTAAGATTTCTGATAATGAAATTCAGTGGCTTACTGGAGAGGAAGACTACACTGCTGGAGTAAAAAAGATTAGAGAAAAGTTTAATATTCCACTCATAACAGTATCAATGGGAAAAGAAGGTAGTCGAGCTTATTATTTGAATGAAAAGACAGGGGAGGATGTAGTTGTAGAGGTTGCACCATTTATTTCTAGTGAGACAATTGAAACTACAGGCGCAGGAGACACATTCTGTGGATGTATTTTACATTACTTATTAGAGTATGGAATTGATAACTTAGATGAGACAAAGCTTAAAGAGATGCTTACTGTTGCCAATGCTGCGGCTTCATTGATTACAAGAGTTAAAGGAGCATTGAGAGTAATGCCGCAGTTGGCGGACATCGAATCCCTTGTTAAAACAAGGTGATTATATGGATTACAAAATAGTTTTTAGCGATGTTGATGGAACATTACTGAATCAAAAACACAGAATGTTAGATAAAACGGTGGACTCTATTAGACAGTTAAAGGAGAAAAACATTCCTTTTGTAATAGTAACAGCAAGAGGTCCATCTGGTATTTATCCTATTTTTAGAAGATATAGATTTGTGTGCCCTATGGTATGTTACAGCGGTGCCCTTATTTTGGATGAAGAAGGCAAGGTTATTCATGCAAGTGGGTTTTCAAAGGGAACCGCAAAAGCGATAGTTGAATTTATAGAAAAAGAAAAATTTGATTGTACTTGGAATATATATTCTATGAATTCATGGATTGTTAATAACAAAAAGGACCCTCGTGTAATGAGAGAGGAAGCTATAGTTGAAGCGGAATCTGAAGAGGGAAGTGTGGATGACTTACCAGAGGGGGTAAGCGTTGGAAAAGTCCTTTGTATGTGTAATCCGAAACACACAGATGCTATAGAGGAAGCCTTAAAGGCAAAATTCCCTTGTTTATCAATCGTGCGTTCTTCAGATATTTTGATAGAGATAATGAATAAGGGAATATCAAAAAGTGATGCTATAAAGTTTCTATGTGAAAAGTGGGGAATTGCTTTAGAGGAGTCGGTGGCTTTCGGCGATCATTATAATGATTTAAGCATGCTAGAGACGGTAGGTATGCCATTTATTATGGAGAATGGACCAGAGGAGTTAAAAGTGAAAATAAAGAATGTTACTTTTAACAATGATTCTGATGGAATATACTATGGATTAAAGAAGATTGGGCTTGTAGATTAACAATATTGGGGGGATACTATGAAAAAGTATCAATTAGACACACAAGAGAATGAAGAGTTTCTTCGGGGGTTAAGAGATAATCTACTAGAGTTTGGGCACAGATTTCCATCGCCAGGTGGGGGTTCGTACTATCTGGGGGATGACGGAACACCATGGACTGAGCGTCCACGAGAAACCTGGATTACTAGCAGAATGTGCCATGTATATAGCATAGGTGAAATGTTGGGGCACAAAGGAAGCAAACAGCTGGCTCAGACCGCCCTTAAGGGACTTTTGGGAGAACTTCATGATAAAGAAAATGGTGGTTGGTACGCAGGATTAACAGCTGATAATCAGGTCTTACCAAACAAGGCGTGTTATGCTCACGCTTTTGTCATTTTAGCAGGTACTTCGGCTGTATTAGCAGATATTCCTGGTGGAAAAGAATTGCTAAATGATGCGCTTGCAGTTTATGACAAATATTTTTGGGATGAGAAAATAGGTCTTTCTGTTGACACTTGGAATACAGAGTTTACAGAATTAGATACATATAGAGGACTGAATGCAAATATGCATTCAGTGGAGGCGTTTCTAGCCGTTGCAGATGCTATTAACGATGAAAAGTACCGTGCACGTTCAGGTAGGATTATTGATAATGTCGTAGAGTGGGCTGGAAATAACAATTGGAGGATTCCTGAGCACTATGCCAGTGATTGGACTCCTGATTTAGAATGTAATAAAGAAAAGCCAGATGACCAGTTTAAGCCATATGGAGCAACACCAGGACACGGGATTGAGTGGGCTAGATTAATTACGCAGTGGGCTACAGCTAGTTTTGATAATGAAAGCAGTTTGAAAAAGTATATTTCAATTGCAGAAAATTTGTATAACAGAGCTGTTTCTGATGCATGGGATGCTGATGGTGCACCTGGAATATGTTATACAACTGGTTGGGATGGAAAACCAATAGTTCATGACAGAATGCACTGGACGCTTGCAGAAGCAATTAACACATCGGCAGTTCTATACAGGGCAACAGGTAAGGATAAATATAGCAGTGATTACGCTACATTCATGGAATACTTGGATAAATATGTTGTTGATTATGTAAATGGTTCATGGTTTCATCAGCTAGATAGAAACAACAAGCTACTCACTACTGTCTGGCCAGGTAAATCAGATATTTATCATGCGCTACAAGCTACGCTCATCCCATACAATAATGAAATTGGGGTGTCTATAGCAAAAGCAATCGAAAATAAAATTAAATAGCAATTTATAAGGGCAGCTTCAATTGAACTGCCTTTTTTTGTACGCGTTATAATGATATGATAAAGATAGGTGAGTCGAGTTTTAGTACTGGGATAGTTAAATTTTGGCAGCTGGCTGAGAAACATCTTCAGGCAATTGTTGTGGCAGATATTGATAACTATAAGTCAGTAAATGATAACTATGGTCATGTGTGTGGAGATATTGTTCTTACCAAGGTGGCAGAAGCTTTGAATTCTTCGGTACGTATTTCTGATGAGGTTGTACGATACGGAGGTGACGAGTGCGTACTTGGGTTTACGGATATAAGGCTTACTCATTATTTATTTAGTTTTAGGAGAATGACTGACATAATGAACAACAAAAAAATTTCATCTGTTCAATTGATCCCACTTAGTTTTCTTTTTACGATTGTTATGGGGGCTGCTATTTTGATGCTCCCAATTTCTTCAGCTACAGGTCAGTGGACAAATCCCATTACTGCATTATTTACATCTACAACTTCAACATGTGTTACTGGACTAGTGGTAGTAGACACCCATAGTTACTTTAGTTTATTTGGTCATATTGTAATACTGTGTCTTATTCAAATTGGTGGTTTGGGAATTATTACTGTTATTTCAATGATTATGCTTATCACTCAGAAAAAGTTTTCATTGGGTGATAGAAAGATGTTACAGGAATCACTAAATCTTAATACAGATGTTGGAATCTTAAGGCTTTTAATACGAATATTCAAAGATGTACTCAAGATTGAGTTAACGGGAGCTGCACTTTATGCAGTTGTTTTTATACCAGAATTTGGCGTTGTAAAAGGAATATGGGTATCTATCTTTAACTCAGTATCAGCCTTTTGTAATGCTGGAATAGATATTATTGGACCTAATAGCTTAGCGGATTACAAATCAAATCCACTAGTAATGTGTACCACAATGATTTTAATAATCCTTGGCGGATTGGGATATGTTGTTTGGTTTGATTTGTCAGAGACTATTAAATCAGGTATTAGAAAAAGATTTACCCCAGTACAGATCTTCAAAAGATTTAATGAACATACTAAATTAGTTCTTTCAGTTACAATAGTTCTAATAGTTTCAGGAGCAGTGGTTTTCTTTTTTGCAGAATATGGTAATGATGGAACAATTGGAAGATTTACGCTTTTTGACAAGATAATAAACAGCTTTTTTGAATCAGTAACTCTCAGAACTGCAGGATTTTGTTCATTTCCACAGGAGAATATGACTGATTTCTCGTGTGTAATGGCGTACATATTAATGTTTGTTGGTGGATCACCAATAGGTACAGCAGGTGGTGTTAAAACAGTAACTATTTATATCGCTTTGCTTAATGTAATATCGTATATACGTGATGACGATCAATGCATTGTTTTTAATAAACGTATCAGCGAAGAGAGCATGAGAAAATCAACGGTTATTGTTTTAGTGGCTGCATTCACAATTGTTGTATTGACGCTTACATTGATTGCTACTAATCCTGTAAATATGCAGGATGGACTTTTTGAAGTAATCAGTGCATCAGCTACGGTTGGTTTGACGCGAAATGTTACAACAACACTTAATTCGCTTGGAAGAGTGATAATTATTATTGCAATGTATCTAGGGCGTATAGGACCTATTTCTTTAGCAATCTTTTTTGCAGGAAGACATAACCATAAAACTAAATGTAGATACACCGAAGGTAATTTCTTTGTAGGATAAGGAGAAAAGAATGAAAAAGACAATTGCAGTATTAGGACTTGGAAAATATGGTATAAGCCTTGCTAAATGTATGTATGACATGGGCGCTGACGTATTAGTCGTTGATAAGGATCATGAGAGGCTTAAGGAAATGGAAGGTTACTGTACAGCGTCAGTTTGTGCCGACTTAGTTAACGAAGACGAAGTAGAAATGCTAGGTCTTAAAAACATGGATATTGTTGCTGTGGCTATGGGTGGAAACCTATCTGCAAGCATAATGTCTGTAGCAGTAGCAAAAGAGCAAAATGTACCTTTGATTGTTGCTAAGAGTTCTTCCGATAGAATGAGCTCTATATTAAAGAAAATTGGAGCTGATAAAGTAATCGTTCCAGAGGAATATGGCGGAGAGCAGTCTGCTAGAATATTAGCCTCTAACACATTCTTAGATTATTTTCAGGTGGATGAAAATCTATGTATGGTTGATATGCTACCATTGCCAAAATGGGTAGGAAAAAACATGGTGGAGCTTAACCTTAGAAAGAATTATAAAGTAAACGTTATTGCTGTTAAAAACGGAAATACTGGACATTGGAAGATATTGGATCCTAATGAACCATTAGATGCTAATAATGAGTTATTAGCTGTTCTTGAAAGAGATGATTTACATAGAATAAATAGATAAAAATAAGTGCTTGGGAGATTTTCCCAAGCACTTTTATTGTTAGGGCAAGGCCCTATTTTTCAAAGTCTTAGTTTTTATATTTTAGATAAAATAGATACTTTGAAAAAT
>NZ_SVEV01000033.1 GCF_015057185.1 Pseudobutyrivibrio sp. | reverse complement strand
AGTTAACAATCATTATTCTATGAGAGGCACTCATTTTTTACAAACCTGATATTTTTACCCTAACAGGAATGCTCCTAAATTTGAGCCTGAGCGGATGCCATTTCCCTACTCGTAAAAGCACAAAGTAATACATTCACATCATAATCTGGATAATCCTTTGTAAAACTCTCATAGGCTCTCTTGCATTGCTTAGCTGACTCTCCAGGAGCATCGGCTAAACTACCACCAAATATACCTGAACTTATTAAAGGAAATGAAATACTGTGAAGTCCATTATCCTTAAGAATAACCAGTGAGTTGTAATAAGCTTCAAATAATTCCTTAAAGGCTTTTGGTCTGCACATGATCCATTTATCAATTTAAAACTGCTCATAAGACTATTCTCCTTCTACTGCTTTTCTACATTTTTTACCTTAAAAGATTTCCTTACAAAAATCTTCTATTTTTCTATCATTATCATCAGTAGGCTTATCCTTTGGATCAATAAGAATAAGTGTAGTAACAAGCGAATCTATCCCGATGCTCTCCTTTAATTTTCCAAAAGCTTTCTCTGGATATTTTTTAGCTGGAACTAACCTAAGTGTATCAGCACCAGTCTTTTCTGCAATTTTCTTTGCTACAAAATCAGTATTTCCTTCATGTGAATAATAGACTATAAGTGTTTTCATGTAATAATTTCCTCCCCACATTTTTTAATCGAAAAGCTGCACAGCCGAAGCCATGCAGCAAATATAAATAAACGGGCAAGCTTAGCTTAAGCCCGGGTTTGAAATTAGGCCTCCACCTCGTGAAGGTATTTTGAGGTATTGAACATAAGCAATATCCTCCTTTCCTAAAATCACCTATATTATAACAAAGAATGCTATATTTTTGCATTTTATTGGACAAATGTCTATAATTGCTTCATACGAAGAATTTATCAACTTATTTCAATTCCATATTGGGGAGGTTAAAAGAAATGGCAACAACTAAAAAAACAACTACAAAGAAAGCCGTTAAGAGTACATCAGTTATCCAGTATCAGGGTCTTGAATTTTCTGAAGCAGATTGCGTTAAGAAGGCAACTGCTCAGTTTAAGAAAGACTACAAGGGTGTTGAGCTTGAATCTCTTGATGTTTATATTAAGCCAGAAGAACGTAAGATTTACTACGTTGGCAATACAGACCGTGTTGGCTCTGTAGATTTATAATAATTCCAGTTTGTAAAAAAATGAGCCTCTGTCATACAAAATGATAGAGGCTCTTCTTAATTATAATCTCAAATTTATAGCTTTTACTCTTCCTGAAAGAATGTATCATTCCTGTTGTGATTAACAAAGTATTCATAAATATTTGCTATACTTACATAAATATGACTTCTTGTGGGCTACTTAAGGAAAAAGCCCACAAGAACTTGGCTTTGCCAAGCAATATTTTCTTTCAGAAAATATTGGTCCATGTCCGGTTCTTGATTTTCTGAGGAAAATCAAAAACCTATGGCATATCGTGGGTGAATTGTTTTGAACCATGTAAAAACTACTTTTTAAATAATATTATTTTTACAAGGAGTGGTTTAATATGATGACATTTCCAAAAAGAAATATAATAGTACTTCTACTTATTTCATTAATGATTGCTTCCCTGTTTAATGGGCCAGTTTTGGCTACAGATTTGTCCGATAAGGAAACCATAATAGTTGGTGTACCTTCAGATAGATGTCCTATTTTTTATACTGATGATTCGTCTAAAAATATTGTAGGTATTGGAATTGATTTAATGCGTCTTGCGGCAGAAAATGCTGGTTATAGTGTTGATTTTAGGGTTATAGAGGAATCCACATTAAAAGATGCACTAGACAACTCATATTATGATTTGATTATGCCTTTTGGTAGCTCGATAAATAGTACCTCAGGGCAAACTTCAATCATATCTGATAATCTTATGACGACTCCCTTCACTCTTGTCACTTTGAATAACAGTTACATCCAATCTTTAGAACAAATAAAGGTTGGAATGCTAAAATCAATGGCAGGTGCTGCTGACACTGTCCATACTTTGTATCCTAGTATGGATGTTGTTTTGTATGAAACTATGCCTGATTGTGTAAACGCTCTTCGAGAAGGTGATGTTGATGCATTACTTCATAACTCTTATGTCTGGAGCTATGTACTTCAAAAGCCATCATATTCAGATTTAGAAGTTCAACCAACAACAATGTTCTCAATGGATTTTAGAGTTGGTGCTGTTGATACCCCCAAAAGTCAGGAGCTAATAAACCAGATTAATGTGGGCATTTCTAAGATTAATGATAATCAACGTCAGACGATTATATTGGATTATACATCTCGGCGTCTGTATAAAAATGATTTCTTTGATTACTTATATATCTATGGCAATCTAATCATTATATTTGGATTATTATTGGTTTTTATTATTCTGCATTTCGTTTCAAAACAATATGCAATAAGAAAAGAACAAGATGAGCAAATCCGCCAATTAATTGAGCATGATGCTCTTACTGGAACCTTAAGTCTTGATGGTTTCCGTAAAAAAGTTAAAACGCTATTAAGGGAGAACCCAACTTTAACGTATTTAATATCTTATAACAATATTAAAAACTTTAAATTTATAAACGATAAAATGGGTATGAATTCAGGTAATGATCTTTTAGTTTTTTGGGCTGATAAAACCATGAATTACCTGTCTGACAAAGAAGCTGTTGCAAGAATAGGGGCTGATCATTTTGCAGTTTTAGCTCTAGTTCCAGATGACAATAATCTTTTCAATCAAGAAAAGACTATATTTGAACCTGTAAAAAACTATTATATAAATCAGGGTATCGACTATACAGTCCAGTTATGCAGTGGTGTATACGTTCTAACAAGTGATGATTACTCAGATATTAATGTTGATAAGATGTTGGATTATGCCCTTTTAGCAGAAAAGAAAGCCCGCAATTCTGTCTCAGGTGGGGGATATGAAATATACAATACTGACCAATGGGAAAAAGCTAAAATGGTTGCCGACATCTGTGGTCATTTTTCAACGGCTGTAAAGAATAATGAAATACAAGTATGGTACCAACCACAAGTTAATTATAAGACAGGCAAAATAGTTGGTGCCGAGGCCTCATGTAGATGGAACCACGAAAAGTTAAGCTGGATAAGTCCTGACATATTTATACCTATATTGGAACAAGCAGGGCTTATCTATGATTTAGATTGCTTAATATGGGATAAAGTATGTCAAGACCTCCATAGATGGAATGAAAAGGGTATCCAACATTCCATTTCGATAAACTTATCACGTTATGACATTGAAAAAAATAACAACATTGCGGACTATTTCAACAATCTGGTACGAAATTATAATATCGCTCCGTCGCAGCTAAGGATTGAAATTACTGAAAGAGCATATGTTGAAGATACTGAGCTTCTACTAAAAACAACTACTGCCCTTCAAAAATATGGTTTTGTTGTTGAAATGGATGATTTTGGTAGTGGCTATTCTTCATTAAATATGCTTAAAGAGGTTCCTGTTGACGGAATAAAACTAGATTACATCTTTTTTAAGGACGAGAAGAACAAAGAAAAAAGCAAAATCATTATTAACTATATAATCAAAATGCTTTTGCAGCTTAAATTAAACTTTATTGCTGAAGGTGTCGAAACCAAAGAACAGGCTCAATTTCTTTTAAATATAGATTGCGAACAAATGCAAGGATATTATTTTTATAAACCTATGCCTGTAACTGATTTTGAATTATTAGATTTCGATGACATAAATAATAAAACCGCACTTAAATATCCTTTATAAAGTTTACATATCTTAGAAAGGGAGTGTTCTATTAAAAACCTGAAACATCCACTTGGAAAAAGTATAGCGATAATGTGTAGTCTTTTCATAGGTATACTAAAAATTTAAAGTTGTTATTTTCTTCTAAGTTCTTTAGTAAAGCTTACACTGACAATTATCATCCTATATTAGAGATTTAATATCATCTTCTACATTAGTAATTCCTGCTATGCCAAAATTCTGCACAAGAACGTTTGCAACATTTGGTGAAAGAAAGGCTGGAAGTGTTGGACCTAAGTGTATATTTTTTACTCCAAGATATAATAAAGCAAGCAATACAATTACGGCCTTCTGCTCATACCATGCAATGTTATAGACAATTGGGAGTTCATTTACATCATCAAGTCCAAATACTTCCTTGAGTTTAAGAGCTATAAGGGCAAGCGAATATGAATCATTACACTGACCTGCATCCAAAACTCTTGGTATTCCATTAATATCTCCAAGATTTAGCTTATTGTATTTATACTTTGCACATCCTGCTGTAAGAATCACTGTATCTTTTGGAAGTGCCTTAGCAAATTCTGTGTAATACTCGCGAGATTTTGCTCTTCCGTCGCAACCAGCCATAACAACAAACTTTTTGATTGCTCCAGTTTTAACTGCCTCTACCACCGAATCAGCAAGCGCAAATACCTGCTCATGAGCAAATCCGCCTGTAATTGTACCTGTTTCAATTTCTGTAGGAGCCTGACATTTCTTAGCTAATTCAATGATTTCAGAAAAATCCTTTGTCTTACCATAAGGTGCATCAATATGCTTGCATCCAGGATATCCTGCCGCACCTGTTGTAAACATCCTGTCTTTGTAAGAATCTGCTGGTGGCACAATACAATTTGTTGTCATAAGAATTGGTCCATTGAAGCTAGCAAATTCTTCCTTCTGCTTCCACCATGCATTACCATAATTTCCTGCAAAGTTATCGTATTTCTTAAAGAATGGATAATAATGGGCTGGTAACATTTCAGAATGAGTGTATACATCTACACCAGTTCCTTTAGTCTGCTCTAAGAGCATTTCCAAGTCCTTCAGATCATGTCCTGAAATAAGAATACCTGGGTTATTTCTAACACCTATATCTACTTTTGTAATTTCAGGATTACCATAAGCCGATGTGTTGGCTTCATCAAGAAGTGCCATACCATCCACTCCATACTTTCCTGTCTCAAGAGTTAACGCAACCAGATCATCTACTGAAAGACTATCATCTAAAGTAGCTGCTAGCGCTTTTTGAAGGAATGCATCCACATCCTCATTATCCTTTAAAAGAGCATTTGCGTGCTTCGAATAAGCAGCAAGCCCCTTAAGGCCATATGTTATCAACTCTCTCAATGATCGAATGTCTTCATCTTTTGTCGAAAGCACACCTACTGTCTTAGCTTTTTCGTCATACTGTGCCTTAGCACCATTCCAGATAGCCGCATTCGGAAGATTGCTCTTGTCTGCAAGCTTTTCTATTAATAGTTCCTTTGCATTAATAGTTTCTTCAATCTTATGCGCTATTGAATCATAATCAAAATTTGCATTTGTAATAGTAGAAAAAAGATTTACCGAAATCATATGATTAATATCTTCCGATACTTCCTTGCCCTCAGCTCTGAGCTTTGTTGTCACAAATGAAATTCCTTTGGTAACGTATACCAATAAATCCTGAAGATTGGCAACCTCAGGCTTCTTTCCACAAACACCTGCCATTGTACAACCAGTGCAACCTGCTGTCTCCTGACACTGATAACAAAACATCTTATTTTCCATTGTTTACCTCCATTTTCTAACCGGATTTCTTTGATGCTCATAATATACAGCTAGAACAGAGATCAGTTTGTTGCAATTGCAACAATTTGATTTTATAATGAGCTTATGAAAGAAATAGATTACAATGATATTCCTCTATTTGAGGGAATTCATCCGGACAATTTGAATAAACTACTGATTTGCATCAACTCCTTTAAAAAAGATTTTGATAAAGGGGAAACCATCATTATGGAAAAAGACAAAGTCCCTTATATAGGAATTGTTCTTTTTGGAAATGTACACCTTTTGAAAGAAGACGTTTGGGGTAATTCATCTCTCCTATCCTATGTTGGTCCAGGGGAACTGTTTGGAGAAAATTTTGCTGTCAGTGTAGAGCAGGAATCTTCCGTTACTTTTGTTGCTGCGGAAAAAACAAGAGTATTATTTCTTGCTGCTTCAAAAATTATCCATACCTGTGAAAATGCCTGTAGCTTCCATGCTAGAATTGCAGAAAACATGTTTCATTTGTTAGGTGAAAAAAGTATTTCCTATATGAATAAGCTAGAAATCATGTCGAAAGAATCTATTCGCGGAAAGCTTATGGCATATATTTCTACCCTTGCACAACAGCAAAAATCTAAATATATAAAAGCTCCCCTGTCAAGAACGCAACTAGCTGATTACTTATCCATCAACCGCAGCGCCATGACAAGAGAGCTTGGTAAAATGCGTGACGAAGGAATTATCGACTTCGATAGAAATACCTTTGTCATCAAATAATTTTATTTTTCAAAAATTTCTGCCTTGGTATTGAATTGTAACAACCCATACCACCTTGTTAGTTTCATCAATTCTGAATATAGTAATATAGTTGTCAACGAGAAGCTGCTTATATCCTTTACCCGCGTATCTTCCGACTAATCTATCCTGGTGTGATTGAGGAAGTGTATCTAATCCTAAAACAGCAGCTTTTATTCTATCTACTTGCCCTTTGGCATTTTCTGGAGCTAATTTCTCATAAGCAATATAGCTATAGATACTATCTAAATCTCTATATGCTTTTTTCATCAATCGTACTTTATACTTATCCAAAATATTTTTTCTCCAGTTCAGCAAAGGCTACATCGGCATCGACAAACTCTCCTGTCTCTGCAAATTCTTTTTCAGCATCATAGATAGCCTGATCGATACGATTCTCACGTGCAAAGCTATCATATAATTCACTGCTCATAACAACAAGGTCGCTATATCCATTTTTAGTGATAAATATAGGTTCACGCTCCTTGTGAGCCATTGCTGATATTTCATTTGTATTTCTAAGATCTTTTATAGGCAAAATCAAAGGCATATATATCACTCCTTTCTATCCATGCATAATTATAGCATAATTTTGTCATTTCATCTATAGATAAATCGTAGGGGAGCAAATATTACTATCTCCAATCTTTCCTTACGCGTTGGTTGTGTCCGCACCCATTTCTGAAATTCTTCTATCAATAAATTTTGTTTTTCTAATGTGATAGTTGCTTCTGTCTGATTAACTACCCTCTGTTTTCCGCTCTTACTTTTCTACTAAATTCTCATAGACTATTCCTTTCCTGCACTAATCTTCTTTGAAATAATCTCCACCAGTTTAGTAGCAACTACACCCATCAACACACCAAAAACAATTCCTGCTAATACGTCTGTTGGGAAATGAAGGAATAAGTACATTCTGCTGAAGGCTATAAGTGCCGCCCAAATCAAGGCAATTACTCCACCCTTCTTATTCCCTAAGAAAATAGCTACCGCTCCACCAAATGCCCAGGCTGAATGAGTAGATGGGAATGATGAGCTGGATGGACGTGAAACCAAAAGCTCAAAAGTCTCATCTATCTGACATGGACGCATTCTTGAAAACATATTTTTTAGTCCATACTGACCCAGGACAAACACAAGCACATAAGAAACCAAAACTGCTATACCAATCTTTCTAGTCTTCTTGAATAACAGAAGAATCACAGCAATGATTACCCAAAGCTGCCCATAAGATCCTGTAATCTTGTTGATTGTTAAAAAGAAAGTGTCTAATACTTCTGTACGTGGTATAGCATATAAGAATTCAAACTCCATAACTTTCCCTCCTCTTATTAATCATAGGTAAGTATATCCAAATATTATGAAAAAACTGCAAAAATAAAGACTGGACCAGCTTTCGTAGCCATATTTAAGATGTCCAAATTCCATCGTTTCCGACTATATAAGCCTCGGCAGGATTTTCAGGATTATAACAAATATCTACTTCATCCAACACCTTTTTTGTTCCTATTACAGGAAAACGTCTTTGTCCAATAGGAATAGGCCCTATTTTTATGGCTTCACCTTTATATCTTTAATATTTCATCGATGTATATTTCTAAGTAGGAATCACTACCACCTATCAACTCGTTTTTCTTAAGAAGCTCCACTAAAGCTTTTGCTATTTCTTCAGCAGTAGCAATTACTTTATCTTTCATATTGATGCTTCTAGGATTATACGTATTAAATCTCCAAGCCGCATCATCGCTTACAGTAGAGGCAAGCTTTTTAACAAGCATTGCATACTCACCGTCATTATCTAGTTCAGATAAGGCTCTGTAAGTCCATTTATAATATGGCGCAAACTTTCTATTAAGCAAAAAGTAAAGCTCCATAGCAGACTCAAGACCTTTTACTCTACAAAGCTCCGCTGCCACTATATCATTTCTAGTCATACATCTAGCATAGTTTACTTGAAGGGATGCCGAAAATTGATGGAGCTCATTTACTATTCTTCTTCTCCAAATACTATCTGGATAGTAGCTTAAAAGAAGATTCCTAAATCTCGTAAACTCTCCCAAGTCATCTCTAAAAACCTCTCCGTTTGTTGCAGTAGCAAGACAGCTATGCTCTATATTAAGCCAATCATTTTCCGTAAGCATACAGTCCTTAGTATTGCAATCAATATAAAGAATGTTCGAGTAAAATGACCTTGTAGTCATGACTCCTCTTCGCTCTTGAAGTCGCTCTGTAAGGTTTTCTCCACCATATTGCATGGCAAGCTCATTATATGCTATGGATAAAAGACATCCTATTTCATCAAAGTCTTCGTCAGTAAGCCATAAGCATACGCCAGTACCAAAATCATGGTCACGAGACATGTAATCATCATAGCCAAAACAATCTGATCCTTCTCCCACTAGGCCTACTGCTATTCTTGATTCATATTTAGGAAACTTTTCATGTATCATAGGAGCCACATGATTCTCATAAAACCTGCGACTTTTTTCAAATTCTGTATTTCGCATTATCTTTCCTCTTTAGGCTCCCTAGTCCATTTCATCTGAGTAATCATTTTTACCCCCTTGTACAATTAGTACTCTTCTAATATATCTCTAAGCGTTTTCTTGTAATCAGCAACTACATCCTCTGGACTTGTAATCTTAGCATCAACACCAAGTCCAAACACCCATCCGAAGAACTGCTGAGAAACAGCCACATCAACCGCAACAAAACTTCTTCCATTTTCTGCAGGTCTTATAGTCACGTCTTTTCCGAATCTATCAATAAATATACTTACTTTGTCATCTGGAAATTCAATATGCACTCTTCTCTTTTCTCCATGGAACATAGAGAAGTTTTCTACCACATACTCGCCCATATCAAAATTCTTAAATAGCTCTTTACCCTCGCGAAGATCCTCTGTAATCCCAATCTTAAGCATCTTATCAACTCGGTAATGCTTAATCTTCCCAGCTTCGCTATCATAAGCAACTAAGTAGTAATTTTCATCTTCCATTGCAAGGAACCAAGGACTTACTTTGTAAAACGCTCCATCTTTCTTTGGCACGAGTTCCTTATTAGTATTCCATACGCAATACTGGAACTTGATTTGTTTGTTCTGCTCTATAGCTGTGTGAATTCCATCTACAGTGTAGTAGATAGACTCATTCATATTTTTAATACGATCGTTTACATATACTTGGCGCTGCAGTTGCTTTGCCTGGTACTCACTAACAAAAGTCTTCATCTTCTTGATAAGCTGAGTAGACTTATTCTTAGTTATAAACTTTGATGACTGAATAGCTTCTATTAATAACTTTACTTCCGCAAGCTCAAACTCTCTGCTTCCCACATGATAATAAGTTTCTCTACCTATCTGCTCTTTGATGACTTCAATTCCAAGCTTGTCGTTCATAACAGCAAAGTCATCATAGAGACTCTTTCTTTCAGCAGTAATGCCCTCTTCTTCAAGCTCATGCATTATCTGTTGCAGTGTAAGGCTATGCTCATCATCGGTTTTTTCCTGCATGATTCTGCAAAGATAACTTAACTTTAATTTTTGATTAGACCCTTTTGGCATAAAAATAACCCCTCCGTATATACGAACTAAACTAAGCTTAGTATAACACAGAAGGGTATATTATTGGACAATATAATTTATTTGGGATTGGATATTAAATAATAGCTTCAACAAATCTTTCTGGCTGAAATGGAGCCAAACTTGCATGACCAGCATTATCAAACTTCTTAAATACGGTATTTGGAAATACCTTTTTGATATAATCTATATCCCACTTTCTTTGCTTCTCTTCACCATCACCATACCAGTACTCTATATTGGCACAATCTGTAGTTACAATTTGGGGCATCGAATAATTATCTGTAGAATCAAAGGTTCTCCAGATAGTCTTGTAGCTTATCATTTCTAAAACCTTCGCTTCATACTGTATATCTTCCTCAGAAAGATTCTCTGTAGCAAATGCCTTTTCTAAAAGCTTCACTCCACCAAGTTTACCTATAGATATCATCAAAAAATCTCTAATTAGGATTAATCTAGTAACTATCCATGGCAACTGATACGGCGTAATTCCTCCATCAATCACAGCTCGATTAAAATGAATCACTCCATTTGATAATAGTTTTGTAATAAAAGCTCCTCCCATAGAGCAACCATAAATACAATCAACCTGCGTTATCCCCTTCGTAGTGAGCCATATTTCTAGCTCTTCTGCTATATCTTCTACACTTGTAAAATCACTTTTTACATCTGGATCATAACCTGGAATTGCAGGAACTATTAGATGATAATCTTTTTCAAGCGCTGGAATAACGTACTCAAAGAAATCCCACATCACAACTGCAGGATGAAGCAACACCATTATCTTGTCATTTTCTTTACCAAATTCATGTATTGTCATAGCTCTTATTCAATCTACTTTTCTGCAATTACTGTAATCCATGGCTTACTTTCATGATGGTCAGCCCTCACCCGTGAAAAACCAGCTTTAATAAGTGCATCTTCTATTTCTTCAACAGTATGGCATTTCATTCCATCTATTATGCTTTCAAAGTGTAGACTAGCTTTATCTCGACCATCTGATTCATTGCAAATCATAAATGTTCCGCCAGGCTTTAATGCCTTATTAACCTCAGCAAAGCATTTTTCTAATCCTGGCCAAAAATAGATAGTTTCAAATGCAGTTGCCAAATCATATTGTTCATTATATTTAAGCTGAGACACATCTCCTTTCTCTACCTCGCATCTTCCATTACTAATCATATCTGCATTGTATACTTTTGCTTTTTCGAGCGACACATTGGAATAATCAATAGCTGTAAGCTTAGCAGCTGGATATTTCTGCATCAATTCAAAGGCATTTCTTCCTCCCCCGCAGCCTATCTCCAATATCTCATCGGGAGCCATTATAGAAAGATGTGACATCCCCCAGTCAGCCATCTTTGCATGACCATCGTTCATTCCATTAACCATCATTTTTCCCAGAAAACCTTCAGGCTTTCTGGTTTGATTTACAAAATTCCTGAATAATCCCATTACTAATCCTCCTGACCCTAATTAAAACAATAAACATATCCAAGCTAAAAGTGCAGAAAATGGAATAATGCATATTACGTGAAGTAAATGCGTCTTCCAGTTATAACCAAATAACTGCCTATTTAATACAGGCTTTGTTTCTGGATAAAAGTGTGGAAAAAAATTGAGACCTGCATTGCATAGCAAGAACCAATCAAAGAAGCCAATATCAAAAGCTTTTAACCCCAAAAACATTAGCATAAATCTAAGAAACTGTTGTAAAAAGCTAGATTCATTTATTACACCGTAATACCCCTCAATAATAACAGCAGCAATCATAAGCACTACTGCTAGTGAAATAATTATCCACCCTAGAATATGTTGTCCCGCAAATCTCATAGCCTTTGTCTCTGGAACTACATTAAGAACCTCTCTCGGCGCAGAAGAAAAAAATTTCTTATCCTGAATATACCCGACTCCACCTAACAAAAGTAAAAAGAGCCCAAGCATCATACATACGCTCATAACAATTGTCACACTCATACTACCCTCCCATGCTTTATTTCCTTGCTACCAAATGCATTCGAAATTTCTTACCTGCTTCTAATTTTTCTATCTCTTAACTAATAATATCACATTAGGTTAGATATTGCTAACTGTGGTTATAAATATCAAATCTTACAGGAATATTTTTCAAGCCTAAAACACAAAAAGACCAGCCGAAGCCGGGAATTTGGAGCCCTATTTAGATTTAGCTTTTAGTTTTCCTATAAATCCCCCATCGGCGTAGACGAATACAATCCTTCCTCTTAAGCGTAAGCGCCTAGTCTGTGGAGCTGGGCAGAACTGGGTCTGGAAGACCTTGCTGGGAATGGTACACAAAACACTTACTGTCTTTAGAATCATATAAGTAGACATAAAAAAGACCTCCGAAGAGGTCATTGAAGTAATGATGCTAATGCAGTTCACAATAATCAACGAATACTACATATTCATCGCAATCTGTTGGGAATAGTTTTGATATTGGCATCTCAAATGTATATTCCTTGCCAGGTGCGAAATCAGCACTTGATAATAGTGGCGCGAAGCAATAAGCAGCATATTTCCCATCTTTTTTACCTGCTACTTTCACTGTTCCACCATATTGTAGCTCTGACGAAGAGTTATTTGTGATTTTAACATATGCATTATAACCAGATGTTGATACATCCGATATTGTTAAATCAGATTGTTTGAAGCCTTCGAATATGTCAGTAGAATAATATTTCATACTAACAAAATGATTTGTAGTGACATCGGATTGTTTAATAGCATCTCGTGTACAATTAAATCTAGCAGCTCCTATTCCAGTTTCTCCTGGAGCTAGTGTCTCTACTACTATTTCAGAACTTTCTAGTATGTCGCCAGTTGTCTCATTTTCCATATTTATATTGACAGTTACTTCCGATAATACTTTGTCAGTCGATTTATTTGTCATTTCACAAATAATGTAAAATTCGCAATTCGTATCTGACAAATACGATATGTATGTTCCAGCAGTATTATCTAGGTCAATATCAATATATTTTTCTGCTTCGCTCCAACTAGTAATGGTGCCTATTAATGGTTCTTTTATTTCTGTATCTGTTTCTTTATTCTGTTTTTTAACTGATGATTCTTGTTCTTCAGTTTTCTCAGCTCCGCAAGCGCAAAAACTTAGACAACATGTAACGCATAACACTAGTAATGTCTTTACTAACTTTTTCATATATTTTTTCTCCTTAGACTTTTCTTCCAACTTGGTGTGAGTAAAGAATTAGCATTTGCTAGTACTATAACCTTAGATTAAGGTGATTTTCAAATGAAGCAAGCATGAATCCTCTAATTTTTTGCAAGAGTCTACACCAACCATCTAAAAATAATATATCGTAGAGCCTCTTTTAAGCTATTAAAAACGCCATGCAATTATTCTTAATCGTATTCGTCATATTCTTCATCTTCGTCATCAAAATCTTCATCGTCTTCATCAGATTCTTCACGGACTCTATCAATCGCACAACTTGCACATAAGGGACCATTATCTTGAAAACCATAATACCCGATACCATCAATCCAACCTGGGAAATGTACACTAAACAAATCGATGAACTCTCCCTCTTCTATTTCTAAATCAAATTTATTCCCACAATTAATACACTTTTTCATTAGATCACTTTACCTCCTCTATCCTAATATTGGGATTATTAAAGCTAAGCAATAAATCCGCTAAACTTATCCCAGAATTATTATCAGGCTTGTTCTTAAAATAATTTTCATCGAGTTTTCGTATAGATATCTCCTCAATATTTACATCATACATATTTCTGCTCATAAACGGCCCTCATCTAAAAAACACACTGTGCTATTTTAATTTCTTTTTTAACCATTCTGGTAAATTTATATCACTTTTATCCCAAAATTTTACGGCATTCTTTACTGTATTCCACTTGTTTTCTTTTCCATCAAATGATTTAAATTCGTTAATTTTATACATAATGATTTTAGTACCTTCTTCAAAATATTCATTATGATAATAGTTTTGTTTACCATGTCCTTTCCAGGTATTTGTTTTATGTATCAGCTTCATGACAATCCTCCTATTTTTAATATTTCGTTATAAAACCTAATCATCATATTCAAAATCTTCAATTTCCGAATCATCAATTTCATCTATTTCAGCATCTTCAACTGATCCCCCTGGATAACTTTCGCCGGCTTCCTCACAATATTCTCCACCTTGAGTATAAGTTGAAAGCCATTCTTCCTTAGCAGATTCAGCATTACTTTTTTCATGAAAAAATTGCTCTTCCTCGTCTCCACTGTCAAATGTAATAGTTAATCTGTATGCCATAATGCACCTCCCATAATATTATTAAATACGCTTTATTTTGTATGAATAGCTATATTCACTGTACTCATCTAAAAATTCATCTATAGCTTCTTGAGCTTCATCCTCAGAATTAAATTCTGCCGCTTCACTTCTTACGCCAAACTCGCTATCATCTGTTAAATAGCCCTTTATCATTTCTTCCTCATCGTACATCTTTACAATATACATAATCGTCCTCCAATAATCCTATGCTGTTTTGCACATAAAGCCCTCAAATAAATTGCCCATTGTGAATGTCAAATCCTCTTTTGGGCTAAACAGTTCAACTAAAGATCCCAAAACCATTTTGGTTTTTTCCTTATTTGTAGTTAACACATAAATTCTTGCAGTATTTTCAGCATCATCAATTGCCCTATGAGCAGTTCCCTCGAACTCCATATTGGTAGCCTTTAAAACTTTTTCTAGTGATAAATGCTGAGAAATACCAAGTATATTACCTACAGCAGCCTGTAAATCTTCCCAATTGAGAAGCATTACCTCCATACGATAATCAAAGAATCCTCTTAAATTACACTCACCAATTATGACTTTCAAATCTTCTTCACTCCAAGAAATGATTGTATAGTCATCATCGCCAATCCAATCCAGAAAACTTGTAAACACCTCATCAAATACAGCTGCTCTTTCAACCATCGCATCAGTAATCCCAGTTAATCTGTAGACCTTTTTGTTGATCTTAGAATACATAGGACGTACAAAACTATCGAATCTATCGATTATGTTGTTTTCAGAATCAAGCTTTACTGCTCCAATTTGAATTATTTCATTGCTACAAATCTTTTTGTATGTTGGATTGTACATATCTGTAAATTCCAGGTCTAAGACTATCGTATTCATCTTTCCCCCTCCTATACTTTAGTTTTGATGTTGAATCTGGTTTTTTCCAAAATACAACTAACACCTTCTTGTCTCTTGGTCATACTAAATTTGATTAGAAACGGACTAATTTAATCATCAAATAGTGGACATGAATCCATGCAATCTGGATATGTAGGATTATCACAAGCTATGCATCCTGCGCCCTTGCAAATCGTAATCTGCACGATGTTTAAATCCTTCTTTTCATTTTCATAGTTCTCTGTTTGATTTTTGCTTTCCATTGTTAACATATCTTTTCTCCTTTCATTAATTGCCATCTTTGTCTTATCAACCAATCCTATTTTTTTTGCAAATCCCTTTTGCTTTTTCATTAGCTCTAACGTCTCTATAGCGCTAATTCTTTCTGTTAGTGTCATATGATTTCCTCCTCCTTGTTTATGTCTTAATTGTATTATCCGCCATGTTGACTCAACACCCTCAATATTGGTAATACAATTACAATATTTCCCAAGTTTTGGTAAAATGTAACTATCACGTATCTGGGAGGTATATATAATGGATTACTCAACACTAATGTCTATAAGGAAAGAAAAACATTTCTCACGTGATGATGTTGCTGACCTTACAAATGATGTCGTTTCTACAAAACGTCTTGAACATATTGAAAAAGGTGACACAGATCCTACTCCAGCAGATATAGTTTCACTTTCTGGTGTTTATGACATGCCAGAACTCTGTCTAGATTACTGTGCACATCACTGTGCTATCGGTAAGAACACCATCCCTATGTATGAATTAGAGCTAAACAGTCCAAAAGATTTGCCTATCATAACATTAGAACTGCTTGATACCCTCAATTCTCTTACAGATCAAAAGGATCGAATGATTAGCATTGCTGCTGATGGAAAAATAACAGCAGACGAGAAAAACGATTTCAAAACCTTTAATGATGGATTAGAAAAAATGGAACTTGCTATCAAATCTCTTAAATTATGGGCTCAAAAAAATTATTCCTAATCCAATACATTGCCTTTTTCACCATTCCATTCATATCCTGTATCCTCATATAGTTTCTGTGGTGATATGTAATAGTTTATTCGGCCTAATTTAGAGTCCATCTCCTCCAATGATGTAACAACCTTACCAGCCCTTGTTGCCCTACCTATAGGAAGCCAGCCACTTACAATACCCGCTCGTACCCATGCCGGATCTTTACCATATACTTTTGCCGCTATAGTGACTGGTACAGAACCTTGTTTCATACAATAATTCCTCCTCTACCAAGTTTTAAAGCCGTTCTCTAGCTTTAACTATACTTTACCACGCGCTAAAAGGAATGAACCGCACATATTGTGCGGTCCATTTTAAAATAATATTTCTTTCCAAATTTTTATTAATTCGGCAGCATATTTATTATTATATTTTGCTAAATCTACGAGTAACTCTAACCCCATATCTGCTTGTTCAGCATAATCACTTTTTATTCTGCCTAATCCATAAATATAACGATAACAATTATAGAATTCCGCCAAATCAAGCTTTGAATTATCCAATCTGATTACATATATGCATGTCATAACTATCTTTACCAAATCTTCAGACACGTCATTAATTTCTATTTCATCAACTTTGGTTAATAGTTTTTTTACCTCTATGTTTGGTACTTCTCCTGCTTCAAAACTTTTCTTCAAAAATTTTAAATAATCTTTACTCTCTATTCGATGTGTTTCATTATCAATAATCAGATTAAAAACATTAATCGCAATTGCAACCCTATCTTCTAGTTCAAATGTTTCATCAAACATTTTTTCATACAATAATTCGATTATTTTATTTGATTTATCTCTAAACTCCTCCTCATCGTCTGTATAGAAATTTATATTATTTAGAAGATGTTGTGCCATATTTATATCATGATTCATCAGAGCTTTTTGAGATAAAACCTTGTATGATGTAGCGTCCAAAAAATTATCAATGTCATCTAGATTAGTATTCTCAGAAAACAAAACTTTATCTTTATTTATTCGTGTATCATTATTAGCATAATCTACAGTGGTCAATAATCTAAAACTTATATTGTAGTGTTTTGCAATCCTTTTTAAAATATCTTCATTTCGTCTCGTTCCTGCCTCATAAGCCCCAATTGCTCTATCAGAAAGACCGATAACTTCCCCTAGTTGTTTTTGCGTTTCTCCCCTTAATTCTCTAAAATATCTAATATTATTCCCAATTGTTTTTGCATCTAACATTTTCATTCCCTCATCAGCTATCGGAAATGTGATTAATTTCATCATTTTGTTGCAAACCAATCACTAATAATATTTCCATTAGCAACTTCTTCTACTCTTGTAATCTTCGATTGAGCAAACACCAGTTGTACCATATTCAATCAATCCTGTTTTATTAAATTTTCAATTTTAATTTACTACCTTACAATCTCCACTAATCTGCTAAACCTGCAATCAGTGAAACAATTCCAACCACAATCAAGATTGGAAAGGCAATATATAGTAATCCGCAAAATACCATCCCAATTAAAATCACAGGAAGGAAAACTACGTACATTAATACTTTAAATAATCCCCAGGTTGCACTAAAAGCAAACCCAATCAATTTTCCAAATATCAAAACAAAAAAGAAAAAGAATAAAACTGACATTTTAAAATCCTCCCACACTAACAATATCCATTTGGATTATCATCCATTACTATGGCTGCAACGATATAAATAAGAATTCCGCTTCCACCAGCAAGTGTAAAAGCAGCCCATATCAATCTAACTATAGTTGGATCAATATCAAAATATTCGGCTATTCCTGCACATACACCACAGATTTTCTTGTTATTGCTTTTGTATAATCTTCTTCCATTCATAATCAATTCCTCATCTTTCCAATTAAATATATTCTTCAATACTAACTCTGTTTGTCTGGCTCCTTGTGGACACTCACGGATTTAGAACGATTATCCACATATTTTGATTCATCTGATAGCCCTATCTCTTTTGCAAATTCTGGATATTCAGCCATTAACAATAATACTTTGCATCTTCTAATCCTCTCTTGAACTGTCATATCAGTCTCACCTCCGAAACTGTCTTTTGTGATTTCTTGATTATATTTTATAAATGAATGAGGACTAAATATATCATCACTTAAGCAAATGAATATGTTCTATTTTTCTTTTTTGGCAAAATAGTTATAATAATAAAAAATGGGAGGAAATCACTATGGGAAGAAAATCAATCAAGGAAAATAAAAGCATATATTTCAAGGCTCGCGAAGACGCTGGATTAACAAGAGCACAAGCCAGCGAATTAATTGGAAGTATGACTGAAAGTAGACTTGAAAAACTAGAAACAGGCAAAGTTTCCATATATCCAGAAGATGTTGTAGATTTAGCTAATGCATATAACCGCCCAGATTTATGCAACTATTACTGCACACATGAATGCCGCATCGGGCAGGAATCAGTACCAGAAGTAAAGGTTTCATCCCTGCCTGAAATAGTTCTTGGCATGCTCTCTGCGTTAAACTCTCTTAATAACCAAAAAGAACGTCTTATCGATATTACAGCAGATGGTATTATTTCTGATGATGAAATTGCGGATTTTGTTGCTATCGAAAAACAGCTTGAACAAATAGATATGACTGTAGAATCCCTAAAGCTCTGGGTCTCAAGCATGATTGCTGATGGCAAAATCAATAAAGAAAAACTAAAGAGCATTGAGAAGACCTTTAAACAGTAATCATAAGGTAAATATGTACTAATTAAGCGAATCACCTAAACTGCGGAGATGGCAGACCAGGGGCTGAAGCCCCCACTGGGAATGGCACCTAACCCAATTTTTATAGTGACAATCAGATCATGTTCATTTAATAAACAATCTTTTTACAAAAGTTCACGTACTATAGTATTGTTTATATTGTCAGATTTTATAATGCATTATTCCCAGTTACTAAATCTTTCTATGAATCCTTTAACACTATCTTGGAATTCCTGGCTGAAATCTGATAAGTCATCAAGCGCAATTGCTCCATCCATGATTAAATGAGCTGTATCTATTTCCATCTCAGACTTATCTAGCTGTAGCTGCACACCAGAGGTACGCTTATCTTTCCTTATTCGTTCATCAAGCTCCCAAAATCTCTTGGATGCATAACTACTCTTATCTGATAGTAGAGTTATGTATTGCTTTAATAGCTTTTCAATATATAGTTCTTGCCATTCCGGAACCTTCTCTCTAAATAATTTCCAATCCTGCTTCCTTATATCCATTATTTACCACCTTTTCTTATGAACAGTTGATGCTCATGCCTGTAGTATTATTACCTGATGACAATTCATTTGGTCGGCTCCTTCCGACTCGGTTTCCTCAGAGTTAATTTCATTATGTACTTATTCAAGCAAAAAGTGAAGACTTACTCGGTTGTTTCCAACTCGGTTAATTCCGAGCAAAATGCAGCTTTCACGAGCAGCCAACAATGACTTTATCAGAATAATAATTGTTCCATAATCTCATGATGGCTTAACGCTTCTCAAGAAGAAGGGTTGGACAATATTATTTACTTAGGATTCTTTATTTTATCCGGTACAATCCAGTAGTCGCAAATAGAGCCACCTGTAGCCAACGTATAATCTCTATGTAAAACTCCATGTTTTGCCTCCGTCATATAGTGATCTATCTCGCAACAGACAGGAAGTATTTCCAAGAATCCGTTCTTTCTAGCAAAATCATTTAATGGGCAACGAGTGAAATGATAATAGATTCCATCCTTGTGCTTGTTTTCAAAATTGAAATCCCATGTCTTATCCTTATATTCTGGATGTTCATCAGCCCATTCCTGCATCTTATGCATCCTTTCATCACCCTTTTTTAGAGTTATTGGATCATTTAAATCTCCTGAACTCATGAACTTACTAACTGGAGAGGTAGTCATGAAATCTTTAATTACTTTTCTATATCCCTCATAATCTATAGCCCCATCAGCAGCTTTCCATATGGCAAGAAAAACAAAGCACATATAAATGTTTCCTGCCATTGGATTGTCGTAGCCTATATCCTCACATTTTAAGAGCATATCTTTATAGATAGGCTTTGCACCTTTAAGAGCTTTATTGGTTACCTCTTTTCCAAATTGATTTATTAGGTGCTTACGTAATAATAACGATAAAACCATATAGTACTTTCCAGTGTACTTCATCATATCCTCGCCCCTCCCCTTACAACAAATTAACCTATTGCTTTAATAAATCTCTCTGGCTGAAATGGAGCCAAACTGGCATGACCGTCTATCTAAGAGCTGCAAAATATTCCAGCCTTACAGCCTTTGCTTCTGGAACAAACTTAATCAAATTCATTTCATCCTTTTGCTCTTTGCTAGGTGACACTTGAAGTCCAGGTGATTGGAGCACCAGCTTTTCCGGTAATGGAATATTTAATCCCACATGTTTTATACTGTATGCTAGCAATATTATTTCCACCTTTCCTGAATAGAATAATATCACAACAAGTTAGGCATTGCTAACTATATTCTGAATTTTGAGATCCTTTACCCTCAAAGAACTTTAACCAAAGCTTTAAATATCTGTTATCATTAGTACCTCCATTTCCCTCTCGATGAGTGATTTTTTTGTAAGTATAAGATACTCCCATACTGTTATAAAATACATTCACTAAGCCGATATATTGTTTGTACGGATAGCACTTTTCAATAGATTGAATCCAAGGGAAAGTGCTTTTTTAGTGAGGTAAATGCTATGCAAGATATCAAGATTAACATATCTTATTCAATCACAACCAACACTTTTTCCACCCCAGAGCCAAACCAATCAATAAGCCAACAGCTAGCTAATACTGTCAGGAAACTCCAGGAAGAAGCCAATAACTCAAGCAAGCAATCAGACGAAAAAATGGAGGCTAGAATTCAAGCTAAAATCAAAAGCGGTAAAAAACTCTCCTCTAAAGAAGAAACCTACCTTAAGGAGCATAACCCTGAACTTTATATGCAGTATCTCCGTATTAGAAAAATGGCCCAGTGTCTTGAAGAACGTCTTAAACATGCCAAGTCCAAGGAAGAAGTAAATGATATCATTTTTCAAACCTTTAACAGTATCTCTGACAAAGACGAGTACAAGGAGGCTATTATCAATGCATTAAATGAAGTCGTAAAAGACTTCCAGCATTCTGATGCCTTCCAAAAGCTGCCTGCCACAAACGAGGAAGCTCTCAACCATAAAAACTCAAACATCCCTAATTCCAATAATGACCAAAATGACACTGACGACCGCATTGAACCATCAGAACATGATTTTGACCCAATGACCTGGTCACCTCTACAAGATGTCATAGATGCCATGCCAACATTTGATATGAGTAGCTAAAAAATGGACCCCTCAGAAGTCTTGAAAATCCAATAAATAATAGATATTCTCTATGTATAAAACTAAGAAACAAGAGGGAAACTATGCAAATCAGAACTGCTACTATAGATGATCTAGCTGCAATAGCAGCTGTAGAATCAGAATGCTTTCCACCTGCAGAAGCTGCTACAGCTGAAGAATTTAAAGAACGCTTAGAACATTATGCTAATCACTTCTGGCTCATGTTTGATAATGATAAGCTTATAGCTTTTGTTGATGGTTTCTGCACAGATATTCCAAATCTCACCGACGAAATGTATGCGAAAGCTGAGATGCATAACGAAGACGGTAAATGGCAGATGATATTTGGTGTTAATACTCTTCCATCATATAGAAACCATGGTTATGCTGGAGAACTAATACAAGCAGCAATAGCAGATGCTAAAAGTCACGGTAGATCTGGACTAGTTCTTACCTGTAAAGATAAGCTAATTAAATACTATTCAAAGTTTGGTTTTGTAAATGAAGGTATAAGTGAATCCGTCCATGGTAATGTCACTTGGTATCAAATGAGGTTAACCCTATGAGAAAACTAATTCTATTTGGAGATTCAAATACATATGGTTATGATCCCAGGGATTTCCTTGGTGGTAGATATGCTGAGGATGAACGCTGGGCAACTATTGTTCACCATTCCCTATCAGACCACTTTGATGTCATTGAGGAAGGAATTAACGGTCGCCAGCTCCCCTCTGTAGAGTATGGCTACTTCACCAACCTTCTTACTGAACTTTCAGATGAGGATATCTTTGTTATGATGCTTGGCACTAATGACATCCTACTAACCTACAATCCCAACGTAGACCTAGCCGTAACAAAACTTGATAGAATCCTAAGCTATGTTAAAGAGAACTGCAAAACTCAGTTCATCCTAATATCACCACCATACATCAAAGTAATTGAACCAGAAATGCAGCGTTACCATAATTGTTGCATAGAGATGAACCAGCGATTCCTCGAACTAGCGAAGCAATATGACATCCCTGCCATCAATGCCAGCGAGTGGAATATTGAAATGGGTTCTGATGGAGTTCATTTCTCTATTGAGGGACATAAAAGATTTGCTGAATGCTTTATAAAAAGCCTAGAAAAAACCTCTATCTTATAAGGGATAGAGGTTTTTTGCGATTAATTTAGAGCGACATCAATCATTTAGTCGAATGTTTTTATATTCTGAATCTTTAATAACATCGCGGTCAATATATATTTCATCACCACAGTATCCATCTATAACGGCTCGGTCTGTGTACTGCCAAATTGCCCATTCTTGGAAAGGACTGAAATAGACGTTTCTAATCCAAATCGGGAAATCCAGTTTTTCGCCATAAAAATATTTAAGATAATAGCTCTGAGTAGTGTACACAACAGGTTTTTGGCCGTATTCTTTTTCGAAGAGCGAGACCATTTGAAAAAGGCTGTTTAATACTTCTTCCTTTTCTGGTGGATTATGTCTCTCGTCACCATACCATTCAATATCTATGGCGGGAATCAAATCCATATGATACTCACCTGTAGCGGCTTTAAAGTTTTCAAGTTGCGCTTCAGGCGTACTTTCCAAACTCAAGAAATGGTAAAAACCATATTCAAGCCCGGTATTCTGTATACCTTGGTAGTTTTGATTAAGACAAGAATCCACAGAACTACTTCCTTCTGTTGCTTTTATATAAGCAAAAGATATTCCTTGTTTTTCTAACACATTCCAGTCTATATCTCCTTGGAAATGCGAAACATCTACTCCCTGTATAGCGTACTTAGATCCTATGCTAGTTGCTATTTTCTGCGTAAATAATAGTGTAGCTATGATAATTGTCAATAGAGCAATAAACACTATTACAGTTATTCGCCTCTTTATTTTTTCTCTAATTTAGAATATTTCATATCCATATTTAAGATGTCCAAATTCCATCGTTTCCGACTATATAAGCCTCGGCAGGATTTTCAGGATTATAACAAATATCTACTTCATCCAACACCTTTTTTGTTCCTATTACAGGAAAACGTCTTTGTCCAATAGGAATAGGCCCTATTTTTATGGCTTCACCTTTATATTTTAGCCTTTCCGTGATTTCGTACTCTACACCATCAATTAAATATGCAACTGTCATTATGGTGACATGATTGCTTTTTACTCGTTTCTCTTTTACAATGCCAATTTCCTTTTGTGTACATCTATTTCTATTTACCATATTCTTCCCTGTTCTTTATATCTTTAATATTTCATCGATGTATATTTCCAAGTAGGAATCACTACCACCTATCAACTCGTTTTTCTTAAGAAGCTCCACTAAAGCTTTTGCTATTTCTTCAGCAGTAGCAATTACTTTATCTTTCATATTGATGCTTCTAGGATTATACGTATTAAATCTCCAAGCCGCATCATCGCTTACAGTAGAGGCAAGCTTTTTAACAAGCATTGCATACTCACCGTCATTATCTAGTTCAGATAAGGCTCTGTAAGTCCATTTATAATATGGCGCAAACTTTCTATTAAGCAAAAAGTAAAGCTCCATAGCAGACTCAAGACCTTTTACTCTACAAAGCTCCGCTGCCACTATATCATTTCTAGTCATACATCTAGCATAGTTTACTTGAAGGGATGCCGAAAATTGATGGAGCTCATTTACTATTCTTCTTCTCCATATACTATCTGGATAGTAGCTTAAAAGAAGATTCCTAAATCTCGTAAACTCTCCTAAGTCATCTCTAAAAACCTCTCCATTTGTTGCTGTAGCAAGACAGCTATGCTCTAGATTAAGCCAATCATTTTCCGTAAGCATACAGTCCTTAGTATTGCAATCAATATAAAGAATGTTTGAGTAAAATGACCTTGTAGTCATAACTCCTCTTCGCTCTTGAAGTCGTTCAGTAAGGTTTTCACCACCATACTGCATAGCGAGCTCATTGTATGCTATGGATAAAAGACATCCTATTTCATCAAAGTCTTCGTCAGTAAGCCATAAGCATACACCAGTGCCAAAATCATGATCACGAGACATGTAATCATCATAACCAAAACAATCTGAACCCTCTCCCACTAAGCCTACTGCTATTTTTGATTCATATTTAGGAAACTTCTCATGTATCATAGGAGCCACTTGATTCTCATAAAACCTACGACTCTTTTCAAACTCCGCGTTTTGCATTATCTATCCCCTGTAAATTGATTATTTAATCAGATACTATTTCTATCCCTGCTTTCTGCATTTCAGGAAGCTCTTTTAAAAAGAAATTATCATTGGTAGCAGCCACAGAATCTAAATACAGCCTTACTTCATAACCTTTTTTCTTAGCATCCATGGCACTTCGAGCTACACAACATCTACCGTCAACACCAACCATATTGATAGTATCTACATTAAGTCGTTCTATGAACTGAACAAACTCTTCCGAAGAAAAAGCACTAGGCCATCTTTTAGCAAATACAAATTCAGATACTACGTCAAGACCTTCTGCCAGTACATACTTATCCTCATTCTCAAGCTTTCCTACATTTCGCACATAAACTACAGGCATGTCTGAAGCAACAGCCTCATGAATACGCACGTTAACTCTCTCAAGTAAGCTTGGTTCGTAGCTATTCATATATTTTTGTTGTATATCAATCACAAGAAGTATTTCCATATAGTATTAACCTAGATTTTCTGCCTCCCTCACGGTCGTTATTTTTCATATATTTATAGATGGTTCACTGTTCGCATAGTCTATCCAAATTTCTATATACAGTTGTCTTATTTACACCTTCAATATTTAGTTGCAGATATGTTAGTAAGTCTATAGCGATAAAACCCCTATCGCTATTATTAATTATATTTTCTCTCTTCTTCGCAAGATCATATATGCCATCACACAGATGATTAGCTGTATCACTCCACCGAGTGGTGCTGCAAGACCCATTGGGAAAAGAGTATCTGGGTAATATATCGATGCAAAGTATGCGCCAGGAACTCTCATCAAAATAATTGACGCCACATTATGAATAAATGAAATATAAGAATAGTTTGATGCCACAAAGAATCCACTAAAACAGAAGTGGAAGGACGCAACTGTGCAGTCAAATACGTATGATTTAATATATGACACACCAAGTGCAACTACCACCATATCATCTGTAAACATTCCTATTACTGGCTCTGCAATAAACTGGAATGCAATCGCAAACACTAAACCTATTGATACGGCTATAGTCATACCGTAGAACAGTGCCCTTCTCGCCAAAGGCTTATCTCCAGCTCCAATTGCCTGAGACGAAATCGTTGAAATAGTCGACAACATCGATGATGGCACCAAAAACAGGAACGAAATGATTTTTTCTACAATACCTACCGCTGCAGATATTTCAACTCCTCTTGTATTTGCAATAATAGTGATTATTAGGAATGAAACCTGAATAAAGCCATCCTGTAGACTGACTGGAACTCCTACTCTTAAAATGCTGCATAAAACTGATTTATCAATTCGTAAATCCGTTTTAGCTATTGTCACCAATTTCATTTTGTAAATAGCAATAATAGAAATCAAAACGCTGAAAGCCTGTGCAATAATTGTTGCCCATGCTGCGCCTACCGCCTTCATTCCCAATCCGCCAATAAGAAGATAGTCCAATGCAATGTTTACAGCACATGCAATAGCTATGAAAATCATAGGACTTTTGGAATCTCCAAGCCCCCTAAAAATTGCTGCAATTACGTTATAAGCAACAATAAAAGGAATACCTGCAAAGCAAACTAAAAGATATGCTGTAGTCTCCTCAATAGCTTCCTTTGGTGTGCTCATAACCAAAACTATTGGATTCACCAATCCTAATAAAATGACCATCACAATCAGGGCAACTATAACAAATAACACTATTGTATTTCCGATTGTCTTTGATATTTTAGCTCGGTCTCTAGCGCCAACACCCCTGGCAATCATAACCACAGCTCCCATAGCAAGACCTACAATCATGACAGTAATCATGTGCATCACTTGAGAACCTATAGATACTCCTGATATAGATGCTGCACCATTATATTGACCAACTATAAACAAATCAGCCATTCCATACAATGTCTGCAAAAAATAAGAAAGCAGAAATGGTCCCGAGAAAATCATAATATTTTTTAGTAAGCTTCCCTGTGTAAGATTTTTCTCCATTAATTTATTCTCCTAGCTTATGTTTGGACCTATTCTACTCTATATATTTTTAAAAATTCAACATTATTTTTTCTTGATAATAATATTTATTTTTTGAGAAGCTTGTCATAGATATCAAGGTCGATATCTTTATATACATTAAACACAATCTTCATCTCACTTCCTGTCTCATCAAGCCAGGTTTTGACTGTTTCTACAGCAATCTCAGCGGCTCTTTGATTTGGGAACATGAATACTCCGGTTGATACGCAGCAAAATGCGATGGACTTCACTTTATTTTCTGCTGCTAGATTAAGACATGATTTATAGCAAGATGCCAAGAGTTCTTCATGCCTTTCGGTCAAAGCTACTTGAACTATAGGACCTACAGTATGAATAACATAGTCACATGGCAAATTGTAAGCTGGGGTAATCTTAGCCTGTCCCGTAGGCTCTTCATGTCCTTGGCGCCTCATTATATCTGCGCACTTCAAACGAAGCTGTATTCCGGATTTCGAGTGAATAATATTGTCTATGCAGTTGTGAAGAGGCTGAAAACATCCACACATCTGAGAATTGGCCGCATTTACGATAGCATCTACTTTAAGACGGGTAATATCTCCCTGCCAGACATATAGCTTTGGATTTGATGATACTGGCTTTAATTCATGTATGGAAACAACTCCAGTCCCTTCGTTTTCAACCTGCAAATATTCATCCTGGATTTCCAAAAACTCAATGCTAATATCTTTTGGCTCTCTCACATTCATAAGGGCTCTTAGAAAATCCTTTTGTCCTCTTTCATCCTGAGGAATATCGTAATTGCGATAATAATCATCCTCCGCCATCAATTGTTGAATCAACCAAATTCTTTGTTCTGAATGATTCATAAGAAACCCCTCCCAATTAACTAAGCTTATTCAGAATCTCATCTATATCACCATCTATGCAAATGCTCTGATCCTCAATATCCTTTGGGCAATAGCTTTCACCATAATTTAGACAAGCATAAACTGCTTTAGGATTTGCTGAGGTCATTTGCCAAAACGGATATTTGATTATTACAGGAGTGTTACTCCCTACACCTAATTCTAAGTATAATACATGCAATGATTCATGTCTTCTAAGAAAGTCTGAGTATGCTGCCGATGCCCTGTGCCATCCATCATCCTCAACAAAATTATCATCTGCTCTAAGATTTGTAGTAACCGGGCTGCAATCCACAGGACATTTTGGTATAAGTTCTGTTGGAATTTCCATTTTAATATTCTTGTCTACAGGAACTTCAAAAATACCGTCTTCATTTCTTACGAATCCCTGAGCTTCCATAGCCTTCATTACCCACTCTTCATTATCAAAAGTCTGTCTGATATCTGGGTTAATGCTTTGAAACAAACCATAATCCCCCTGTGTATAAAACAATCTCTTTTTGTCAAAGTCAGCCTTCTGGAAACAGTGATCCACGTTAGTTGTAATCACAAAATAATCTTTGTCTTTAACTAATTTATATAGCTTATTGTAGGTATTCTTAGGTGGATTCATATATCTATTCATATAGATATATCGTGCCCAATATGCCCAAAAAATTTCCTTTTTAGGATATGGATAAAATCCACCAGAATACATATCGATAAACCCATATTTCTTAGAAAAATCTGAAAAATATCTATCAAATCTAGCACCTGTGTATATGAAACCAGCTGCGGTGGACATGCCAGCACCAGCACCGATTATTACTGCATCTGCCTTATCAAGCTCCCATTGAAGCTTACTTACATTCTCTTCGAAATTGCCTTTTCCATAAGATACACCACTGCTAAAATATCTCACAGCTGCCATGCCTCTTTCTATCGAATCTCTATAGCCATTTTTTCTATGCTCCATTATTATTCCTCCACCACAACAACTATCTTACCGCCTGCTTTTCCAGATTCCTGCATACACATAGCCTCTTTAATATCCCTAAATCTATATACTGGACCGTAAATTGGTTCCAATTTGTTCTCACTGATAAATGCAAACATATCATCCACAATTTCTTGTGTAGGAAAGTTGGAATAGAACCCTGTAAGATACACTCCGTTTGGAATGTCCTTAATTGGATCAAATCCATCTAAGACATACACTCCACCTAATATTCCTGTCTGGCATACTGTTGCTCCTTTTTCCACCGCTGTAAGCGTATCTAAAATATTTCTAGGACCAATTAGATCTAGCGCTTTTGTAATTCCCTTCACATTTCCCGTAAGTATTCCTTTGTCCATGAGTATTTCATCAGCGTCTTTTAATGAAGAAAAATATTTTTCTCTGTGAGTTGTTACTACTACTTTGCAGCCCACTGCCTTCGCTATCTGCAAAGCAGCATAACCTAATGCACAGCTTGCTCCTCTAATAAGTAATATATCATCTTTTTTTAATCGAAGACACTCAAACAAAGAGCCCCATGCTGTAAAATATGTTTCAGGAATAGCAGCCAGCTTTTCCCAACTCAAATCACTATCTACTGTAAATACATGATGTCTTGGAAGAAGAGCATATTCTGCATAACTTCCATCGAAACTCCTTCCCATTCCACCCATCATAGCAATTACCTTTTGACCCTTTTGCAAGTCTGTATCTGATGGGTCTTCAACTACCCCCACACATTCTATGCCTGGAATAACTGGCTTATTTATATAATCACTTTCTATCTCGAATTCTCGTAGCATTTGTTCAGAATGATTCATTCCAAAGACTTTCACCTTAATAAGAACCCATCCTGAAACAACCTTTGGTATTTCAACCTGTGACACACACACATCTTTAACACTAGTTTTCTTCGTCAGTACCACTGCATTCATCATATGTTCCATAAAACCTCTCTTTATTAAGAATCAAACAATTCACTATTTTCATCTGCCCAGCACTGAGGATCATCGCTATAGAAACTACCATTTGTGCCATTTGCTACTGCAGGACAACCTCTACACCAAGGCTTCAGTTTACATCTACTGCATTTTTCAAATTTTTCGTAATCACGGTATTCCTCAAATGATGTTTCCCAAAGGTCTGCGATTCTATCCGTAAAAACGTTACCAACTTTACTATCTGCAACACGTCTGCATGCATAGATATCACCAGTTGGTAAAATCGTCATATGGCAATTAGCACAGTTGCATCCTTCATAAATCGTGCCTGGCTCTACATTTTCTGGGATCTTGAATTCTCCAGTTTCATACTTATATAGGGTCCAAAGATGGTCTTTTCTATTAAAGTATGTTTGGCACCCCTCAGACTGATATTCCTTAAACTTTTTGTCACACATTTCAAGAAGCGCTCTATATTCTTTGGCTGTCATGGACGCATCTAAATCACCGCCACTCGGTACATATCTCGCAAATGCAAATACATTTGCTCCAGCTTTTACCACCTCATCTATTATTCCAGGTACTTCCATTCGATTGGTTTTAGATACAGTAGTCATAATCACACTTCTAATCCCTGCTCGATTAAGGCACCCAATTTTTTCTAATGTGCAATCATAAGAACCTGGCTTTCTAAACCAATCATGAGTTTCACGGAGTCCGTCAAGCGAAAGCTGATATTTTTCACATCCGTACCATTTAAGCTCCCTGCATATCTGGTCATTCAGATGAAATGGATTTCCCAAAATCGTAAACTTTATTTCATGTTCATGCATCAAATCCAATAATTTCCAAAAATCCGGGTGTAATATTGGATCACCGCCTGTGATATAAAAGTAAGGAGTTCGTTCATAAACCTTGCAAAAATCTAAACAATTATAGAAAGTATCTTCCATTTGCTTCCAACTCATGGATTCAAGACATGTATGTTCCCCACTGGAATATATATAACAATGCTTACATCTCTGATCGCATTCATCTGTAATATGCCACTGAAATGAAAAATATGGCTTCATCATCACTTACCTCCATTTATTACTCATCTATGATAAAAAGCTATTTGCTTGTTCTTTTCAAAAAAACGGCCACCAGATTATCCGGTGGCCTAGGTTAAATATTTATGTCTCTAATTATTTGTCACCTGCGCCACATGCTGATCCACATGCTGAAGGTTTCTCATCACCAGCACCGCAACCTGTGCCAGCAGCTGTTGACTGTGAATTTCCGTTAACCCATCCATTAAGATTTGATAATGCCATTTGTAAATCCTCCTGTTATAAAAAATCATCAGAAGCGTTATTGCTTTCTGTGATTTCAATATAATCCCCCGTCAACAAATAAAAAAGTACGCACCTTTTTATTACATAGTTACCTTTTTGTAACTTATCGACTTTATTTTATGATGGTGTTATATTGAACTTATATTAAAAAATGATGTTACATTACATTTGATACTATTGGATTATATAGAAAGAGAAAGGAGCTCTTATGAAAACAAAAGACGAATTACCAGAATGCCCAGTAGCTACAACTGTTAGCCTAATCGGCAGTAAATGGAAATTACTTATAATTAGAAATCTCCTAGTTCGTCCATGGAGATTCAACGAATTAAAAAACAGCTTAGATGGAATCAGCCAAAAGGTTCTCACTGATTCTCTCCGTTCCATGGAAGAAGACGGTATTATAACAAGAACTGTTTATCCAGAAGTTCCACCTAGAGTTGAATATGCCCTTTCAGAACTCGGCGAATCCATGCGCCCTATAATTAAATCCATGGAAAAATGGGGCACTGATTATAAAAAAAATAATTAATTCTTACACTACTATCTTGAATATATTAACGGGTCAGTAGACTTAAAAAGATTTCTTCTTTTGTCTGAAAATAATTGTATATAGAAGGTCTGGAAAAGCTGGTCTCAAATCTATGACTTCTTGTGGGCTACTTAAAGAAAAAGCCCACAAGAACTCGGCTTCGCCAAGCAATATTTTCTTTCAGAAAATATTGGTCTATGTCCGGTTCTTGTTTTTCTGATGAAAAACAAAAACCTATGCGTTAAATTACTTTAACACTTAAACTAGCCTTAACGATTCTCATAAGCATAATATATCCGACCACTGCAGTTAAAACCTCAGCGATTATAAATGTTATCCATATTATTGACTTCGATGCGCTCCCTGAAATGACCATATTTGAAAATACAAAAGCAACGGGAATAACTAGCACAAATTGCCTTAAAATTGAAATCACAAGTGACTGAGGACCAGCATTAAGTGCCTGATATATTCCCTGAAAAGAAATATTAAAACCTGAAAATAAAAAACTAATTGAAACAATACGCATAGCTGCAACACATATCGTTTCAGTCTCTCCTGATAGTCCAAACATATTTGCAAATGGGTTTGCAAATACTTCTAAAAGCAATGTTCCAAACAGCATAATCACTGATGTATAAAGTATTCCCCATTTCATTCCTTCTTTAATTCTTTTTTCATCCTTCATTCCATGAGCAAAAGATACAATAGGTGTAATTGTATCTCTCATTCCAAATGCAGCAAAAAGTATGAACTGCTGAATCTTATAGTAGAGACCATATGCAGTAACCACATTTTCTCCAATACGAACAAAGATAACATTCAATAAATATGTCATTATTGACATGAGAGCCTGCGCAATGATTGCCGGAACACCTATTGAATAGATTTCTTTAATCATAGAACCGCTCAGCTTTAAATACTTTCTATCATTTGAAATTTCATTATCGTATTTACGATGGAAATACCATCCTAGTCCCATTGATACAAACTGTCCTATTACTGTAGCAAGTGCAGCACCTACTACTTCCATTCTTGGAAGTCCAAGCAATCCATATATCAAAATAGGATCTAACACAATATTTGTTAGTGCGCCAGCAAGCTGGGCGATTGTTGAATACTTTGAACGTCCATGTGCCTGCAACAATTTTTCATAAACTGTAAAATATGCGTTTCCCAAGGATAACATACAGCATATCCTAAGATAAACTACAGCCATTTCTGAAATAGTAGAATTTGATGTTTGAGTTCCTATATAGAACTTTACGCCAAATGCACCAAACAGGAAAAACACTGCAAAAATAATGAATGCCAAAACTTTTGTTGTTCCGGCCGCTTTTGATGCTTTCTCAAAATCACGCTGTCCAAGGCTTCTAGCCACAACAACATTCATTCCTACTCCGGTTCCTATTCCCAGTGCAATTAATAACACCTGCACAGGAAATGCCAGGGTTAACGCATTAAGTGCCATCTCACCGTTAGCGCCCATATTTGATACGAATGCAGAATCCACAATATTGTAAAGGGCCTGCATCATCATAGATATAATAATTGGTGTTCCCATTTTTAGCATCAGTGAATTAACTGGTGCTTCTTTCATAGGATTGTTCATGTCATACCTCCACATAAAAAAAGCGTATGTAACGACCGCCGCCAGACGCTGGACTTACGCTTTCGCTACACACGCTTTATAATCTAAAAGCTAAATTATCAAATATTCTTTTCCTTGTCCAAGGTAATTTTCAACAAAAATATTATCTTTTCTATTTCGGATTATCAATCTTATCCGGCACAATCCAACTATCTTTCTTAACAAATAATATCACATTTGGTCAGCTTTCACTAACCTTGGTTGTGTTAGTCAAGTTTCGTATAGCTTGCTTCTTTTGCTTGGGCTATCACGTCTTCCATAATGTCCTTGGTCATGCCGCCAGGCACATAGCCTAATACATTTCCATCAGGATCAATTAAATAAGTGGTAGGATATGCAGTTATATAGTAAGGCAATGCTAGCGAAGCTTCCGTATCCATAAGTACTGGAAAGGTATATCCGTTTTCCTCTAAAAATTGTGTTACACCATCAATATCTTGCTCATCGCCATTTCCTGGGAATGTCACACCCAAGAATACAACGTCAGGGTCTTCCATAGCTTGATATTCTTCGTAGAGCTCCTGAATATATGGGAGTTCTGCCTTACAAGGCGGACACCAAGTAGCCCAGAAGTTTAAAAATACAATCTTGCCTCTATAATCTAACAAGGAATGTGTTTCACCGTATTGATCTACAAGTGTAAAATCAACGGCTGCCATAGTGTTTTCCTCTGAAGATTCAGTTGCACTATTATCCTCATCTTGATCTTCTGATGACTCTATATCTTCCCCAGTATCTTTTTCGGCATTGGTCTCTTCTGTGGAAACTTCCTGATTACTAACTGTTGATAGATAGCTTGTGATGCTATTCATCTTGCCAGTAAACATGAGGAGTCCCATGATAATCAGGAGAACTCCGCCTATTTTAACTGTGTATTTCACAATATTCCTATGCTTACCGAAGAAATCCATAAGAGTTGTGGTAAATAATCCTACTAGGAGAAATGGAATTACATATCCTAATGTGTAAATGCCTATTAATGCAAAGCCTGTTACGCTTGAGCTAGCAGAAGATGCAAGAATAAGCACTGAAGATAGGGCTGGTCCTACGCAAGGGCTCCAAGCAAAGCTAATTACAAATCCCATCACGAAAGCAGTGATTGGAGACATCGTCATTTTTTCTATATTAAGGGGGAGTCTATGAGTTCCATTAAGTAGCTTGCTTTCACCCAGCCAGCCCAGCTGGAATAGCCCCAGTAAGACAATGATTATTCCACCTACTCTAGCAAAAATAATCTGGTTGCCGCTAAAAAACTTACCTATTGCGCTCATACCAAGTCCTAGAACTAAGAATGCCATACTAATTCCAATCACAAAGAATATTGTATTGACTAGGACCTTTTTCCTGTCATATATTCGATTACCGTCCTTATCCACTGATACTGTCCCACCTGATAGATAGCCGATATAAACTGGCAATAATGGCAACACACATGGAGAAAAGAAACTAAGCAGTCCCTCTAAAAAAACTGTTATAGTCGATATATTAATGCTTGTAGATAAATCCATTCCTCACCTAATCCTTCCAAATGTTTTTTTCTATAATGCTTTCTTTAACTTATCTTCAAGTGCTTCCTTAGGCATAGCACCTAACGCGCTATCTATTAACCTGCCATTCTTGATAATTGCAAAGAATGGAATGGATCTAACTCCAAATTGGCCTGCAAGCTCTGGCTGTTCATCTACATTGATTTTACCTACCTTAGCCTGGCCATCGTACTCATCAGCAAGCTGTTTAACCGCCGCACCCATCATCTTGCATGGCATGCACCAATCCGCATAGAAGTCAACAAGTACTGGCTTATCACTATTTAACACTTCAGCCTCGAAGTTTTCCGTTGTAAACTTATATTCCATATTTATACCTCACTTATATCTTTATTATCTTTGCATTTGTCAGCTGATAATTCTATTATATGTGGTACGGAAAACTTATCAAGTACGCAATAATTATTGACCTAGTAAGAAAAAACTGACTAAGGTATCTTAGCCAATCAATGTCTTAATATCATCTTAAACATTTGTGATTCCTGCGATACCAAAAGCCTCCTCCTATAATACATGTTGTTCACATTATAATTATTTAGGGCAGTAATTTAAACAAGAAGCTATTAAAAAATGGAGTCTACTATGTGTAGACTCCATTTGCAAATATTAATCTATACTTATGGTTATAGTAACATCACCATTTGAAAGAAGCTCTGCCATCTCTGCTTCATCTCTGTCAGAAATATGACCAAGCTTTGTGTAGGCCCAGCTATTGGAGCCGTAGAACACCACCATTTGATTACCAGCATAGAGAACAATATCTCCTGCTGACGTTGTCATCTTCACGTCCTCTTGCGGAAGGTTCTGACCAATTGGTCCCACCTGTTCAAACCCGCCATACATGGACATCTGAATAGTAATATCACCATTTTTTGCCATCTCTTTCAGTGCTTCTACTGCCTTATTGTTTTCCCAATCCACACTGACTTGCGTATCATCGATTTTCATCACCATAGTATCATCTCCAATACTAGTATCAGTTGTAGCTGCTTCCACTGATATTTCGGTATTACCTATGCAAGCGCTCATACAAAGCATTGTGGTTATGCAGAATACTAACAAAATCATTTTAGTTTTCATTGCAATCACTCCTTACCATAAAGACCTACCCCAAAATTGCTCCTTACTTCAGATTCTCTTTAAAAAATGTCTCCAGCTTGTCAAAAGGAATATAATCTTTATCTCCACCATCATATAAATCTGTATGTACCGCATCAGGTATTATCATCAGTTCTTTATTGTCAGCATACTTACTGTCTTTAATCATATCGGCATATGCATCTTTGGAAAAATAACATGAATGGGCTTTTTCTCCATGAACAAGTAAAACTGCGCTTCTGATTTCATTACTATACTTAAGGATTGGCTGATTAACAAATGACTCACAACCGATTACATTCCATCCACCATTTGAATTAAGACTTCTCTTGTGATAACCTCTGTCAGTCTTATAGTAATCATAATAGTCTTTTACAAAGAAAGGTGCATCTTCAGGAAGCGGATCAACTACACCACCGCCCAGCTTATATTCACCAGCCTTAAGGTCTTCAAGTCTCTGGGCGCACATGGCAGCCTTATGCTGATATCTCGCCTCTTCACTGTCCTCCGAGTCAAAATAGCCTTTAGCGTTTACTCTTGTCATATCATACATTGTCATTGCAGCTGTAGCTTTGATCCTTGTATCAAGAGCTGCTGTATTTACAGCCATGCCTCCCCATCCACAGATACCGATGATTCCAATCCTGTCAGGATCTACTTTTTCATTAAGTGAAAGGAAATCAACTGCAG
>NZ_SVEV01000032.1 GCF_015057185.1 Pseudobutyrivibrio sp. | reverse complement strand
GAGGTTAAGACATACGTTAAGCGTGTTGAGGCTGCTGTAGTAGCTGGTGACAAGGCTGTTGCTGAGTCAGAGCTTAAGGCTGCTATCAAGGTTATCGAGATGGCTGGTTCTAAGGGTGTTTATCATGATAACACTGTAAGCCGTAAGGTATCTCGTCTTACAAAGCTTGTTAACACACTTGCTTAATATATAACAGTTTTACATTAGAATTTATTTAGAGCATCGGTCCCGTCAGCCGATGCTTTTTTATTAGGAGAACTCATGAATAAAATATACTTTGCTCCTCTAGAGGGAATTACCGACAGCATTTTCAGAAATACATTTGAGAAATATTATGGTGGAATCGATAAATACTACACTCCTTTCCTTTCACCTAATTCTACCTATGCTTTTACAACTAGGGAGTTTAATCATATAAATCCAGAAAAGAATAATATCGAAAATACTGTACCTCAGCTCCTTACAAATAAGCCTGAGCATTTTTTATGGGCTATGGGAGAAATTGTGTCCCTTGGATATAAAGAAATCAATTTTAACTTAGGATGCCCTTCTGGCACAGTTGTAGCCAAGAAAAAAGGATCAGGACTCCTCTACTATCCTGAAGAATTAGATAATATGCTATACGAAATATTTGCTGGTTTAAAAGAGGATGTTTCTATTTCTGTAAAAACTCGACTCGGAAAGCTTGAGCCAGATGAATTTTATGAGATTCTTGATATATATAATAAATATCCTATTTCAGAACTCACTATTCATCCACGAGTTCAAAAGGATTTCTATAAAGAACCAATAAAAACAGAGTATTTCGATTATGCCATAGAGCATTCCAAAGCTCCTTTAGTGTTCAACGGTGATATAACCAGTTTAAAGGCTATAGAAAGCACTTTTACTAAATACCCTAAGATTGATGCAGTAATGATTGGTAGAGGGCTTATTTCCCATCCTGCGCTAGCTAAATCATATAAAAAAAGCCTAGAGGAAGCCCCTCTAGACTTGAGAACATTTAAATCATTTCATAATGATTTGTTGGCACAATATACTGAACTACTTTCAGGAGAAACTCCTGTTTTACATAGAATGAAAGAATTCTGGTCCTTCTGGGAAGTAAACTTCCCTAATGATTCAAAAACAATTAAAAAAATCCGAAAATCTAAAAGCCTAGCAGAATATAAAAGCATACTTCAGGGAATAGTTTAATACTATTCCTCTGATTCTCCGCTGGCCTCTTCAAAAACCTCAGCCATTTTCGTTCTAAACTCATCACCTGAAGCTACTCGCTGTATAGAAAACTGTTGTTTCTTGCCATTTAATTGCTCTAATTGTTTCATAGCAACATATCTCTGTAGAAAATCTGCATTTTGAGAAGAAATTACACATCCGCTAACAATAATGCCCTTTGATGGCTCTCTCTCATTAATCTTCTTTGCAACAATTTTGCATACCAGTTTTTCTTCTTCACCTTCTGTCTCTGTCAAACTAAGCACAAAAGGAACACCCTTTTTTATTTTAGATTCCTTTTTTTCCATGATTCCGACGCCGCAGTAGGACAAATCTCCAACAATTACGTCAAAGCTCTCCCCATCCTGTTCAACAAACATTCGCTTATCTAGGTTGACTCTAACACCCTTGCGGCGGTTATATTTCAATCCCTTTTGTGTGGTTGCCACAAGTAAATGTATCTGTGTGCCTGTAGATAGCTTTACTTTGAGAACCTTTATTTTTGACCAGAGGTATACCTCATCATCTTCAATAGCAATCAGCTGTAATTCTGATAAATGTCCTTTAAAAGAAATCTCAATAACTTTTTCGTCCCACTGTTGAACAAGATTATCAAGGGGAAGGACCTTATCACCGTACTTACTTCGAACTTCCTTTAATTCAGCATCTGTAATATTTGCATACTTCGCTGGCAGTTCCGCCTTACCACCATCTAAAGTAGCTTCGATAGTAAGAGTCGTATTCCTACTTATATCTGAAATTTTAAATGAATTGTCATTATTACTCATAATTAATTTCCTGCATACTTCATCATAAGCAGCTCAACAGACAGCTTTTCATCAAGCAATCCTGTTTTAACCTGCTTTTCAAAGGATGCTGCATCCTCTAATAAATTATTTATTTCATCTAATGAAAGATTTCGAATAAGAGCTTCATTCTTTTTTACAAAGTAATCCTTCATTCCTGTTTTTCTGGATATGGTAGCCGCATTATCGCCTAAGTTCTTTAAAGACTTTATTACTGCAAGCTGTTTAAACTGACCAACAATTAAATATAAGATTTTCATAGGTGGTTCCTTAGCAGCAAGCATGTCGTGGTAAAGCTCCATTGTCTTAGACAAATCCTTTAAAGCAATTGAATTAATCATTTCAAATACTTTAGTCTCTATTTGCGTAATGCATACAGCCTCCACATCAGCCACTTCGATATTTGGTCTGTCACCAACATAATCAATTAGCTTGTCAAGCTCCTGCTTCATGTTGTCCATACAGCTATCTGTCATATCTCTAAATCGAATCCATGCATCCCTTTTAATTTGCTTATTAGATTTTTTGAGAATAGCATAAACCCATTTAAACAACTGATCTTCATTTGGCATTTTCATTTCTATGCATCGGCCAAGCTTATCAGCTGTTTTATAAAGCTTACCTCGTTTATCAACCTTGTATGGCTCACCCTTTTTGTCTGTAGCCGGCTCAACGAAAATAAATATTGTAAACTCAGGAATCTCGGAAAGATAATCCCCTAATTCCTCTGGAATTTTCTTGCCAAAGTAGCTATTTTCAATAAGAATAACCCTGTGCTCTGCAAAGAAAGGCATAGTTTCAGCCTGATCAATTACTTGATTTACATTAATATTAGCATCTCTGTACTGGGTGAAATTCATATTATCACCCTCGTTAACCAAAGCAGCTAACAGTTTATTTCTGTACTGGAGCTTAAGGTAGTCTTCTTCACCATGTAATAAATAAATATTTTTAAATTGTCCTGATGCAATGTCTTCGTCTATTCTTTTCATAAAATAAAGTATACCCTAAATTCCTTCCCCATTAAAGTCTGGAATAAAGCTTTCCTTTGCGACCTTTCTATCTTGAATAAAAGCATTTTCTATACCTAAATCAAGGGCAAATTGCACCACCGCATCATACTCTCGTTTAGTTACTCTACGATTTAATTCCGGATATTTATCTTTTATTTGTTCCATCGGAGTATATTGACTCATTAAACTAATATAAATATCATCTCCGTATTTACGATACAAATAATCAATAATTAGTTTAGAGTCATTTACGTGTCCTGGAAGCAACAAATTTCTAACAATAACGCCCTTTGTTATAAATCCGTTATCGTCAAACTCTGGTGTGCCAACCTGCCTGTACATTTCTTCAATAGCAGCCTTTGCACACTCTGGATAATCCTTTGCGTGAGAATATTTTCCCGCCAAATCACTGTCCATATATTTAAAATCAGGAAGATATACATCCACAATTCCCTCTAGACACTTTAAACTCTCAACAGTTTCATAGCCACTTGTATTGTAAATAATGGGGATATTCAATCCAAGAGACCTTGACAATCCAACAGATTGAACAATTTCTGGAATGTAGTGGGTTCCAGTAACAAGATTTATATTATTTGCACCTTTTTGCTGTAGCTCTAAGTATATTTCAGCCAACCGTTCAACTGAGATTTCTTTTCCCACCTTACCATGACTTATTTCTTCATTTTGACAAAATACACAGTGTAATGGGCAACCACTAAAAAATACAGCGCCACTACCGCTGTCTCCTGAAATGCATGGCTCCTCCCAGAAATGAAGGGCTGCTCTAGCAATTTTTATTTTATTTGAAACTTGGCAAACACCGTAGGAAATCTGACGATTGACGCCACACTTTCTAGGGCATAGCAAGCATATATTTTCTATTTCCATAATAAATAAATCAAGTGCCTGATGAATAATCACCAGGCACCATCCTAAAATTTGCAAATTACATTAGAGATTATTTACGTCCCTTTGTCTTAATTTCATTAACAATAAGCTCTACAAACTCATCAAACTTAACTGTTGTAGTGCCCTGCTCTCCGTGAAGTCTGTAAGAAACAGTACCCTCAGCCTCCTCGTTCTTTCCAAGAACGGCAAGATAAGGAACCTTCTGAATCTGAGCCTCACGCATCTTGTATCCAAGCTTCTCTGAACGTGTATCAAACTCAACACGTACATCTGCGTCATCAAGAGCATCAACAAGCTTCTGAGCGTAAGCATTAAGCTCCTCATCATCATTCTTTACAGGAAGAACCTTAACCTGTGTAGGTGCAAGCCAAAGTGGAAGATTTCCCTTTGTCTCCTCAAGAATGTATGCCATAAATCTATCTAAAGAACCAAGAATAGCTCTGTGGATTACTACAGGTGTCTGCTTGTTAGACTCTGCATCTGTGTATGTAAGGTCAAACTTAGCTGGTAAGCAGAAGTCAAGCTGACATGTAGAAAGTGTAATCTCATTACCTATAGCTGGCTTAACGTTAACATCAAGCTTTGGTCCGTAGAATGCAGCCTCGCCGATTTCTTCTGTGAACTCAATACCGATTTCTGTAAGAGTCTCACGAAGAGCCTGCTCTGCTGTGTTCCACATTTCATCATCCTGGTGATACTTCTTTGTATCAGCTGGGTCACGAAGCGAAAGTACACATCTGTAATCTGTGATACCGAAATCCTCGTATGTGCTGAAGATAAGGTCGCATACGTTCTTAACCTCAGACTTAATCTGCTCCTGTGTACAGAAGATGTGTGAATCGTTCTGGCAGAAGTGACGTCCTCTCTCGATACCCTTAAGAGTTCCTGATGACTCAAAACGGAAATCATGAGCGATTTCAGCGATACGGATAGGAAGCTCCTTGTATGAGTGTGGACGGTTAGCGAAAATTCTCATGTGGTGTGGACAGTTCATAGGACGAAGAACGAAGTTCTCTCCCTCAACCTCCATAGCTGGGAACATATTCTCCTTGTAATGATCCCAGTGACCAGATGTCTGGTAAAGCTGAACTGTACCAACACAAGGTGTCATAACGTGAAGGTAACCAAGCTTGCGCTCCTTGTTACGGATGTAGTTTTCAAGCTCTGTCCAGATTGTGTAACCATTTGGAAGGTACATTGGAAGTCCCTTACCGATTAAATCGTCAGACATGAAAAGCTGCATGTCCTTACCAATCTTTCTGTGATCGCGCTCCTTTGCCTCCTCAAGAAGTGCAAGGTGCTCATCAAGCTGCTCCTGTGTAGGGAAGCATACACCGTAAACACGGTTAAGTACCTGATTGTTAGCATCCCCCTTCCAGTAAGCACCAGAGTGCTTAACAAGCTTGAAGTAACGGCACATCTTAACATTATCAACGTGTGGTCCACGGCAAAGGTCTGTAAAATCGCCTTGGTCGTAGCAAGAAATTGTCTGAGTCTCCTCATCCATATTATTAATAAGATCAATTTTGTATGGGTCATCCTTGAACATCTCAAGAGCCTCAGCCTTAGAGATTTCTCTACGATAAATCTTGCAGCCAGACTTTGCTACCTTTTTCATTTCCTTTTCGATTTTAGCAATGTCCTCATCTGTGAGCATTACATCACCAAGATCCATATCGTAGTAGAATCCCTCCTCTACTACTGGTCCAACCCAAAACTTAGCGTTTGGATAAAGATGCTTAACAGCCTGTGCCATCATGTGTGCACATGAGTGATTGAGAGTGTTTAATGACTCATCTTCTTTGAAATTAACCATGATTTTCTCCTTTTTCTAATGAATGAATTTAAGTAACTACTTGTACTAAGGGTGCAAATTAAAAAACCCCTAGGAAAAGCTATTTCTAGCTTTCCTAAGGGTACAAAATTCAAAAGGATACTCGCCCATCTAAAAATTGCCTTCGGCAATGGGCTCGTCATGTTCACGATTTCTGTAATTTCATTGCACAAATCGTGAAATTTTGCACGGTTCCACCTTAGTGTTTCACTCATTTTGTCTTTAACGGAACTACCCGGAGACGCTTCGCACGAAATGTGTTTCTACGTTCAGCTCGAGAATGGTGTTCATATAAGTATCCACTAGACGCTCCCAGCCTAGGCGTCCTCTCTCTTAGCTTCCACAAATACTACTGTTTCTGTCATCGCTTTTCTGTCATATCGTATCACAAATTCTAGGATTTCACAAGGATGATTATTTGTTATTTAAATAATAATCAATACCACCAGCATCGATTCTGATACGTCCCGAATTCATGGTGTAACAAATCAATCTGCAGCATTGTTCTAGACGTTCAACAGCTTCGTCAGCCGGGTGGCCATACCTATTCTTTTTGGCGCAGCTAATGACCGCTACATCAGGTGACAAAGTCTCAAGGAACATAGAATCAGAGCTAAGACGACTACCATGATGGTTTACCTTAAGCAGATTTACATGACCCACCATACCTGAGTCTGCAATCACTTTCTCCTCTTCTATACCTAAGTCACCCCCAAAGAAACCTGTAAATTCTGGCGCGCCATCACAATTTTTGTCATATTCCAATAGAAGTGCTAATGACAATGCATTAATATCGTCTGATGTATTTTCCATACTTGGATATACGCACTTGAATCGCAGGTGCTTTGTCCCACATACATCCCCCTTGTTCATATATAAAATCGTGGTATTCTTTTCCTTTGCAAGTGTAAGTATCTCATCCAATGTTTCTCCTGGTGGAATCGCCGCCGACAAAACTACGTTATTAATTTTATAGTCCGCCTGTAGCACTTCAATTATTCCTGATACATGATCTAAATCCATATGAGATAAAAACCAATAATCAATTTGACCTACTCCTTTACTTTTCAAAAAAGGCATAAGGGTATATTCACCAAGGGATGCTTTCGAGGTGCTACCTCCATCTATAAAATAATTCGTGCCATCTCCAGAACTAATATAAATTCCATCTCCTTGTCCTACATCTAGGCAATCTATTTCAAAGGAATTATTAACAGGAACCAGCCATACCAAACTCACTACTAATAAAAAAGCATATTTCAATTTAGGTTTGTTTATATATTTAACAATTAGCAGTAAAGCAATGTAATATATAACCACCAGCCAAAATCCTCTTTTTCCAACTACAATTCTAGATAAAGGAAGTCCTGCAAAAAATGAAGATATCATCTCCATTCCATAAATTATTACATGACATGGAAATAATACTATTTGTCCTATTGGAAGCCACAAAATCCCAAGGAATCCACCAACAATGCCAAATAGTAACAATATAGGCATAAATGGAAGCACTACTAGATTTACAAGCATTGAATATAAAGGAATTTCATAATACATATTTGTCACAATAGGAAGCATAGAAATATTTATTCCAAAGGAAAATACTAAGCTAGTGCAAATCCAATCCTTCAAGCGGATTTTTAATGGAATCTTATTGTCATAGGAAAATCCATCTTTTGTTTTTATTCTTACATTTCTCCTAGCAATGTACTCACTATATATTCTTGTTAGCGGGCTTGCCACAAATGTTATTCCAAGGATTGCACAGAAAGAAAAGATGAAGCTTCCATTGGTAATCAACAACGGATTTTGTATTAACAACCACATTGCCATAACAGATAAAGCAGTAAGGGTGTCATAGGCTTCTCCTAATACCTCTGCAAAAATAAAAATCAGAAACATACCTATAGCTCTAATTGAGGAAATACTTCCTCCTGTTAATATCCCATACAAAATCGAGATAATACCTGCAATAATTGCAGAAAAAAGAAAGCTCACTCCCCTTTTTCGTAAGAACCTGTATAGAGCCATACATACCACAGATATATGCAGACCTGATACTGCCAATATATGGGCAACACCAACTTGTTTGAATAAATCCTTTAGCCCATTGTCTAACTGACTCTTATTGCCAATTGTTAGGCTAGATAAAAAGCCACTTTCTTCCGCAGGAAGGCTTTGTTCAAATACAGTAAATACATCTTGATTTAGCAGGTATAATTCTTCACTTATTGGCAAAACTCCTGTATCCAAATCCTGCAAATTAGATTTTTCTAGTTCAAATAGAATCCCCATAGAATGATAGTACTTTTGCATATCAAACTCCCCATCATTCCTTGCCGGTGAAAAATGTTTAATTGTTCCAGTTAATTTAATCTTACTGTTTAATGGAATTGAATCTGAATCGAATCGAAATAAAAAAGAAATATTAGACAGTCTATGTGTCTTATTTGAAATAATAGAATTATGAACGTAGTAAACAGCTTTTTCGTTTTTGATTTCCTTATGATATATCTCGCCTTGGGCTGTCACCTGTGAGCCATCAGTGAAATATTCTTTGGCGTAATTTGCCTGCGCATATAATCCAAGGAAATCCAGGGGAGAATATGCGCTAACAGCAATAAAAATAATAATCACTAAGGAAATCTTACAAAGTCTACGACCCTGTAGCATATTTCCTCCTACTCATTTGTTGAAATCTCATCCTCTGGGATAGTCTCATCATCAATATACTCATCTGAGTATTCATCAGAATAATCCTCTGAATAGTCCTCTAGATATATATCATCATCGTCTATCACATTAGAATTGATAATATCCTCATTTCTATCTATTGGTGAAGTCAAATCAACTTCCAAATTTGATAAATGAGGTGCCTCTCCATTAACCAAAATCTGAACCTGTTTAATTGAATCAAGCTCTGTTAATGAATTGACTATTGAATATAATGTAACGTTCTCTGTCACTCCTGTAATGGCAGTTTCTAAGGTACCATCAAAATTGATTATACAAACTCCATTATCTGAAACAGAAATAGAATTAACCTTCGTTCCTGTAGGCAAGGTAGAAAGCAATTCACTAGAATCTGGTCCTTTTAAAAGCTGCTCCATTACCACTTTTTCTAAAGCAACATTTCTACTGTAATACACATTTCTAGTTTCTGAAACTAGAGACATACCATCTGCACTAGAAAAATATAAGGTCAAATTAGTTGAAAGCAGAGCATCTGTCTCTTGACCAAAATCATCAATAAATGTGTCTGCAGTCATAGCTCCAACAGCCTCACCATTCGAATCTGCAAATGGCGCATTATTAACATAAAGTGAAATAGAGTCCACTCCATCAATTTGAGTAAGTGTCTTTACTATTCCTGCTCTAACCAAAATCTCAGTAATTGGATCTAAAGCCTCGTAATCTCCTTCGAGATACAGAGAAAAGCTAGTATCATCAAGCTCCCAATGTTCGACATTAACTCCAGCAGGTATAGTGGACATATAATCAAAGGAATCTGTGTCTGCTGCCAACATATTTAAGGCTTCGGTTATTTGACCATTAGTATCCTCAGCCTTGTATTCGTAATCAACAGCAGTAACTCCATCTTTATCCGTATTTACGTAATAAATTTTAGCAGAATCATCTTCTCCTTTTTTACCACATGCTACAGTTGAGAGAGCCAATATTAAAATTAATGCAAAAGATAATATCTTCTTCATTACTGCATCTCCTTTTCAATGTAATTTAGTGGCACACGAACATCAAAGGTTGATCCTTCACCAAGCTTTGAACGGACTTTGATTTCTCCATTATGCATAGCAATGGCACTCTTGGTAATAGCAAGACCAAGTCCTGTTCCTCCGATTTCACGAGAATGTGATTTATCAGCTCTATAGAATCTCTCAAAAATATGAGGTGCTGATTCTTCTGGTATTCCAAGTCCATTATCTTCTACCTTGATAAAGAAGAATTGATGGTCAGAATTTAATGTAATATGAACCCAGCCGCCCTCGTTGTTATATTTTATAGCATTCTCCACAAGGTTAGTGATAACAAGTGTAAACTTTACTTCATCAACCTCTGCTACCACAGGTCTAAAGGATTCAAATACGACCTCAATATTTGCCTTTTCTGCTATTGGCTTTAACCTCTTTAAGATGTGCTCAATAAGCTCGTTTATATTAACTGCTGAAACATTAAGCTGAGCTCCACTTTTATCCATTCGAACCAAACTAAGCAAATCATTGATTATTTTAGTCTCTCTATCAATTTCATCCCCGATATCTACCATGAATTCTTTGTACATCTCGATAGGTACATCCTCAGAACCATTAAGGGAATCAGCCAAAACCTTCATTGAAGTAAGTGGTGTCTTTAATTCGTGGGACACATTTGATACGAATTCCTCTCTGGATTCATCAATAGAATGAAGCTTCTGAATAACCTGATTAAATTTGTTGGCAACATTTTCTAATTCAGTAAATGATTTTTGCTCTGGAAGCTCAGTAGTATATTCTCGAATAATTCCATCCAGAGAATCAGCCATTTTGGCCATTGGCTTAGAAAAACGGATGGAATAAAATACCGAAACAAGAATAGAAATTACTATGATAATAACTCCGGCAATAAGCATATAAGAAAGGAAAATATCGATGTTTTGCTCAATATAATCCATTGATTTATTGAGAACTAAAGCACCCACAATTTCTCCATCAGAATTAGTTAAAGGCACGGATACGATAATTGTTTTTGTAGGCTCGTCATAGTAATATTTTTGCTCGCCTTGGAGTGTGTAAATAATATTTCCCCAAACTACAGTCTTGCCAATATCTGCGGAGAAAGAATCCCTCACAATTTTAAGAGATGAATTAATAACAAGAATTCGACCATTATTGCTATCTGCAACTGCTTTTAATTCAGTATCTAACATATTGTTAGGCTCACCAGATACATATCCACTTGTGACAATCTGATTGTTGTACTGAAGAGCCTGGGCCATTAAATTTGTTGCATCGGTTCTGATTGCGACAGATTTGTATTCTCGCAAAGAAATAGGCACACAAACCATAAAAGGAATGATGCCTATAAGCAAGATAATAATTGCGATTTTAAATTTAAGACTATGATGAACTGAGATAAATCTAGATCTATTTTTCATTAAAAACTCACTTTATATCAAAATTATTGATAGTAATAACCTACTCCCCATTTTGTTCGAACGTATTTTGGCTCCTTTGGATTAGGTTCGATTTTTTCGCGGAGACGACGAACATGTACATCAACTGTTCTCTCATCTCCTGGATAATCAGAGCCCCAAATAGTATGAAGCAAATCCTCTCGAGAAAATACCTTTCTTGGATTTGTAACCAAAAGTAAAAGCATATCGAACTCTTTGGATGTAAGGTTATATTCTGTACCAAGAATTGTAAGTCTTCTATTGCTTTTGTCTAAGACTAAATCTCCATTCTCGATAATTGATTCATCTTGTTTAGGCTGAAGAACCACCGGCTGTGCCACGGAAGCACGTCGCATAATGGCCTTTATTCTAGCTTTAACCTCAAGGATGTTAAATGGCTTTGTAATGTAGTCGTCAGCACCATATTCCAAACCAAGAATTTTGTCCATATCATCGCCCTTTGCAGTAAGCATAACAATAGGAACATTAGAAAATTCTCTGATATTTTGGCAAACCTGGAATCCATCGAGCTTTGGCAACATAACATCCAAAAGAATCATGTCGTAATTGTTTGCAGTAGCCAAATCTAAGGCTTCCTGACCATCAAAGGCACAATCCACCTCCATGCCATCTTGTTCTAAAGAAAATCGAATTCCCTTTACAATAAGTTTTTCATCGTCCACAACTAATACTTTTTTAGCCATAACAATCCTCTATTATTTATATTTTAAATCTTTATAAGTGAATTAATCTGATTGAAAATACCATCACCAATGCCTGAAACATTTTTGATATCTTCAATAGAAGAAAATGCACCATTGCTGTCCCTATAAGCTACAATCTGCTTGGCTTTATTTTCTCCAATACCAGGAAGTGTAGTCAACAGCTGAACGTCTGCAGTATTAATATTAACAAGTCCATCATTGGCAGATTCCTCAGCAATAGCTGCTTCTTGAAGCTTTGCCATTTCTTCTGCTGAGTAAACATATATCTTTTGCCCATCCTCTAGGATAGCAGCCTGATTAATATCGCTATCATCTGCAGTTTGTAGTAGGCCTCCTGCAGCCTCAATAGCGGCATAAACTCTAGAATCCCCTGGCAATTCGTAAACACCGGGCGATACTACTGCTCCTGATACTTGCACAAAAATGTTTTGATCTGTAGATGCTTCCGAAGCAGGAAGCTCTTCTTCTGATTTTTCCTGTGATACCTCTGTAGAATCAGATGCTTGAAAATATGATTTTTGTCCACAGCCTGTAAACAAAAACAAGCTACAACAAACAAGACAAAATAGTTTTTTCATAAAGTCTCCTAATCAGTTAATAGGAGATTCTAATATCGTCCTGTCCATTGTAGCTAAAATATTAATATATTACAATAGTTTTACAGTTTTATTTCAAAATAAATGTATCAAATACCTTCTCGATTTTTTCTTTGAATTCGTCTACATCCTGCTCTGTTATCACAAGTGGTGGCAACAATCTAAGCACATCTGTCCCTGCCGAAAGAACAACCAAATGCTCTTCTAGAAGTGCTTTTGTTACAACTTCTTTTACAGGAATTGTTAAAATTAATCCCTGCATAAGTCCCATGCCCCTTCTACCTGTAATAAAGTCATATTTTGCCACAAGGTTATCAAGCACCTGCTCAAAATATGGAGAAATTTTTTGAATGTGATCCAATAAATGGTAATCCTCAAACATATCAAAAACCTGAGATACAGCTGCAGTGCAAAGTGGATTGCCACCGTAAGTAGTTCCGTGGTCACCTGGCACCAAAGAATTTGCTGCCACATTATCGGTAACACAAAATGCACCTATAGGCACGCCATTTCCAAGAGCTTTTGCTGTTGTAAGAATGTCTGGTTTAATGTCGTATTGCTGATAAGCATACATGCTACCAGTTCTTCCCATTCCACATTGAACCTCGTCCAAAATAAGCAATATGTCTTCTTCATCACATAGCTGTCTTACTTTAGAAAGGAATTCTTTGTCTGCTGGGTAAAGACCGCCTTCCCCTTGAACAGTCTCCATTATAATTGCACATGTATTATCAGTAAGATTTGCTAGTATGCTTCCAAAATCATTGAAGGTAGCAAATTTCACACCAGACATCAACGGATAAAATGGTTCGCGATAATGCTCTGTTCCAGTAACGGAAAGAGAGCCTACCGTTCTACCGTGGAAGGAATTTTCCATGGCAATTATTTCGTAATCCCCTGCCCCTTTCTTGTTATATGCATACTTTTTTGCAGTTTTAAGAGCACCTTCTATTGCCTCGGCTCCAGAATTTGTAAAAAATACTTTATCCATTCCAGAGGCCTTAACCAGCTTTTCAGCCGCCTCTATCATTGGAATATGGTAGTACAAATTAGAAGTATGTGTGATTCTCTTTAGCTGAGTTGTAAGGGCCTGTTCATAATCTTCATTGCCATAGCCAAATGCCATAACACCTATTCCAGAAGCAAAATCTAAATAAGCCTCATCTAGCTCATCATAAAGATGAACCCCTTTTCCATAGTCAAAAATCACAGGAAATCTATTGTATACATGAAATAGATTGTTTTCTGCTGATTCAATATATTCTTTCTTATTCATTGAAATACCTCGTATCCTGATTTCTTATAATAGCTGTGCCAATTCCCTTGTTAGTAAAAAATTCAAGTAACAGGCAATGAGCAATTCTGCCGTCCAAAATATGTACTCTGTTAACTCCCTCTTCAATAGCATCTATACAGTTATTTAATTTAGGAAGCATTCCGCCACCTATATAGCCCTCACCTATTAAAGCTCTAGCCTCATCAACTGTCATTTCTGAAATTAATGTTTCAGGGTCATCCTTGTCCTTGTATACGCCTTCGATATCTGTTAAAAATGCAAGCTTTTCAGCATTTAAAGCCTTTGCAATTGCGCAGGCTGCATCGTCCGCATTGATATTATATGTTTCAAAATTGTCATCCATACCGATTGGACAAACAATAGGAAGAAAATCCTTTTCAAGCAAATCCTCTAAGATTTTTGGATTAACCTCTGTGATTTCACCTACAAATCCGATGTCCTGACCGTCTGAATATTTCTTTTCTACTTTTAATAAACCGCCATCCTTGCCTGATACGCCAACAGCATTAACTCCAAGGGCCTGAACATTTTGCACCAGGGATTTATTAACCTTATTTAAAACCATCTCAGCAATTTCCATTGTTGCTTCGTCAGTTTTGCGAAGTCCATTGATGAACTCTGGCTCCATGCCAGTTTTCTCAACCCACTTGCTGATTTCCTTACCGCCGCCATGGACAATAATTGGTTTAAAACCTACAAGCTTTAAAAGAGTCACATCCTGAATAACCTGCTTTTTAAGCTCTTCATCAATCATGGCACTGCCACCATATTTAACAATCATTATTTTTCGATTAAATCTTTGGATATATGGCAATGCCTCAATTAAAACCTGGGCCTTATCCAATATTGGCTGCATATTAATATCCATCTTAATCCTCCTTAATACGTCGGTTACGTATACAAGCCTTATTGTTTTTCCGCTCATCTAACACGATTCGCTGCAAAACATAAGAGCTTGTCTCCTACCGACTCATTTAAAAATATTAAATTAACTACGGTAATCTGCATTAATTTTTACGTAGTCATATGTTAAATCACAACCCCATGCTGTTGCCTCTGATTCACCTTCATTCATGTTTACAAATACTGTTACTGTATCTGCTTTCATGATTTCAAGGGCCCTCTCTTCGTCAAATACAATCGGTGTTCCCTTATGAAATACTTCAAGTTTTCCATTTACACTTTCAAAATAAAGCTCTACATCATTTTGATCAAAATCTGCCCCAGAATATCCCATAGCACAAAGGAATCGACCAAAGTTTGCATCACAACCAAATATTGCTGCCTTGGACAAATTAGAACCTACAATGGCTCTTGCCAAAGTTTTGGCATCCTCCTTTGATTTGGCATTTACGATTTTAGCCTCAAACAATTTGCTAGCGCCCTCTCCATCTGCTGCCATAGTCTTTGCAAGTGATGTACATACATAAGAAAGAGCATCCTTAAATTTATTAAAATCATCATCCTTGCATACTATTTTTTCATTGCCAGCAAGTCCATTTGCCATACAAATCATAGTATCATTTGTCGATGTGTCTCCATCTACTGTAATCATATTAAAGCTATCTGCCACAACATCACTGACAGCCTGCTGTAAAAGCTCTTTTTCAATTGCCACATCTGTGCCAACAAAAGCAAGCATTGTGCACATGTTAGGATGAATCATTCCAGAACCCTTGCTCATGCCGCCAATTGTTACCTTTTTGCCAGATAACTCTATTTCTACAGCGATTTCTTTATTAACAGTATCTGTTGTCATAATGGCTTTTGATGCTGCAGTTCCTGCCTCAATGCTTTCATCTAAATCAGGCGCCATAGCCTTAACTCCTGACACAAGCTTGTCTACAGGAAGCTGCATACCAATAACTCCCGTTGATGCAACAGCAACTGATTCAAATGGTACATTAAGTGCTGCCTCAACACCTTTTGCTGTAGCTTCACAGGCATCAAAGCCTTCTTTTCCAGTACATGCATTAGCAATACCGGAATTAATAGCTACAGCCTGCATAGGCTTGTCTGATTTTACTATTTTCATATCCCATTGAACGCAAGCAGCCTTCACAACATTACTTGTAAATGTTCCTGCGCTGACACATGGCTCCTTTGAATAAATCATAGCCATGTCAGTGCGCCCCTGGTATTTTATTCCTGCAGCTGTGCTTGCAGCCATAAATCCTTTTGCCGCTGTAATTCCGCCCTGTATCTCTTTCATAGTAATCTCCTATTTATTAAATGCTGTGATATTTGCTTCGTTTAATACGAAGTCATATACATTTAAATCGTCTCGCATATCCCACTGTTCAGCCTGCCAGAAGCCATTACCAAGGGCATTTTCCTTGAATGCTACCAGCTGAATCTTATTGATTCCTTCTACCTTAAGTCTCATCATAGCTTCTGATGCCATTGCTTTTCCAATACCGTGTTTACGATAATCCTCATGAACACATACATGATAGAAGCAAGCTCTTCTACCATCATGTCCAACAAGTATAGAACCTACAATCTTGCCACCTGAAACTGCAACAACAGATAACCCTGGATTTCTCTTTAATACTCTAGCAACCCCTTCTTTAGAATCATCCAGGCTTCTCATTGCAAAGCCATGAATCGTTGTCCAAAGCTTATAAACTTCATCATAATCGCTTTCTTCCATAGTCTTGATTGTGTAATTCATATGAACCCCTAAATCTAAAGTAACATTAACACTCTCTTTTGTTGTAACCATAATAAAACTCCTGAATAAACCTGCTATGGGAACATTGGTGCAAAATCAATTCCCATCTTCTCATCAAGTCCAAAAATTATATTCATGTTCTGAACCGCCTGACCAGCAGCTCCTTTTACTAAATTATCTAAAGCTCCCATCATCACCACACGACCTGTTCTCTCATCAATCATGCAGCTTACATCTACAAAATTGCTTCCCTCAACCCATTTCGTTTCAGGGCACTGTCCATAATCCAAAACTCTTACAAAAAACTCATCATCATACATATCATGGTAGGCCTGCATAACATCTTCTTTAGTAGGTAGCTTTCCATCCTTTTTAACAAGCGATGCATATTCTGTAACCAAAATACCTCTATTCATAGGAACTAAATGTGGAGTGAAATTAATCATAATCTCCTGTCCACATGCATACCCAAGCTGCTCTTCAATCTCTGGTGTATGTCTATGAGTTGTAACTCCGTATGCCTTTATACTCTCATTTACTTCACAATAAAGATTAGGAAGCTTTGCTCCTCTACCGGCACCAGACGTACCTGACTTAGCATCTACAATAAGTGTTGTAGGATCAATCAAGCCCGCCTTTACTAGTGGATAAGCAGTGAGAATTGAACAGGTTGTATAGCATCCAGGATTTGCTATAAGTCTTGCCCCCTTCTCCTTTTCTCTATTAATCTCACAAAGTCCATATACAGCCTCCTCAATAAACTGTGGGCTCTTGTGTTCTATGCCATACCACTTTTCATAAACTGATACATCCTTAATACGAAAGTCTGCAGATAAATCAATAATTTTGCAGTTATTCAATATTTCTTCTGTAAGAACACCAGCCAAATACCCCTGTGGTGTTGCTGTAAAAATAACATCCACCTGTTTAGATAACTCTAAAATATTGTCATCAAGACACTTATCTTCAACCAAAGTAAACATATTTTTATATATAGAAGCAAATCTTTCATCTACATATGATCTAGAGCCGTACCAAACAATCTCAGCTTCCTTGTGACCATATAATAATCTAACAAGCTCTGCTCCCGCATAACCAGTCGCGCCAATAATTCCAACTTTTACCATAATATTTATTCCTTCCGTATTTATGAATTGTCTGAAATCATTGTAGTACTTCACTTTCACAAAGTAAAGTGCTACAGCAGATTTTTATGAATTAATTTTGCATAAATATACATCTATATTTTCAATATTTCAATAGTAAATTTCACTATTTTGATATTTATACCATATTTTTGCATAAATTACCGCTTGAATTATTTACTTTAATGTAGTACAGTATTTTCAGATTTCATTTTTAACAAATGCAAATAATAAATACATTTCATAAAGGAGAACTATTATGGCACAGGAAAAAGTTGTACTTGCTTACTCAGGTGGATTGGACACCACAGCAATCATTCCATGGCTCAAAGAAAACTATGGATACGAAGTAATCTGCTGTTGCATCGATTGTGGACAGGGAGAAGAATTAGATGGTCTTTCAGAAAGAGCAAAAGCATCAGGTGCTTCTAAATTATATATAGAAGATATTGTAGATGATTTCTCTGAAAACTATATCGTACCTTGTGTACAGGCTGGTGCTATTTACGAGAACAAATACCTTCTTGGTACTGCTATGGCTCGTCCTGGCATTGCAAAGAAGCTTGTTGAAATTGCTCGCAAAGAAGGAGCAGTTGCAATTTGCCACGGTGCTACAGGAAAAGGAAATGATCAGATTCGTTTCGAGCTTGGCATCAAAGCTCTTGCTCCAGACATCAAAGTAATTGCCCCATGGCGCAGTGATAAATGGAAACTCCAGTCTCGTCAGGATGAAATTGATTATTGTAAAGCTCACGGAATTAATCTTCCATTCTCTACAGATCAGTCTTATAGCCGTGACAGAAACTTATGGCATATCAGCCATGAAGGTCTCGAGTTAGAAGATCCATCTTTAGAGCCAAATTACGAGCATCTTCTTATGCTTACTACTCCACCTGAGAAGGCACCTGACAAGCCTGAATATGTAACTATGACTTTTGAAAAGGGTGTTCCAACTTCCGTAAATGGAAAGAAAATGAAGGTTTCCGACATTATTAAGGAATTAAATGAAATCGGTGGACGAAACGGAATTGGTATCGTTGATATTGTAGAAAATCGTGTTGTAGGTATGAAATCTCGTGGCGTATATGAGACACCAGGTGGAACTATTCTTATGGAAGCACACGCACAGCTTGAGGAGCTTTGTCTCGACCGCGCGACAATGGAAATGAAAAAAGAAATGGGCAATAAGCTTGCTCAGGTATGCTACGAAGGAAAATGGTTCACACCACTTTGCGATGCAATCCAGGCCTTTGTAAAATCTACTCAGGAATACGTTACAGGCGAAGTCAAATTCAAGCTCTACAAAGGAAACATCATCAAAGCTGGAACAACTTCACCATACTCACTCTATTCTGAATCATTGGCGTCATTTACAACTGGTGACCTCTATGACCACCACGACGCCGAAGGCTTCATCACACTCTGGGGCTTACCACTTAAGGTACGCGCTATGAAGCTCCAAGAAAACCAAAAACAGAAATAATAATTCCCCCACGTTACGCTCTCAAGCCTAAGAGGTCACTCCGTTCAGCTAAAATGCTTCACTTGAGTAACCCTTAGAGCTTGATAGCTACGTGGTATTTTTTTCTCTTTTTATCCAGTTACCACCCACAGTTCTCATGGCACGAAGCGGCCGCAACCAAAATAATGGAACTGTGAATGGTAACTTTATTCTTCAGAATCTAGTGCGGTGTCGATGGCGCTTACAAGTTCCATGGCGCTGCGGAAGGAAATCTTCTCATCGCGGTCAGCCCATGTAACCTGGCCCTGCCAACTACCATTTTCTGATTTATTAACTCGTACTACAAATGTAGCTTCTTTTTTAGTATCTGACATTTCCATAATCCTCCTTTATAAGACACATGATAACATAACTACCGTTATAGAAATCGTTATTTATTCAAAATCAAGTTCAATTGGACAATGATCTGAACCCATAATATCAGTATGAATCTTTGCGTCAATCATTCTGTCCTTAATGTCCTCAGAAACAATAAAATAATCTATACGCCATCCAGCATTCTTTTCCCTAGCCTTGAATCTATAAGACCACCAAGAATAGATGTCTGTTTGATCTGGATAGAAATGTCTAAAGCTATCAACAAATCCGGCATCAAGTAATTCTGTCATCTTGTTTCGTTCTTCATCAGTGAAGCCCGCATTTCTTCTATTTGTTTTAGGATTCTTGATATCAATTTCTTCGTGAGCAACATTTAAATCCCCGCAAAGAATAACTCCCTTTTTCTTATTGAGCTGACACAAGTAATTTCTGAAATCGTCTTCCCATGTCATTCTATAGTCTAGGCGCTTTAATTCATTTTGAGAATTTGGTGTGTAGCAAGTAATAAAATAATAATCCTCGAATTCTAGGGTAATGACACGGCCCTCATGGTCATGTTCTTCTATTCCGATACCATAAGTAACGTTTATTGGCTTTTGCTTTGTAAAAATTGCAGTGCCTGAATACCCCTTTTTCTCAGCGTAATTCCAATAGATTTCGTATCCTTCTTTTTCACATTCTACCTGGCCCTCAGAAAGCTTTATTTCCTGTAGGCAAAAAATATCTGCATCAATCTCGTCAAAAAACTCCCAAAAGTTTTTGCCAGTAACAGCTCGAAATCCATTAACATTCCATGAAATAAACTTATTCATTAATTATCCTCCGAAAAAAATACCGTATATTCGAATTTTATTCGAGTATACGGTATTTTTCAAGTTCTATTATTTATCTTAATTTGTGCGTAATGCATCAATTGGATTTAGGTTCGCTGCCTGATGGCTAGGGAGAATACCAAATACAATACCAATCACCATGGAAAATACTACCGCTACAATTGCAGCTGGCCATGAAATAGCAACTGGTGTTCCACTCATCATTGATATTACCTGGGCAAGCCCAATGCCACTAGCAACACCTAATACGCCGCCCATTGATGTAAGCACTGCAGCCTCTGTTAAGAACTGTGCCATAATCTTGCCTTTACGAGCACCTATAGCTTTTTTCAGACCAATTTCTGATGTACGCTCTGTAACAGATACAAGCATGATGTTCATAACACCGATGCCACCTACCAAAAGTGAAATAGCCGCAATCCAAATAAGCATAGAATTGGTTGATGATGACAACTGCTGTAATTGCTGTGCCTGCTCTAGCAAATCCTTTGATTGATATTTGATTGATGTATCTGTTGGACTAATATTTGCATTTAAAATATCTGCAGTCTTTTTACCTGCTGCGGTCATATCATCTGTTGATTTCGCTCTAACAATTACATTCTCTGGCTCATCATATCTATAACTAATAGGCCAATCTGAAATAGGTATATAAACATTTCCTGATTGATCCTGATTATATGTTTGATAATCAGAAAGACTATTAATTACTGGCTCAAAGGTAGAACGGGATGCAACCACTCCAATTATCACATATGAATCCTTACCAATTTCAAGTATTTTGCCTATAGGATCTTCATTTTGCAAAACCTGAGCCACTACAGCGTCATCTACAAGACAAACCTTTTTAAAGTTTTTCTGTTCATCAGCTGTAAATAATCTACCATTTTTAACAGTGAGATTTGCAGTAGCAAAATAGTCTGTTTCTACGCCCTTTATATATCCACCATTCATAGAATTATTCTGGTAGTAAACTCCATCATAGACCTGACGATAGTTGTATTTGCTAGCAGATTTTACTTCATCAAGCTCTCTAATTTCTTTTATTACATCATCACTAATCTGTGGCACGCCATATGGAGATTCAGTATAGCTCAAATCCATTGGCCAATCATTTTGATAAAGCTGTATATCTACTGTATTAGAACCTGAACCAATTAGGTTCTCCTTTATTTGTTGATTTGTGCCTTCAATAGTGGAAACTATGGCAATGATAGCTGCTATACCAATAATAATTCCAAGCATTGTCAAAAATGATCTCAACTTGTGTGTCCATATACCTCGAAAGGCCAATCTCAAATTTTCAAACATTATTTACACTCCTAATATTCTAATGAGTCTACAACCTTGCATTTCATTCCCTCAACGGCACCATTGCCATATGGAAATGCAACATAGTCATCGGCTGTAATTCCCTCTTTGACCTCTATCATATATCCCCAAAGAGACTTTCCTACCTTTACATAAACCTTTTCAAGCTGATTATTCTCATTCATACGCATAACATAGCTTCCAGTACTATCCTTACGAACGAACTCGTTTTGAACATAAAGGCTGTTATTTTCCTGTCCCTCTGGCGTTATGGTAATATCAACTGCAGCACCTATTTCTATTCCAGCACTTTTGTCAAATGTGGCTTTAAATTCATAATTACTGCTATTTGAATTTCCGCTTCCACCGTAGAAATTATTGCTATCTGTGGTTGGGGAATCACTAATGGAAGTGATCACCGCCTCTGCTGAAGTTCCAGTATCCCATGACATTACAGTTACTGTATCTCCCACATTGACACTTCCTAAATAAAACTCGCCAATGCTACCTGTAATGTAATAATCATCTGTACCTGTGACAATCATAAATGGCTGTGTGCTATTATAATTATCTTTATTTTGAACCTTTGATACGGTACCTGAAACCTTGGCTTTAATTTCTCCGTTGTCATCAGTGTTTCTCATAACCTCTAACTGATATGACTTTATTCTAAAATCAAGATCAGCGTGGGCTAGTTCATCTGTTGCCTGCTCTATTGCAACCTTTAACTCACTAGGTTTATATCCCTGAGGTAAACGAGCATTTACACCATGAACATAATCATCTCTGCCAAGAACAGCACCTGTTTCACCATCATAATAGTATTTACCGACCACTACTTCTTCGGTAATTTCATTTTGATCTTCGGTGAATGCATCTGCTCCTGCAGCTTCAATTGCCGATTTGAGATTATTTATTTGTTCTTTATTTGCGTCATTATCTTCAATTGGATACATGCTACCAGGAGCATAGTAACTTCTAACAGTTTCTTCGCCATTAGAACTATAAAAAATCTCGTATACAACTTGGCCTGCAGAATAATCATTTCCAGCCAAGGTACAATCTTCCTTAACTGAATATGTTTTCTGAGAAACAAAGGTAACAGTTTTTGTATCGTCTGATGTTGCCACATATTCAGAAATAGGTGTAGTATTCTCAAGTCTTTCTAGCTTGTTTGCTGCAGCAACAAATGTCTGCTGAGCCTTTTGCACTTCTAATTCTTTACCAGTAATATTCTGGCTTTCTTTTTTTACAGTAAGGAGTACATCACCTTCATTGACATGATCTCCTGCAGCAAAGTTAACGCTTAAAACCTCTGTGCCTGAGGCAAGATATGTGGTCTGAGCTTTATCTGCAGTAACCTCTCCATAGCTTTCGATACTGTCGCCCCAGTATCCCTGCATTGAATAATTACCATTTAGAGAAATAACCTCTGCTACCTTTTTGCTCTGATTATATCGGTATCCACCATACAATCCGCCTACAGCTAGACCAATTATAATTACAATTACAATGATGGGTTTAATAATTTTCTTCATTACTCTCCCACCTCCTCAAGACCATCCAATAATTGACCATCAACTATTCGATAAGTCTTTTTTGCATGAGCGGCTATATTTGCATCATGAGTAATCATAATAATAGTGGTGCCTTCGTCATTTAGCTTTTGGAACAAATCCATAATGGCTGCTCCTGACTTTTGATCAAGAGCACCAGTAGGTTCATCAGCAAGAAGAACTCTTGGATTATTAACAATTGCTCTTGCTATTGCAACACGTTGTTTTTGTCCACCAGATAATTGATCCGGTCTAAATTTCACTCTATCTGCAAGTCCAACTCTAGTAAGTGCCTCCACGGCTCGACGCTCACGTTCCTTTTTTCCAACTCCAGCATAGGAAAGTGGCAACGCAACGTTTTCGATTGCGTTTTCCTCATTCATTAGATAAAAGCTTTGGAAAACGAACCCTATTGAATGCAATCTCAAATCTGACATTTGTCTGTCCTTGAGCTTTAATACATCCTTGTCAGCAAAATAGTATTTGCCTGATGTAGGTTTGTCCAAGCAACCAATTACATTCATCAAGGTACTTTTACCTGAGCCTGATGGTCCCATTATTGCCACGTATTCCCCTTCATTTACTGTGAGAGATACATCATTCAAAGCTGGAACCGATGTTTCAGAACCGCTTTCGCCATATACCTTAAAAATATTCTCAAGCTTAACTATCATAACTACTCTCCCTCATATCCAACTACTGTACTCATTCCCTCTGTATAATCTTCCATTGGATAAGCAATCAATGTATCATTATCGATACCTGAAACAGAATATACCATCTGCTCCTCGTAGTAGTCACCTAATTCAATACTTTGCTTTGCCAGCTTACCTGAATCATCTACCCATACAAATGGATTACCAGATTCATCATATGAAATATAGTAATCATAAATGTATGTACCGTCAGTAAAATCCATCTCTGGAGCATCTGTCTGTCCTAATTCAATATACAAATGCTGGCCCATCATCAATCCAGTACTGTCGTCTAATGTTACATAGAATGGATATTTAGTCGAGGTGCTGTCTGAAGATCCACCACCATAAGAGCTGTCAGTGTTTTCTTGCTTTGACTCTGTATCGATTTTGGTAATTGTACCGCTCCAGGTCTGTGAAGAATCAACACGAGAACGCAAAGTAACAGGCTCATCAACATTAATAGCCCAAACATTTTGCTCATTAATCTGTCCCTTTACTCTCATTTCGCTAGAAGCCAAAATTGTAATAAAGGAACCATCTGTAGTGTATGGATTTGTATCATCAGCAATTTTAGTGATAGTTCCAGAAACTCCTGAAGTTACTATAGAATTGTTGATTTTTTTATTATTTTCTTCAATCTTAGCATTAGTTTGATTGATTTGATTTTCAGCAATTGCAATATCTGTAGTAAGCCCTGTTATTTCATTTGTAAGGCGTTCTTTATTGTTTTTATCTTCTTCTGTGTCAGTTTTAATTTTATCAAGCTCAGACTGCTTCTTAGTAATTTCATCATTGTATTCTTGGATTGAAAGGTTATAGCCTTCAATATCAAAATTATATTGCACTATTTCAGCTTCTAATTTGTCTGTTTTATATGAAAATAAAGGTGTTCCAACCTCAACAGAATCACCAACTGAAACATATACCTGATCTAATTCTCTATCAGAACTCTTTGTGATACTAGTAGACTCCTGTCCTTCTACTATACCCATGAACACATCTGTAGAATAGCTACTATTTGTACCCATAATATCAGCAAGAGACATAACATATACTTCTCCGTTGTCTCCATTTGAAGCTGACGAGCCCTTAAATATAATCCCCTTTTTGAATAATACTACGCCGCCTATCGCTAAAATAGCAACCAAAACTAAGGCTACAATTTTCTTTTTCATAACATTCTTCCTTTCGACTATTTAGTCTTAACTGTTCTATTCTCGATAATACAGTTATATCATTTATAAAGGGGTAATGCAACTACTGCACTACCCCTATTAAACCCAATATTTATCTACATAAAAGCGTCTCTTTAGTGGATATCCATTTGTCCGCTAAGCATACAATCCACGCCTCTCTGCTTCTAGGTAATTTTGTAAACGTAAGTGGCCACATATGGCTTTCAATAACATGCTGTGTCCGGTTTCCGATTCCAAAATGCTTAATAGCATTTTCTTTGGCTGTATTAGAATGAGAAAAGCCGTGTAAACCATGTCCATCGTCAGTCACATGCCAATCATATAAATAATAATCATGAAGAAATGCGCCTATTACAATTACTTTTTCATCGCCACCTAAGTGGAATCTTTTATTAATCCAATAGCTGAGACTAGTTACACTCTCTGCATGCTCAAAAGTTGTTATTTTTCCATGTTGGATAAAATCCCTCATTTTTTGAGCTCGCTTATCATTTTTTACAGGTGCTAAAATACTGTTCAACCTAACTATTTCTTCTGGTCTAAGCTTCATAAATACCTCTTATAACACATCATTTCCCTTGAAGCTAGACAGATAGTATCAAAGAATTATGACAATGTTGTGAATTCCTTAATATTTATCACCTTATTTTGTACCATAAATCTGTTTTTCTACCATCGTTAAATGAACCTGTAAGCAGAACCGCTCCGGATTTGTTAACCTCGGCAATTCCTAACATAGCAGAATAGTCGGAAATATTGGTGATATAAAATACATACACGTCCTCTTGGAAAAAGTAATCATATCTTTCTTCGTCTGTGAGCTTTTCCTCTGTTTCTTCGCAGCAAGCTCCCACATCCAAAAGAAATCTGCCAACAAATTCCTTATCTTGTCGTATATATGTAACAGAATACCCCAATTCCTCTGGAAAATCCATAAGTAATTTCTCATATGCTTGATTTTGGTCAGAAACTGGTTCTTCCTGATATTCTGAAACTATGGCCTTTTGTTTAGAATTATAGGTAGGCAACGAAACCCACATGTATAAAAGGGTTGCCTGTACTAATAAAATCATGGTTAAACAAAATATAATAAAGTACTGACCTGTTCTTTTCCAATTAATCTTAAGATTTTTGATGCCTTTAACATCAAAATGAAAAGGTATACTAAACAGTTTCTTTTCTGTATTTTGTTCATTCTTGATTTTATTTTTGGCATATTCGCTGTCTAACACTGAATCCATGCAGTGTTTGCATATCACCTTGTTTTCAGCAACGTTGCCACAAATGACGCATTTGTCATCATTACCGATACCTGCAGCAATATCAAATATCCTAGTTTTAAATCTAACTCCAAATACAGAGGTAAGAATTTTACGCTCATTTTCCAGCCTAAGGATGCCTTCTACTACATCCATATCTGAAAAATCGTATTTATTAGCTAGCTTTACCATGTAAAAAAGTTCTTGTCGAAGTTTATCGTCAGCCATAAAAACCCCTTTTTCATAAATTCCCCATTATCGTCCAAATATTATTCTAAAATAATTATAATCGTTTTGCTGCTTCAATAACATGTTTAACCAAAATACTTGTAGTAACACCACCGACTCCACCTGGTACAGGAGTAATAGCATCCACAATATCGCTTACTTCGTCAAACCTTACATCTCCGCAAAGCTTATTCTTTTCGGAATTCCAGCTAATACCAACATCTATTACAGTTTGTCCTGCCTTGAGGTAATCTGCACCTACACTTTCCATCTGTCCTGATGCCACAACTACTATATCTGCATCCTTTGTAATGGATGGAACGTCAACTGTACGTGTATGACAGATTGTCACTGTAGCATTTTCATGCATAAGCATCATAGCAACTGGCCTTCCAATAACAAGTGATCTTCCAATTACAGCAACCTTTTTTCCACTAAGTTCAATGCCATAGTACTTAAGGATTTCCATTGCTGCTTCTGCTGTACATGGAGCAAAGCCTTCTCCGCTATTAGTAAACACGCCTGCAAGTGATAAGTCTGTGCAGCCATCCACATCCTTTTCAACTGCAAGCAGCTTTCTAGCCTTTTCTTGATCAATGTGCTTTGGAAGTGGTCTAAACATCAATATTCCATGAATATTTATATCTTCATTTAACTTTGCAAGTGCATTAAAAAACTCTTCTTGCGAAACTTGTTCATCAAAATTTACTACTTTAACCTCAACGCCTACTTGTTGGCAGCGTTTGATAGCTCCCTTTTCATAGGATAAATCATCTGGGCGCTCTCCCACTCTAAGTATCGCAAGTGTAGGAGTAATCCCCTTTGATTTTAAGCTTTCAACTTCTTTTGCCATGCTTTCATTTAAAGCATCTACAACATCTTTTCCCTTTAATAATCTAGCCATATATCCTCCAGTTATATTAAATTCTGTTTGCAACCTCAGTATATATTGCTCTCGCTTTTTCTATATACTCTTTTAACAATACATCTACCTTAGCATTCAGCTCATTTGCATATTCTGTATCTGTCATAGATTTAGTATTTATCTTTACATTGATTGCCGCACCCTTAATTGCCCCTTCTAAAAGAGCTACACCAGTAGCAGCATCACTAATCATAATAACAGAGCCTTTGTCAGCAAAATCTCTCTGCAAATCAATTGCCTCACAGCCCAGCTGAAGAATTCTAAATGGGACACCTGCAGCATCCTTAAGACATTTTTCCATTATTTGCTGGCGACTAGGATCATCCTTTGGTATAGCGTAAGCCTTTGACAATGGTTCAAAAGCAACTGCATCTGCATTGATACATTCTAGTAGCTCTTCTCTAAGGCTCTGAGCTTTTTCCATTAGCTTTATAATTTCAGGCTCTACGTCAATATATTTTTTCTTGCCTACTGTAAATTCTCCCACCATATCTCCTAGTGCAATTCCAATGGAAGCCACTAAAGCTGATGCTCCACCACCACCAGGCACTGATGTTTTTGATGCAAGTGCACCTGTAAAATCCGCTAAACTAATTTCCTTAAAATCCATTATTATTCTCCTTATAAAACAAAACTCCAAAGCCTTGAAACCTCAAGGCCTCGGAGTAATCATTCCTTAATATAATCAAAAATAGTCATCTGATTAGCATCTGCAACCAAACTGTCATATAATTCCTTCTCTTCGTCTGTTAGCTCTCGATGATAGACATATGTTTCCTGACGTATAACGCCGTCCATATCAAAAAACATCTGCCTAAATGAAGTATTCTTGTCGTCGATCATTATCCATTGCCCAATCTTTGTAGTGTAAAGCTAAAGCTTAACCATGAACAATTTTATCATAATGGGCCAAAAATTCAATTAGTCGAACGCCTCTCTAGGCCATTTGCTTTATAATAATTGTTTTTATCCTCATACATTCTATCATCAGCAACTTTTGCTATTTCTTCGATTGTACAATTCTTAAATTCTTTAACCACTGCCGTACCGATGGCCACACTTATTCCATTTACATATTTGCCCTTCCATTTAGAAAGATTCAGCCTGAAATTTTCAAGTCGTCTCTCTACCTCTAAGGAAGTTGCCAATATAAGAATTGCAAATTCATCGCCGCCCATACGACTAATAATTGCTGTAGAAGATTTGCCAAAGGACTTCAGCAAACAATCTGCAGTACCTCTAAGCAATTCATCTCCTGCATCGTGTCCCATATTATCGTTATAGTATTTCAGCTGATTTACATCAATTGCAATATAAGTCAAATCAGATGGCAATCGATGCTTCTCATAATCCTCGATAACAGCTGTAAAATGACGTCTATTGCCAAGCTTTGTCAGCTCATCTGTATAAGCAAAAATTTTAGCTTGGGCAAATTCTTTTTCTTCTTTAACGCTTAAGCCTATACGCCTATATATAAGTCCTACCTGCACCATAATATAGACCATCAAATCAATTACAAATATTAAAAGATAATTAGCCTCAACATTATTTATATACTGTACTAATGTGATTCCTGATAATAAAATGAAAACGCCATTTGCAACAGCTATACTGGTTCTTGCGTTAAACTTCTGCTCTTCCTTAATGCTTGTAAATGAATAATAGCCAACCACAATCATAACTGTTAAATCCAAGGCATGTGCTATGTACACTACCATAGACCATTCAATTACGCCAAGCACTGAAAGAAAACAACCAGCAATGGCAGATATCAAAACAATGGCTTCCAAAAGGTTATCCATTTTTGAAACTCTAAGAAATAGACATTTAGCCATTTCAAAAAAGAAAATAGGCATTAATACAAAAGCGATAATTGTCAGCACTGAAAAGCCAGTCATGTGGCCAAATATAATAAATGGTATTCTTGATTCATTTATTATCCAAAGAGCTGCCGCTATGGAAAATGCTCCTGCATAAAACAATGCCTCAAAGGTAAGCTTTCTAATAAGATGAGCACGTCTTAGGATATAGAATGATGAAACTACTATTTCTAATAATCCTGTAACAATAAACAATACAAACAAAAACATTGTTGGCGCATTGCCTATAAGGGAATTTATTCCATAAGCAGATCTAGTAGTTATATATGCTTCTGAAATTTCATTTCTGTAAAGAGCGTTCTGGAGTTTTACTTTTACAGAAATCTCATGACCACTATAATCATGCTCTAGCGGAATCCAAATTTCCTTCTTTCCAACATCAGTACTTATATTAAACAAAGTATTGTCACGAGATTCAGTCACCTCTACACCATCAATATAGGCAGTGAAATCCTCATAAAAGGCTCGTATAACAAGAAGTTGATCTCCGTACACTACAGGTAAGGTATTGGTCAATATAATTTCATTCTCATTACTGTATGGAAAGGTAATGACTTTATCATCCACTCGCCAATACTCGCTAAAATACATAGAATTCTCGCGATAATAACTACCACTGTCATTAGAATATCCAAAGCCCAGTGTAATAAACAGTAGCATCAAAGTAATGTATACAAATGCAATTATTCTTCGAACAAATCCCAAATCCATATAGCGACTCCTTTATAAAGTCATTTATTCTTCAGGTATTTCTATTCCAAATTCACTAGGTAAAAATCTAGGGCAAACGTTATCAGAAGTTACAATTACAGATGCGGCAAGTGTAGATCCAATCTCACAAGCCTCATCAAGCTTCTTGCCATATGTAAGTCCGATTGTAACTCCGGCGAAGAACGAATCACCAGCTCCAGTAGTATCTTTAACATCCACCTTTCTAGCTGGTACAAATCCTGTATTACCATCTATATCAGCATATACAGCACCTTTACCGCCCATGGTAACAATCATCTTTTGAATTTGTGCACCCTGGATTTTCTTTGATAAAATGTCCTGCATTTCCTCAGGAGTTTTTTCTGAGTAGTCATCCATAAATAGGATTCCTGCCTCCTGCTGATTACATACAAAACACTCAACATTTTTTAAGAAATCTCTACGTTCAACTGCAATGCTCATATTTGAAACTGCAGCATAAACCTTGAGATTATACTTTTCAGCATATTTGAATACTCGCTTGATAGTCTCCTTTTCCATATCAATTTCAAGAGCAATACTATCAGCGTCTTTAAAGATTTCATCACCCTGCTCATCAAGAATATCATTGATTGGAGATAAATCAGGTCTTTTTGAAATAGAAGCAACAACATCACCGTGGTTATCAAATACTGCAAGCCACTTTCCCATTCCATCAGGTGTTCTACGAACGAATCTTGTATCAACCTTGTGCTTTGTAAGTTTATCTAATACACCTGTACCGATGCCGCTGTCATCAACAAGGCTGACAAATCTAGGTCTAAGTTCAACATTAGCAATGTCCTCAACAACGTTTCTACTAACACCGCCATGAACCTCATCTACAGTACCAACATTTCTACCTGCTGGAATATAACTTGCAGTAGAATGTCCCTTAATATCTATAAATACTGCGCCTAATACTACGATTCCCATATCTAATTAATACTCCTTTTATATAAATAATTCGTAACTTTCATATCATAGCATTATTATTTTATTATGAACAGTAGAATGATAACAAATATTTGTGTAGAATTATTGTTGTTTCTAATATTGAGCACTCTAAGAGGTAGATTATGATAAAAGTTGATTTGATTACTGGTTTTCTTGGAAGTGGCAAAACCACTTTCTTAAAAAAATATGCTAAGCATTTCATTGATCAAGGGCAAAAGGTGGGCATTCTCGAAAATGATTATGGTGCAGTAAATGTGGATATGCTTCTGTTAAATGAACTTCGTGGAGAAAACTGTGAGCTTGAAATGGTAGCTGGCGGCTGCGATGCCGATTGCCATAGAAGACGCTTTAAAACCAAACTGATTTCCATGGGTATGAGTGGCTACAATCGAGTTATAATTGAGCCTTCTGGAATTTTTGATGTTGACGAATTCTTTGATTCCCTCAGGGAAGAACCCCTGGACAGATGGTATGAAATCGGTAACGTAATTACGATAGTTGATGGAAATTTGGAAAATGATTTATCTGAGGATTCCGATTACTTTTTAGCCTCTCAAATTGCAAACGCTGGCGTTATTGTTCTAAGTAAAACCAAAGGGCTTTCAACAAAACAAATTCAATCCACCAAAGAACATATTCGATTAGCTTGCAAAAAGGCCAATTTAAACAAGGATACTGACTCCATCATTATAGAAAAAGATTGGGACGAATTTACAGCCTCAGACTATGAAAAACTAACTAGCTCAGGATATAGTCTTCAATCCTACGTAAAAAAGCTTGGCACCGATAATGCCTCATACAAAACAGTGTATTTTCTTGAATTGCCAATAACTAGCAGCACAATAAAAAGCAAGGTAAACACTTTAATGTCCGATTCTTCCTTCGGACAAATTATGCGAGCAAAAGGTTTCTTCAAGGAAAATGATAAGTGGTTTCAGTTTAATGCCACAAAAGCTAATTTTGAGCTAACAGAAATGCCTGTAGGTCAGGAAGTGTTTATAATAATCGGAGAAGATTTAAACTCTGATAAAATAAAAGAATTTATGGAACTCTAAATGCCACAAAAATAAAGCACCCTCAGGGTGCTTTATTCTTTCTCAGCAAAATATAATCTCGAACCATAGTCAGGGAAATATCTCACCTGTTCATTATATCCTGTGCCTACATAATTCTGTTTTAATTTAACGCCTGCATTGTTAAGAACATCGCCACTAGCAGTATAATCCTCTAATTCTCCCGGCATCTTTACAAACTTAGCAACCATATTATGAATCAGTCCATCCTGTTTGATATGTATAGGTGCCACAGTATTAACTAAGTCACCAAAGCCTTTTAGGTTGTACTCTAGCTTTCTTCCAAAGAAATGATATTTAGATGTGGCATCTAGTCCTGCCTGCTTTATTCTAAGGTACTGAATTCCTGCCTGTATTTCCTTTTGAACTACCATCGTAACTGCAGTAGATTTATCCTTATCAACTATGCTCCACTCTACTGTGTTCCCCTGCAATAGACGATAAAAATCACCATATTGAAGAGTCCTTCTGTATTTCTTGTAAAGCTCTATCTCCGCTGCTGTTGCTGCCAAATCCTCATTGTTCATATCGCAAAGATTAAGCTCATAGCCAAGCACTCCGAAGCTTGCCACTGCAAAGCGCGTCTCCATTGGCGTAACACGTAGTGTCTGGTGATTTGGACAAGAAGAAACATGTGCTGTATATGTGCTCTGAGGGTATCCGTAGGAATAACCCTCCTGTATGTTAAGTCTACTCAAAGCATCTGTATTGTCACTAGCCCAAATCTGAGGACAATAGCAAAGCATTCCCAGGTCAAATCTATTTCCACCTGATGCACAGCCTTCGATTAGAATCTCTGGAAATTCCTTTGTAAGAGCCCCTAGGAGCTTATATAAGCCAAGCACATACCTATGCCCTACTTCAAGCTGCTTTGATGGCTCCAAGTATTTCGAATAATAATCAGAGAAATTTCTATTAAAATCCCATTTCACATATGAAAGTCCAGGTGTTGCAAATACCTCACTCATTACCTGCGTCAAATATTCAACCACCTCTGGATTGCACAAATCTAATAGTCTTTGAGTTCTACCTTCTGAATGATTCTTTCCTGGAATATCAATAGCCCACTGCGGATGCTTCTCATAAAGCTTAGAATCCACATTTATCATCTCAGGCTCAACCCATAAACCAAAACTTAAGCCTAAATCATTAATCTTTTTCGATAGTCCCTCTAAACCGCCAGGAAGCTTCTTCCCATTAACAATGTCCCAATCTCCCAAAGCACGGTGGTCGTCATTTCGATCTCCGAACCATCCATCATCCATAACAAAAAGCTCTATACCAACCTTTTTTGCCTGCTTTGCAAGTTTAAGCAAAGAGCTTTCATTGAAATTGAAATAGGCAGCCTCCCAGCTATTTATAAGAATTGGGCGCTCTTTATCCTTCCAATAGCCTCGGGTAATGTGATTTCTAACAAACTCATGCATATTCAAGCTCATTTTTCTAAAACCACAATCCGAATATGTCATTACTGCCTCTGGTGCCTCAAATTCTTCACCTGCTTCCAATGTCCATGAAAAGTTCTGAGGGTTAATTCCATATGCAACTCTAGTTTTGCCCCAAGGAGAAACCTCAACAGCACCGTAATGGTTACCAGAATAAATCAGGTTGTATCCATATACATCGCCACTGGTTTCAGTAGAATCTGCCTCAGACAAGATAAAAAATGGATTTGTACGATTTGAGCTTGTTCCAGTAAAAGAAGAATTCACGTACTTTCCTGCTGGTAAAATCATGTCTGATTTATTCATCTCATTAGTCCATCTGCCATGGAAGGATGTAATTTTATAACCTGATTCATCAAAATCCATTAGCATGGATAACATACGTGTAATTTTCACTGAGTCATCTGAGGTATTAATAAATTTGGCCGCTCTAGTAATAACATCAGTATTCTCATATACAAAATACGAAAGAATCAATGTATAGCCATTATTCTTATCAACCAGCTTTACATTAAGTGTATCTACATCTGATTCATTGCCATATGAGCCAGGCAAGGTTTTAAATTCCTTTTTGCCAGCCAAAATCTCATGATTTTCATAAACAAAATCAAGACTAGTGCTGCCATCTGGGCATACCACCTCTACCATTGGCTCTCTAAAATCACCTTTACCAATAGCAGAAGTTTCAAGTCGAACATCCTCTAGGCTCAGTTCACCATGCTCGTTATCATAGACAACAGTATTTCCTGGTGCAAATGTCCTTTTCTCCTGAATAACAGAAATTTCCTTTGCTTCAGTAATTCTGCTGCCGTAGTATAAATGCTCCAGCTGCCCTGTCTCTAAAACCCTAAAAGCGTATGTTGTATTTTTTGTATTTAGATAAAAGGCCTTGCCTTCCACTCTAATCATATTTATTCACCAATACCTTTATTTATTTTTTAATCCCATTGCAAGCTCAACAACCTTGTAAGCTCCATCATAGAGTCCGATTGTCTTATTAGCTTTAATGCTGTCGCACATTTCTGTTAACAGCTTTTCATCCTTCATAAACATATCAATCATCTGAAGAGTATGTGGTATATCTCTGCATTCAAGAGTTCCATCACCCATTTCTGCCGAATGAATTGCACCCCACATTTCATGCTTTCCAACTCTCTTTATAAATAGCTTTGGAACAGGATAAAATGCCAATTCTGATGGCTTGGTAACTAGCACATCGCAGCTGCGCATAAGTAGGTTTGTGCAATAAACTGCATCGAAAATGTTTTCATGATAAAAGCCATGAATGCCTGTAACATCACCTGTAAGAGCCTCCTCAGAAAACTTTGTGGTCTCAGCAAAATCATTAAAATGCTCTGTAGACATTTCACTCATACCTGGAATTTCCTTAACAAGGTCATCCCATACATTTTTGTAATCACCTACGTTTACATAAAGAGCAGCTTTATTGTCACTTATAGCTGGAAGTAGATACTTAATTATTGCTCCAAAAATCTCTTTCTGAGCCCCAGCTCCACCGATTGTAAGCAAGAATCTAATAGGTTTGCCATCTTTTTTTCTAGCAATTCTTCTCTCGCAATCAACTTCAATATTACTTACAAGCTCGTGATCAATATAATGACCAGTGTAAACAAGGTCATCATTTGGCATTGGATTACAAACAGCATCCCCTGCCATTCCATTACAAATTCTGTAGCCCATATAAGCATTCTTACATTGAATAGTATGAACAGAACCCTCTGAAAAATGTAGTGCCATTGGCCAGTTATCTGGAATAGCATTAACTACGTGCTTCATCCCTGCATGTACAGCAGCCTGAGCTGGCCATGCATGGGTACCTATTACAGGAATCTCCTTTGGAACATTCTTATATACTGTCGCCATGATTTCAGCGTTCTTCTGGTCAGCAGCATTATATGAAAGCTTTCTAAATCCTTCGTAATTAAGTGGCTCCCACACAAATTTATTAAATAGCTTGTTCTTTGAAAGTCTCGAGCCCAAAGAATACAAATCATTTTGGGCACTGATAACCTTAGTACAGCTTGTCTTTGGATATCCATTTAAATCCATCCAGTATGGTGTATAGCCTAAATGCTTTGCGGCAGAAGCCATAGCCATAGAAATTCTGTAATGGCCAAATCCCATGCGGATATTTCCAACTATGATACCCTTTTCAGTATCAAATTCCACATCAGATTTTCCGTCCTCTAAAAGAACATCATACACACCTAATGAATCACCGATGTGCTCATTCTTACGGAGAACAATGTTGTAATTCTCATTAGAATCATCTCCATATTTTCTGATGTTTTTAGCCTTTGTTTTACATGCCTTTTTATAATCCTTGTTTGAAATCTTATTTCCAAAAATTACTTTACTCTTATCAATCATTATTATCCCCTATTCTACTATTTATTTTGTTAAGCATTCTGCAGAAAGACAGATTTTGACTGGCTCAATTCCCTCTGCAGATATTGTGAGATAGCCATCCCCATCTTCACCAATGGATTTGACATATACACCAGTTGCTCCTCCCATTGGGCAAACAGTTTTTGGACCTATTATCTCAAATGGTCCTTCAATTTCGAATGAAACCGGTTGGCTAAAGAAAAACAGCTGATTGTCATTTTGGTCAACCAATTTAACTCTTATATCCGCCACATCATAGGTGTGCAGTTCTGTAAGCAATGTATGGCTAGCCTTTGCTTCAATTCTAGGTGTAACAGCAGGTGCTTTGGTTACAGTCTTTACTACCTGACCATTTTTTATTGCCTCAAAGCGATATTCTTTTGAAGCGCCACCCCAGTCTCCTACAAATTTGTTAAACAAAGGTACTGCTTCATTTTTCTTCATTCCATGGAAAGCCATCAGTCTAAAGCTAGCCCATGCAATCTGTGGCGTAACCTTAAATCCATGTAAAGCTACGTGATTTAAAACCTTAGTTAAAAGCTTAGCCTCTGTTTTAGAATAGCTACCATCCTTTTCAATGACATCACCTAAATAGTCATCTATCAAAATAGGACCATGCTTAAGATTCTTGTATGGAGAATTCTCTGGGAAGTACTCCTTAATCAACTGATTATTCTTGTACATCTTTACAGAATCAGCATTAGAAATGATAAATGACTTACCTCTGTTGCAGGCTGGATGCTCTCCTATATCAAAGCTTGTAGATATATCTAAAACATTTTCTGTTTCTGAGAAAGCTGAATAAACTGAAGCAGCAAGCTTTGGATTTCTAAACATATCCATGACACCGTGGTAACAGATTCTATCGCCAGAACCAAAATCTTTGTGTGTATTGTAGTCAAACATACACCAACCAAATGAACCTGCTATATCAAGCTCTCCTGCAATTCCATCCAAAACATTTGCATGTCTAAGCATATGCTCTTGGCGCTGCTCCTCATCATCAAATGGTTTTGTAGGATACATATGACCATTGTATTCTGAAACCAAATAAGCCTTTTCCACATCAGAGGTTATATCTGATTTCTTGCAGCAACCCTTATTATTTCCCTCATGAACAAAATCATTGTAGGTATAAACATCCTCTAACAGTGAGCTTTTAGCATGGCATCTAACACCACCTGTAGGTCTAGTTGGATCATATTTGCGTGCCACAGCATTTGTCTTTTTATAGAATTCATCATTATCAGGAGACTCGTTAATTCTAACGCCCCATAATATGATTGAAGGATGATTACGGTACTGTAAAATCATATCCTTGGTATTCTGAACTGCCAAATTCTGCCAATCCTCATTTCCTATATGCTGCCATCCAGGAATCTCTGTAAATACCAAGAGTCCCAGCTTATCGCATTCATCTATAAAATAATGTGACTGTGGATAGTGTGATGTACGAACAGCATTAAGTGCCAATTCTTCTTTAAGAATCCTTGCATCAAAACGTTGCATTGACTCTGGCATAGCATAACCCACATATGGATAAGACTGATGTCTATTTAAACCTCTTAGTTTGACTTTTCTACCATTTAGATAATATCCATTTTTTCTAAATTCAGAGTTTCTATAGCCAACATTTGCCACATGCTCATCAACAACCTTATCATCAATTAAGAGCTGGGTCTTAACCTGATATAAACGAGGGCTTTCAATATCCCACAAATTGACTGTAGCAGGGGCTGAATTTAACTTCATAAGATATGTATCCCCCACCTGCTCTAACCCGCTAACAGGCTGAGATAGCAACAGCTTATCATCTAGATATTGTCTAATAAAAACTCCATCTCCTGCAGCCAGCTTATATATATTCTTAGTAAAATAACAATCAGTTTTAAGAACACCCTGAACCTTCATTATTTTGATTTGTTTAGGTGTGCGTTTGCTAGTAGAAATCCTCTCAAGCAATGATGGTTGCAAGAAAACATCTACGAAGTGAGTTTTCTCCTTCACCTCAAAATAAACATCTCTGTAAATTCCACCATATGTCATGTAATCAATAACAAAACCAAATGGGGGCTGATTCAAATTTTCATTGGAATCTACTCTTACCGTAATAAGATTATCTTCACCAAATTTAAGAAACTCTGAAATTTCTACTGAAAATCCTGTATATCCGCAGTCATGATGAACAGCAAGATTTCCGTTAACATATACGTCAGCCGCATGTGCAACACCCTCAAAAGTAAGACTGACAACCTGCTCAGCCCACTGAGGTGGAGCAAAAATAGTTTTTTGATAGCAGCTAATCATCTGATAAACAGATTCATCAAAATATGATATAGGAGTCTCCTTTACAGTATGCGGAATATTAACAAGCGCATAATCAGTCATAGGCTCGTTAATCATCTCCTCAGTAAAAACCTCATTAAATCGCCATTTTCTATCTAAGTAAATCTTTTGTGCCATTTTTCCACCCTTTTATTTAACAATACCATCAACCATAATATTAACTACTGATTCTAATGCCTCAGGATAGCTCATATCGTTCTCCTTAAGGAAATCACCCATCAATAATCTATCAACAGATATCTCATACATATACTTGAAAATATTAATGTTGACCTCTTTGAATACTCCTTCGTCTATACCCTTTTGAAGTAGCTCAAAGGTTTTTTCCCAACCACTATCTAATCTCTCTCTAAGCTTGCTATAAGCCATAGGATATTTCTCTGCCATTTTACTCATAGCAGAATAATCAAAGCCGTAATGTGATTCTGGCAAAACTGCAAGAATGCCATATATCTTTTCAACAAGTGAAAGATTATCGTCATAATAGATTTTGTCCTCAGCTTCCTTAATCATGTCAAAAGCATAATCCATCATTTCACACATCAATTCATTTTTATCTCTAAAAACAGAATAGATTGTTTTCTTGCTCATTTTCATCTCTACGGCAAGGTCATCCATAGTGAATTTAGGCCCTTTTGCTCTAAACACATTTAAAGCGCCTTCTAATATTCTCTCATTCATCAAATCACCCCTAAAAACTCTTTTAGTAGTCAATAGTTTCCATAGTTAAATTGTAACAAACCTAGGAAACTTCCTCAACAAAAATAGTTTTGTAAATTATTCACAATTTCTTAACATTATTTTTGTTGACAAATTACAAATCGAGGTATATTATATGTCTTGTAACAAAGAAAAGAGAGTTTAGGAGGTAAAAAGAATGTTCGAAGAAGTATCATTCCAGATGTACACAGTTTATTCAGATTATGAGAAGTATTGCAGAGTTCAGGAGAAGGAAGGCAAGAAGCCTGTTTCATTTTTCAAATACGCTTTTGGACAGTTCTAATATTTAAAAACACCGACCTGGTTCACAAATGTGAATCAGGTCTTTTTTTCTCTTCCCATTTCTTCTACCTTAACAGCCACATTCCCACCCCATTTCAAAATTCCGCCTCCCACCCCGGCCTGGCCCCCTGTCTATGGAACAATTTCGCGAATATTTTTAGTTTTCCAATATGCAAAAGGGAGCATCCCGCATGTGTCTTTCTATGGATGAACTATTTTGAAAAATGTATTTTT
>NZ_SVEV01000031.1 GCF_015057185.1 Pseudobutyrivibrio sp. | reverse complement strand
GAAGGCTACATTTACAAGGGAAACCGTATTATTAACTGGTGTCCAGTTTGCCAGACTTCTATTTCAGATGCTGAGGTTGAGCATGAGGAGCAGGCAGGACATTTCTGGCACATGAAGTACGAAATCGTAGGCGAGCCGGGTCGTTTCGTTACATTTGCTACAACACGTCCAGAGACAATGCTTGGTGATACAGCTGTTGCTGTAAACCCTAAGGATACCCGCTATCAGGATATCATCGGAAAGACTGTAATGCTTCCATTTGTAAATCGTGAGATTCCAGTTGTTGCTGATGAATATGTTGATATGGAATTCGGTACTGGTGTTGTTAAGATTACTCCAGCACATGACCCTAACGATTTCGAGGTAGGTAAGAGACATAACCTTCCTGTAATCAATATCCTTAACGATGATGCTACTATCAACGCAAACGGTGGCGAGTTCGAGGGTATGGATAGATATGAGGCTCGTAAGCTTATCGTACAAAAGATGGATGAGATGGGTCTCCTTGTTAAAATTGAAGACCATACACACAATGTTGGAACACATGATAGATGTAAGACTACTGTAGAGCCTATGGTTAAGCCACAGTGGTTCGTAGCAATGGAAGAGCTTGCAAAGCCAGCTATCGAGGCTATCAAGACAGGTGAGCTTCAGTTCGTTCCTAAGAACTACGACAAGACATATTTACACTGGCTTGAGAATATTCGTGACTGGTGTATTTCACGTCAGTTATGGTGGGGACACAGAATCCCAGCATACTACTGCGAAAAGTGTGGTGAGACAGTTGTTTGTAAGTCAGAAGACGCTCCAACAGTTTGTCCTAAGTGCGGATGCAACCACATGAAGCAGGATGAGGATACACTTGATACATGGTTCTCATCAGCACTTTGGCCATTCTCAACACTTGGTTGGCCAAACAACACAGAGGAGCTTGATTACTTCTATCCAACAGACGTACTTGTTACTGGATACGATATCATCTTCTTCTGGGTAATCAGAATGGTATTCTCAGGATATGCTCACACAGGAAAGAGCCCATTCCATACAGTACTTATTCATGGTCTTGTTCGTGATTCACAGGGACGTAAGATGTCTAAGTCTTTAGGAAATGGTATTGATCCACTTGAGATTATTGATAACTATGGTGCAGATGCACTTCGTCTTACACTTATCACAGGTAATGCACCTGGTAACGATATGCGTTTCTACAACGAGCGTGTTGAAAATAGCCGTAACTTTGCAAACAAGGTATGGAACGCTTCGAGATTTATCATGATGAATCTTGCTGACAATGAGGTTACAAAGCCTGCTGATGCAGACCTTGCAACAGAGGATAAGTGGATTATCTCTAAGGTAAACAGCCTTGCAAAGGATGTTACTGAGAACATGGATAAATACGAGCTTGGTATTGCTGTTCAGAAGGTTTATGATTTCATTTGGGATGAGTTCTGTGACTGGTACATCGAAATTGTAAAGCCAAGAATGTACTCAGAGGAATATACAGCTAGCAAGAAAGCAGCACTTTGGACAGCTAAGTTTGCACTTACAAATGCCCTCAAGATGCTTCACCCATTCATGCCATTCATCACAGAAGAAATCTTCTGCACACTTCAGAGCGAAGAGGAAACAATCATGCTTTCAGCTTGGCCTGTATTTGATGAGGCAATGAACTTCCCAGTAGAGGAAGCAAAGGTAGAGCGTGCTAAGGACGTAGTTCGTGGCATGAGACAGCTTCGTACAGATATGGATGTTCCACCATCAAAGAAGGCAGCTATCCATATCGTAGCTGATGCAGCAGATGTAAGAGCAACATTTGATGAGATTACACCAATCTTCAAGACTCTTGCTGGTGCAACAGAAGTATTTATTCAGTCAGACAAGGCAGGCATTTCAGATGACGCTGTTTCTGCAGTTATACCAGATGCAACACTTTTTGTTCCACTTGAAGACCTTGTAGACTTTGAGAAGGAAAAGGAGCGTCTTACAAAAGAAAAAGAAAAGCTTGAGAAAGAGCTTGCTCGTTCTCGTGGAATGCTTTCAAATGAAAAATTCATGAGCAAGGCTCCAGAGGCAAAGGTTGCTGAAGAGCGCGAAAAGCTTGCAAAATATGAGGCAATGATGGCTCAGGTTGAGGCACGCCTCGCATCAATGCGCTAGTGGCTAGCCTGCGCCAGTTACGGCTACAAGCATTATATTACTTCGCTCAACAACACGTTTCGCTTAAGTAATATAATAGCTTGATGCCTACTGGCTTATTCTACGAATTGTTTGAGCCTATACACTTACGTTACGATAAAAAGAGACAGCTACTCAAACTTGGAAAGCGCGAGCAGGGAAGTATCATGCCGAGCTAGGAGGGCGCCGCGAAGCGGAAAGTTGCCTAGCGAAGGTGTGAGGGGTGCCCTGCGGGAGCACGGAGTATTATAAGGGCTGTCTCATATATAGGAGGATACGAAAATGGATATTAAGAATATTTTAAGCAAATGTGATCACACTTTACTTGGTGTGGACGCAACATGGAATGACATTAAGGGCATCGTAGACGATGGAATGAAGTATGAGACTGCTTCAGTTTGTATTCCAGCAAGCTTTGTAAAGCAGGCTGCTGAGTACGTTAAGGAGCAGGGTGGACATCTTCCAATTTGTACAGTAATTGGTTTCCCAAATGGTTATGCTACAACAGCTTCAAAGTGCTTTATGGCAAGCGATGCTGTCGATAACGGTGCTGAGGAAGTAGATATGGTTATCAACGTAGGCTGGGTTAAGGAAGGCCGTTTTGATGACGTTCTTGCAGAGATTAATGCAATCAAGGCTGCGTGCAAGGGTAAGCTCCTTAAGGTTATTATCGAGTGCTGCCTTCTTACAGATGAAGAGAAGATTAAGATGTGTGAAGTTGTATCAAAATCTGATGCAGATTACATTAAGACATCTACAGGCTTCTCTACAGGCGGAGCAACATTTGATGATGTCAAGCTTATGGCAGACCACATGACAAATGGCAAGCTTATCAAGGCTGCAGGTGGAATTGCTTCACTTGAGGATGCTCAGAAATTTATTGATCTTGGCGCAAGCAGACTTGGCACAAGCCGTGTTGTAAAGGCCGTTAAGGGACTTCCAAACGACGGAAAATACTAAAATATTTGTTCAAATTGTGCCTAATAATGAAAATTTAATGAAAAATACGTTATTGTTCGAAAATTCAATGACAAACTGCAAATAAACTAATATAATTATTATGATACTTTATGTTATTTACTAGTTGCTTGTGGGGGACTTATGGCAGAACCAATCAGTGCATTTGCGCCAAAAGTTCAGGTTTCATCTAATGGATTAGAGGCGACAATGACGTTTAAAATTCCTGATGGAAAAAATGAAGTACCCAAGTTTACTGCAGCGCAGTTGCTTGGGTTCTTGAGTAATGCCAATATTTCCTTTGGAATAGATCAAGACATGCTTTCTCGACTGGCTGATAGTCCTATTTATGGTCGCCCAATTAAAGTGGCTGAGGGAACGGCTCAGGTTCAGGGAACTCCAGGATATTTTGAATATTGTTTCGATACGGAATTTAATCGCAAACCTACCATCAGACCAGATGGAACGGCAGATTATATGAGTATAAAAACAATCGAAACTGTTCAGGCTGGGGATGTTATTGCAATTTATCATCCAGCAGTTCAGGGCTCTCGAGGTATGTCTGTTAGAGGCCAAATTTTAGAGCCAAAACCAGTAAGAGATTTGCCACCTCTTATCGGACGTGGCTTTGATCGTTCTGCTGATAATCTTACATACACAGCAAAAATTGATGGCAAGATAGAAGTAAACCAGGGCAAAATATCTGTATCCCCAGTGCATGAGATAAATGGAGATGTAGGTATTGAAACAGGTAATATTAAGTTTAATGGTGATGTCATTGTCCACGGCGGAGTCCATGACGGGGCAATTATTGATGCTGCTGGAAATGTTGTTATTGATGGCTTAATTGAGGATTGCGACATTAGAGCCGGCAAGGATTTGTTCCTGCTTTCTGGTGTAAAAGGAAATGAAAAAACTGTAATTAGCTGCAATGGCTCTATTACAGCGCAGTTTGTTGAATATGCAATTATTAGTTGCGCAGGAAATATTACTGCTGATTATTTCTTTAAGAGCAGAATTAAATGTGATGGTAAAATCGAGCTTAATGGAAATAATGCGTCTATAATTGGTGGATATGTTTCTGCGGTGCAGGGCATAGAGGCCAATGATATAGGCAATTCATTTGGAACAATAACAAATGTTGCGGTAGGTGTAGATGTTGAACGTTTGGCTGAATTTGATATTCTAGCCAAAAAGATTGAGGCTATCGCATCAAATGTTCAAAAGATAAAAAAAGGTATAGAAGACTTTGATCGCTTAGGCGAGGAACGTGGCATTAACGTCAGGGAAGATCCTAGACGTATGCAATTGCTTCGAGTTAGAATACGAGATGAGGCAGTTGTACAGGAAGAGACGAAAAAACTTGCAAAAATGAAGGAAGTAATCGTCGCTGGTAAGAATGCTACGATTAAAGTTTATAGACGTGTATACGCTGGAAGTAATATTTCAATAGATGATCGTCATGTGGCAATCAATGATACTCATGAGCGTGTTGAAATATCAAAAACTGAAGAAGGCGTCAGACTAACAAAGATAGTAGGCGAGGTACAGAAGTGATAGATTTTGAAGAAGAGTTAAAAAAATATGAGCCTGCCATTGAGGTTGAGCAGGCAGAGGCTGATATTAAAGCAAGGGATCTTACAGATTTAACTGATCTTTTATTTAATATGACCTCACAGCAGAGTAACGGGACAAAATAAGAATAATTAGACGGAGAATAATAGATGCAATGCTTTATGTGTGGTACTGAAGTTGGCAACGACAAGGTTTGCTATAATTGCGGTGCCGATATTTTGTTATATAAACAAATCATATACACATCTTATGTGTTCTATAATCAGGGACTGGAAAAGGCGAAGGTTCATGATTTATCTGGAGCAATTGATGCGCTGAAGTCATCTCTTCAATATTATAAATACAATACAAAGGCTAGAAATTTGCTTGGATTGTGTTATTACCAGGTGGGAGAATTGGTTCGCGCTATCAATGAATGGGTATTATCAAAGAATCTACAAGAGGATGATAATCCAGATGCAGATAGATATTTGGCTGAAATCGAAAATGATCCAGGTTTATTAAGCAAGGTTAATTCCACAATTAAAAAGTATAATCAGGCAATCGATTATTGTAAGGCTGGCAGCAGGGATTTAGCAATGATTCAGCTAAAAAAGGTTATTAGCCAGAATCCTAATTTGGTTAAGGCACATCAACTGTTAGCTCTTTTGTATATACAGGAAAAGAAATATGCAGACGCAAGGAAAATTTTGGCATCTGCTGCGAAGATTGATAGTAACAATACTACTACAATTAGATATATCCATGAGGTAAAGGAACGTCTAAAGGAAGAAAACACAGGACATCGTAAAAAGAAAAACGATGTAGTAACATTCGCTGATGGCAATGATACTATCATAATGTCAGAGAATTCCTTTCGTAGTATGTTGGACAATTCCAAATCAAGCTTTATGAATATCCTTTTGGGACTTGTTGTGGGATTGCTAATTTGCTTTTTCTTGGTTGTACCAACTGTTAGACAAAACATCACTCAAGGTGAAAACGATACTGTACTTGCTTTAGACAATTCTCTTGCCGAAGCAAAGAATCAGAATGCGGCTCTTCAGGATGAAATTGATAGTCTAAAAAATGAATTAAGCGCATATGACGACAAGCAAGATGTTGCTACATCATACGATAATCTTCTTGCCGCAAAGAATTATTATGAAGCTGGTGATGCAGTCACAGCTAGTGATTACATTCAGCTAGTTACAAAGGATGTATTAGGAGAGCAGGGGCAGACAGCCTACGATAATTTATATACTCTGCTTTCACCAACTATCATTCAGGGATATTATGATGATGGTAATACTTTCTATACAGAAGAAAATTATGATAGTGCAATCGTAAACTTTAAAACCGTTGTAGATATAGATGAAACCTATAATACAGGTGCGGCACTTTTCTTGCTAGGAGACTGCTACAGACTTACTGGAGATACAGAATCAGCCCTTGAATGTTTCAACAGAGTAGTTGAATTGTATCCAAGTAACAAATGGGGCAAGCAGGCTGCAGTATACATAGCAGCAGATGACACAGAGCTTAGTGCTGCTGAGGTAGGCCAGTAATAGAGGACACTATAATGAAAAGTATTCCTATTGATGAAATTAAACCAGGAATGATTCTGGCGGAAAGAATTGTCAGCCCAAGAGGTCAGGTACTTGCCGAGGCTGATACGCCAGTTACTGCGCAGCAATTACTTCATTTTACTTATTATGGCATTTCTCAACTGTTCATTCAGGATGAAGAGGATGCTATTAATAAATATGATTTTGATGCGCCAGATGAGTTCATTGGTGAGACTCAATCTTGGAGAATTCAAAATAGCGAAGAATTTCATGAATTCAAGCGTGCATACAATAAATGCACCAGTGAATTAGAAAAAATAATAGATGATTTTGTGACGAAACAGACACCGTTAAATGATGATGAATTGATTAATGATCTTAAGTCTGTTTTTGACAAGCATTCAACAGGTCTTGGAATAATGGCAATGATGCTGAATATTCAAGAGATTGATGCATCCACATTTAGACATTCAGTAAACGTGGCTATAATTTCAAGGGTTTGTGGACTGTGGCTTGGAATCAAAGATGAAAATGAATTAGATGTATTGACAATGTGTGGTTTGTACCATGACATTGGCAAGGCTATGATTCCACAAGAAATCCTTACAAAAGCTGGTAAGTTAACAGGAGAGGAGTTTGGTCGAATGGCTGAGCATCCTTTACTGGGTTACAATATGTTGGTTGGAGAACCGATGGACAGGCGAATTAAGTTAGCGGCGCTGCAGCATCATGAGCGTAATGATGGAACAGGGTATCCATATGGTTTGTCCAAAGATTTTATTAATGATTTTTCCAAAATAGTTGCAATTACAGATGTTTATGATGCAATGACAGCTGATAGATGTTACAGAGCTGGCATTTGTCCTTTTGAGGTAATTGCGCAATTTCAAAGGCAAGATAAATCTAAATATGATCAAAGAGTACTCCAGGTGTTCTTGGAAAATATAGCAGATGCCTATATAGGCACAGGCGTACTTTTATCAGATAATTCCAGAGGGATTATAGCAATGATACAGGAAAATGCATTGTCTAGCCCTTTGGTAAAGCTAGATGATGGCAGCTTTGTTGATTTGAGAGAAAGAACAGACCTGTATATTCGAGCCTGCATTTAAAACTAAATATTATAGAATAGTTGGTCATTTGTCTCTTTCGACATCCTTAAAACGGACAAAATACTTTTTAATTTGTTTCAAAAGGTGTAGAATCTTATCGAAAGAGGACATATGACCTTTTTTAATTGTGCGATACAGTATATATTTATGCTGTTATTGTAAATAAACAATAAACAAAGTTATAAGAGAAGGAGAAATCTATGAAAAAGAAGTTATTATCAGTACTTCTATGCGCTGCTATGGCAGTATCAATGATCGCTTGTGGCAGCTCATCAAGCGATTCAGCTAGCAACTCAGGTTCAGAATCAACTGGCACAACAACATCTGAGGGAGAGGATAACTCAGAAATCAAGATTGGTCTTGTAACAGACGTTGGTGGTGTTAATGACCAGTCATTCAACCAGTCAGCTTGGAAGGGACTTCAGAAGGCTCAGCAGGATTTCGGGGTTACAGTTAACTACCTTGAGTCAGCTACAGACGCTGATTACAATGCAAACATCGAAAGTTTCATCGATGAAGACTATGACTTAATTATTTGTGTAGGTTACATGCTCGCAGACGCTACAAGAGAGGCTGCAGAGGCTAACCCAGACGTTAAATTTGCTATTATTGATGACTCAACAAATGCAGATCTTGACAATGTAACATGCCTTACATTCAAGGCTGAGCAGTCATCTTACCTTGTTGGTTATGTAGCAGGTCTTACAACACAGAAGAACAACGTAGGTCTTGTTCTTGGTATGGCTTCAGAGACAATGCACGGATTTGGTTACGGTTATGTAGCAGGTGTTCTTGATGCTAACCCAGATTGCAAGGTTCAGCAGATCAATGCTAACACATTCTCTGATTCAGCAGTTGGTAAGACATCAGCTAACACAATGATTACAAACGGCGCTGACATCATCTTCCAGGCAGCTGGTGCTACTGGTATCGGTGTTATCGAGGCTTGTAACGAAGCAGGCGATGGCGTATACGCTATCGGTGTTGACCAGGATCAGGCTTACCTTGCTCCAGATTCAGTTCTTACATCAGCTATGAAGTCAGTTGACGTTTCAGTTTATGACACAGTTTCTAACTTATTAGATGGCACAATCGAAGGTGGAAACAAGGTATATGATCTTGCAGCAGGCGGTGTTGATATCGCTCCTACACAGGACCTTCTTTCAGATGATGTTAAGGCAGCAGTTGAAGAAGTTAAGACAAAGATCATTAGCGGAGAAATCGTTGTTCCTGCAACACAGGAAGAGTTCGAAGCACAGTATGGCGATGTTTACGAATTAGACTAATCTTTATACACACAATTTAAATATTAAGTGACAAAGGCCACTATACTAGAATACCGAATCAGGGCTTCCTGGTTCGGTATTCTTAATCAAGGAGGAGAAATCATGATTAGACCGATTTCTAATGAAAGAGTTGAAAAGACTCGTGAAGAAATTTTAGATATTATTAAGAGTGCAACTCTTACACATGAACAAAAGGTTACATGTCTTGCAAACAAGGCAGATTCCTTATTGGAAGTTCTAGACGAAGTTCCTGGACTTGATGAGCTATTGAATTGTCCTCAGGAGGACAGATGCATTTGTGATTTAAGTGAGGGACATGCTCCACTTAGACCTAGATATATTGCACCAGATTATCAGAAGCTCATGAAGGAAGGCTGCAAGTATTTGAATTTGGAACCTCCTACAGATTTATATGAAGCATTAAACACTCTTTTAATCTTCTATAAACATGTGCCTAGTGTCACAAACTATCCAGTATATTTAGGACAGCTTGATGATTTATTGGAGCCATTCATCGACACTGTTGATGAAGCTACAGCTGCAAAGTTAATCAAGCTATTCTTATTAAATGTAGACAGAACAGTTTTGGATTCATTTGCGCATGCAGATATTGGACCAAAACCATCAAAGACAGCACATTATATTTTTGAGGCGGAGAAGGTTTTAGAGGATGCAGTTCCAAACCTTTCACTTAAATACGAAGAGGGCGTTAGCTCAGATGAATATTTAAAAGAAGCTGTAGAATGTGCTCTTGTGTCTGCTAAGCCAAGCTTTGCAAATCACAAGATGTTTGCTAAGGAATTCAAGGGCAATAATTACGTTATCGCAAGCTGCTACAATGGTTTAAATTTAGGTGGCGGTTCATATACACTTTGCCGTTTGATTCTTGGTAACATAGCAAAACGTTCTTCATCAATCGAAGATTTCAAAGAAAAACAGTTGCCATATGTTATGGACGTAATGGCAAAATATATGGATGCCAGAATAAAATTCGAGGTAGAGGAAAGTGGCTTCTTTGAGAACAATTTCCTTGCACGAGAAGGCTTTATTCAGCGTGAGAAATTCACTGCAATGTTTGGCTTAGTTGGCATGGCTGATGCTGTTAACTACTTTATGGGAAAGGCTGGTAAAACTGGTCGTTATGGTAGTGACGAAGAAGCAAATCAGTTGGGCGTTGAAATTATGGAGATTATTGATAAATTCAATCAGTCTCATACTAATAAATATTGCGAAGGTACAGATGGCCATTTCTTACTTCATGCACAGGTAGGTTTGGCAGAGGATATAGGTGTTACACCTGGTACACGTATTCCAATTGGAGAAGAACCAGAGGAGCTTATAGACCAGCTTAATGTACTTTCAAAGTTCCATAAGTATTTCCCATCTGGAACAGGAGACATATTCCCTATTGACGTAACTGTTCACAGAAATCCAGAGTATGTAATGGATATTATAAAAGGAGCATTTGTAAAAGATCTTCGTTACATGTCTTTCTATTCAAGTAACAGTGATGTTATCAGAGTAACAGGTTATCTTGTTAAGCGTTCTGAAATGGAAAAGCTTGATGCAGGAAACAATGTTATTCAAGATACTACTGCTCTTGGACTTGGGGCTGCGAAGAATGGCCATATCTTAGAAAGAAAGGTTAGATAAAATGCAGGGGATTGTTACAAAAATAATTCCTTTTAGTTCGGTTGATGGACCGGGAAACCGAACGGCTATCTTTTTACAAGGCTGCAATATTAATTGCAAATATTGCCACAATCCAGAAACAAGAAAACAGTGTATTAACTGTGGCGTGTGTGTAGAGCACTGTCCTGAAAAGGCACTTTCCTTTGAAGAAGGGAAGGTGTCTTTTGATGCGTCTAAATGTATTTCTTGTGATACTTGTATAAAGGTTTGTCCAAACGACAGTACACCAAAGAGCAAATATATGACTGCAGAAGAGGTAATGTCAGTTGTTAAAAAACAAATTCCTTTTATTAGGGGCATTACAGTATCTGGCGGTGAATGTATGCTCCAACCGGATTTTATAAAAGAATTATTTATATTAGCGAAAAAAGAAAATCTTGGGACATTAATTGACAGTAATGGTACAATAGATTTTAGAGAGTATCCTGAGTTACTTGCAGTCTCCGACGGAGTGATGCTTGATATCAAGGCTTTCTTTAATGAAGACCACAGAAACGTCACTGGTGCGGATAATTATAAAATACTTGAAAATGCACAGTATTTAGGAGAAAATAGTAAATTGTGTGAAGTGCGGGCTGTGATAGCTCCGGACTTATACGATCCTATTAAAAACCTTAAAGCTATGGGAGAATTTCTAATCCCATTATATAGAATAAATCCATTTCGCATTAAAATCATAGCTTATAGACCAATGGGAGTGAGAAAAGAATATTCTAGCATGAGAGTGCCTACCAAAGAAGAGCTAGAAAAATTAAAGAATATTCTTTCGGATATGGGTTTTGAGGAAATAATAATCATCTAAATCTAAATCAAGGGAGGTACAAAGATTGGAAAAGATGAGCCACATGGATCCAAACACTGTAGTTGTCGAAATGAAAGAAATCGTTAAACGATTTGGCAACTTTACAGCTAATGATCACATCAACTTGAAGGTGCATAAGGGTGAGGTACATGCCATCTTAGGCGAAAACGGTGCCGGAAAAAGTACACTTATGAATGTTCTTTACGGCCTTTACAAGCCTACAGAGGGAACAATAGCAATTAACGGAAAAGTAACTGACATTCACAGTCCTAAGCATGCAATTGAGCTTGGAATTGGTATGGTACACCAGCATTTCATGTTGATTCAGCCATTTACAGTTACAGAAAATATTATCTTGGGAGTTGAGCCTCGCAAGGGTATTGTTGTAGATAAAAAGCTTGCAAGAAAAAAGGTTCTTGAAATTTCTGAGAAATATGGAATGGCAGTTGATCCAGATGCCAAAATCGAAGATATTTCAGTTGGTATGCAGCAGAGAGTAGAAATCCTCAAGGTTTTATACAGAGGTGCAGATACTCTTATTCTCGATGAGCCAACGGCCTCTCTTACTCCTCAGGAGATTGATGAGCTTATGGAAATCATCAGAAATCTTACAGCTGATGGAAAGAGCATTATTCTTATTACTCATAAGCTTAAAGAAATCAAGGCTTGTGCAGATAATTGTACTATTATTCGTTTAGGTAAATATATTGATACTGTTAAGGTTGGAGAGGTTACAGAGAATGATCTCGCAGCCATGATGGTAGGTAGAAATGTAAACTTTAAGGTTGAGAAGAAAGAGCAGGAGCCTGGAAAGGTAGCGCTTTCTGTAAAGAATCTTAAAGCAAAGGATTACCGTGGTGTAGATATCCTTAAGGGACTTAGCCTTGATGTTCACGAAGGCGAAATCGTAGGTTTGGCCGGTGTTGATGGAAACGGACAGACTGAGTTAGTAGAGATCCTTACAGGACTTAAAAAGGCTGAGAGTGGAGATATCACTATTAATGAAGTAGATATCTTCAACAAAACACCAAAGGATACATTTAATGCAGGTGTTTCTTCAATCCCAGCTGATAGACAAAAGCATGGATTGGTTCTTGATTTTTCTGTAGCGGACAACCTTATTTTACAGCATTTCAATGAGGCTCCTTATTCAAAGAAGGGCTTCCTTGATAAAAAGGCAATTGCTGACAATGCAGAAGAGCTTATTGAAAAGTTTGATATCAGACCACCACATTGCGAAAACCGTCCAGCAAAGACTCTTTCAGGTGGTAATCAGCAAAAGGTTATCATCGCTCGTGAGGTTAAAAATGATAAGCAGTTACTTATTGCCGTTAACCCAACACGTGGTCTTGATGTAGGTGCGATTGAGTTCGTACATAAATATATTGTTGAGCAGAGAAACAAAGGTAGAGCAGTTCTTCTTGTTTCATTCGAGCTTGATGAAATTATGAGCTTGTCAGATCGTATCGAAGTTATATTTGATGGTCAAATTACAGGAAGCGTTTCAGGTAAAGATGCTAATGAAAAAGAGCTGGGCTTCTTGATGGCAGGAGGTAAGAACCATGAATAAGAAAACCAGTATTTTACATAGCAATTTCCTTTATACAGTAATTGCAATTATTATCGGATTTTTAATTGGTGCTATTTTCCTTGTAATAGCAGGGGTTAGCCCAATGGAGGCTTACGCAAAGATTATCGACAGTGTAATCAGCAAGCCAAAGAATATTATGACAACACTTGCATACGCCAGCCCAGTAATGCTTACAGGTCTTTCTGTAGCATTCTCATTCCGTACTGGTGTATTCAATATCGGTGCTGAAGGACAGTTTGTTGTTGGAACACTTGCAGCTACTATTGTTGGTATTTTTGTAGATGTTCCAGCTATTATCCACATTCCTCTTTGTATTATTGCAGCAGCTGCTGCTGGAGCTTTCTGGTCACTTGTTTGTGGTGTAATGAAGGTAAAGCGTGGTATTCACGAAGTTCTTTCCTTCATCATGTTCAACTGGATCGCATATTACCTTTCAAACTACATGGTAAACACTACCTTCTTAAAGAGAGAGGGTGGCGGTGAGGCTACAAAGGATTTATTAGAGTCAGCTAGAATTGAAAGTGGCGATTTTAACTATGCTATTGTTATAGCAGTTATACTTGCAGTAATTACTTGGATTGTTATTGAAAAGACAACACTTGGTTATAAGCTTAAGGCTGTTGGTTTCAACAAGTTCTCTGCTGAGTATGCAGGTATTGACTCAGGAAAGTCTATCCTTACAGCCCTTGCAATTTCTGGCGCTTTAGCTGGTATTGGTGGTGCTGTTCAGGTAATGGGTATGGGCGGACGTCTTGCTCAGTTTGCTAGCCAGGAAGGATACGGTTTCGAAGGAATCACAGTTGCACTTATTGGTTCATCTAATCCACTTGGTGTTATTTTTGCAGGTATTTTCTACGGTGCAATGAAGTACGGCGGAACAAAGCTTACAATGGTTCATGCCCCTTCAGAAATTATCAATATTATCATGGGTTGCGTAGTTATCTTTATTGCTATTGCTCATGTTTTCAAGGCACTATTCTTAAGCATTGGTAAAAAGAAGGAGGCATAGTGATGGATACAATTATTTCGAATTTAGGATTATTAATAAATGCAGCATTGATTGCTACACCTCCACTTTTATTTGCAGCTCTTGGCTCATGTTTCTCTGAGCGTTGTGGTGTTGTAAATATCGGTATCGAGGGTATGATGACAATCGGTGCAGTTACAGGTGCTATTACAGCGCTTACTACTGGAAATGGTTTACTTGCATTCTTGTGCGGTGGATTGGCCGGAGCCTTATTTGGACTTATCCATGCTATAGTTTGTGTTTCTTTACATGCAGACCAGACAATCGCTGGTACAGCAATTAACTTTATTGGACCTGGTATTGCAGTATTCCTCTGCAGAATTCTTTACAATTCTTCAGATACACCTGCAATCGATTCATCAGCAAAGCTTCCAAAAATCTTCAACGGAATTTTTGAAACAGGTAGCTTTGGTAGCAATGTTCTTAATGTATATTCAATGGCATACCTAGTATTCGTTGTTGCATGGGTTTGCTGGTTCGTATTCTATAAGACAAAGTTTGGTGCTCATTTAAGAGCGTGCGGCGAGCATCCAGAGGCTTGCGAGTCACTTGGTATTGATGTATACAAAGTTCGTTACATTTGCGTTATCCTTTCAGGATTTTTAGCAGGTTTAGGCGGAGCTTTTGTTACACTTGCAACTGTTTCACAGTTCAGACCTACAGTTATCGTTGGACAAGGTTTCATTGCTATTGCAGCAGTTATCTTTGGTAAGTTCTCTCCAGAGGGCGCTTTAAAGGGATGTTTAATCTTTGGTGTATGTAATGGTATCAAGGCGCTTGTTGGTCAGGGAAACTATGTATCACCAAATATTATTTCAATGATTCCTTATGTGGTTACAATCATTGCTCTTATTGCATTTGTTGGACGAGCTAATGCACCAGCAGCAAATGGTAAGCCATACATCAAATCTCGTTAGGAGGCTTACTTAATGGTTACCTATGAAGAATTAATACAAATGGCATTAGAAGCACGCAAGTTTGCTTATACACCATATTCAAAGCACAAGGTTGGTGCTGCACTTCTTACAAAAGACGGCAAGGTTTATACTGGCTGTAATGTGGAAAATGCTGGATATACACCAAGCAATTGTGCAGAACGTACAGCTATTTTTAAGGCTGTAAGTGAGGGGTATAAAGAGTTTTCAGCAATCGCAGTTGTTGGAGGCTTTGATTCTACAGAAAAGTTACCTATCTGTGCGCCTTGTGGTGTTTGCAGACAGGTTTTGATGGAATTTTGTGATCCTAAAACCTTCGATGTTATTTTAGGCACGGATGTTCCAGGCGAGGAAAAGGTCATGAAGCTAGAGGAATTACTTCCTCTAGGCTTTGGCCCATCAAATTTAGAGGTTTAGTTTTTACTTAAAGGAGAAGTGGCACAATGTCCCATTCAATTGAGCAGATGCCTAAAATAGAACTACACTGTCATTTGGACGGTTCATTGGATTTGGCAAATACAAGAGAGCTCTTAGCTGAGCGCGGAGAAGAATATGATATCAAGAGACTTGCACATTTAATGCAGGTTGATGATGATTGCCGAAGTTTGGCAGATTATTTAGAGAGATTTACATTGCCTAATCATTGCTTGCAGGATGCAGAGGGGCTCAAATCCTCAGCATATTGGCTAGCTAGAAATGCTGCTTCTGAGAATGTTAAATATTTAGAGGTTAGATTTGCACCTGCCTTTTCTATGGGGCAGGGCTTATCAACTAATCAGATAATCGAATCTGTTGAGGCAGGTTTGGCAAAGGCTAGAGCGGAATTTGACATTGAAACTGGCATTATAGTTTGCATGATGCGAGGATTTGTAGATGATGAGAATAATCTAAAAATGGTTCGCGCTGCTCGCGAGATGCTTGGCAGCGGAGTTGTTGCCTGTGATATTGCAGGTGATGAGGACGCTCATCCAATGGCATTGCAGACTGAATTATTTAATGAAGTTAAAAGGCTTGGAATGCCTTATACAATTCACGCAGGTGAAACTGGTAATATTCAAAATGTTCGCGATGCCATCGCCCTTGGAACTAAAAGATTAGGTCACGGTATTGCTATGGCAAATGATGTGGACCTTATGAATTATTGCAGCTCCCACAAAATAGGTGTTGAGCTTTGCCCAACCAGCAATATTCAGACAAGAGCCTATGATGATATTAAGGATTGTCCTATTTCTATTTTTATGGAAAGAGGTATTCCTGTATCACTAAATACAGATAACAGAACTGTTAGTAATACAAATCTCACGAAAGAATTTAATAAAGTTGTGGATGCTTTTGGTTTTGACGAAGAGCAACTAAGGACAATTTATATTAATTCCGTTGAGATGAGTTTTGCTTCAGATGAGGTTAAAAATAATCTAATAAATAAGTGGAGATAATATGTCATTAGAAGAGAACTTTAGTCGAATAATGGAATTACAAAATAGCTTGCCTAAGAAGCAATCAGATACCCTAAACAAGCTGTTGAGTAACGCACCACGATGGGTTCTTGAATCTACACAGGTTGTCACCAAAAAGAAAAATACTATTTTCGTGGAGGAAAATACGCCGGCGGACACTGTTTATATTTTAGTAGACGGCACTGTCAGAGCAATCGATTACCGCATACGAGGAGTTGTCTACGATTACATGTGGTTTCACGCTATAAAGGTTTTCGGCTCCATGGAAATATTCTTCGAAATTCCCCTTTACATGACCACATTAAAAACTGTTACGGATTGCACTATGTTAGTGATGTCCAGAGCAAGCTTTGATAGATGGATTTGGGATGATAAAAATGCTCTTCGAATGGAAGTAGCTAGAATAGGAGATTACCTTTTGGAGGAAAGTAGAAACGAGAGAGTGATACTTTTTCTTCAGGGAGTAGATCGAATCATTTATCTTCTTACCAAGAATTATGAGGCTGATGACCCTAAGGACGAGTATATAGTTGGAATTAGTCGTCAGGAATTAGCCGAACGAAGCGGCTTCTCTATTAAAACCGTCAATCGAGCAGTACAGAAGCTGCAGGAAGATGGCTTTATTGGCAGAAAAGGACGACGAATAGTAATCTCCAAGGAACAATACGTACAGATGAAGGATTACCTTACACCAATAGTCGCTAACGAGTGGGAAAAGCGCTAAGCAGGTGAGAAAAAATAAATGTTAGAACATTAAGTAAAATAAAATATACAGCAAATAAAAAGATGACCAAGTTGTAGTTCACAAGCTCTTAGGTTACTCAAGTGAGACATTTTAGTCGAACGGAGTAACACTAAGGCTTGTGAGCGTAACAGCTTGGTCATCTTTGAATTTAGTTTTTAGGTTTCGATGTACGTAGAAGAGCTTACAGTGGAAATGTTTTCCATGTAATTAAGTGAATAACCACCACCTAAGTTACCTAAATTGTTGATGGCATTGTTATTATTAGAGGATGTGTAGTCGCCATTTTTCCACTTATTGAATTTATCCTCTACTGCATCGTAGGTATCTTTAGAAATATCAGGTAATTCTTTACCCCAGGTTCCTGTAGCTTTTTCAAAGCCTTTTTTGAAAGCATCTAATAGTAAATCCGCCTTAGATGTATCGCCGCCAGAAAGAGCAATAGCGAAATCTACGATTCTATCAGAAGTTTTGTTTACACCCCAATATCCGTCTTCAGAAATATCTTCCTGAGCTTTCTTAACTGTTTCTTCATCTGCTGTGAATTTGCCCTCAGCAAGGAATTTCCACATATTATCCTGTGTTGCAATTGCAAATGTGCTTCCCTGCCCAGAAATGGATTTCATAACTATGTCCATAAGATTGTTAATCATCTTTTCCTGGTCAGCTTTTAGCTGCTGAATTAAAGCATTACGATCAGTCTTTTTGTAATTATCAGTGCCAAGGGTTTTGTCATTAGAAGATTTTTCATAAACTGCAGCGGCATCAGAAAATTTAGAAGCATTAACTTCTTCCTTTGATGCGCTGAATTCAAGAGATTCAGTTACAGAACCATCAGGGTTCGTAGTTTTAGTGTAAGTGCCAGCGATATTAGAAGAAACGCTGCTATAAGTACTAACATCCATATTATAACCTCCTTGTTACTGTGGCCAAATATAACAACCATACGGAAATCCTTTTCCTGTCTTTTTTATCGGTTTCTTAATGAGAAAAAATAACCTTTTGGATTGTATTTATTTTAATACAAAAAACTTGTAAAAGTGTGGCTACTTTGTTAAAATTTATAAAGATTGAATACAAAATACATTAGTGTGCAAAATACATGGAAATACAATGGATAATTTAGAAGTAAAAGCATTAGCAAAAATTAATATTGGATTAGATGTTACAGGGATTCGTGAGGATGGATATCATGAAGTAAAAATGATTATGCAGACTGTTAATCTCTTTGACATTATCAAGATTAAAAAGACTTCAGATGGTAGTATATCTATGACTACCAATCTCAAATTTCTTACAGTTGGAGATGATAATCTGTGCATCAAAGCAGCAAAGCTGCTTAAAGAAGAATTCCAGCTAAAAGAAGGTGTTAGCATTGAGCTTGAAAAGCATATTCCGGTTGCAGCAGGAATGGCTGGCGGTTCTACAGACGCAGCAGCTATTCTTTTTGGAATGAACAAAATGTTCAATCTTCAACTTAGTCGTAAGGCACTTATGGAACGAGGCGTAAAGCTAGGTGCAGATGTTCCGTATTGTTTGATGAGAGGAACAGCTCTTGCAGAAGGCATAGGGGAGATTCTTACACCGATAGATCCGATGGTGAAATGCCCAGTGCTCATTGCAAAGCCAGGCATATCGGTATCTACTAAGCAAGTATATGAGGCTTTGGACTCATGCTTTGATAAAGTGGTTCATCCGGATATTGACGGCCTTATTTCAGATATTAAGGCAAAGGATATTCAGGCAATATGTTCTCATATGGGAAATGTGCTTGAGGATGTTACTATACCGATGCATCCAATTATTGCAGATATCAAAAAGAACATGATGGATAATGGAGCAATTGGTGCCATGATGAGTGGTAGTGGTCCTACAGTGTTTGGATTTTTCCCAGATAACAAAACTGCTAGGGCAGCTAAGGAGGCTCTTACACAGACCAAAATGGTCAAACAGCTTTATTTAACGACTCTATACAATAATAGGAAATAACCTAGAAAAGGAGAGTATATAATGACAGAAAATCTTACACTTCAAATGGATGATTATTTACCACTTAGAGACGTGGTATTTAACACCCTTCGCGAGGCAATTTTGAAGGGTGAGCTTAAGCCAGGAGAGAGACTTATGGAAATGCACCTGGCAAACAAATTAGGGGTTAGCCGTACTCCAATCAGAGAGGCTATTAGAATGCTTGAGCAGGAGGGACTTGCAGTTACAATTCCTCGTAAGGGGGCTCAGGTTGCAAAAATGACAGAGAAGGATTTGCAGGATGTGCTAGAGGTTAGAGATGCTCTTGATGCTTTGGCAGTGACTTGTGCCTGTGAACGTATGACTGATGGTCAGTTTGTAGAATTAAAAGAAGCAATGAAAGCTTTTGAGGATGCTACTAAATCTGACGATGTTCGCAGAATAGTTGAAGCAGACGAGGCATTCCATGATGTGATTTATGCTGCAGCTGCCAATCCAAAGCTAGAGAATATTATTAATTCAGCTAGGGAGCAGATGTATCGTTATCGCTATGAATATGTAAAGAATCCTTCAGTTTATCAGCAGCTGATTGCTGAGCATAAAACTATAATCGAAGGCTTTGCTAGACGTGATGCAGAATACTTAAAGGATGTTATGCACACACATCTTTCAAACCAGATTAATGCTGTTCGAGAAGTAATTAGAGAACAAGTATAGATAGGAATTATAATGGCAGGAAATTCATGTAAAATCACACTCCGTTCAATACAAAAAATGGGTGGTGATAAAGAGGTGTCAGAGGAAAGCTATCTAGGTTCTTTTATGGACCGTGGTGGCAAAAAATATCTGACCTATCGCCGAACTACTGAGGATGGAGTGATAGAGTGCCTTATGGCATTTGATCGTAAGTCCTTTTCGATGACACAAAAGGGAGCGCTTAATTCTAAAATCGAATTGGTGCCGGGGAAAAAGACTCTTAACAAATACACAACACCATTAGGTAATCTTTCATTAGAAATTTTTACCCGACATTATCAGGTAATAGAAGAGGGAAATAATATTGCAATTGGCATTGAATATGACATTGTAACTGGCGCAGATGCAATACAGACATCAATGGAAATCAATGTTAAAAATATGTAAAGCTTTTTATAAAGCAAGAGGAGGAAAAAAATGGGTTTTATTAAAGCATTCGCAGGTGCAATTTCAGGAACATTTGCAGATCAGTGGATAGACGTGATTATGCCAGCAGACGCACCACCAACAGCCGGTGTTATACCAGCAGTTCAGAAAGGAAAGAACGCAGGCAGAGGCTCCAACACACATGGTTCAGAGGGAATCATTACAAATGGAAGTAAAATTATGGTTCCAGATGGCTATGCTCTTGTAACATTACAGGATAATGCTGTTACTGGTTTCATTTCTGAAGTAGGTGGCTATATTTTTAATACTGAGGATCTTAATGCACAGTCAATTTTCACAGGCGGTGGATTGATTGACGGCATTATTAAGCAGGCATTTGAACGCTTTAAATATGGTGGAATTCCTGGCTCAAGACAGGCCGCTGTTTATATTAATCTCAAAGAGATTCCTAATAATAAATTTGGTACACAGTCAGAGATATACTGGGATGATATGTACATTAATGCTCAGGTAGGAGCTATGGCTAGAGGTTCATATAGCCTTAAAATCGTAGATCCTATTACATTTTTAAAGGGATTCGTACCAGTTTCATACATTACATCAGGCAGAATATTTGATTTTGCTGATATGGATAATGATGCTTCAGAGCAGCTCTTTACAGAGGTTGTAGCTTCACTTGGTGCAGCATTCTCAGCATATTCAAATGATCCAGCTCGTGGTAATCGTATGGCAAAGATTCAGGGAGACCAGCTTGGCTTTGCTAAGACTCTTTCTGATGTAGTAGAGGAAAACTATCAGTGGAAATCAGATAGAGGTCTTGAAATCGCAAAAGTTGCCATTGCTTCTATTGAATATGATGAGGATAGCAAGGCATTACTTTCAGATGTTAAAAAGGCAGATGCTCTTTCAGGCGCAAGAGGCAATTCATTCATGCAGCAGGCTGTTGCACGTGGAATGCAAGCTGCTGGTGAAAATGGTGGAGGTGCCATGGGCATGGGCTTCATGGGTATGGGCATGAATATGGCAGGCTCTGGTATTGCAGGCTTACAGCAGCCAGTAAATGGACAGCCACAGATGATGGCAGGACAGGCAGCTGCTCCAGCTGAGGACCCAGTTACAAAGCTTAAACAAATGAAGGAATTGTTGGATGCAGGTGTAATCTCTCAGGAAGAATTTGATGCTGCAAAGGCAAAATTCTTAGGCTAAGGGAGATTTGTTATGTCAGATATAAATATAATTGACACTGCCGCTGGGGCTAAGGTTGGACAAACCAAATGCCCTAAGTGTGGTGCAACTGATATTAGCCTAAAGGAAAGCACTGGCGAGCTTAGATGTAATTTCTGCCGCTACGTGTTCAAGCCGGATGTTTTGGACGATATGAAATCAGGCGTTGGCGATTTATCAGGACAGCAAATAGGTAGCGGTGCGGTGGACATTGACAATTCTGCAGACACTACTGTTACCTTGAAATGTACCAGCTGTGGAGCCGAGGTAGTTGTGGATTTAAATGAAACTACACAGGCTCGCTGTCATTGGTGCCGTAATATGCTTTCTATTAATACAAAGGTACCAAATGGTGCAGTTCCAGATGTCATTCTTCCTTTTAAAATGAAAAGAGAAGAAGCTAGAGCTCGCATAGAACAGTTTGTTGGGAAAAGGCAGTTTTACGCAAACAAGAGATTTAAGTCAGAGTTTACTACAGAAAATATTATGGGAGTATATTTCCCATATATGCTTGTTGATATGAAAGGTCATGCCTCATTTACTGGTGTAGGTGAGCGCGAGGTTCGTAGATTCGAAAGAACTAGAGGACACGGAGACAAGGAGCACAAAGAAACAGTTTATGTAGTTGAAAAATACAGCGTAAATCGTGAGTGCGATGTGGAGATAGATGACTTGACTGTAGAGTCTAGCTCTAGACGTGCAGGTGCATCTACAGAGCATGAGACAAACAATATCATTAATGCAATATTACCCTTCGATACAGAAAATTGCGTGAAATACGATTCCAATTATTTAAAGGGATATACTTCTGAAAAGCGTGATGTAAACAAGGGTGATTTGCAGAATATAGTTGATAATCAAGAACATGAGGCTATTAAATTTGCTTTAAATGACAGCGTTCATAATTATGACCGTGGTGTTGAGTGGCAGCAGTCTAATGTTACCAAGGATGGCGAAAAATGGTTGGCTGCATATTTGCCAGTATGGCTTTACTCATACATAGAGAATCCAGGACCACATCAATTGATTCACTATGTTGCTGTTAATGCCAGAACAGCGGAAACTATAGGCAGTGTTCCTGTCAACAAAAGTAGAATTGCTTTAATGACTGGAGTTGTTTGGTTCGTAGCGTGGTTCTTAACATTAGTTATGTTTTTGGTAACATCTGATGAACCACTTGGTTCCCAGCGACCTCTTTATGCTATAGTTATAGCTACTTTGATAGCAATTGTATTTGGGCGAACAACCTATATGAAATACAGAAATACAGATGCTAGACATCGTTTCGAACGAGAAACAAAGATTAATATTAAAAATGTGGAATCCCACGATGTATTTCTTAATAAGTTTGAGACTGAGAATTCAGTATTTAATTTAGCAAACAATTTCAAGGTAGATATTCTTAAATTAGACAGATAATAAAATGACTGAGGTTTTTAGCCTCAGTCATTTTTAAATTTATTCTGTTGCCATGTTTTTAAGCAATGTCATAAGATCGCGAATAGGTGGAAGTAATAATACTACAATAGTAACAGCTGCTTCTGCAAAAATATAAATAGCATTGTAAGCTAATGAGTAAGCAAATGGATTCCAACCATCCCAAGCCCATTCGCCAAAGAAAATCCAACCAGAGATTACTGAAAATACATAACGTCCCAATACAGCAACAATATATCCCTTAATAAATGCATGCTTTGAATTTGAGAAGAAGCCTGATAATCCAAGGGCACCAAATGCAAGAACATAATCTACGATAACCTGTGCAGGAAATAGAATATAAGGATCAACAATCAGATTCAAAAGACCATATGCAACGCCTGAAACGATTCCGATTGCTGGGCCAAACCATAGACCTGGAAGGCATGCAACTAACATTGAAAAAGCTGTTATAGAACCACCAGTAGGGAATTTGAATACCTTGATATTTGAAAGAACAAAGGCAAGAGCAATTGAAACTGCACAAAATGCAAGTCTCTTTGCAGTAAATTTAACATTTTTGAATTCTTTTAAAGATGCGTGATTAATCATGAAAAAAATCTCCCTTCATACATATATATGCTAGGAGATCATATCAAATGCTTCCTTACGCTGGTATTATCCAGTTCAAGTGATAAGGGTCGGTGTACACCTCTCAGCAATAATGCGCCCCTAGCTAATTATTAAATTCGTAAATAAGATAGCACAATAAGTTTTTTGTTTCAATAATAAATTACATCTAAATTCAAGCCATGATGTTATAAAAATGAACCAAATTGCGCTACATGTGGGTAATAAGTTAGCAGAAAACGTTATAGAGAAATTATAACACTATAATATAACAGTGCATGAAAACGCACCAAAACAGGGCACTCTGTTACCGAAAACACAAAATTTCCAAAATTAGTTCACAATTTAGCGTTATATAATCGGTTATATATACACATTTACTCTGTAATATAACACTAACACATTTACAGGGGGTGTGATTATGGGTAGAGGAAATATTTCAAACAAAGACATTCTTAGATGCGCTGGAAAGGCATTAGTATCTAGCACAAAGAAAATGGTTGCACGTAACCGTATGTTATATCGTGCGACTGCACTTCTCGTGGCATTCGCTACAGTATTCACAATGGGATTTGGTTCTCCTGTACTTTATGCAGAGAACACAGTTGGAGAGCGTTATATAACTGCAATAGGCAGTATTGATGAAGAAGTTGCTGTACAGCACTTGGCATTTGGCGCTTCTGAATCTGATATCGTATTCCCAGACTCAATTAATGCTACAGTTGAAACTTATAAGGAAGTATTAATTGAAGAAGAGGTTCTTGAGGAAGAAACTCTTGAGGAGGAGATGATTGAGGAAACAGTAGAGGTTGAATCAGACGCTCCTACAATAGAAGAAGTAGTTGAATCAGAAGAGAATCCTGAGAATGAAGAAGTTGAGGAAGTACTCGTACCAGAATCAGACCAGGAAGTAGTAGAAGAAAACGTTGATGGTGAGACAACAGAGGCTACTGAGGAAACAGTTGTTGAGGAAGTAACAGAGACGACCGAGACTACAGAAGCAGCTGAACCTACAGTAGATTCAACAGAGTCTACACCTGTAGAATCAGCACCAGCAGCAGAGTCTACACCAGCAGCAGAGTCAGCTGCACCTTCAGAGGATAACGGAAGTGATCCTGTTGCATTTGTAGTAGATTTATTATTCCCAGCAATGGTTGCACAGGCAGCAGAGGACGAGCAGGCTGAAGAATCAGCACCAGCAGCAGAAGAGTCTACATCCACAGCTGAGCCTACATACAGAGTAGAGACAGTTTCGACTTCTACAGAAATTACACTTTCAGGGATTTCATGGACAATCGATGCTGAGAGAAGCACATCAGCAACATTTGATTCATCTATCGAAGGCGCGAAGTACGTATACGTACCAAGCATTCCTGGAGAATACAAGGTAAATACAAACCTTCCTACAATCACAGTTATTATTGGCACTGCAGAGCTTTCTCCTGAGTTCGAGCAGAGCGTAGTAGTTGACGGTGTACTTATTACAGTAAAGGCTGATGCAGGTGTATTCCCTGAGGGAGCACAGCTTTCAGCATCAAGAGCTTCTGAAGAAGTAGCAGAAATAGCAGAGAATGCAGTTGACGAATTAGAAGAAGAAACAAACGTAATTACATCATACGTATTTGATATTTCGGTATTGGATCAATCTGGAAACGAAATCCAGCCTGATACAAGCAAGGGTCAGGTTATAGTTTCATTTTCAGTGGAATCTGTAGCAGACGAAGAGACAACAGCAGAAGTTTACCACATCCCTGATATTAACAATGCAAGCGAAGTAGTAGAAAAACTTGAGACAAAGGAAAACGGACTTACCGCAGAGGCTGAGACAACAAGCTTCTCTCCATATGTTTTAAGATTAACAGGTATAGGTGGAATCGTAGATATTGGAAATAATGGTTATCCATATGGAAAGAGATCTACAGGAAATAGCATTACATTCGTAGTAGATATTGAAAATGCTTCAGCAGGTACATATCAGTGGTACGTTTCAGATAATGGAACAACTAATTACACAGCTGTAGCAGGTGCTAGTGGTGATATTACATCAGAGACTACAATAATTGAGACTACATTTACAACAAATCAGACTAATAACAGACTAGAAGATGGAAAATGGTATAAGGTCAGATTTAACAATAACGAAGAATGTGAAACAATTCCTGTTCAGGCGTTCTACAATAATGATAGTAAGGCTGAAAGATATTATGTTTCTAATGGACAGATGGCATATGCAATCATAGATGATTTCACTTTTGACGTAATTGGAAAATATCAAGGCAGATGGGTGAAGAGAACTAGTTATGATGGATATTGGAATTGGTATACATCTAGTTCAGCTAATCCAAATCCTATTACAATTGATGATGTAACCCCAGAACATGAAAATGCGTCAATAAAGGACAATAGAAGTTATTTCCTAGAAAATGATTACGATGGAAGCCAGGATAATAGCACTACATCAGGTGCCCATGCACTATTCTTCCAGACAACAATAAATGATTCAGAGCATGCATTTGGATACAGCTGTGATGTTATGATTCAGAGCAATGACGATGCTCCTTGCATGGGCGTTTTTTCACAAGGAAAACTCAAGCAGATTCAGTTAGTAGATGCGCCAGCAATTAATGAGCATACTGACCCTAATAGTGCAGCTTTAGTAGTTAGAACAGATGTTGATGGCGATTTCCCTTCTAAATACTATATTGGTTATTGGTGCGGTAGACAGATTTTTGAATATGCAACAAGGTCAAATGGTAATGCATACGGTACTGCATACAACTCATCTGTATGCACATTTGATGCCGCAGGACATGGAACTATGATTTCAGGAGCAGATTCGGGTATATCAGTTTCTTGGAATGAATTATCAGCAGGCGCAACAATTAATTATGCATTTAACCTTGGTACAGTAGCACAGACTGGTGCTGTAACAGGTAAAGTTGATTATGAGAAAGAGCAGGTAAAGGTAGATAAGGCCAATACTACATATACAGTTACAGTAATTAACGAAGATGGTAGCGAAGGCAGAAAATATGACATCATTTCAGATAATGAAAAAGGTATTCCTTTAAGTGGAACAGACAACACAGGCAATCCTTACGATTTCTGCGGAGAGAAAATTGAAATTACAGAATATGGCTCAAATAATCAGCCAGCAGTACTTGATATTCAGCCAAGACCATTAGCAGAGGATGCAGACACAGATGGAACAGATGATACTTCAGATGCTAGAAGACCTGTAGAAGTTGGTGAAGATAATATTGTTACTACAGAAACTACTATTACACTTAATATCGACCCATCGTATACAGGAAGAATGCTTCAGGAATATCGTGTTTACGATACAACTGGAACAAACCCAATTTCTGGATGGGTAAAGCCAGCTACAAATGGCAAGGTTACATTTACAGGATTAACTCCAGATACAGATTATGTTATTAAGGCAAGAGTACCTGCAAACGTTAATACACCAGCATCAGCTGTTACATCAGGCGTTCATGCTAGAACAAAGGGTTCAGTAACATACACATTACCTGCAGCAAATGACACTATGTCATACAATGCAGGAACAAATACATATCAGCTTACATATGATGGAATAGCAAGAAAACTTCAGATTACAGCAGAACCATCAGATGCAATTGTATCTTATAGTTTAGATGAGAATACTGAGTATTCAAGCAATGTACCAGCACTTGTAAACGCAGGTGAGTACACAGTATATTTCAAGGCAACAAAGGAAAACTTTAGAACAGCATACGGTAGCTTCAATGTACAGATTGGTAAGCAGGCATCAGAGTCATATATGGTTTATGCAGATGAGCCATTAAAGATTAATGCAGCAGCAACACAGAATGGCCAGGCTATATTAACATCTCAGATTGAAGGTCTTAGAGCAGATGATACTGTAGCATTATTAAATGATGGATATAATCTTCCATACTCAGAAGAGTTTGACAACATTATTACTGACATTACTGTAAATAGCGACACTGTTTATTACTCTGTAAATGACAGTGCAGCAGGAACAACAGGCTATATTTATTTAGTAGTTGAAAACGACAATTACTCTGAGTACATTTTGGTAGTACCAGTAGTAACTGTTGAGGATTATGAAGTAACAGTTCCAACAGTAGAGGATACAACAATTACATATGATGGTCAGGACCATGAATTCCCTGTAACAGTTGATGTTGAGAATGCAGTAATCACCTATAGTGTTGGTTCTGATGATGAGTACACAGAGAAAACTCCTGTATTTACAGAGGAAGGCGAATATGAGGTATTCTACAAGGTTGAAAAGAATGGAGTAGTTTACGAAGAAGGTAGCTTTATAGTTACAATCAAGGCTCAGGATCCAATCGAAGTAGTAGAGCCAGTAGAAGAAACAGCAGAAGCTGTATACGATGGTGAGGAGCACAGCTTCCCAGTTATCATCGAGGATAAGGATGCAGTAGTTAAATACAGTGACACTGAGGATGGAGTATATACAGAAGAGGCTCCTAAATTCAAAGAAGTTGGTGAGTACACAGTATTCTACTTAGTAGAAAAAAACGGCAAAGAAATTCAGCATTCAAATTATGCTGTAAGGATTGTAAACCCTATACAGTCTTCATCTAGCCGTAAGCACTATGGACCAGCAGCACCTCAGACAACAGAAGCAGCACCTCAGGCATCTGGATTTATTACAGAGGCACCAGCAGAGGTAGTAGAAAATGCAACAAATGCACAGACAACTGCACTTGCTGATATGATTGAAACAGAAGGTATTGGTCTTGGAAACATTATCGACCGTGGAGACATCTGGGGCAATATGTCAGATAATACTAAGCAGAAATTATTAGATAAGCTTAACGAAACAGGCGGTGAAATTATTCAGGCAGATGACCTTGAAAATATGGATGCAGTTACTGTAAAGGATACTCCAGTAGCATTCGTAATTGGCGAAGGTTCAGTTATTGTAAAGCTTGAGTACAAGGGCGATACATCTACTACAAATGCAAGTCTTGCAGATGCAACAGCAGTAGCAAACTCTATCCTTACAGCAGAGCAGCGTGCAGCAGTTGCAGCAGGAAGCATTCTTGAAATCAAGGTTGAGGTAACACCACTCGACAAGAAAGCTGTACCAGAAGCAGATAGAAAGGTCATCGATGACGGAGCAAATTCTTATAAAGAAGAATTACCAGACCTTACAATGGCAGACTATCTTGACATAAGTATGTTCTTTAGAATTGACGAGGAGGATTGGAACAGAATTACAGATACAGACCCTATCGATATCGTAATTGATATTCCACAGAATTACTTAGGATTATCAGATGATTACTACATCATGAGAGCTCATCAGGGCGCAAGCACATTACTTAGTGATATAGATGAAGATCCTAATACAATTACTATTTCAACAGGTCAGTTCTCTACATATGCGCTTATGTACAATCAGCCACAGGCAGTAGGCACAACATTAGAAATAGGTCATGTTTGCCACGTTCATTGGATGATTCTTGTAGTAGCAGTAGTAGGAGTTGCTGGAATATATGTAGGACGTAGAAGACGTCGCGTAGTATATGCAATTGACCTTGCAGATTCTGCAGCAATGATTATTCTCTCAGGACTTGGTACATGCTACCTTGACTTTGCAGCACTGATTATCGGAGTTGCAGCACTAGCTGTAATGACTCATCAGTCAAAAGAAACTGCAGAGCAGAGAAACAAATAGTCTCCCCGAAAAATTTATATATTACCCCCCTTGGCAGGTGCCTCCCTTTATGGGAGGTACCTGCATTTTGTATATATTAATTATAAAAAATGGTAAACGCACCAAAACAGAGGTGGTGTTACTGAACTCACAAACATTACATAATTAATTCATGATATATATATACATATAAATATAATATTTCACATTTGCACTCTAGTATGAGAGCAGGTTATTTTTTTACAGGGGGTGCTTATGGGTAAAGGAAATATATCAAAAAAAGACCTTCTTAGATGCGCTGGAAAGGCTTTATTAAAAAGCGCAAAGAAAATGGTTGTACGTGATAATATAATTTATCGTACAATCGCACTTCTCGTAGCGTTTGCTACAGTTTTCACATTAGGATTTAGTTCTCCTGCGCTTTATGCAGAGAACACAGTTGGAGAGCGTTACATTACTGCAATAGGCAGTATTGATGAAGAAGTTGCTGTACAGCACTTGACATTTGGCGCTTCTGAATCAGATATCGTATTCCCAGATTCAATTAATGCTACAGTTGAAACATATAAGGAAGTATTAATTGAAGAAGAAGTCCTTGAGGAAGAAATTCTTGAAGAAGAGATGGTTGAGGAGACAGTAGATGTTGAATCAGACGCTCCTACTACAGAGGAAGTAGTTGAATCAGAAGAGAATCCTGAGAATGAAGAAGTTGAGGAAGTACTCGTACCAGAATCAGACCAGGAAGTAGTAGAAGAAAACGTTGATGGTGAGACAACAGAGGCTACTGAGGAAACAGTTGTTGAGAAAGTAACAGAGACAACCGATACTACAGAAGCAGCTGAACCTACAGTAGATTCAACAGAGGCTACACCAGTAGAAGCAGCACCATCAGCAGAGTCAGCTGCACCTTCAGAGGATAACGGAAGTGATCCTGTGGCATTTGTAGTAGATTTATTATTTCCAGCAATGGTTGCACAGGCTGCAGAGATTGAAGATGCAGAAGAATTAGCTCCAACAGCAGAGCCTACATATAGGGTAGAGACAATTACAACTTCAGCAGAAGTTATGATTTCGGGAATCTCATGGTCATTAGATCCTGAGAGAAGTACAGGAAGTACATTTGATTCTTCTATCGAAGGTGCAAAGTATGTTTATGTACCAAATATTCCTGGAGAATATAAAGTTAATGCTAGTCTCCCAGTAATTACAGTAATTATTGGCACAGCAGATGAGACTTCTGAATTTGTGCAGAGTGTAGTAGTCGATGGAGTCCTTATTACAGTAAAGGCTGACAAGGGAGTATTCCCTGAGGGAGCAACACTTTCAGCAAGAAGTGCAACTGAGGTCGAGACAGCTATAGCAGAAGAAGCAGTTGAGTCAGAGCGCGAATCAGAGGACGTAGCAGCTTCTTATACATTTGACATTAAGGTTGTTGACGCAGCAGGAAACGAGATTCAGCCAGATACAACAAAGGGCACGGTAACTGTTTCTTTCGCACTTGAAGAGGCAAATAACGAACTTTTAGAGGCTGATATTTATCATATTACTGATGAAAATCCAGATAATCCTGAAGCTGAAAAGTTAGATACACAGAATATAAACAATACTGTAGAAGCAGAAACCACAGGCTTCTCATTCTATACAGTTGAGTTCACATATAATGACAAACAGTACGTACTGGATGGAAATTCAGAAGTTTATTTATCTGAAATACTTGAAACATTTGGCATAGACGGTGAAGTAACTGAAGCATATAGCAGTAATCCTGATTTGTTCAATGTTTACTATATAAGAAACAACTGGAGAGTAGCAGCAGTTAATCCATTTACATCACTTGAAACACTAACAGTAGTTGTCGATGGAGTTACGCATGAAATTCCTGTTACAGATAGCCAGGTGGATGTTCAAGATGGTTCGTTAAAATATGACGATGATAATGGCAAGAGTGCAGAGTCATTAGTAAATCTTGTATTAAGTGATGGCATTACAGCAACAAATGCTAAGAAAACAGGAACAGTATATACATTTTCTAATGGTGATGATGATATAGGCATTTCTCAAGGTATCGTATTAGATACAAGTGGCCAGGTTGCAAACAATGAACAAGACCCACAGCTGTCAGCTGATGTAGCGTCTTGGAATTATGATTATGGCGGAGATACATCCTCACTTGAATTTGAGATGGTGGCGGAGGGAAATCTCCTTAATTTCAATTATGCATTTGCATCAAGAGAGTTTGACCAGTCTTCTAATTTTAACGATGCATTTGGATTATATGTAAAGGTTAACAATGAACCATATAAAAATATTGCTCAGCTTACAAGAACAGATGGATCACAAGTACCAGTAACAATAGTAAACTTACGAGCAGGTGAATCTGGAACAGAAATGAGTAATGGTGGTAGTACAGATATAGATTCATGCCAACATACATTCTTCCATAAAACATCAATTGTAATGACTGGGAAAGAATCATCGGCTTTGAATGGTATATCAAATGTTTTTAATGCGCAAATACCAGTAAATATAGGTGATCATGTAATATTAAAATTTGTTATTTGTGACTGTGGAGATACAGGGTATAACTCATATGTATTTATTGAGGGTGGATCACTTAGTTTTAATCCAAACAATGAAGGAAAAAAACAAGAGGATCAATCAAATCCAACACCAAATACACCATCAGGTGGTGGAGGTTCAACTCATAAGTATTATCCTCCAATTACAACAACAGAGCCTACAGATGAAATCGTTCCTACAGAAGAACCAACAGATTTAACAGTTCGCACCGAAGAGGAGCCTGTAAGGGATAGAGAACCTGAACCAAAACCAACAGAAAAAGACGATGTGATAGAAGATGACAATGCAATAGGCCTTGGAAATATTATCGATCGTGGCGATATCTGGGGTAATGTGTCAGATGAAACCAAGCAGAAGTTGCTAGATAAACTTAACGAATCAGGTGGTGAAATTATCCAGGCTGAAAGCCTTGATAATATGGAATCAGTTCCAGTTACAGATAGACCTATAGCATATGTCATTGGCGAAGGTTCAGTTATCGTAACGCTTGAGTATAAGGGTAATGAAGAGAGAAGTGCAAGTCTTGCAGATGCAGCAGCAGTAGCAAACTCAATTCTTACACCGGAGCAGAGAGCAGCAGTTGCAGCGGGCAGCATTCTTGAGATCAAGGTAGAAGTTACACCTATAGATACGGAAACTGTTCCGGAACTTGATAGACAGGTTATCGATGATGGTGTTGTGTCTTATTCAGAAGAGTTGCCAGCTCTTACAATGGCAGATTATCTCGATATAAGCATGTTCTTCAGACTTGATGAAGAAGATTGGAACCAAGTAACAGATACAGACCCTATCGATATTGTAATTAGTATTCCTGAGCAGTACTTAGGATTATCTGATACATATTACATCATGAGAGCCCACGAAGGCAAAAGCACATTACTTTATGATACAGATGATGACCCTAATACAATAACTATTTCAACAGGTCAGTTCTCAACATATGCCTTATTATATGAGGACCCACAGGCAGTGGTTTCAACAGTAGAACTCGATCATGTATGCTACATCCATTGGATTATTCTTTTTGTAGCAATTGTTGGAGTTGCAGGAATTTATGTTGGACGTAGAAAACGTGGTGCAGTTTATGCAGTAGATGCAGTAGATGCGGTAGCTATGTTTATCCTTTCAAGATTTGGAACATGTAGCTTCGATTTAATAGCATTGGTAATTGGTATTATTGCTCTTGCTATTATGACATATACGGTAAAAGATGCTGCAGGACAAGAGACTAAATAGTCTCCTCTGAAGTATAAATAAATTTAATTCTAAACAACAGGTGCCTCCCTTTATGGGAGGCACTTGCACTTTGTTCATAGATATTTTGACAAAATTATGGGAAATAATGTTATTATAAAAATGGTAGGGCATGCCCTAGATTAAAATTAGGAAATAGATACATGGTAAATACAGAAAAAATTATAGAAAAAGTTATATTAGTTGCAGTAAACGAAGGGGATGAAGCTGAAGCATGGGATTCACTGCATGAGCTGGAAGAACTTTGTGAGACAGCAGGTGCTCAGGTGGTTGGACAGATTATGCAAAATCTTGAGAGAAGAAATCCCGGTACATATGTTGGTACTGGAAAGGTAGATGAGATTGCAGATTTGATATGGGAGACAGGGGCAACAGGCATTGTTTGCGATGATGAGCTCACTCCTGCTCAGATGCGAAATCTTGCTGATGCATTAGATACAAAGGTAATGGATAGGACGCTTATTATCCTTGATATTTTTGCAGCTAGAGCAGGTACTGCTGAGGGAAAGATTCAGGTAGAGCTGGCTCAGTTGCGTTATGAGATGACTCGTCTTACTGGTTTTGGTAAAAATATGTCCCGTGTTGGTGGTACTGCAGCAGGAGGCGGTGGTGCTATCGGTACTAGAGGTCCAGGTGAGAAAAAGCTGGAGATGGATAAACGTCTTATATCTGGACGTATTACACAGCTGAAAAAAGAGCTTGCAGATGTGGTAAGCCATCGTGAAATCACCAGAAGTAAAAGACAGCGAAACGGAGTTCCTGTTGCTGCCATAGTAGGATATACAAATGCAGGTAAATCTTCGTTTTTAAATAAAATGACAGATGCCAATATTCTAGAGTGGGATGCATTGTTTGCAACACTTGATCCTACCACTAGAGAATTACTTTTGGATAATGATCAAAAGATTTTGCTTACAGATACAGTAGGCTTCATTAGAAAGCTTCCTCATCATTTGGTAGATGCATTTAAGAGCACGCTTGAGGAAGCAAAATATGCTGATTTCATAATTCATGTGGTTGATGTTAGCAATCCACAAATGGACCGCCAGATGGAAATCGTATATGAGACCTTGGACAAGCTTGGCGTTTGTAACAAGCCTGTTGTTACTATATTTAACAAGGTTGACAAGGTGGCTGACGAACATGATTATCATGATTTGCGAGCCGACTACACGGTACATACATCGGTTAAAAATGGAAAGGGGCTTGATAGAGTACGTGAGATTCTCGCAGAATTATTACGAGATGGCAAAGAGTACATTGAGAAGCTTGTGCCTTATTCAGAAGCAGGTAGTATTGCAAAAATTCGTGAAAATGGTGAGTTAATATCAGAAGAATATCGTGAAGATGGCATTTTTATTAAGGCATACATATAAAATACATAGAAATTTACGAAAAACTTAGACATTCTTTACTTGTCATGTTAAACTATCTTCGGACAAAAGTGAAAAGGAAAAGAATTTTACTTCTCATGAAGGGGAAGTACGGTAGAAGGAGAATGAAATGACAATTGCACAATTCTTATCACTGCTAGGTGGAGTGGGCTTATTCTTGTTTGGTATGTCTATTATGTCCACAGGCCTTAAAAATAGTTGCGGTGACAATCTTCAGATAATCTTAGAAAAGGCTACTACAAACAAATTAGTAGCTGTTCTTGTGGGAATCGCAATGACGGTTCTCGTTCAGAGCTCATCAGCCACTGACGTTATGGTTATTGGTTTCGTTAATTCCGGAATGATGACCTTAGCTCAGGCTATTGGAGTTATCCTTGGTGCCAATATTGGTACTACAATCACAGCACAGATTACAGCTTTTAATATTGCTACATTTACACCATTATTACTTTTTGCTGGTGCAGTAATGTACTTGTTCATGAAGAACAATTTAGTAAAGCATATTGGTTCTGTAGTTATGGGATTTGGTATGCTCTTTCAGGGTATTACCATTATGAAGGCTGCTATTGCACCGCTTTCAAAATCAGAGGTATTTGTAAATTTCCTTACAACTTTACGTAATCCATTTTTAGCACTTTTATTTGGTATAGCATTTACTGCATTACTTCAGTCGTCATCATCTTCAACAGTTATCTTCCAGGCATTTGTTGTTCAGGGAATCCTTGATTATGACATTGCTGTATACTTGGTAATTGGTGCTGCCATCGGTTCTGTTACACCTAACCTTTTGGCTGCACTTACAGCTAATAGAAATGGTAAACGTTCAGCGATTCTAAACTTACTATTTAACATTACGAGAGCAATACTTATCGTAATAATTATAAATGTTACACCGCTATTAGATTGGATTCAGTCTACATCTACTGATCCAGGACGTCAGATAGCTAACACACATACAATTTTTGCTATAATCGCAGTATGCTTGATTTTCCCTATCACAGATTACATTATCAAGCTTACATATACATTCATTCCTGAGCTCCCAGAGGAGACAAGAGCAGCAGAGGATCGTCAGCTTGTATTTATGACTCAGGTAAACAATGTACCACCAAACATGGCTATTCATCAGGCTCAGCTTGAGGCAGCTAGAATGGGTGCCATTGCAGCAGAAAACTTCGAAAAGGCAATCGACTGCTTCTTTGATTACTCACCTGAAAAGGTCGAGGATGTAGAGGAGCGTGAAGAAACCGTAAACATCCTTAATCATGCAATTCAGGATGCAATGGTAAAGCTCCAAACATTGAACTTATCTGCTGAGAATCTTCGTAGAATATCTGCAATCACAATTGCAGTTACTGATATAGAACGTATCTCAGATCATGCGGAAAACATCATTGAATATGCAACACGTATGAAAAACAAAAAGACTAAGCTTTCCAAAAAGGCAGCCAAGGAACTTAAGGAAATGGCTGAAAACTCAATGGAAGAGGTTGAACTTGCCATCGACATCTTTACCTCTGAAAACTACGAGAATCTTCCAAAAATCGAAAAGCTTGAGTCCAAGGTTGACAAACAAGAGAAACAGCTCATCAATCACCACGTTGAGAGACTCATGGAAAATAAATGCGAACCAATCGCAGGTGTCATCTTCTCCGATATGGTCACTGACCTAGAGCGATGCGCCGACCACGCTATCAATATTGCATACGCACTCAAAGAGCACCCATAACAGGGTGCTCTTTTTCTGCCTCCAGCCCTTATGTTTGAAATACCCTTGCCCGCCCCATCTATGTAAAATTTCCACTGCGCATCTAGCCCCTGCCCGCCGCCTGCCCCATCACCTCCATGGAATACAATTTCGCGAATATTGTAGTTTTCCAATATGCAAAAGGGAGCATCCGCATGTGTCTTTCTATGGATGAACTATTTTGAAAAATGTATTTTTGCTGGGCGGACATTTTAGTTATTCTCAATTGGTACAACTCAGGTCTCAAGGGGGAATTGGGCTCATAATACATTCACCAAGAAAAATTACAAAGCTGGATTATCATATATTGGCACCGTGCTTTATACGACATCGTGTCGCGTGTCGCACTTGCGTCGCCGTCCTAGCGACGCATGCCAATATATTGATAATTCAGCTTTTATTTTTCTAGGTTCATTCCAAAATCGCCCAATTCCCCCTGAGCCTGAGTTGCACTAAATATAGTTTCTGGTGTCCGCCCATAAAATACCTTTTTCAAAATTGTACAGACATGAGAAAGACACATGCTAATAAAGATGCGACACTTGCATATTTGGAAAACAAAATATTCTTGCGAAGTATTCCATGGAGGTGATGGGGCAGGCGGCGGGCAGGGGCTAGATGCGCAGGGAACAAGTGGGAGAAGATGGAGCGGGCAAGGGTAAAAGTAGAGGAGGGGGGAGGCAGGAATAAAATGGGGGTTGTTATGGGTGCTACTATGATGTATAATGATGCAAATTTAGAAATGCAGAGTAGACTGTAAAGCGTAAAGTGCTTGGTGAACAGGGAGTTGTCATCAGGACGAAGGTTATGCCGCGGTTTTATGGTCGCATCCCGCTGCTACATAGGAAATGTATATATAATTACACCTTCTTTGTAAGCAATAGGGACTGCAAAGGAGGTGTATTTTTATGAATAAATTACGAGACACAAAGACACTTACAGTTGCAGCCATGCTAACAGCAATCGGAATAGTACTTGGATATTTCAAGTTGCCTATTAATCAATTTATTGAGATCCGATTTGCGTTCATACCATTGTGTGTGGCAGGTATGTTGCTGGGACCAGGTATTGCAGGAATTATGGGTATTCTTGTGGATGTAGGAGGATTTTTCCTTTACCCTACAGGTCCATTTTTCCCTGGGTTTACATTCAGTAGTATGATGACTGGTGTGATATTTGGAGTGATTCTCTATAAGCACAGACCTACATTGCAGAGAATCGTTGTATCGCAGGTCGTTAATACTGTAGTTGTAGGCATTTTATTGAATAGTATTTGGCTTAATATGCTTTATCTTAAGTTAGGCTATGTGAATACTATTTTGTATCGTCTACCAAAAGAATTGATTATGTTGGTAGTTAATACTGTTATGATCTACACATTGTTAAAGGCTTTTGAGAGAGTTAGACTTTATGAAAAAATATAGTTATTTAGAGGCAATTTCTTTTTTTGAGGAATTGCCTCATTTTGCACCACCGATAAATACAGGGGTTCCTCTAAAGGATATGTTTTCGCTAGATGCTGAGCAGGCTCTTTTGGAAAAATTAGGAAACCCTCATAATGATTTGAAATATGTTCATGTGGCAGGAACCAATGGTAAGGGCTCTACTGTGGCATATATTTCATCTGTATTGGATAAGGCAGGGATTAAAGTGGGAACATTTGCTTCGCCTTTTTTGTTTCGATATAACGAGATGTTTGTTGTGAATGGTAAAGAAATATCAGATGATGAGTTTGCAAAAATTTTCTCGGAGGTGAAGCCTGCCTATGATGAGCTTGCTTCAAAAGGGATTTACCCTAGTGAATATGAAATTCTTACTGTGATGGGCTTTGTTTATTTCAAGGAGATGAAATGTGATTTGGTTGTTCTTGAAGTGAGCATGGGCGGAAGAGTTGATACTACCAATGTTATACCGGCACCTATTGTGACAGTAATTACCCCTATAAGCTATGATCACATGTCTATATTGGGAAATACCTTGGCAGAGATTGCTGCTGAAAAAGCAGGAATAATTAAGGCAGGCACAGTGGTTGTTTCTGCAAGTCAGGAAAAAGAAGTTTCCACTGTGTTAGAAGAGGCTGCCGCGAGAATAGGGGTGGACTTAATTTATGGGCAAAAGCCAAAAGTTTTAAGTAGAAGTCTTAAGGGTCAAGTGTTTGAATTAGATGAAAAATATGAGACCTCGCTACTTGGAACATACCAGGTGGATAATGCAGCTCTTGCTATTCTTGCTGTAAAACAGCTTAGAAAAAGAGGGTATGCTATTTCTGATGCTGCCATAGCAGAGGGAATTAGGGGTACTAAATGGTTTGGCAGATTTTCTCTTACAGGTGAAAATCCATATGTAATTGTGGATGGTGGCCATAACAGGCAAGGAGCTGAGGTGCTGAGACAATCCTTAGAGCAATATTTTCCAAATCAAAAAATTGTTTTTCTTATGGGAATCCTTAAGGATAAAGAGGTAGATATAATATTAGAAAAGCTTATGCCTATTGCGAAGCGCTGCTATGTGGAAGAGGTTCCTAATAAACGAACTATGACCCAAAAAGAGTTAGTGGATAAAATACGCCAATATGGGATAGATGCAGTAGCACTTGAAAAAGGGGCTAATATAAAAGATTTAGTCCGAAAAGATGAGGTGCTTTGTATTTGCGGCTCGCTTTATTTAATAGAAAAATACTATTCGTATAATAATTTTTCACATTTAAATGGTACAATCAACAAGAATAGGTGAATTGTGTAATTGTAGCTATCCAATAAATGGGGGTATCTATGAGCGATAAGTTTTACCAAAGTGAAGCAAGTGGTCGGATTCCAAGGGGATTACCTGGTGGTTTCTTCATATATGAGGCCTATGGAGATGAAAAAATAATCTATGCAGGTCCAAACATTATTGAGATGTTTGGCTGTGATTCTTTTGAGGATTTTTTGGAGTTTACTGGTGGAAACTTTAAAGGGATGATTCATCCTGATGATTTCTTCAAGATAGAAAATCAGATTGAAGCTCAGACTAAGTATGCTGAAAAAAGGCATGATTATGTTAGATACAGAATTATTACCAAAAAGGGTGAGACTAAATATATCGAGGATTTTGGACATTTACTACATTCGCCAAGTGGAAAAAGCTATTATTTTGTTTTCATCGTTGACGTAGATGAGAATGAATATGTAAATAAAAACAGAAATTCCTATGCTGAAGCTGAAGTTTTGGCAACAAATAGAGAGACAGATGAATTAACTGGTTTACTTACGATGGCCTATTTTTATAACAAGGTGCAGGCTCTGCTTGAAACACCAGATGTAAGACGCCAAGAAGTAACCTTTATTCATTTTGATATCCCTAATTTCAAGTTATACAATGAGCGTCAAGGATTTAAAATGGGCGATGAATTGTTGAAGGAATTAGGCAAAACCATACGTGAAGTATTTATCGGTGCAACAGTTGCCAGATTTTCGGATGACCATTTTGTTGTATTTACGACTATTCCTAGACATGAAGTAAAGGAAAAGGTTGAAGAAGTCTATCGATCAATGCTTCTTACAGAGGATTTAAGTAAGAAGGTAAAAATAAAAGCTGGAATCTATTACATGGATGATCCTAGAGGCGAGATAGGATTGGCATGCGACCATGCAAGACTTGCATGTAACAGCATTAAAACCAGACATGATGTCAATTATTGCGTCTATGATGATATTATAAGAGATAATCTTCGCAGGCAGCAGTTTGTTGTAGACCATATAGATGAGGCAATTGCCAAGGATTATATTAAAGTTTTTTATCAACCAATTATTCGTGTAGCTACAGGAGATATTTGTGGCTACGAGGCTTTGGTTAGATGGATTGATCCTAAAGATGGAATCCTTGCTCCGGCGTACTTTATAGAGACCTTGGAGTATTTCCATTTAATGCATTTTGTGGATGAGTATGTGGTAAAAAGAGTATGTCAGGATTATCGTGCACTTAAGGATTCTGGAGAGGTTGTGGTTCCTGTATCAGTCAATATATCCCGCCTCGATTTTGAGGTTTGCGATGTATTTAAGCTGTTAGAGGATTTCACCGAGATTTATGATGTGCCTCGAAATATGATTGAAATAGAGATTACCGAGAGCGCATTTGATGATAATACTGGATTAATCAAGGAAGCGGTTAAAAAGATTCGAAATGCTGGATATGAAATTTGGATAGACGATTTTGGAAGCGGATATTCATCACTTAATTCTATCGCAAATTATGAATTTGATGTATTGAAGCTTGATATGGCATTTCTTCGTAGCATCGACAATAGTCCTAAGGCCAAGCCACTTGTTAAATATGTGGTTGGAGCAGCTAATGAGATGGGAATATCTCCACTATGTGAGGGTGTTGAGAGCGAAGAAAACTATGAGTTCTTAAAGGAGATTGGTTGTGACAGAGCTCAAGGCTATTACTTTGGAAAACCAATGCCTCTTGATGAACTATTAGATACTATGTATCAAAAGGGTTATCGTTGGGAAGTTCCAGAATAAATCTAAAACTTACGGACCGGGACTTTATTAGTCCCGGTTCTTTTGGGTTAGAAAATCTTGAAATATGTTTTATTTTATTATATAATCATGAATACGAGTGGCTATATGCCCAATATTAGTTTGTATTAAATGTATGAGGCAGCGGTGCCTTGTACCTGTTAAGGAGGATTTTATAATGATTACAGCCGGTGATTTTAGAAACGGTATGACAATCGAGATGGACAACAAAGTTTATCAGATTATCGAGTTCCAGCATGTAAAGCCAGGTAAGGGTGCAGCTTTCGTTCGTACAAAGCTTAAGGATATCAAGGGTGGCGGTGTTACAGAAACATCTTTCCGTCCTACAGAGAAGTTCCCAGCAGCACGTATCGATCGTAAGGATATGCAGTATCTTTACAACGATGGTGAGCTTTACAACTTCATGGATGTTGAGACATATGATCAGGTAGCTCTTACATCTGACCAGATTGGTGATGC
>NZ_SVEV01000030.1 GCF_015057185.1 Pseudobutyrivibrio sp. | reverse complement strand
AGTCTTTAGACTCCAGTGCCGGTAACAAGCCCTTATAGGGCTAGAACAAACCACCGGCTAAGCCGGTGGTTTTGATTGTGCTTTATTTTAGTCATCCTCAAGTTCATCAGATGAAAGCTCAAGTACTGTACGCTTACGAGCCATTTCGTCTGATTCAAGGTACTCATCGTATGTTGTCATCTTATCGATCATCTGTCCGTTAGGAAGAATTTCGATGATACGATTTGCTGTTGTCTGTACGATTTCGTGGTCACGAGAAGAGAAGATGATAACACCTGAGAACTTCTGGAGACCAGTATTAAGTGCTGTGATTGATTCCATATCTAAGTGGTCAGTAGGCTCATCAAGCATGAGAACGTTAGAGTTTTCAATCATCATACGTGAAAGAAGAACACGAACTTTTTCACCACCGGATAATACCTTCATTTTCTTAGCGCCGTCATCACCAGCGAAAAGCATACGGCCAAGGAAACCACGTACATAAGTAGCATCCTTAATCTCAGAGAACTGTGTAAGCCAGTCAACAATAAGAAGATCTGTGTTAAAGATTTCTGTATTGTCCTTAGGGAAGTATGACTGTGAAGTTGTAACGCCCCACTTGTAGCTTCCTTCGTCTGGCTCCATTTCTCCAGCAAGAATCTGGAATAATACTGTCTTTGCCTTTTCGTTTGAACCAACTAAAGCAATTTTATCCTCACGTCCTACATTGAATGAAAGGTGGTCAAGAATTAACTCGCCATCAATTGTCTTTGTAAGGTTTTCAACTGAAAGAACTTCGTTTCCGATTTCACGAGCTGGTCTGAAATCGATGTATGGGTATTTACGGCTAGATGGACGAATGTCATCAAGCTGAATCTTTTCAAGAGCACGCTTACGAGATGTAGCCTGCTTTGACTTAGAAGCGTTAGCAGAGAATCTCTGAATGAACTCCTGTAATTCCTTGATTTGCTCTTCCTTTTTCTTATTAGCTTCCTTACGCTGCTGAATAATGAGCTGTGATGACTGATACCAGAAATCATAGTTACCAGCGTAAAGCTGAATCTTGCCATAATCAATATCTGCTGTATGTGTACAAACCTTATTTAAGAAATAACGGTCATGGGATACAACGATAACTGTATTTTCAAAGTTGATAAGGAACTCCTCTAACCAACCGATAGCGTCTAAATCTAAGTGGTTTGTAGGCTCATCGAGAAGAAGAACATCTGGTGAACCGAAAAGTGCTCTAGCAAGAAGGATTTTGACCTTTAAAGCACCAGGAAGCTCAGACATCTGTGTGTAGTGGTACTCTGTGTCTACGCCGAGTCCGTTAAGAAGAGTAGCAGCATCAGATTCTGCATTCCAACCATCCATCTCTGCAAACTCTGACTCTAACTCAGCAGCACGGATACCGTCCTCATCAGAAAAATCTTCCTTCATATAAATAGCGTCCTTTTCCTTCATGATATCGTAAAGACGCTGGTTACCCATGATAACAGTATCAAGAGCTGTGAACTCATCATATTTAAAGTGATCCTGCTCTAAGAATGAAAGTCTGTTGCCAGGGCTCATTGTAATTTCACCGCTAGTAGGCTCTAACTGACCAGATAAAATCTTTAAGAATGTAGATTTACCAGCACCGTTAGCACCAATGATACCGTAGCAGTTACCCTCAGTAAATTTGATATTAACTTCTTCGAAAAGAGCCTTTTTGCCAAATCGAAGAGTGACGTTATTTGCTTGAATCATTTAACTTCCTTTCTCTATACAAAAAAACAAGTTGGAAAACAAGGCAAGCCAATGAAGTCCAACTAATAATCAAACAGAGTAATGATATCAAAAAAATGTGGTTTTGTACAGACGAAACATAGTCTAGAAAAGCATGTATTTGAAAAATTGCCTATAAATCATGGAATTTAAGTTCATTAGTATTATTGCATTTTCCCCTGTTAAATTATATAATGTTTAATAAAAATTTTATGGGAAAGGCGGTGAAATCATGGCTATTCATACAGAAAATGAATTAGAGCAGCTTGAGAACAAAATTGGCATTGAAAACCATGGTGTTATCGCTACAGCAGATTTTGTTGACCCAGACGAATTATACAGGGAGCTTATTGACAGAGTTCGCAAATATCATCCAAATGCTGATATTTCCATGATTGAAAAGGGATATATGGTTGCCAGAAATGCCCATGAGGGCCAGTGTCGTAAATCTGGAGAGCCTTATATTATCCATCCACTTTGTGTGGCTATTATTCTTGCAGATTTGGAGCTAGACAAAGAGACAATAGTAGCAGGCCTTCTTCATGATGTTGTGGAGGACACCATCTGCACTAAGGAAGAAATTGCCCAGGAGTTCTCAGAAGAAGTAGCAGAGCTTGTTGATGGCGTTACCAAATTGGGACAGTTGAACTATGATGCTGATAAAGTCGAGATTCAGGCTGAGAATTTGCGAAAAATGTTCCTTGCAATGGCAAAGGATATTCGTGTCATTCTTATTAAGCTTGCGGATAGACTTCACAATATGCGTACTTTAAAGTACATGCGACCTGAGAAGCAAAAGGAAAAGGCAAAGGAGACAATGGAGATTTATGCTCCACTTGCTCAGCGTCTTGGTATCAGCAAGGTCAAAATAGAGCTTGATGACTTATCACTTAAGTATTTAGAGCCAGATGCCTATTACGACCTGGTTGAAAAAATAGCACTTAGAAAGAGTCAGCGTACCGAATACATCAATTCATTGGTAACTGACGTTGCAAAGCACATCAAGGCAGCAGAAATCAAAGCTGACGTTTATGGTCGTGCAAAGCATTTCTTTAGCATTTATAAAAAGATGGTCAATCAAAACAAGACCATTGATCAGATATACGATTTGTTTGCAGTTCGTATTATCGTTGATTCCATAAAGGATTGTTATGCAGCCCTTGGCGTTATCCATGAGATGTACACACCTATCCCTGGACGCTTCAAGGACTATATTGCTATGCCAAAGCCTAATATGTATCAGTCTTTGCATACCACAGTTATCGGTCCTAATGGTGCGCCATTTGAGATTCAGATTCGTACCTATGAGATGCACCGCACCAGTGAATACGGTATCGCTGCCCACTGGAAATACAAGGAGAGTGGAGAGGGCTCTACAGTAGTAGGCGAGGAAGAAAAGCTTTCTTGGCTCCGCGAGATACTAGAGTGGCAGCAGGAAATCTCTGATAACAAGGAGTTTTCATCTTTATTAAAATCAGATTTAAATTTATTCTCGGATACAGTATTTTGCTTTACTCCATCCGGTGATGTTAAAAACTTGCCTAATGGTTCCACACCTATCGATTTTGCCTACGCTATTCATTCAGCAGTAGGAAATCGTATGATTGGTGCCAAAGTAAACGGCAAACTCGTGCCTATTGATTATGTCATCCAAAATGGTGACAGAATTGAGATTGTTACATCTCAGAATACAAATGGCCCTAGCCGTGATTGGCTCAGCATTGTCAAATCATCTCAGGCCAAAAACAAAATCAATCAATGGTTCAGATCTCAGTCTAAGGATGAGAATATTGCAAAGGGCAAGGAATTAATTATTAATTCTGCCAAGCAAAAGGGCATTGATATAGGTGAGATTAATAAGCCTCGTTATCAAGAGCTTATCAAGAATAAATATGGTTTCCACAGCTGGGAAGATACTCTTGCAGCCGTTGGACAGGGTGCCATCAAAGAAGGTGCTATAATCAATCGTATGTATGCAGCCTACCAAAAGGATCACCCAGTCAAGGTTACTGACGCAGAGGTTCTTGCAGAGCACTCAGGGAACGGCGAAAAAATCAAACCAAAGTCAAAGAATGGTATTACAGTTAGTGGTTTATACGACGTTTCTGTACGTTTTTCAAAATGCTGTAACCCAGTACCTGGTGACGAAATCGTTGGATTTGTTACAAGAGGACGTGGTGTTTCTATTCACAGAACAGACTGTATTAATATGATAAATCTGCCTGATTTCGAGAAAGAGCGACTTATCGAGGCAGAATGGGCTCAGGATGCTACTGAAGAAGGAAAACGTGGTGGCGTATACCTAACTGAGATTAATATTTATGGAAACAACCGAACAGGACTTTTGGTTGACATCACTAGAATATTTACTGAAAGAGAAATCGATATCGACTCTATTCATTCCAAAACTAGCAAGCAGGGCGTTGCTACCATCACCATCAAATTTGGTACACAGAGTCGCGAGCAGCTTAGATCACTTGTTGAGAAAATCAAGCAGGTTGAGTCAATTATCGATGTAGAAAGACCTAGAGGCTAAAATGAAAGTAATGCATGTACTGTTGCCAGTTTGCGCTATGAACTGTTATCTGGCAATTAATGAAAATACAAATGAATCAATCATTATTGATCCAGGCTCATCACCGGACCGAATCAAAAAGGCTGTTGCCCAGTCAGGCACAAAGCCAGTGGCAATCCTTATCACACATGGCCATTTTGATCATATCGGAGCTGCCGATGAAATCGCCAAAGAATACAAGGTCAAAATCTTTGCATATAAGGGCGAGCGAGAGACTATTGAGAATCCTGGATTGAATTTATCTGGTGATATGATTTTTAAACCAGCTTCATATCACGCAGATGAATATCTTGATGATGAGCAGGAATTGGATTTGGGTGGACTTCACTTCAAATGTTTAGCTACACCAGGTCACACTGCAGGTGGATGCTGCTTCTACTTTGAAAAAGAGGACATTTTGTTCACAGGCGATACACTATTCTGTGGGTCCGTTGGACGCACAGATTTCCCAGGTGGTTCGATGTCTGATTTAATTAACAGCATCAAAACCAAAATTATGATTTTACCAGAGGATACAATTTGTTACCCAGGACACGAGAGTGCCACTACAGTTGGTGACGAGAGGATGTATAATCCCTACTTATAAAAGCTATGATATATATAAAACTTAATGAAAATAATTTTGAGTATGACATATACTCATTGGTTAAAGCCTTCTACCCTAAGCAAGAGGTTAGAATTGGCACAGACGAGGCTCCTTTGGATGAGGAGCTTTTGTTTAGCATGGATGTAGAATATTCCCAGCAAAAATTGACTCTTGATGGCGAGGAAATCGAAATTGATTACTCTAATCGTCCTGACACCAAGAATCGTCTAAAGCTTGCTATTTACAAGAGTCTCCATGAGCGTACAGGCAAGGACCTTCCATGGGGAACACTTACAGGCATTCGCCCTACTAAAATTTCCCTCGGAATGATAGAAGAGGGCGCCAGCGATGAGCAGGTTGCCGAATACATGAAAGATACCTATCTGACATCTCAGGCTAAAATCGATTTGAGTCTTCAGGTTTCCCACAAGGAACACGAGCTGTTATCAAAGATTGATTATGACAATGGCTACTCGGTGTACATTGGCATACCTTTCTGTCCAAGCACATGTCTTTATTGTTCATTTACTTCCTATCCAATAGGGCTTTGGACTAAAAAGCTTGATGACTATATTGATGCATTGGAAAAGGAAATGGCCTTTACCGCCGAAAGCTGCAAAGGCAAGAGCCTTACTACTATTTATATTGGCGGTGGCACACCTACTTCTCTTGATGCAGAGCATTTAGATAGACTTCTTACTTTGATTGATAAATATTTCGATACTCAGTCGTTGCTTGAGTACACTGTGGAGGCGGGACGTCCTGATTCCATTACCCTTGAAAAGCTTCAGGTAATGAAGAAGCATCCAGTTACTCGTATATCCATCAATCCACAGACCATGAATCAAAAAACACTTGATTTGATTGGCCGTTTTCATAAGGTTGAGGATATTCACAAAGTGTATGGTTGGGCGCGAGAACTAGGTTTTGAAAATATAAATATGGATTTAATTTTGGGGCTTCCTGGCGAAACTATAGAGGATGTTCAGTATACATTATCAGAGGTAAAGAAATTAGCTCCTGATAACCTTACAGTTCATTCTCTTGCGCTTAAGCATTCTGCGAGACTCAATTATGACAGAGAATCGTACGAGGATTACTTAATCGAGAATTCTCAGAAGCATATGGATATTTGCCTAGAAGCAGCCAAGGAAATGGGAATGGCTCCATATTATTTGTATCGTCAAAAGAATATGGCGGCTAATCTCGAGAATATTGGATACGCTACACCTGGCAACGAGGGCCTTTATAATATCTTGATAATGGAAGAGAAACAAACTATAATGGCACTTGGTTGCGGCACAGCCTGCAAATTCGTTGCAGACCATGGCAAAACCGTTACAAGATGTGAAAATGTCAAGGATGTACAGCTCTATATGGATCGCATTGACGAAATGATAGATAGAAAAAGAGAGAGACTTAGAGAGGATTTAAAATGGCTTTAAACAAGAAACCAGTTAACGGAATGAAGGACATTCTCCCTTATGAGATGGAGGTTCGTGATTACGTTACATCTATTATCAAAGATACTTATCGTTCATTTGGATTTACACCAATTGAGACACCAGCTATGGAGTCTATTGGCAATCTTTCAAATAAGCAGGGTGGAGAAAACGAAAAGCTTATTTTCAAAGTGATGAAGCGTGGAGAAAAACTCAACATTCCTGAGGCTACTACAGAGGAGCAGGTTGTTGATTTTGGTATGAGATATGACCTCACAGTTCCACTTTGCAGATTCTATTCAAATCATGCTAATGAGCTTTCATCACCTTTTAAGGCTCTTCAGATTGGTTCTGTATGGAGAGCAGATAGACCACAGCGTGGACGTTACAGACAGTTTACACAGTGCGATATCGATATCCTTGGTGAGCCTAGCAACTTAGCAGAAATCGAGCTTATCCTTGCAACAACTACTACACTTGGACGTATCGGATTTAAAAATTTCGAAATTAGAATCAACGAGCGTCGTATTCTTAAGGCTATGGCAGCATATGCTGGCTTTGAAGAAGCAGACTATGATTCTATTTTCATTACACTTGATAAAATGGACAAAATCGGTCTTGAAGGAGTTTCAGCAGAGCTTCTTGAGGCAGGATATTCAAAAGAGTCTATCGATAAATATGTAGGTCTTTTTGCTGCACTTGAAAATGTAAAAGATGTTGCAGCCGGAATGGATGTTTTACTTGAAAAGCTTGGCGAGTTCCTTGATACTGAGGTCGCTGATTGGATGCGTGAAATCGCAGCAGCAGTTAACGCCACAAAGGAAGCTCAGTTCGAGCTTGTATTTGATCCAACACTTGTACGTGGTATGAGCTATTACACAGGTACAATTTTCGAGATTGCTATTCCTGAATTCGGTGGAAGCTGTGGCGGTGGCGGACGCTATGACAAAATGATTGGCAATTTCACAGGCCAAAACACACCAGCTTGTGGATTCTCAATTGGATTTGAGCGTATCATCCTTCTTCTTATGGAGCAGGGCTTCAAGGTTCCTGGAGCTAGTAAAAAGGTTGCATACCTTGTAGAAAAGGGCTATCCAGCAGAGAAGCTAGCCGAGGTTATGTCTCAGGCAAAGGAGGCTCGTGCAGCCGGTCAGACAGTATTAGTTGTTCGCATGAACAAAAACAAGAAGTTCCAAAAGGAACAGCTCACAAACGACGGTTACGAAGAATTTGTAGAGTTCTTCAATCGCTAAAAATTCAATTTAAAAAGTAAAGTTGATTTAAAATAGCCATCTAGTAGTTATCAAGCATAGGTACAGTGTATAACTACTAGGTGGCTTTTGTTGAGTGCAGAGTTTTAGACTTTTTTCACAGAATTTACTCAGATATTGGGTATAATTGCTTTGTTGGTCACACTTGCAAAGTTGAGTATTACGGTCGATCAATTTAGGGAGATATTACTTAACCGTAAGGAGGTTACCTCATGGAAGAAAAAAGCAGAAAGATGTCCCTTAAAATTTTCCTGACCGGCATGGTTATGCTGTCAATGATTTTAGTGGGTGCGGCATCAACTATTGTAGGTATTTGGAATTTGCGTGTTGGTATGGAGGATGAGGTAGAGCAGGGCGTAAAGGCTGCTTGTCAAACATATGCAATGGTATTGAAGTATACCGCCAGCGATGCAGAGTCGGCTGCTAATTTGGAATCTGAGATGAAAGAGTCCACTGGCTATGACTACACATTTTTTGTCGGAGATACTAGAGAACGTTCGAGTATTGAGGGTGTAGTTGGAACAAAAGCTGGTGATGCAGTAATAGAAGAAGTATTAAATAATAAAAATAGTTATCAGGCAAAGGATGTAGTTATCAATGGTGAGAAGTACTATGTTGCTTATGAACCACTCATCAATGAAGAGGATGGTAGCGTTTTTGGAATGGCTTTTGTTGGTCTTCAAAAGAAAAATATTAGTACCTATATCAGCTATCGAATCAGAATTATGATGACTATTGCAGGTATATTTATTATTGTACTTACAATAGCAACCATCCAATATGTGCTCCGTATGGTTAGAGCATTGGATGAGAATGTTAGAGCTGTTCGTCAAATGGCTACTGGTGATTTGGCTATTCAGTTGAGCGAGAAAGTTAGAAATCGTCAGGATGAATTAGGTGAAATGTCCTCTGCTTTATTTGATATGGCTGCAAAAGTTCGCAGTGTAATCGGTAATGCCAGAACCTCTTCCAATGAAGTTGATAATTCTGCAGGTTATTTATATAACACTGTGCAGACGATAACACAAACTGCTGAGAGCGTTACATCATCTGTTGCACAGGTTGCATCCGGTGCTTCTACTCAGGCGGAATCATTGCAGGCAGCAGTAGAGTCAGTTAATGATATTAATGAATCAGTTAATCTCATTACTGTAAATACAGAGGAAATGCAGGGACTTGCAGATTCTATGCAGGAGAATTCCTCAGCCAGCCAGGAGAAGCTTAATGAACTTAGAATGTCCACAAGAGAGAGTATTGCAGCAATTGATGGTATTGTAGAACTCATTGGAAATACAAATACAGCAGTAACGACTATTAGCGAGGCAGTTGCTATTATTGATGCAATTGCAGCTCAGACCAATTTGCTTTCCCTCAACGCTAGCATAGAGGCAGCACGAGCAGGAGAGGCTGGAAAGGGATTTGCAGTAGTAGCTGATGAGATACGTCAGCTGGCTGACCAGTCTGCTGAGGCTGCTAGAAATATTCAAGAGGCTATGAAGGGATTGGCATCTGACTCTAATAAGACAATGGAAGAGGCAGGCACAGTTCAGGAAAAAATCAGCAAACAGCGTAGCACTATTCATAGAACAATCGAACAAGTTGATACTCTTATTGATGAGATTAATAAATCGATTTCTCTTACAAGAGCAATTGTCGAAAATGTTGATAAGACAGAGGCTGCCAGTGCAATAATCTCAGATACAATAAATAATCTATCTGCTATATCTGAAGAAAATGCAGCAAGCTCAGAAGAGACACGTGCTTCGATGCAGGATCTCTCCAATACCATGGAAGACCTTTCCGACAAAGCAAACGGGCTCAACGTCATTGCAAAAGAGTTGGATGACGAGATGGCATTCTTCCACTAAAAGTGCATAGTTCTCGATATTAGAGCAATAGATGTTTATATGCAATAAAATAACCACCTTATAGCTATCAAGCTCTTAGTGTTCCCGAAGGCTCACGTTTCAGTGACCGAAGGGAATATCTAAGGCTTGATAGTGTAACAAGGTGGTTTTTTAATTTAATTTTATCTTGCTCTAATATCGAGAATCTCTCCTATATACATAGTATGGAAGTCATCTAGGTGACGGTTTGTATAGTGCTCGTCTAGAATCTTTGGGTCCAGGATGGTGTTTTCTGTCATAGGTACAGCTGCAATTTTGCGGCAGAAGATAATGAAGTTGGCATCGTCAATGTAAGGACAGTTAAGATCGTGTGTAACTGTAACCTTGCACTGAGCAAGTTTATCTTCGCTACGTCCACTGATTTTATCAAGAATCTTCATAAGCTGTACGTTGTTTTTGTCGTTCATATCAAAGAAGCAAGCTGAGAAATATTCTGACTCATCTATAAGCTCCTTGGTATAGCGAGTATTGCGTAGGAAAGCATATACTACATTTTTGCCCCAAATATGCCCAACGCCGCCATTGTGTGAGGCCATTGCGTTGACCTTTCCGTTTGCTTCGGCAACAATTGCTATACCGTCCTCTGCAAGCTTTTTAATTGGGTTCCACTCTAACATATCGATTGGATAAGGTTGAAAAGTATGCATGTGTATTCTCCTTTACAAATTATGCTGCTGAATGAAACGTAGAAACTCGTGCTCTGGCAATGGCTTTGAAAACAGGAAGCCTTGAATATAGTCAACGCCTAATGCCTTCATTGCATCTAGTGCATCGGTGGTTTCTATTCCTTCTGCAACTATTTTAATACCCATTGAATGGGCCATTTCTATAACAGTTTTAACAATAGCCTCAGCTTTTTCATTTATAAAATATTCATCGGTTAGATGTTTGTCTAATTTTACAATTTTGACAGGCAAATCGATGATGTAGTTCAGATTAGAAGATCCATAACCAAAATCATCAAGAGAGAATGTTAGACCAAAATTCTCTAGCTTTTTCATGTTGGCTAGAAGATTATCGGTATTGCTAAGTAAACTGGTTTCTGTAATTTCTAGATTCAACTGGTTAGGAGATATATTGTGCTCCTTAATCAAGTCAATAAAACGTGATGCAAATAAAGGATGCTCACCTTGTTTTACAGAAAGATTTAACTCGATATGTTTAACGCCGATTCGTTCCATCTTGTAGGATTTCATGAAGGAAAGAACTTTTTTATAAATTGTATCCGAAAGTGGAATGATGCGGCCTGATTCCTCAATAATAGGAATGAATTCATTTGGTAGAACCAAAGTGTCATCGGCAAGTCTGATTCTTACCAAGGCCTCAGCGTAGGAGTAACTATTGTTAGCAATATCAAAAATAGGTTGATAGTGAACTTCTATACGGTTTTCTTCCATAGCTTCAACAACCATTTTCTCCACGATTTTCTTATTGCGAAGCTCTTTCATAATATCTGTATTAAGTACTATTTCATTTCCAGGTAGCTTATTGGTATTGTTTGGAATATAGCCTGATAAAAGGTAAAGCAATTCATCGGCATTTCCTGCAATGCTACTATCTGGAACGATAGTAAAGAACGGACTCATTAATGTGATGGCATTTGAAATATCTGGATTGTCTTCGACAGATTGGAAATATGTGGAAATCCTAAATTTAGTGCTTTCCATGAATACATCTTTTTCAAATACCAGTAAAAAATAACCTTCTGCAGTATCGAAGACCTTAGCAGTATCTATGCTGAAAAGGAAATCTGAGAGCATAGAAATGGTTCGTCTAAGTAATTTGTTTTCATTAGAAGAATCAGCTACGGTTCTAAAAGAAATCATCATTACTGAGAATTTCTTTCTTGTTTTGTATAGATAATCAAAATATTCTCTGATTACAGCAGAACTGAAATGACCAGTTCTTCTAGAAATTGAGCTTTGAGGGTTTTCAAGCTCAAAGTACATAATCAGCGCACCAAGGCATGATGCAAAGCTAACAATCAAAAACTTTGGATAGAAATATTGGAATACTGCAGCTGCAATCCAAATGGACATCCAAACAAGCAGTGCAGAAATTTTCTTGCTTTTGATATGGTTCTTTAGGATCACTGTTGACCCAATGGTGGATGCAATGTAGAGTCCAACAAAGCCGTAGGTAATCAATGTAGCAGGACCATAGGAATAAAGCTTAATTCCATCGTAGTAGGTGTATATCGGAGCATACATGGTGAGAATCAGTCCTATCAAACATACCAGCTGGAAGAATAGACCTATCATTTTCTCATGCTTGCTGCCGAAAGTTTCTAGAATATCGGCTATGGCGTAGGCCAGTGCTAAAAAAGCCACTAGCTGCAAAAATACAAGATAGATTTTGCAAACTAACAATACTAGAATTTCGCTATATCTAGTTGAGTTGACAATAAAATAGCAGGATGCAATATCCGACAATACACACCCCAATATTACATATAAAGTTAATCGAAAATAGCGCTCTGAACCTAGACCCATAGTGGGTTGACGGCTGTAAAAGAATAAGAGGATTGCAATAATTGCTAATCCGCATAATTGAGTGTAAATATTCATATTTATTGACCTTGCTAGATGTATTTGTCTGAATTATAACATTTATCGAAGGATATAGTCCATGCAATTGGCATAGTTCACAAAATATTAAACAAATATACATTTTTTCTTGTAACCGTCAAGGATAATTTAACACACTAAAGTGTTGACGTGCTCACAAAAAAGGTGGATAATGATAGAAATTATTTAAAAACAACAGATTATGTTCGGAGGCTACTATGGAAATCAGATTTGAAAAACGCGAAAAATTAAAGGAAAAGCCAGATTGGAACAACCTTGGTTTTGGAAAGTACATGACTGATTACATGTTTGTTTGTGATTGGGATAGAGAGATTGGATGGCACGATGCTAGAATAGTCCCAGAAGGACCAATCGAACTTGATCCAGCATGCATGACACTTCATTATGCCCAGGAGACATTTGAAGGATTAAAAGCTTATCGTCGTGAAGATGGCAAAATCCAGTTATTTAGACCAGAGATGAATGCCAAGAGAATGATTAATTCTAATGAGAGACTTTGCATGCCAGCATTCCCAGTTGAGGACTTCGTTGCAGCTGTAAAGGCGCTTGTTAAAACAGAAGAAGCTTGGGTTCCATCTGAGAAGGATACATCACTTTATATTAGACCATTTATGTTCGCTACAGAGGCTGCTCTCGGTGTACATATGGCAAAATCTTACAAATTTATGATTCTTTGTTGTCCAGTTGGCGCATATTACGCAACAGGACTTGACCCAGTAAAGATTTTAGTAGAAAATGAATTGGTACGAGCAGTTGCAGGCGGTACAGGATTCACAAAATGCGGTGGTAATTATGCAGGTTCTATCGCAGGTCAGGTTAAGGCAGAAAAGCTTGGATATTCACAGGTTTTATGGCTTGATGGTAATGAGCGCAAATACGTAGAAGAAGTAGGAACTATGAATATCATGTTCAAGATTGACGGGGAAATCTGGACAGCTCCTACAGTTGGAACAGTTCTTCCTGGTGTTACCAGAGATTCAATGATTCATCTTCTTCGTGATTGGGGCTACAAAGTTCGTGAGGAGCGTCTTGCAATTGATGACCTTATGAAGGCAGGCCACAATGGCAAGCTAGAAGAGGTTTTCGGTACAGGAACAGCAGCAGTTATTTCACCAGTTGGTGAACTCCGTTTCAAGGACGATGTTGTTGTAATAAATGGAGGTAAAACCGGAGAGCTTACTCAGAAGCTTTACGATACTCTTACAGGTATTCAATGGGGTAGGCTTGAGGACAAGTATGGATGGACTCAAATAATAGAGTAGCAATCGAATTAGAAGTTAATAATGAGGCAATGCAGTCTTTGCAGGACTCATTTTGTAAAGCCAACAACTTATATCTCATGTGTGTTGGCAAATCTCAGGGTCAACTTACAACCTTCTCAGGCACAAAGCCTGAGGAGAACTTTGTTGACTACAATTTCACTGCAGAGCTACGCAGGGAAATTATAGATTCCTTTGTGGATGGTAATGTTGAAAATGTTATTGAACGTTACGGCACAGAGGAATATTTGTTATATAGAGGTGTAGCTATCCGTGGCGGAGCGGGAGAATGCATTGGAGTTTGGCTATGCTTCGGCGTTGACAAGGAGAAGCTTCCTATTGGAATTCAGCTTCCAGAGGAGATTCGACTTACTACAGCGGATTCTTTTGATAAATCTATTTCTCTCATTGAAAATCTTACAAAGCATTATTTCGCAGAAAAAATTAAAGCACAGGCATTAAAGCTGAAGCTTTCAGATGAAAAACAGGCCGAGATAGAAATTGAATCTCGACTTAAGAAAAATGAGATTATGACAGAAATTCTCAGAGATATGGAGTCTGAGGATTCTTTTGCTGATATTGCTAATAATATCCTTGGGGCAGCTGGACGTTATTTAGAGTGTACAAACACAGCTCTTTTACAAATCAATCCTGACGGTGTGGATGCAGACATGATTTGTGAATGGGTGGTAAAAGGAAGAGAAGCTCTTAGTCCAAAGTTTAAGCAGGTTCCAGTAATAAGCTTGCCATTTATGAATGGAAAGCCATACACCATTTCTTCAGATGCAGTTCTTCCAGAGCTATTTGAAGTATTCTTCATAAAGCATGAGATAAAGGCAGGTATTTTCCTTCCTATCAATGTAAATGATTCAGCAGCCATGTATCTTTGCTTTATCTCAAGAGGACAGGAGCGCAAATGGAGTGTAGAGGATCTTAGATTCGCCAACGACATCAAGCGAATCCTTCACTCTGTTTTACTTAAAAAGATTACTGCAAATTCACTTGCAAGTTCTTATTCTGCTCTTGAGGCAATTCTTCAGAACGCAGGCTATGGAGTTGTGGTAGCTGATTTAGATACCAAGGATTTACTTTATAAAAACGAGACATTCTCACGAATGTTTGACAATGAAATTGACAGACTTGCTATAGAAGAAATCATTTTTGATAAGCGTTATACCTTATCTGAAATCAATGGCTACTCAGCTAATGGTTCAGGAAAATGGTTTGATATTTCTATAGCTGCTATTGAATGGGTAGATGGCAGAGAGGTTAGACTCCTTACCTTCTACGATACAACAGAACTTAGACTCTATCAGAAAAAGGTAGAAAAGCAGGCCCAGGAGGATGTTCTTACTGGTCTTTACAATAGACAGGCATGTGAAAAGGACATTTCTTTAGAGTTCCATGTGGCTAAAAAGCTTAACAAGGAATTTGCAGTTCTTATGCTGGATTTAGATGATTTTGCCAGCGTAAATGAAGGTCTTGGATATCAGATCGGTGATGATTTGCTAGAGTACATTGCCCATAGCATCAACGACATTTCTTATATAAATGGAAAATGCTATCGAGTAGGCGGCGATGAATTTGCGGTAATTGTTGACCACGCAAACTTTAAGAACCTTGATATGATAATAAAGAGAATAATGACTCTCTTTGACAATCCATGGACATTAAACGGCCAGGAATACTATTGCACAGTTAGTATGGGCTGCGTAAAGGGTCCTGGAGACTTAGAGGATTCTTCAGCTATTCTCACTCGCCTAAATATTGCCCTTCATGGTGCAAAGAATCGAGGCAAGAACAGATTCGAATTTTACGATGCCAATTCTGATGCAATAGTAGCAGAAAAGGTTAAATTAGAGCAGGCTCTCCGCAGAGCAGTAGAGGATGGTTGCAAAGAGTTTGAGGTTTACTATCAGCCAATTATGGAGTTTGTAAATAGCATTCCAACATGCTGTGGTGCAGAGGCCTTAATTAGATGGAACTCTTTGGAATATGGTCTTGTTTTGCCTGACCAGTTTATTCCTCAGGCAGAAAAGCTAAAACTCATAAATACTATAGGCCAACATGTTTTGGAAGAGGCCACTAGAAGCTGCAAACATTGGAATGACTTTGGTCATCCAGAGTACAAGGTTAATGTTAACCTTTCTGTTGTACAGCTTACTCAGGTAGATTTCATAGATAAATTGGATGAGGTACTAAAAGAAACTGGAATCAATCCAAACAATCTTACACTTGAGGTCACAGAGTCTCTTGCCATTAATGATATGGATAGGATGGTTGCTATTTTAGAGGGGATTCGTTCCAGAGGCTGCAGAGTTGCTCTTGATGACTTTGGCACTGGCTACTCATCGCTTAATTACATTAGAACAATGCCACTTGATACAATCAAAATTGACAGGGCATTTGTTTCAGATATGAACTCTGATCATTTTTCTGAGCTTTTTGTAAAGACTATTTCAGAGTTAGCAGATTCACTTGATGTGGATGTTTGCGTAGAGGGAGTTGAGTTTGATAAACAAATTGACATGATCGGAAAGTTTTCCGTAAATCTTGCGCAGGGCTTTTTCTTTGACAAGCCACTTTCGAAGGACGACTTCGAGAGTAAATATCTTTAGTGATTACCGAGCAATCGGTTCACATATAGGAACTATAGAAAGAAGTTATAGAAAGGGAAAGTAATGTACACATTAAAGGACATCAAAAACACAGATTCAGAGGTTGCAGAGGCTATTGTAAAGGAGTACAACCGTCAGTCAGAACACATCGAGCTTATTGCCTCAGAAAACTGGGTATCACCAGCCGTTATGTCAGCCATGGGCTCAGTTCTCACAAACAAGTATGCTGAGGGTTATCCAGGAAAGCGTTACTACGGTGGCTGCCAGGAGGTAGACGTAGTAGAAGAGCTTGCTAGAGAGCGTGCCAAGGAATTATTTGGTTGCGAGTATGTTAACGTTCAGCCTCACTCAGGTGCTCAGGCTAACATGGCGGTTCAGTTCGCAGTTCTTCAGCCAGGAGACACAGTAATGGGAATGAATCTTGATCACGGCGGACACCTTACACATGGTTCACCAGCAAACTTCTCTGGAGTTTATTTCAATATCGTACCTTATGGTGTTAATGACGAAGGTGTTATCGATTATGATGACGTTGAGCGTATTGCCCTTGAGTGCAAACCTAAAATGATTATCGCTGGTGCATCAGCATATTGCCGTAAGATTGATTTCAAGAGATTCAGAGAAATCTGTGATAAAGTTGGCGCTGTCCTTTTTGTAGATATGGCTCATATTGCAGGCCTTGTTGCTGCAGGCGTTCATGAGAGCCCAATTCCTTATGCAGATATCGTAACAACAACTACACACAAGACACTTCGTGGTCCTCGTGGTGGTATGATTATGTCTACTGCAGAAGCAAATGAGAAATACAATTTCAACAAAGCAGTATTCCCAGGTATTCAGGGTGGTCCTTTAATGCATGTTATTGCTGGAAAGGCTGTTTGCTTCAAGGAGGCACTTGACCCTTCATTTAAAGAATATGGAAAGCAGATTGTAAAGAATGCTCAGGCACTTTGCAAGGGACTTCAGGATAGAGGCATCAAAATCGTTTCTGGCGGTACAGACAATCACCTTATGCTCATTGACCTTACTCCATTTGAGCTTACAGGTAAGGTTGTTGAGAAGCTTCTTGATGATGCTCACATTACTGCAAACAAAAATACAATTCCTAACGATCCTAAGTCTCCATTTGTTACTTCTGGTATCCGTCTTGGTACACCAGCTGCAACAACTCGTGGTCTCAAGGAAGAGGATTTCGATAAGGTCGCAGAGGCAATCTCAATCGTTATCAAGGAGCAGGAAGCAGGAGTTGAAAAGGCTCGTGCAATCATCAAAACTCTTACAGACAAGTATCCACTTCCAGGTGATGCTGAGTTCAGAGCTGAGATGTAGATTGTATTTTTTATGTATTTAGATATGATTTGATACAATTGAATTACATTAATTTTGGGGAGATGTTCGACGTTGCCGGACATCTCTTTTTTTGTGTAGAACTTTCGCGAAACTGGTTTACTGAATGTCAGTTTTTTGCTATGTTAGTATACGTTGGCTTTCGAGCTGATGGGATATGATATAAATAATTTTGACTGGAAGGATGAGACAATGAAAAAGAAATTCATGGCAATGCTACTGGGCACATTGGTATTGCTAAATACTTTTGGAACTGACTTTGTCTCCTTTGCAGAAGGGGATGTTGAGTCTGTAGATGTTGTTGATTCAGCTGATGAGGAATCAGTGGAAATTGAGTCAGCAGACAGCATTGAGACAAAAGATGAAGCTGAATCAGTTGAGGAAAATGAAGAAGTCGCTGAATCAGGTGAAGAAATTAACGAAGAAACAACTGAGGAGATTACTGAGGCTTCCGAAGAGGCAAAAGAAGTAGTTGATGCTTCTGAAGAGGTAATTGAAGCAGTTGAAGAGACGGTAGCTCTAGAAGAAACCGAAGAAGAAACTGAAGAAGCTGAGGTTTCATTTGAGCAGTCCAAGACAATAAATGGAGTTCAGGTTACTCTTACAGCAGCTGAGGGCGTTTTGCCTGAGGGAGCGTATTTTAATGTAACTGAGCTCATTGATTCAAATACTGTTTCTTCTATAGAAGATGCAGTTGAGAAAAAGCTTTCTGATTCTCAGGAGATTACAAAGGTGCGCGCCTTTGATATCACAATAAGGGATGCAGAGGGTAATGAAATACAACCAGATTCTACAAAGGGAAATGTTACAGTTTCCTTTTCTAACATAGATACATCAGAAGCCAAGAGTGACGACAGTGTAGACATGGATGTTTACCACGTAACTGATGATGCAACGTCTGCCTCAGATATGGGGGCTACTGTTGGAAATGGTGAGGTCAGCTTTGATACCGAGCATTTTTCTACATATGCAGTCGTTTCTATTGAGGACAATGAAGCAGACCCTACTAAAGAAATCAATGAAAATGATTTGATTAAATCAGTAACTGTATCAAAGGTTGATAGTAATGGAAATGAAACTGCATTGACTTCAGATGGAGATAATGTCATTTCAAAGGATGATACAATCAGAGTTAAATATGTATTTAATGATATGAGTATTGTCCTTTCTGGTGACGAAAAATACGCTGCTTATAACTATGTATACCCAGGTAAAAGCTACAAGATTCCTGGCATACCAAGTGAGTGCGTAAGGTCGGATAATGCAGATATTACCGTGACAAATGGAACCACCACATTGGGAATCATCAGTTTTGATTCGGATGGAAATGCTATATTAAAGATAGCTGATTTTACAGAGACTATCGAGTCTGTCACAAATGCAACTGCAGGTTTTGACCTAAAGCTTGATATTTCAAGTGATGGTTCTAATGCCAAATCAAGCTATGATTTATCATTTGGTGGTACTACTATTACAGTTAATGTAGATGAGTACATGGCTAAGGCGCCTACAGTTACAAAGACTGCTAGTGACCCTGATGCTAATGGAGTTGTTACTTGGACAGTTACACTAAAAAATAACAGCAATCCAATCGAATATGTAGATGGTTATTCTTTTACAGATACATTTGGCTCAGGACAGGATTATGTTGCAGGCTCATTTACAGTAAATGGAACAAAAAGCGATATTGCCACAAATGACGGCTCTACATTAACTTGGACTTACAAAGATAATGAGGCGAGCGCAACAAATACATTCACATATCAAACAAAGATAGATGTTATTGCTAAAACTAGTAGCATCAACGAATCTAAAGAGATTAGTGAATCAGTTAGCAACAAGATTGTAGTTACAGCACCAGCTACTGATGATTATGATGCTTTAAATATTTCAGATTCAGCATCATCTACCTTTACTCAAACCATGGTTAAATGGATTGACAAAGAAGGCGGTCAGGTAGATAGCAATGGTGTTGCCAGCTGGACAGTCACAATCCAAAACAATGGATTTGATTTATATGATGTGGTCCTGACAGACAAAGTTATTGCTGATTCAGGTGTTACAATTTCCATTTCAGATGTTAAAGTTGTGGACAGTGATGATAAGGCTGTTACATATGATTATAGCTATAGCGATAACACTCAGACATTCAATTTCGGTAAAATGAGTGGCACAGCTAAATATGTTGTGACTTACCAAACTACAATTGAGGATTTTGATACATATATTAAGGAAAATCACACCATTCCTAAAAATCAGGCAACTATTTCATATAAATATAAAAATGGAAATGGTGAGTATGTATCTGCACCAACTCCACCTACAGTAGGTAAAAGCTTTGTTAACGAAACACTTCTAGTTACAAATGCTGCTATTCAAAAGGAAGCAGGCGGTTATGATGCAACAAATCATACTATTAAATGGAATGTTACAGTTAATAAGAGCAAGCAGTCCCTTACAAATGTAAGGGTGACTGATATATTGCCAGCTGACAATGACTATGTGAGCATTTCAGATGTTAAGTTAGGCGATACCACACTTAGTGGTGAGTCAGATTATTCTATAGATGAATCTACTAATGGAAAAGTTGTATTTGATTTTAGTAAGCAGAACATTGAAGATGTTCTTACATTTACAGTTACAACACGTCTTACTAATAAATCGGTTTGGGCAAGTAATGCTACCCAAAGTTATACAAATCAAGTTAACCTACATTATGGAGATACTGATGCGGTCAAAGCCACACACTCAGCAACTCAAAGCTGCACAAGTAATGTAATCAAAAAGACTGCAGGTTCATACAACTATGCAACTAGAACTATTCCATATACATTAGTTGTGGATACTAATGAGATGCCTATGGATGGTGTTAAAATTACTGATGTTCTCGATAGCAGATTAGAATATGTTGATGGCTCTGCTACAGGTGCAACAGTAGATTATGACACTGCTTCAAATACTTTAACTTTTGATCTTGGCTCTATTACAGGAAAATTTACTATCACATTTACAGCAAAGGTTAAAGATGGCGAGACATTTAAAAATACTGGTGATGTAACTATCAGTAATACTGCATCCCTCGTAAGTACACAGTATGCTACAGCCACAACATCTTCAGCTACTACTAAGTTTACTAACACAGTAATTGCAAAAACAGGTAGTCAGAACGAAGAGGTTATTGATTATACTGTTTCATTGAATCCGGCTCAGCAGACATTGTATTCAGATGATATTGACGAGGTTGTTATTCAAGATACATTAGGAGCGAGTCTTTCATTAGATGAGGATTCGGTTCATTTATATGAGGCTACAGTAGCTCAGACTGGAACGCTTACAGCAAGTACAGAAATCACAGGTGTGACAGTACGTGTTAACACGGTAGACGGCAAAACAGTTCTTGAGGTAGTAGTACCTAAGGGATATGACGGTAAGGCATTTGTGCTGAAATATACAGCCTACATGCTTAATAAAGATGCAGGAGATTTCACTAATGATGTAAAACTTGTTGGTTATGGTTCTGAAGAAACAAATAATGCAGTTGTTTCTTACAGCCAGTCTGATTTTTCTAGCGTAGATTTTACAAAGTATACATATTACTTCGCAGAGTTGAGAGATGACTATGATAGAACAATTCTGTTAAAAGAGGGACATTTTAAATTAGTCGATTTAGAAGGTAAGGTTGTTGCAGAAGCAGATATCGATAGTGATGGGGAAATTATTTTTAAGGGACCATCTATTCAGCCTAATACTGAATATAAAATTATACAGACAACAGCTCCTGATGGATACATTATTCCAGATGAGTATCAGACTGGAAAATCTGTAACAACAGGCGAAAAGGGGCTTACTGCAGCTAGAAAACAAAAAGAGAATAATACTCTTTATAATGCTAAGCCTAAGAAGGAAATCAGTATTTTAAAACAAGATGGCCTTAACAACTATGTGGCAGATGCTGGGCTTGAAATTACTTGGGTTAACTCTGATAGTACTGCTGAGTCAGCAGCTGCATGGACTACAGGTAATAGCAGTTATGAATTTACAGCCAGCGAGGATATCGTATATACGTTAACAGAAACAACAACACCATTTGGTTACAATACTGCAAATAATATCGTGTTCAAGGTGGAAGATGACCAGCTATATCAGAGAAATACTGATAATACATGGGCTGCTGTTGACTCGATTCTTATGATTGATTCTATTAAGGATACTTTTTCATTTACCATTAGCAAAATCTCTGATGGTCAGGGAAATGACCTTATAGGCGCAGAACTTATTCTTAGTGAAGAGAGTGATGTGGATGCAGCAAAGGACAATAACATCTCTTCATGGACTACAGATGGAAGTGCCAAGGAATTCGCTCTTCCAGCAGGAGATTACTATTTACACGAAATCGTAGCCCCAGCAGGATATGATGTGGCAGATTCTATACACATTGTAATTACAACTGATGGTGAGATTGAAGTAGATGATCAGGTTATTGATGATGCTAAAATCACAATGGTTGATTCATATAAAACTAAGACAATCACCGATGATAATGGTGATGAGATAGAAGTGCCAGACAGCACTGCTACATTTACAATCAGCCCAGATACACTTGGTATTGACCCAACTATTTTTGAGGAAATGAAGTTTACTTTATTCACACTTGATCCTATAGCAGGCAAGCTTGTAGAAGTGACACCTACTACAGTAGATGAGGATACATTAGAGTCGGTTTACGATTTGAAATATCAGGAAGAATATATTCTTAAGCCAACTGCTGAGATAGAAGGTTATGATCCAGTAGACCCTATTACAATCAAAATTGTTGGTACTACTAATGAGGATGGCGAGGTAGAAACATCACTTCTTACAAAGCCTATGGGCTCTACCGTATTTACGAATTCAACAATTACTGAGTTGGGCAAGAATGTTACACCAAAACTTACACCTGTCATTGTTCCTGAGGAGCCTACTACAGAGGTAACAGATCCTGTAGATACTCCAACTGAGGAGCCTTCAGAGACACCAGTCAAAGAGGCTACAGAGTCTTCGTCATCAACCAATGGTAGCCACCATTCACACTATGGAGCAGCACCTACTACTGATGTGGCTGATGAAGATTTGACAATTAAGGAGCATGAGATTGTTGCTTTGACAGATGATCAGGATTCAGCACCAACACTTGCAAAAACTGGTGGATTTATCGGAACCTTGATTGCATATCTTGCAGCAGTTATCCTTATTGCATGTGGATTGTTTCTTGTGTTTGGAAAAGAAAAAAGAGTTAAATAAATGAAAAAGCAAGTTATTAAAAAAGTAATTGGACTTGTTCTTATAGCATTGGGGCTAGGCTTATTGCTTAGCTCTATTGCTTTAAATATAAGACAGTACCATGAGAAAGAAAAAACTATATCAGAGTTTAGGGAATACATCGAAAGTGGAGAGGTCTATTCAGATATAGACAATGAGCCAGTAGTTGATGGCGACATGTTATGCATTCTTAGAATCCCATCCATTGACTCAGAAAATCCTGTTCGTGAAGGCGTTACCAGAAATGTTCTTTCTGAGTCCTTAGGACATGACTCCACTACTGTACTTCCAGGAGAGCAGGGTAATTGCGTTATAGCAGGACATCGCAATTACAATTTTGGAAAATATTTCAATCGACTTGATGAAGTAGAAGTGGATGATTTGATTTACGTGGACACAGCCAAAGGAACCTATACATACGCTGTGACAGAAATAAAAGTAGTGGACCCAGAAGACTTGTCAGTCCTAGAATCCACACCCGGCAAGGAGCAGCTTACGCTTTATACCTGCACACCTATTTACGTTGCGACCCACCGTTTAGTAATTGTCGCAGATAGAATACAGTAAGTTCGTAGCTATCATTCTCTGACTCTTACTCAAGCGAAGCATTTTAGCTGAGCGGAGTGAGATGTCAGGATTGAGAGCGTAACGAACGTGATATTTAATTAGTCTACGCAGCTTACAAGCTGTGATGATAACGCTGACCTAGAATGATCGAGAGAGAATTCTAGGTCATTTTTGTTGAAGTAATAGTATGAATTATAGCCTAGTGTTTCGCTGAGGCAATCATCCCAGGTTAAATCTACATTGTAGTATTTGCCATCGATTTGCACGATGTTCCATGCATGATTTTGACCTCTGGATGTTCCCGTGACATAGTAGCAAGGAATGCCTGATTGAAGGCAAGCAATCTGAAAGGCTCTTGCATAACCTGCACATACTGAAGAGCCAGAGGTCAGTGCAGAATAAGCACTCTGATTCATGGCGCTACATTCATTGTAGGTGTTCATAGAGCATATTTTGTCGTATATATATTTTTCTCTGTCCACTGCTGATGAGTATGCAGCAGCTTCTGAAACAATTGTTTTTACTGCATTCTCATAGGACGCCTGCACATTTGTAAAATCAGATTCACTGATTCCAAAATTAAGTTGGATTTTGTGAACCACATTATTTGAATCCACTGCGTATTTATATGCGGTATTCACCCAAAACAGCTCTGGATGATCGTTGAAAAGCGCATTCATAGTGTCTTCCAAATCTGATTCCAAAAGAGGTTCTTCTAATCTAAATAGAGATGAATTGTAATCCAAAATAGCGGAATAAACTTGATTATAAACAGCTATTTCTTGGGCACTTAATAGATTTTTATAGGCGCACAAAGTGTTTGAATAGCTTTCGCTGGCTTGGACCACTATAGACATAGGGGAATAAAGCACTAGGAGAGCTAGTACTAGCGAACATATTATTCTTTTCTCTTTTAAAAGTTTAACCAATTTTTTCATGGTTTAATTTTAAAAATTAAATGTGTATAAATTCTTAAAATGTGCCTTGTTCATAAATAATTCACAATTAGAATTGTAGTAAATTGTGCATACAAAATAAGAAAATGTCAATTAATATACTCATATGTGGCATAATATTGTCTAATGATAGAATATATAGTGATTTGAAGTGGGTTTTGATTGACAATAATTTTCAAGAAATAGTATATTATAGAGAAGGAAACTGATTTTTAAAATTTAGTTTGCAGCTGTAAAATAATCCACACTAATTAAAATTTGAGAGTAAATTATTGTGTTGGATTTTAAATAGTAAACAGGAGAGAATTGATGGGGAGAAACATTCTAAATTATAACAAAAAGTTCAAACTTATTTGCATATTACTAGTGGGTCTTGTTATATCATTATTTCAGGATCCACTTTTTTCTAGTGCGGCTGATTCACAGCGGAAAACCGTCAAAGTTGGATATTACGAAAATGGGATTTTTGAACGCGGTGCCGCCGAAGGGGAGATAAAAACTGGATATGCATATGATTATTACCTCAAGCTATCTGAGTACACAGGATGGAAATATGAGTATGTATATGGCAGTTTTGCTGATTTGTACCAAATGCTTGTTGATGGTGAGATAGATCTTTTGGCCGGCCTAGCTTACAAAGAAGACCGCGCAGAGCTTATCAGCTATCCAGATATAGCTATGGGTAGTACCATTTATAATTTGGTGAAATTGGATGACAATTACGAGATTACTTCGGAAATATCATCAATTAGCGGACATACTATCGGAGTTCTTGATAGTGCAGTAGCTGATTCTCTTGAGAATTATTTGAGCGAACATGATATTAGAGCCACGGTTATTCGATATGATGATTCCGGCGAATTGTTCGATGCTTTTGATGCAAAGGAAATCGACTTACTTGCTGCCGAGGGTGAGGGAACTGACAGTCGTAGTAATTATCAGGTATTAGTGACCTTTGGACAGAGTGATTTCTATCTTGCTGTAAATAAAGAAAGACAGGATCTTTTAGATGAATTAAATGAAGCACAGATTAGTTTATATTCTAATGAACCTTACTTTGTAAATGATTTGCGTACAAATTATTATGCCTCAAGTGTTTCTGCAAAGGCATTGACTGCAGATGAAATTCAGTGGCTTAGTGAACATGATTCAGTTACAGTAGGTTATCTAAACAATTATTTGCCATATTGCGGCAATGATGAGGATGGCAAAACTACAGGAATTATCAAAGAACTGATTCCAGCGATTTTCAGTGCGATTGATGTTGAAAATATTAATATTAACTATGTAGGATATGACAGCTATGATGACGTAATTGCTGCCATTAATAATGGTGAGATAGATATTGCATTTCCAGTTGGTGGTGGAGTTTATTATTCAGAACAAAATGAAATTTATCAAAGCAGTCCATTTATATCAGCAAGGTCGGATTTGATTTTTGAAAAAGTAGTAGTTAATCCTGATAATGCTACATTTGCAGTAAACGGTAACAATAGTTTACAAATCTACTATATAAAATCAAAATATCCAAATGCAAAAATAGTTGAATATGCCGATATGGATGAGTGCTTAAAAGCTGTTTTGAATAAAGAGGTGGATTGCACCACATTAAACGGCCTGCGCGCTAATGAAATTCTTAGAAATTCCAAATACAAAAAGCTTTCTATTAGGCAGCTTTCTGATGGAACAGATGGATGCTTGGGAGTTAGCTATGGCGATATGGGACTTCTTAGATTGATTAATAGAGGAATTCGTGTATTAGGCCCAGATTACGCAGAAAACATAGCTTATAAATATACAAAGGGCTTGTATACCTATTCCTTTGCAGACTGGGTTAACGACAATTTGGTTGCTTTCCTAGTGATAATAATCGTATTTGTCCTTTCAGTTATTATTCTACTGACTGTTCAAATCAGGAATTTGAAGTTAAGCATAGCAGTACTTTCAAATGCTAATAAAAATCAAATCATGTTTATTGATAGTATTTCAAATATTATCAAGGAGCCAATTGATAAGATAGTAGGTATTTCTGATATGGCTATGCAGGTATCAGATGACGAGATACTTTTAAAGGATAGTCTCGAATCTATTCATGATTCTAGTAGTCATATGTTGTCTGTCATTGACGATATGGTTGCGATGAGCTTGTTAAAACAGAAAAAGGTTACATTAGAGCATGACAAAATTAACATCATCGATTTTGTTAATGAGCTTGATAAGACCATGTCTAAAAAGGCAGAAGAAAAGAATATTTCCTTGAAGGTTGAAATGAAGGAATTATTAAATAAGGACCTTATTGTAGACGAGGCAAGATTGCAGCAGGCACTTGTAAATCTTCTTAACAATGCAATCGAATATACTGCAGAGGGTGGCCACGTAAATCTTACAGTTGAGCAAAAGCCTTCTAAGATATTTAACATTGCCAAATATGAATTTACTATAAAAGATGATGGAATAGGAATGAGTGATGGATTCCAAGCTATTGCCCTTGAACCTTTTACCAAAGAAGATGTTTCTCCAGAAGGATTATTAAAGGGCTCTGGTTTAGGATTGGCTATCTCTAGAAATATAATTGAACTAATGGGTGGTAAAATTTCCCTTAGCTCAAAAAAGAATCATGGCACAACTGTATTGGTAAAAGTTAATTTCAATATTAATTATAATTCTACAAAATAAATAATACACACGTGTGGCAGTACGTCGCTTTGTACTAGATTTCATACGACTTCCGAGGTGTGTTCTAATTGACAAATTTTTATCAATTAGAGTATATTATTATCAAGGAAACTAATCTTCTTGGTTAGAGTTTACTAACGTAAGCGACCAACAACAGATGTGTAATGACACTGATGGGAGGATATATGTTGGACTACAAAATAATCGAAGTAAAGCAGAGCATTTTTGAAGACAATGATGCTGATGCTAATCGACTCCGAGAGGAGCTAAAGGCGCAGAATACAGTACTTATTAATCTGATGTCCGCTCCAGGCTCGGGAAAGACCACCACCTTATGCCAAACAATCGCTAGACTTAAGGATTCGATTCGAATTGGTGTAATGGAGGCTGATATTGATTCTGATGTAGATGCCGCTACTATTACAGAGGCTGGTGCACCTGCAATTCAGATACATACAGGAGGCATGTGCCACCTTGATGCTGACATGACTCGCCAGGGACTGCATGAGTTAGGCACTGAGGATTTGGACTTAGTTTTCCTTGAAAATGTTGGCAATTTGGTTTGCCCAGCAGAATTTGATACCGGTTCATCAAAGAATGCAATGATTCTCTCTGTTCCAGAGGGAGACGACAAACCATTCAAATATCCACTGATGTTTTCAGTTTGTGATGTTGTTCTTGTCAACAAATGCGACACACTTCCGGTATTTACAGAGTTTTCAAAAGAGCGAGTTGTTCAGAGAATTCACGAATTAAACCCTAATGCAAAGGTAATCTTTGTATCTGCAAAAACTGGCCAGGGTTTTGATGAGTGGACTGATTGGTTGAGGGGCCTAGTTGAACAACATCAGTAGAGTCTTTTTTGAGGGTAGTATTTTTAATTAATTGAGGAATTAAAGGAGGAAATAACTAATATGGGAATTGGACCAGATCGTTTAGGTGATTTTTATCCAGACTGGGTTAAGGATTTAAAGGACGAAGATATCCGTCCAGAGATTCTTAAGCTTGGAAAAGTCATCACTGACCGTGCTAAAATCAAGCTTGGTCTTCAGAAGATTACAAAGTATGACCCAGAGTACTGGGCAGTTGCAAATCTTGCACCAACAAAAGAAATCGCAGAGCTTGCACTTTCTATGGGTGGCATCAGAAAGCCAAAAACTTTTGAGCAGCTTCTTGCAATCACAGGACTTGACGAAAAGACTCTTTCAGAGAGACTTGAGCAGGCTAGCTACACAGGACTTATTGAGTGGAATTATGAGAATGCTGCTCATGAGAAACAGTGGGTACTTCCAATGTTCGTACCAGGTTCAGCAGAGTTCTCTAACATGAATCAGGATTTCCTTAACGAGCATCCTGAAATGGGACGTTTCTTCGAGCGTATGAGCCGTCTTCCACTTGAGGGACTTACACACATGGTACCACCAGGAGGCGCTGGTATCGGTATGCACGTTATCCCTGTAGAAGAAGCTATCGGCATGGAGCAACAGGCTATCAACCTTGAAAAGATTTCTTACTGGCTTGATAAATACGAAGGCAAATACGCTAAATCACCATGTTCTTGTCGTCTTTCTAGAAAGACATATGATGAGGGCTGTGCTGATGATCCAGAAGGATGGTGTATTGCTGTAGGTGATATGGCTGACTATGTTGTTGAGACAAACAAGGGCGGCGAATATATCACACGTGAAGAAGCTCTTGCTATCTTCAAGCAGGCTGAGGACAACGGTTTTGTTCACCAGATTACTAATATTGACGGCGAAAACAAGATTTTTGCTATCTGTAACTGTAATGTAAATGTATGTTATGCACTTCGTACATCACAGTTATTTAATACACCAAATATGTCACGTTCTGCATACGTTGCTCATGTTACAGCAGAGGACTGCGTAGCTTGTGGTAAGTGCGTAGAGAATTGTCCAGCAGGTGCTGTAAAGCTCGGACAGAAGCTTTGCAAGGCTGATGGCTCTCAGGTTCAGTATCCAAAGCATGTTCTTCCTACAGAGAAGAAGTGGTCTACTGACGAGTGGGATGATGACTACAGAGATAATAATAGAATTAACTGCTATGAGACAGGTACAGCTCCTTGTAAGACAGCTTGTCCAGCTCATATTGCTATTCAGGGATACCTTCGTATGGCAGCTCAGGGTCGTTACAAAGAAGCTCTTGCTCTTATCAAGCAGGATAATCCACTTCCAGCAATCTGCGGTCGTGTATGTAACAGACGTTGTGAGGCAGCTTGTACACGTGGCACAATCGATGAGGCTATCGCTATCGATGAGGTAAAGAGATTCCTTGCTGAAATGGATCTCAAGGCTGAGACACGTTACATCCCTAAGAAAATTGTTCCTTCACAGAAGGGTGAATTTACAGAAAAGGTTGCTATTGTAGGTGCAGGTCCTGCAGGTCTTTCATGTGCTTATTACTTGGCACTTAAGGGTTACAAGCCTACAATCTTTGAAAAGAGCAACTATCCAGGTGGTATGCTCCGTTATGGTATTCCATCATTTGTTCTTGAAAACAACGTTATCGACGCAGAAATCGACATCATCAAGGAGCTTGGTGTAGAGATTAAGTGCGGCGTTGAGGTTGGTAAGGACATCACTCTTGATGAGTTACGTAGCCAGGGCTACAAGGCATTCTACGTAGCAATCGGTTGTCAGGGTGGTAACAAGCCAGGTGTTCCAGGTGATGATGCTATTGGTACAGCTACAGCTGTTGATTTCTTGCACGAGTGTTCAGAGAATGAAGCTTATGACATCAAGGGAGACCTTGTTGTTATCGGTGGTGGTAATGTTGCTATCGATGTCGCACGTTCTGCTAGACGTGTTGGTAATGAAAAGGTTTCTATGTTCTGTCTTGAGAGCAGAGATATCATGCCAGCATCTCCAGAAGAGATCGAAATCGTAGAGGCTGAGGGTGTAGAGCTCAACTGCGGTTGGGGTCCAAAGGAAGTTCTCGTTGATGAGGCTGGTGCTGTTAAGGGTATCGTTCTCAAGAAATGTACTCGTGTTAAGGATGAGACAGGTCGTTTCTCTCCACAGTACGATGAGAATGACCTGGTCACAGTAGAGTGCAAGCACGTTATCTTCTCAGTAGGACAGCGTAGTGTATACGGCGACCTCTTCAAGGGTTCAAAGGTTGTTATCGAGCGCGGACCAAAGGCTGATGCTCTTACATACCAGACAGACGAGCCAGACATCTTTGTTGGAGGTGATATGTACACAGGACCTAAGTTCGCAATCGACGCAATTGCAGCTGGTCGTGAGGGTGCAATCTCTATCCATAGATTTGTTCAGCCACACAGCTCACTTACAATCGGACGTAATCGTCGTGATTTCATCGAGCTTAACAAGGATGACCTTCGTATTGATGATTATGATCACAGCCCACGTCAGATCCCTGGCGTATCAAAGACTACTGTTGACGGAGAGCTTACATTCCGTGACAAGACTGTAGAGCTTACAGAGGAGCAGATCAAGAAGGAGACAGCTAGATGTCTCAAGTGTGGTGCTTCTGTAGTTGATGAGAATAAGTGTATCGGCTGTGGTGTATGTACAACTAAGTGTGAGTTTGATGCTATTAAGCTTTACCGCGAGCATCCAGAGTGTTCAAAGATGACTCCATCTGAGGACAAGCTCAAGTATGTACTTCCATACGGATTCAAGCAGCGCGTCAAGGTTACATTCAAAGGCAAGCGCTAAACGTAATAAATAAATACTGCATAATATATAAAATATGTGGTAGAATAAAGCCTGCTGGGTAGTTATCAAGCTCTTGGCGTTACTTTCTGAGACATTTTAGTCGAAGAAAGCAATGTCCAAGGCTTGAGAGCGTAACCCAGCGGGCATTTTGCTATTTTGGAGGATGATATGCATTTTTATTTATTTGCGGAGGGCTGCGCCGAAGCCATTCGTACTATAATTCTGGTTTATTTTATTTTGACCTTCGTATTTACGGTTTATTCCTTGGCTAGAATGTTTTATATTGCCCACATTTCAAATGATGTTAAGGGCGGACGCGCCAGAGTAAAAGAACTCAGACGCAAAGGCAAATTTATTCAGATGCCAGTTTACTCGATGGAAGAGTTGGCACAGGAGAAACATAAAAGGGATGTAAGACTAATGTTTTTCCCAGCAGATGAACCTAGAGACAAGCGATTCGCTATGGTTCTTCCTGGTGGCGGCTATGCCCATGTATGTACTAGAGAAGAAGGATACCCAGTTGCTGCAGAGCTTAACAAAAAGGGAATCAATGCTTTTGTTTTAGAGTATAGAACAGGAAGAGAATGTGCTCCTTTTGCTCCTATGGAGGATTTGGGTATGGCTCTTCGTTTGATTCAGGAAAACTGCGATAAATTTGGAATCACAATGGAAAACTACAGCTTGATTGGATTCTCAGCAGGTGGAAATGTTGCTGGTATTTTTTCTAGCCACAAATTTGGATATCTCGATTATCAGGTTCCAAAACCAGGAGCTTTAATTCTTGGGTACCCATGGACTTGTGTAAATGATTGGCTCCATCATCCATACTGGAATATTTGGATCGGACTGCTCGGAATATGGCTTAGCAATAGAGGCAGTATTCATATGTTCGGTATCAGAAAACATAGAAAGGGCAAGAAGCTTTTGGATGTTCAGCAGTATATCGAGGCTGACTATCCAAGGACATTCATGTATTCAGGCAGCTGGGATGTATTAGTTCCTGCTAGTAGACATGCTGATGTGTTTGATGCAGCCCTTACTCAAAACAATGTTGAGCACAAATACGAAAAGTATTTTGGAGTTCCTCATGGTATTGGTCTTGGAAAGAGAACCAAGGCTCACAATTGGCTTTCAGAGGCGATTGAGTTTTGGGATAAATAATATTAAAAAAAAACTACAGGTAACTGTAGTTTTTTATTTACAAAAACAATTTAGTGTGATAAAGTACTAAAGTATAAAACGGAATTTTAATTTTCAATTTTGTGAGGAGATAGATATATGAAGAAAAAATTATTAGCACAGTTAATGGCGCTTACTATGGCAGCTTCTTTTGTTGCTTGCGGTAGCAATGGGGGACAGAGTGAATCACCAGTTGCTGACAGCTCTACAGAGAGCGACATCGCTTATATTCAGGAGAAGGGTACACTTATCGTAGGTATTACTGATTTTGCACCAATGGACTACAAAGATGAGAGTGGCAATTGGATTGGCTTTGATGCTGATATGGCAGCTGCTGTTGCTGAATCACTTGGCGTTGATGTAGAATTCGTTGAAATTGATTGGGATAACAAAATTCTTGAGCTTGAGAATAAATCAATTGATGTTGTTTGGAATGGTATGACTCTTACACCAGAGGTTACAAATGCTATGGAGACAACAAAGGCATATTGCAACAACGCTCAGGTAGTTGTAGTTAACGCAGAGGATGCTGCAAATGTAAATAGCGTAGATGATGTGGCTGATATGTCATTTGCTGTAGAATCAGGTTCTGCTGGTGAAGAGGCTGCTTCTTCTAACGGATTTGATTATGTGGCAGTTAAAACACAGTCAGATGCAATTATGGAAGTTGCTGCTGGTACATCAGATGCCTGCATAATCGACTTACTTATGGCAGGTGCTATGATTGGAGAGGGAACTAGCTACCCTACATTATCACACACTGTAGAGCTTACAACAGAAGAATACGGTGTTGGTTGCCGAAAGGGTTCAGACTTAGCAGAATACATTAACGACCAGTTCAAAGCACTTTATGATGATGGCACAATGGAAGAGATAGCTAAAAAATATGGTGTACAAGAATCACTTGTTGCACAGTAGGATGGTATAAAATGTTCGGAACAGTTACTTTATCATTGCTTGGGGGTTTCTTAGAAACTCTCAAGCTATTCGCGTTAACACTAGTTTTTTCATTGCCGCTAGGATTAATCATATGCTTTGGATCAATGAATAGAAACATTGTGGTTAGAGGACCCATTCGACTTATTATTTGGGTAGTACGTGGTACACCACTTATGCTTCAGCTTCTCATTATCTTTTATGGTCCTGGAATATTTCTTGGGACAAATATCTGGGGTTCAGGAGAAAGCGGTAGATTCTTAGCAGCACTTGTAGCATTTGTGTTTAATTATGCTTGCTATTTTAGTGAAATATTCAGAGGCGGAATCCAGTCCATTCCTAATGGACAGTATGAAGCGGCTGCAGTTCTTGGTTTAACAAAACGACAGACCTTTTTCAAAATCATTCTTCTGCAGGTAATCAAGCGTATAGTTCCACCGATTTCAAATGAGGTTATTACTCTGGTAAAGGATACTTCTCTTGCCAGAGTTATTGCATTCTATGAAATCATTTGGGAAGGTGAACGCTTTATCAAAAGTGCAGGTATCATTTGGCCGTTATTCTATACCGGCGTGTACTACCTTTTATTCAGTGGACTTCTCACCTTATTATTTGGAAGAATAGAAAAAAAGCTGAATTATTTTAAATAGTAGGATAAAAATATGGCGATATTACGAGTTGCAAATTTAAAGAAAAAGTTTGAAAATACAGAAGTCCTAAAGGGCATAGATTTCACAATGGAAAAGGGCCAGACCCTTTCTATTATTGGTAGCTCAGGCTCAGGTAAAACTACATTGCTTAGATGCCTTAATTTCTTGGAGACGCCAGACGAGGGAATTATAGCAGTAAAGGATGAGCTACTTTTTAATGGGAGGGTAGGACATAAAAAAGGAACAGACTTAAGAGAAAAACGACTTCATTTCGGAATGGTTTTTCAGCAGTTTAACCTTTTTCCACAGTATACTGCTTTAGAAAATGTGGTGCTTGCCCCCAAGCTTGAAAATAATGGTAAAACTGATGAGGAGATAATTGCCGAGGGTAAAATGCTCCTTGAAAAAATGGGATTATCTGATAAGATGGACCTCTACCCACATCAGTTGTCTGGCGGACAGCAGCAGAGAGTTGCTATAGCAAGAGCACTGGCACTAAAGCCCGATATTTTATGCTTTGATGAGCCAACATCTGCTTTGGATCCAGAGCTTACTGGTGAAGTGCTAAAGGTCATTAAGGAATTGGCTCAGCAGCACACAACAATGATTATCGTTACCCATGAAATTGGATTTGCCCATGACGTGTCCGATGAGATAATATTTATGGATGGCGGAGTAATTGCAGAACAGGGCACACCTGCTCAGGTAATTGATAATCCTAAGAACGAACGCACGCGACAATTTTTAGCTAATTATATTGGTTAGCATGGAATAAAGAAAGGGAGCAATAATGAACACAGTCTGTATTGTAATTGCGATTTTAATCTATTTGGCTGCGCTGCTTATAATGGGTGTCAGCTTTGCAAAAGAAAATAACACAGTTGATGACTACTATTTAGGTGGTAGAAAGTTAGGACCATTTGTTACGGCCATGAGTGCTGAGGCATCTGATATGTCATCATGGCTTCTTATGGGATTGCCAGGTATCGCTTATGCCGCAGGTATTTGCGATGTATTCTGGACAGCTCTTGGCCTTGGTATAGGTACCTACCTTAACTGGCTTTTAGTAGCGAAAAGACTTCGTAAGTATTCTGAAAAAAATAACTCAGTAACTGTACCAGATTTCTTTGAGCACAGATTTAGAGATAAGAGCCATACATTAATGGTTATATCTTCAGTAATAATTGTTGTATTTTTCATCCCATATGTAGGCTCAGGCTTTGCGGCATGTGGAAAGCTTTTCTCATCACTATTTGGAATGGATTATACAGTTGCAATGCTTGCATCAGCAGCAGTAATTGTCGGATACACAGCTACAGGTGGTTTTCTTGCTGCATCAACAACAGACTTTGTTCAGTCTATTATCATGACAATTGCACTTATTGCAGTTGTAGCATTTGGACTTCACACTGTTGGAGGTATTGGAACAGTTAGCACATTTAGCATGTCCATTGATGGCTATATCGATTTATTTGGCTTCCACGATTTCGCAACAGGCAGCAGAGTAAGCTATGGCGGAATTATTACTATCGTTTCTACAATGGCATGGGGGCTTGGATACTTTGGTATGCCTCATATTCTTCTTAGATTTATGGCTATTGAAGACCCTAAGAAATTAAAACTCAGCCGTAGAATCTCAACTGTATGGGTATTCATTGCAATGGGAGTTGCAATTTTTATTGGAGTAATGACTAGAACAATGGTACACGCGGGTGTAATCGGAGAGTTAGCTGATTCAGAAAGAGCAATCATTTCAATAGCTCAGACACTTTCAGAAACAGGTATTCCACAGGCTTTTCTTGCAGGAGTTATTCTTGCTGGTATCCTTGCCTGCACAATGTCTACTTGTGATTCACAGATGCTTGCCGCATCATCCTCTGTATCTGAAAACATCATCCATGAAACATTTGGAGTAGAGCTTTCAGAACACATGCAGATGGTACTTGCACGTGTAGTACTTATCGTTATTTCGGCAATTGGAATTTTCATTGCACGTAATCCTGATAGCTCAGTATTTATGATTGTATCCTTCGCATGGGCAGGCTTCGGAGCAGCCTTTGGACCAATCATGTTACTTGCGCTTTTCTGGAAGAGAGCCAACAAATACGGTGCAATAGCCGGAATGCTTGGTGGCGGTGCCATGGTCTTCATCTGGAAGTTCCTTATCAAGCCTTTAGGCGGTGTATTCGGAATCTACGAATTGCTTCCAGGCTTCATTGTAGCCCTTGTGCTTTGCGTAGTAGTCAGCCTACTTACACCAGCTCCAGAGCAAGAGATAATCGATGAATTTGAATCTATAAAATAATATATTTATATCAATTATACTTGGAAAAAGACTATTTCTGTCGTTTTCCAAGTATTTTTTTATCTATTTAAGCACACAGAAGTATTGTGTATATATCGATTATATATTAAAATAATCCCGTATAGGTAGCGTTAAGCTACTGATGTAAAATGTTATAATGATATATTAGGGAGAACGGAAAATGTATAAGAATGAATTATTTTTAGATAATGCACAATTTACTAATATTGTGAATGCAATAGAGGCTAAAGCATCCGACTTAGTTTTCGATGAGACTCCGTTATCTATGAAAAAAGAAATTGTAGGAACTGAATGTATGATGACACTTTTTGAAGGTACTGAGTCAATGATAAAGTTGACAAAAGATTATAGACCTTTCGTATGCGATTCGTTGGTGCCATACATGAGAAAGATGCAAAAGTCTTTTAATATATCAGCTGATTATGTAACAAAATCTTTGAGTCTAAATTGTACATGTTATTCGAATCAACACAATTCTTCAGGGAATAAATCATCGGTTACACCTTCAGTTCAAATGTTTATGGATCAGTATGGCTATACAAAAGAAGAAGCCGAATTAATAGTGAAAACTATTGATTTGTTAAATACATATTGTGAGTGTGCTTTCGATAATAAATATGCTCGAATAGCCTTTACATATGGAGTTTTATCATCATTGTGTATAAACTACGATGCTAAAAGATGGAGGTTAACAACGGGACAACCATTTGAATCAGTCTCTATATTTTATTTGAGAATGCTAGGTTTATCAGAACAAGAAGTTACTGATTTACAAGTTTTACTGAATTTACAACATGCAGATTTTACTTATGATAAATTAAGAGAAGAAGGAATTGATATTGATAATTCTTCATTTAAAGATGAAACATATACAAAGATAAAAGAAAGGGCTAAAGATAAGAATAATGATTTCGCGCATTCGATAGTTCAAATTGCAGCATTTGCCCATGGAGATAATATGTATGAAGAACATATTATAGATTTAGGGAGATGGGCAGTTGATTTGTTTAACTCACCGATAAATTCAAACTTCAGTTTTTCATATACTGATTTTGAAATTAGTTTCAAGGGAGATATAGATTCTGGAAGATATTCTGAATCAGATTTTCAGTCTGACATAGATGCTATAAATATCTATCATAGAATGGTAGAAAATGATGATATAGGATTAGATGTTTTCTCAGAATATTATAGCGATGTTGAAAATGATAGTAAACAACGTGCAATAGAGTTCTTTGAGATAATGGGTAATGGATATGCTGATATAGGTATTCTGAATACAGCGGAAGTTATCGAAAAGGAAACTTATGGGAGTGAATATATTCAACAGGGAAATGATACAGATGTTGAAAAAGCTAAGAGCATTTTTATACAATGGATTTTGTCTATTTATGAGGGGGTTGATTATGAATTTCCAAATTAGAAAAACTATATATTGGGGTTTTGTTATTTGTGTGTTAGTTACAATTCTTTTGGGGTGTGGAAATAACGAAAGTGTTCAACAAGAGTTCTCTGTAGAAAAATGGCAAAAGGCTTCCAATGAAGATAGATATCTTATGATTGAGGATTTGCAGGAAAAATATGAGTTGCTTGGAATGACGGATGATCAAATCAAAGAATTACTAGGTGAGCAGAGTTTGACATATGATCCAGATAAAGATGGTGATAATGGTAATTATTATCTTGGATATGATATTAGGTATGACGAGTTTGAAGGGGATGAAGTATTACTAATTAAATTTGAAGATTATAAAGTTATTGCTGTTGAAAAAGAGTATCTAAGTAATTTATAAGAATGTAAAATAAGCTCCATGTACATCTCAAAGCCCTAAAATTATTCGGTGAGTAATTTTTAGAGATTTGAGAATATAACATGGAGCTTTATTATGTCATATCTAATTAGCCGTCTACTGAGTAGTTTGGAGCTTCTTTTGTGATGTGAATATCATGTGGGTGAGACTCCTTGAGGGAAGCAGCGGAAATCTTAACGAACTTGCCACGCTCCTGAAGCTCTGGGATAGTAGGGCAACCACAGTAACCCATACCTGAACGGATACCACCAACGAGCTGGAAGATAACGTCCTCAAGAGAACCCTTGTATGCAACACGTCCTTCAACACCCTCTGGAACAAGCTTCTTAGCACCTTCCTGGAAGTAACGGTCCTTAGAACCATTCTCCATAGCAGCGAGAGATCCCATACCACGGTAAACCTTGTATTTACGACCCTGGAAGAGTTCGAATGAACCAGGAGCTTCGTCACAACCTGCAAACATTGAACCCATCATACATACTGAACCACCAGCAGCAAGAGCCTTTGTCATATCGCCTGAGTACTTGATACCACCATCAGCGATGATTGGAATACCATATTCCTTAGCTACAGCGTAGCAATCCATGATTGCAGAAATCTGAGGAACACCGATACCTGCAACGACACGTGTTGTACAGATAGAACCAGGTCCGATACCAACCTTTACAGCGTCAGCCCCTGCTTCGATAAGTGCTCTAGTAGCCTCGCCTGTAGCGATGTTACCAGCAACAACCTGAAGATCAGGGTAAGCAGCCTTAACCTTTTTAACTGCCTCAATGATGTTCTTTGAATGACCGTGAGCTGAGTCCATAACGATAACGTCAACCTGTGCGTTAACTAAAGCCTCAACACGCTCCATCATATTTCCTGTGATACCAACACCGGCACCGCAGAGAAGACGACCCTGGTCATCCTTAGCAGCGTTAGGATATTTGATTTGCTTTTCAATATCTTTGATTGTGATAAGTCCCTTGAGTTTGAAATTATCATCAACAATAGGAAGCTTTTCTTTGCGAGACTTAGCAAGGATAGCCTTTGCTTCCTCTAAAGAAATACCTTCTTTTGCAGTGATGAGTCCTTCTGAAGTCATAGACTCGCTGATTTTCTTTGTGAAATCTGTTTCGAATTTGAGGTCACGATTTGTAATGATTCCAATGAGTGTACCATCTTCTTTTGTAATAGGTACACCTGAGATTCTGAACTTGCCCATAAGCTCGTTAGCTTCTGCAAGTGTGTTGTCTGGTCCAAGGAAGAATGGGTCAGTGATAACGCCATTTTCTGAACGCTTTACTTTATCAACTTCTTCAGCCTGTGCTTCAACAGACATATTCTTGTGAATAATACCGATACCACCCTGACGTGCCATAGCGATTGCCATGCGGGATTCTGTAACAGTATCCATTGCAGCACTCATCATAGGAATGTTAAGTTTAATTTTTTTAGTAAGATTTGTGTGAAGATCAATAAGATTTGGAGTTACTTCCGAATACTGAGGAACCAGTAAGACGTCGTCGAAAGTAATACCATCACCGATAATCGATGCCATAACGTAACCTCTCTTTCTTTAATTGACTGTAAATTTTTTAAAATTATATTTAACAAAGTGACAGTTGTCAATGAAAGTTTCTTATTAAAAGTGCTGATTTTTTTATGCGTTTTTGCATGTTTTTCTACATGTAATTCACGGAAAGACATATGTCCGTGTGGATAGAATAGTATGTCCAAATTGTTAAAAAATTATTTTGTACTCCAAAATGAACAGAAATGGGGTTTAGTTTTATTGAATTTTTTTCTCAATAGTTCTATTATAAAATCACGACATTATGGGAACGGGAGCCGGTTTTTCTCCCATTTCCTAGTAACTATAAATGTCCTATTTAATAAGGAGGAATTAGAAATGCCAAGAGCAAAACAGTCTATGGATGGAAACCAGGCTGCAGCACACGTAGCTTACGCGTTTACAGATGTTGCTGCAATTTATCCTATTACACCATCCAGCCCAATGGCCGATTTCGTTGACCAGTGGTCAGCAGCAGGCCTTGAAAATATTTTCGGAAATCAGGTAAAGGTTGTAGAGATGGAGTCTGAGGCAGGTGCTGCAGGTGCCGTTCACGGTTCACTTGGTGCAGGTGCACTCACAACTACATTCACAGCTTCACAGGGTCTTCTTCTTATGATCCCTAATATGTACAAGATCGCTGCAGAGCAGCTTCCTTGTGTATTTGATGTATCAGCTCGTACAGTTGCTACACAGTCACTTAACATCTTTGGTGATCACTCAGATGTATATGCTTGTCGTCAGACAGGTTTCGCTATGTTATGTGAGACAAATCCACAGGAAGTAATGGATCTCGCTCCTGTAGCTCACCTTGCAGCTATCGAGGGTAAGGTTCCTGTACTTAACTTCTTCGACGGATTCCGTACATCACACGAAATCCAGAAGATTGAGAAGTGGGATTATGCAGATCTCAAAGAGATGGTTAACATGGATGCTATCAACGAGTTCAGAGCTCGTGCACTTAATCCAGAGCATCCTACAATGCGTGGTTCACACGAAAACGGTGACGTTTTCTTCCAGCATAGAGAAGCTTGCAATACATATTATGATAACTTCCCAGCAGTTGTTCAGAAGTATATGGACAAGGTAAATGCAAAGCTTGGTACAGATTACAAGCTTTTCAACTACTATGGTGCTGCTGATGCAGATAGAATCATCATCGCTATGGGTTCTATCAACGACGTTGCAGAAGAGGTTATTGATTACCTCAACGCACACGGCGAGAAGGTTGGTGTACTTAAGGTACGTCTTTACAGACCATGGTCTTCAGAGGCATTCCTTTCAGCACTTCCTAAGACAGTTAAGAAGATCGCTATCCTTGATAGAACAAAGGAGCCAGGTGCTCTTGCTGATCCTCTTTACCTTGATGTTGCTACAACACTTCGTGAAGCAGGTCTTAACGACATCACTATCTGCGGTGGTAGATATGGTCTTGGATCAAAGGATACTCCTCCTTCATCAGTATTCGCTGTATACAAGGAACTTGAGAAGGACGCTCCAAAGTCTAGATTTACAATCGGTATCGTTGATGACGTTACAAACCTTTCACTTCCAGAGGTTAAGCCAGCTCCTATTACATCAGCTCCTGGTACAAAGGAGTGCAAGTTCTGGGGTCTCGGTGGTGACGGTACTGTAGGTGCTAACAAGAACTCTACAAAGATCATCGGTGATCACACAGATAAGTACATCCAGGCATACTTCCAGTATGATTCAAAGAAGACTGGTGGTGTTACAATTTCTCACTTGAGATTTGGTGACAACCCAATCAAGTCTCCTTACTATATTAACCAGGCTGACTTCGTAGCTTGCCACAACCCTGCATACGTTACACAGGGCATGAAGATGGTTCAGGATGTTAAGCCAGGCGGAGTATTCATGATCAACTGCCAGTGGTCAGACGAAGAGCTCGAAGAGAAGCTCAACGCTGAGGCAAAGAAGTACATCGCTGACAACAACATCCAGCTTTACACAATCAACGCTATCGACAAGGCTATCGAGATTGGTATGGGTAAGAGAACAAACACAATCCTTCAGTCAGCTTTCTTCAAGCTTGCTGATGTAATGCCTATCGATCAGGCTGTTGAGTACATGAAGGCAGCTGCTAAGAAGTCATACGGCAAGAAGGGTGACGATGTTGTTCAGATGAACTACAACGCTATCGACGCTGGTGTTGATGCTGTACATAAGGTAAATGTTCCAGATTCATGGAAGAACCCAACTCCAGATGCTGCTAAGCCAGCACTTGAGGGTCGTCCAGAGGTTGTTAAGATGGTTAAGAACCTCCTTGAGCCTATCTCAAAGATGGATGGAGATTCACTTCCAGTATCTGCATTCTCAGAGAATCCAAACGGACAGTTCGAGCTTGGTGCTGCTGCTTACGAGAAGCGTGGTACGGCTGTAACAGTTCCTACATGGGATCCAGAGAAGTGTATCCAGTGTAACCAGTGTGCATTCGTATGTTCACACGCTACAATCCGTCCTTACATGCTTTCAGAGGATGAGGTTAAGGCAGCTCCAGCAAACATTAAGCTTGCTGATACAAAGCCAAAGGCTTCTGAGTACAAGTACACAATGTCTGTATCTCCACTTGACTGTATGGGATG
>NZ_SVEV01000062.1 GCF_015057185.1 Pseudobutyrivibrio sp. | reverse complement strand
TTGCTTCTTTTGCTGACTACTATTTGGAGAACCCTTGTCTGGATCAGAGACAAGAGTTTTATAAACATCGTTCTTATCGCCCTTTCTCTTGGTTTTGGCATGGTAAGCAAGTTAAATACGGCTATTTGTGCTTTTTCAATCGCACTTGTTTTCCTGTGCTATCTTATCTGGTGCATAAGAGAGGGAAATCTTATAGAGCTTAGGAACTGCATTTTAGAATATTTTCTTTTCGGAGCGATAGTCATTCCGCTTGGGTTATCCTACATTATAAGAAATCTCATACTCTTTGGGGAGAAACCGGGAATACCTTCACCTGCGCTCATTCCAAGTGAGTCTGTCATGTATACGGGAAGCTACTCAGTGTGGTCAATAATTGGAATACCAAGCCTTGCCGAATTGCATGTGGAATTTCCTTTTCATCCGATAAGTGCAGCAACTATACATAATTCATGGGTGATACTTTTCCAGACAGGACTTTTTGCAGAAGCGTTTCCGGCAGAGATGGGGGATTATCTGCTTGCATTTGCACAGATAGCTTATGTGGCCTCAATTATTGCAGCGCTTATAACATCTGTAGTTTTCTTTGCCCACTATTTTCATGCTTATAAAGAGCGTGAAACTAAGCTTCACACTACATTTGTATTGTTTACTTACATATTTATGATCCTAAGTTATAGCCTGTTTGTGTTTAAGTACCCATACACCTGCAGTGCTGACTTCAGATATATGACAGCATCACTTGTATTCACATCCCTTGGATTTGTAGCTGTACAGGAAGGCTTTGACAGTAAGATTGGGCGAATTTTTAAGTTTATCACCAATTCAGCCATGATCCTCACTCTGGCTGGTTCAGCAATTGTCTATATGTTCTGGGATTTGCATTAGTGCTCATAAGTCTTGAATGTTAATGCAATGATTGCAGTGAGAGAAAATCATTATTTCACATTTTTTGACGCGATTAAATAATGGTTGATTTTATATGTTCTCCGTTATATAATGAAAAACGTCGTCGGGGTGTGGCTCAGTTGGTAGAGCACTATCTTAGGGAGGTAGGGGCCGCGTGTTCGAATCACGTCACTCCGATTGATTAAAGCCGCTCAGTTGAGCGGTTTTTTAGTGCCTAATATCTGGCAAGACTGGGTATTATATGGCTAAGAGAGCTTTTAGTTTTAGAGAGCTTTTAATTTTAGAGAGCTATTTTGTGATGAGCTTTTTTGCAATGAAATCAATATATAAAGAGAACAAAGGGCATTACTGCATACTACATAAATTATTAGAATGTGCAGTAGAATTTCTCTTTTAATACTGTATCTTGTAAAAAAATATATCTATGCAGTAACGTGATTACTGTAATTATCTTGGTTTTCAAAATTCTACAGTAAATGTAAAAAATATTTACTGTAGATCTCTAAATTATCTTATTCCTGCAGTAGTAAATCTGGCAGGACTAATCAATAAAAGAAAAATAATACTGTATCAATAATAGTATTTGCACTTGTGCAGTAATAGGAATTTGCAATTACTGCACGAGGCAAATAACTGGATGTATTGCAGTAATATGGCGCCTAAACGAACTAAAAGAAATATGTAAAAGGTGTAGCAGGAACATAAAGGAATAAAAAAGAAGTCCAAGGAAACTAAAAAAATACCCAAATGCCTCAAAGAAACTCAAAAGCGGTCAACTGCGCAAATATTCAATAGCTCATCAGGATATATTGAATAGATAATTACGGAACAAAACAGGAAAGGAGAATTATAGTGAATAACATAAAGAGAGAGCTAAATCAGCAGTTATTAGAAATAGAAAGCTTGATTGACAAGGAAAACAGCAGGTTAAAACAATACAAAGGGCTTGAAAAAGGCAAACTGCAAGTTACTGCAAGCCATGGGAATATACAGTATTTATTTGTTGAGGATGGGACTACTGTTCCAAGATATATGCCTGCTATAGAGAGGGAAAAAGTAAGACTATTTGCTCAGCGTGAATATGATGAAAAGATGTACGAGCATTTGAATACTATTAAAGCAAGGCTTCAGCGCTTCATAAAAAACTATGATGAAAACAGCATAGATGCAATATATGAAAATATGTGCGAAGGGCGAAAAAGATTGGTTACCCCGATAAAACCTGACAAGGACTCGATAATACATAAATGGATGGAAATGCATCCTGGTGGTATGAACACAATTGAAGAAGAACCAGATATAAGAACCAACCGTGGAGAATATGTCAGGTCAAAATCTGAGAAAATATTGGCTGATTATTTTTATAGAGCCGGGATTCCATATCAGTGCGAGCCCAAGTTTACTCTTTTTTCAGGGAAAAATGTATATCCTGACTTTGTGCTTCTTAATGTCAGAAATAACAAGACTATATATTGGGAACATCTTGGTAAATTGGATGATGTTGGATATGTCATTAGAAATATGAGTAAGCTGATGGATTATGAAAAAAGCGGACTATTCCAAGAGGAATATAAGGTAAATAGTATAATAAATTATGATTAAACCTTGTTTTAAGCGGTGTGTGGATTGATTATATATAATCA
>NZ_SVEV01000029.1 GCF_015057185.1 Pseudobutyrivibrio sp. | reverse complement strand
CCTTATTGTGATGCAATTAATTATTTAAAAAGTATATTTGAAATTCATACTTGATTTTTGTTAGCAGGTTTTTGTTTCCCACCTCACCCCGCCATCCGCGATAAAAGATTACAAGCGCCATTTAGGTTGATAGTGTTTTTGATGCTTTCTTTTTATTATAATAAGAATGAGTTAAGAAGAATTAGAGAGGATAGATGCAGTCATAGGTTTTAGAATATTGAAGGAAGGTGCATTATGAATAAAAATGAAAGCAAATATTTTAAATCTGCAGAAAAGATGCATAGGGCACTTATATCTTTAATTGATAAAAAGGATTTTGAATTGATTACAGTTAAGGAGATTTGTGAAACTGCAGAGGTAAACAGGTCTACTTTTTATTTGCATTATGATAATACTAGTGATCTTTTGAAAGAAGCAATTGAAGCTGTCTACAAGGATTTTTTTAGCAGATTCTCTTCAGATGGTCCTAAGACAATCAATATCGACGACAAAAAGGATGATGAATTATTTTTGATCACTCCCAATTATCTGATGCCATATTTGGAATTCGTGGAAGATAATAGAAAGCTCTTTTTGGTAATGTATGAAAAGAACGAGATGATGGGGGCGGAAAAAACTTATGAAAGGTGGTTCAATGAGATTTTTGGACCAATTCTTACCAGATTTGGAGTAGATAAGGAAGAACAACCTTACATCATGATTTTTTATTTGAAGGGCATTATTGGAGTTGTAAATGAATGGATTGCAAGGGATTGCGTTGAATCGAAAGAAGAGATAATAGGAATAATCCAAAAGTGTATTAATAAGCCAGTGCAATAGAAAAACTTAATAAAATGATAATCCAACACTTTTTACGATTTGTGTGGGGACCTTGGTTCCTGAAATCAACACTTTTCGTGGAAAGTGTTGTTCTGTTTATGGACATGTATTTCTATAATTACCTCAAGCTCAAAGCAAGGCGTGCCTAGTTGGAAAAATAGCAAAAAAAAGATTACAAATGGAGGTAAAATTAAGATGAACAATTTAGACAAGGTATATGCAGAAAGTGTAGCAAAGGATTATATGCCAAAGGAGACAAGTAAGGTAAGACAGTTGAAAAAGTTAGATGATAAAGCAAAGCAGCCAGCTTTTATTACAGCCTTAACTGTTGGCATTGTTGGTGCTTTGATTTTAGGTACGGGAATGTGCTTTTCAATGGGTGTGCTTGGAACAGGATTAGCAGCAATGGTTTTTGGAATTATCCTTGGAATATTGGGAATTGCCATTTGCATAGTAAATTATCCACTTTACTTGAAGCTACTTAAAAAAGGAAAAGAAATGTATGCTTATGAAATACTAGAACTTGCAAAAGAAATATCGGAATCGGCTGAATAAAACGTCTATTGTCGAGAGGATATATGGTAAAATGGTGGAAGCTGATTAAAAGTATAAACATGGGGGATTTTTACAATGAATAATATCGAACGTAGAGACAGGGGGCTTGTATATATTTCTGATGATGAGGTTTTTGAGGAACAGAAAATTGCTCGCAGACTTACTCAGAAATTGAATACTGCTGATAGGGCCGATTTTGATGCTATAAAGGCTATAGCAAATGAGCTGATTAAAAGTGCTGATAATGAAGCGTTTATTAATCCGCCATTTTATTGTGATTATGGTACTCATATTGAGGTTGGTAAAAACTTCTTTGCCAATTACAATTGTACAATGCTTGATGTAGGTAAAATCCGTATAGGCGATAATGTGCAGCTGGCACCTAACGTTGCCATTTATACAGCAGGTCATCCAGTTCATCCTGCCACTAGAAATACTATGTATGAATATGGTATTGATATTACTATTGGGGACAATGTTTGGATTGGCGGTAATGTTGTCATTTGTCCAGGGGTAAATATTGGCTCTAATTCTGTTATTGGCGCAGGCTCTGTTGTGACCAAGGATGTTCCTGAGTGGTCTATTGCTGCCGGTAATCCATGTAGAGTTATTAGAAAAATTACTGAGGCGGATAGAGATACATTTTATGCAGGCAGAAAGATAGATGATGAAGCCCTACAGGATATTCAAAGAATAGAATCAGAAGCTGATGATGCTGATAGATATCCAACTGCTCCAAACTAGGTGAGAAAATGATTGAACACTGCGTGTAAATAAGGACGATTCGCTAGAAATAGTCCAGTAAAATCCTTGAAAGTACTGGGGTTGCTGCATAAAATAAGAGAAGCTATATTTTATGCGGCTTCCCAGATTTTCAATTTGCAATTTACACAAAACAAATAATCGAACATTGAAATATCTGACAAAGATTTGGTTTTTAGTATAATTGTCTTGCAATTTATAAAAGCCACGATATAATAATATTAACAACAGAGATATAAAGAACTTAAAGAAAGGGAGGTACAGTCCACCAAAACATTAATTTTATTTTAAGTTGGTTATTAAAATCTAGTGAATGGAGGTATAGTCCACCAGAGGATTAATTTTTAACCAAAGAAGATGTTAAAATCTAGTGATTGGAGGTATAGTCCACCAGAGAATTAACATTAAAAACACGCGACAATTTCATGATGAGGTCCATCACTGATAAAAGTTTTCAAATGGACAGTGACATGAAAAAATAAAGCAGAATGAGAGGTATAGTCCATTGGGATCGAATTTCAGGGGCGGCATCAGCTAGGAATCAAGTGGTTTCGAGTTGGTGTCGCCCGTTTTTGATGTAAAAATATTACAGAATAAATGCTGGTATTCCCTTGACTAAAGAACCTCAATTCTTTAGAATACTAAATGTTCGCAGAAGTGGCGGAATCGGCAGACGCGCTGGCTTCAGGTGCCAGTGGTGGCAACACCGTGAGGGTTCAAGTCCCTTCTTCTGCATTATATTTTAAAATTTTTTACGCAAGAAAAAGGATATCCTTTTTTCTTGCGTAATTTGTTTTATAGAGGTTCCCGTTACATTAACATTATTTGTATTGCTTCATATTATTGGGAGGCTAAAATGGGCACAATAAGAGAAATGATTGAGCAGATGGAGAGGGAAAATCTTAGCCCTTACGCAACGCTCAATGAGAATTCACGTGGCCGTGCCAAGGACGAGCCACAGTGTGATATCAGACCTCTATTTCAGAGAGATAGAGATAGGATTCTTCATAGCAAGGCATTTCGCCGATTGAAGAATAAAACACAAGTATTTCTTACTCCTCAGGGTGATCATTACAGAACGAGATTATCTCATACCTTAGAAGTTTCACAGAACGCCAGGACAATTGCCAAGGCACTTAGACTTAATGAGGATTTGGTTGAGGCGATTGCTTTAGGTCATGATTTGGGCCACACTCCATTTGGTCATGCAGGAGAGGCTCAGCTTAATGAACTGTGCCCTACAGGATTTATTCATTCAGAGCAGAGCGTTCGTATTGTTGAGAAGCTTGAAAAGGGTGGTCAGGGACTCAATCTCACCTGGGAGGTTATTGACGGTATTCGCAATCATCAGACTAGCGGACACCCAGCTACGCCAGAGGGACAGATTGTGCGTCTTTCTGACAAAATTGCATATGTAAATAGTGATATTGATGACGCTATCAGAGCACAGATTCTCACAGAGGACGATATTCCATGGGAAATCAGAAAGACTCTTGGAATGACTTCAGCTGTCAGATTGGACACTCTTATTCATGACGTCATCATATCTAGTCAGGATAGCCCTGTCATTAAAATGTCACCTGAAATTGAACAGGCTATGTCGGAGCTTCGCAAATTTATGTTTGCTAATGTTTACAAGGATTCTGTAGCAAAGGTGGAAGAGGTCAAAGCAAAGCGTATGATCAAAGAATTATACGGATATTACACTGAGCATTTCCAGGAGATTCCATCCAGATATAGAGCTATGGAAATCGATGGCGAGAGCCGAGAGAGAATCATTTGCGATTATATTTCAGGCATGACCGACCAATATTGTATTACTAAATTTAATGAATTCTTCATGCCAAAAGCATGGGTGGTAGACGGATTCTAGGAATCGCTACATATATACTTAGAGGGAGAATAAATGCCTTATTATCCAGAGGAAGTCATCGAGGAAGTTCGTTCTAGAACGGATATTGTCGATGTTATTTCAAAGTACGTCAATTTACAAAAAAAGGGCAGCCAATATTTTGGACTATGTCCCTTTCATAATGAAAAAACAGGGTCATTTTCTGTGAGTCCTCAGAAGCAAATGTATTACTGCTTTGGCTGCGGTGCCGGAGGAAATGCTTTTAGCTTTCTGATGAACTATGAGAATATGACATTTAAAGAAGCTGTGGAGGAGTTGGCTAACCAATGCGGAGTTAGCTTGCCACAGAGAGAAATGACAGCCCAGGAGCGTAGGACAGCTGATAGGCGTAGCAGATTGTTTGAAATTAACAAAGAAGCTGCAGGTTATTATTACAAGCTGCTTCGTTCGCCAGGTGGTGAGCAGGCTATGGCTTATTTTACAAAGCGAGGCTTGACGCCAGAGACGTTGCACAAATTTGGCCTTGGCTGCACCAGCAAATACTCAGATTCCCTGTACAAATACCTTAGGGAAAAGGGGTATGATGATGACATATTAAAGGACTGCGGTCTTATTACCATCGACGAGAAACGTGGTGGCCATGACAAATTTTGGAACCGTGCAATGTTTCCTATATTTGATGCCAATGGCAAAGTAGTTGCCTTTGGTGGTCGAGTTATGGGAGATGGCGAGCCTAAATACCTTAACTCACCAGAGACAGAGATTTTTAATAAGTCTCGTACCTTATTTGGTTTGTATTTTGCTCGCAAAACTAGACGAGAGCAGTTCATTCTTTGCGAGGGATACATGGATGTTATTTCCTTACATCAGGCTGGATTCGACAATGCTGTTGCTTCATTAGGTACCGCTTTGACGGAAGGCCATGCCGGAATGTTAAAACGCTACGTAAAGGATGTTTATCTCAGTTATGACTCTGACGGTGCTGGTCAAAAGGCTGCACTGAGAGCGATACCTATTCTAAAAAGAGCAGGTATTTCTTGTCGAATCATCAATATGAACCCTTACAAGGATCCAGATGAATTTATCAAAAATCTGGGCGCAGAGGAATACGAAAAGCGTATACAGAATGCAGAAAACAGCTTCATGTATCAAATCAGAATGCTTCAGAATAATTATGATTTGACTGATCCAGAGAAAAAATCTGATTTCCAAAAGGAAGCTGCACGTATGATTGTTCTCGAGTTTCCAACACAGCTGGAGAGAGAAAATTATACAGAGGCTGTTGCATCTAGGTTTAACATACCAAAGGATGCGCTGGCTAAATATATTATCGAGCTGGGATCATCTGGTATTACAGCCAAAAAGGATGACCAGACTCATGAAACACGAATCAAATCAGCAAAGGCAAAGGATGACGGAATGAAAATTTCCCAGCGTCTTTTAATTACTTGGCTGGTTGAGGAGCCATCTATTTATTCAAAGATTAGCAAATATGTTACTCCTGATGATTTTGAAGATGGTGTATATAAAAAAGTGGCAAGTGAAGTATTTAATTATTGCCAATCAAATCAGCCTGTGGATACGGCTAGGATAGTTGATTTGTTTATGGAGGAGGAAGAGCGCAAAACTGTTGCAGCCCTTTTTAACACCACTGTTGGCGAATTAACAAATAATTCTGATCTAAGCAAAGCCTTAAAAGAAACTTTACTTAGAATAAAAAAGAATTCCCTTGAGTTATCCAAAAAGAATGGAGCTGATTTCAAAAGCACAATTACTGGCGCAAAGATGCTACAAGAACTTGAACGTGCTAACATTTCAATATAGAAAGGAACAAAAATGGCAAAAAAGAAAGTTGACGAGTTGATTGAAAGTGGAGATTTGAAAGCCGCAGCTGATGAGTTTTTAGCTCAGGCTGAGGAAGATGCCGATGATTCTGATGGTGTAGAAACAGAGGATAAAGATGTTGATTTCGGTGACCTAGAGGAGATTTCAGCAGAAGACCTTGAGTTCAATGAACATGATTTTGATAACATCGACGAGACAGAAGATGATGATGACGTTGATGAATTCTTAGCTTCAGTAGGTGCTAAGACATCTATGATGGATGATGTAGATGATGACGACGATGATGATGACGGCGATTCATTTGGTAGTGATGAGCTTGATTCAAAGGTTTCAGAGCTTATCAAAATCGCTAAATCTCAGAAGAGCATCATTGAGGATTATGAGATTTCAGAGTTCTTAAAGGACTATAAAATTGATGCAAAGCAGATGGAGCGCATCCTTACATACCTTGATAAAAAGGGTATCGATGTAAACTTCTCTTCAGGCCCATCTGATGCACTTTTACTTGCAAGTGATGACGAGGATTTAGAAGATATTGACATGTCAGTTCCTGATTCTGTCAGCATCGAGGATCCAGTTCGTATGTACCTTAAGGAAATTGGTAAGGTACCACTTCTTTCTGCAGAAGAAGAAGTTGAGCTTGCTCAGAGAATGGAAGAGGGAGACCAGGTTGCAAAGAACAAGCTTGCTGAGGCAAATTTACGACTTGTTGTTTCTATCGCAAAGCGTTACGTAGGACGTGGTATGCTTTTCCTTGATCTTATTCAGGAAGGTAACCTTGGTCTTATGAAGGCTGTTGAAAAGTTTGATTACCACAAGGGATACAAGTTCTCTACATATGCAACATGGTGGATTCGCCAGGCTATCACACGTGCTATTGCCGATCAGGCTCGTACAATCCGTATTCCTGTACATATGGTTGAGACAATCAACAAACTTATCAGAGTTTCTAGACAGTTACTACAGGAGTATGGCCGTGAACCAACTCCAGAAGAAATCGCTGCAGCAATGGGAATTACTGTAGATAGAGTACATGAAATTCTTAAGATTTCTCAGGAGCCAGTTTCTCTTGAGACACCTATCGGTGAGGAGGAAGATAGCCACCTTGGAGATTTCCTTCCTGACGAGAATGTACCAGTTCCAGCAGAGGCTGCTACATTTACATTATTAAAGGAGCAGTTACATGAGGTTCTTGATACTCTTACAGAGCGTGAGCAGCGTGTGCTTATCCTTAGATTTGGTCTTGAGGACGGCAAGGCTCGCACACTTGAAGAAGTAGGTAAAGAGTTCAACGTTACTCGTGAGCGTATTCGTCAGATTGAGGCAAAGGCTCTTAGAAAGCTTCGTCATCCTAGCCGCAGTAGAAAACTTAAGGACTACTTAGATCAATAAAAAAATGATAAAATTATCTCATAGATTACAAATCGTATTTGACATGATTCCCCACTGCCATACATTGGCTGATGTGGGGACAGATCATGGTTATTTTCCATTGGCAATCCTAGAAAATGGGGTAGCCCAAAAGGCGATAGCTATGGATGTTAATCAAGGTCCTTTGGATAAAGCTAGGAAAAATCTTGAAGAAGCAGGTTTTTCTGATAAATCAGAGCTGAGACTTTCTGATGGCCTAAAGCAACTGGCTGTGGGAGAGGCTCAGGTAATTAGTATTTGTGGAATGGGTGGCACTCTAATCGGCAAAATTATTATGGCTGGCGAAGAAGTGGCAAAGTCGGCAGAGTGCATTATTATTGAACCTCAGTCTGATTATTATTCCCTCAGAAAACTCCTTGGAGAGATGGGATTTGTTATTACAGACGAGGATTTGACTTGTGAAGAAAACAAGATTTATCCAATAATTAAAATACATTATGAAGCAGATGCGAATAAGCGTCCTCAGTATTCTGATGCAGAGCTTACATACGGACCTATAATAATACAGAAGGCACCAGAGCTTCTTTTGAAGCTTCTTGATAAAAATCAAAAAGAGTACAGTTCAATTCTTGTTAATCTTGAAAAGAATAACGTGGAAAAGAGCCCTGCAATTGAATTGCGTTGTGGACAACTTAGGGCTGAGCTTGAACTAATCAGACAGGTGCAAAACTTACTGTAGGAGGAGTGGGCTATGGCAAAAGTAATTATTAACGGTAAGGAAGAATTTTATGATGATGGCACATTATTAACAGAAATAGCGGCCATTCATCAGCCAGAACACAAAGATGACATTGTGCTTGCATTGTACAAGGGCGGCTTAGCAGAACTGAGCAAAGCTGTTTCTGGAGATGGTGAGTTAAAATTCTTGACTACAGCAGACAAGGATGGTAGACGTGCATACAGGCGAAGTGTGGCTTTCCTTCTGCAAAGAGCTCTTATGGATGTTTATCCAGCTTTTCCCAATAATGCATACCTTAGAGTGGAGCATTCTCTTGCACAGGGCGATTTCTGTACATTGGACAGATTTAGTGATGTTACAGAAGAGAAACTTCAGGAATTAAAAAAGGTTATGCTTGAGTTAGTGGAAAAGGATTTACCGTTGAAAAAGTACTCCATCAAAACATCTCAGGCTAGAGAAATGTTCCATAACTTCAATATGAAGGATAAAGAGCAGCTTCTTAAATATCGAACCAGTTCGAATATTAATGTTTACAACTTAGATGGATGTATTGATTACTTTTATGGTTACATGGTTCCGTCCACAAAATATCTTAAATATTTTGACTTGATGAAATTTGAGCATGGCTTCATGCTTTTATTCCCTAATGGTGACAAATTAAAGGGAGATACAAGGAAGGTTGCTGAGTTTCCTAACCCAATCAAGCTATTTAACGTTCAGCAGCAATCCTCAGCTTTTGGTCGCACTATGAATGTGCCAACAGTTGGAGCCTTAAATGAAGCAATTTGCACAGGAAGAATCAAAGATATTGTTCTTTCTCAAGAAGCAATAATGGAAAATAATATAGGTGACTTAGCACATAAAATTGCTTCAAACAAAGATATTAAATTTGTTATGATGGCTGGTCCTTCATCTTCTGGAAAGACCACATTTTCTCATAAGCTTTCGGCTCATTTGAGGGCATTAGGCTGCGTGCCTCATCCATTGCCACTGGATGATTTCTACCTTAACAGAGAACAGATGCCAATAGATGAGTATGGCGAGAAAGATTTTGAGACTATAGAAGGCTTGGATATACCATATTTCAATGAATGTATGGTAAAGCTCTTGAATGGTGAGAGAGTTCTTCTTCCAAACTTTAATTTTAAAACTGGAAAACGTGAGTACAATGATCATTATATGCAACTTGGTCAGAATGACATTCTTGTAATTGAGGGCATTCATGGCCTTAATGATAGAATGAGTGCTTCGCTTCCTGCTGAATGTAAATATAAAATTTATCTTTCAGCTCTTACACAGCTTTCTATCGATGAACACAATCCGCTTTCTACAGCCGATGGCAGATTGATTCGTCGTATTGTTAGAGACTCTAGAACTAGAGCTACTTCTGCAGCTGAGACCATAGCAATGTGGGATTCAGTTCGAAGAGGAGAGGAAAAATATATTTTCCCATTCCAGGAAAGTGCAGATTATATTTTCAATACAGCTTTAATTTATGAGATGGCTGTGTTAAAATTGTATGTCGATCCACAGCTTTACGCTATTGAACCTGATCACCCAATGTATCCGGAGGCAAAGCGATTAATAAAGCTTTTGGATTATTTCCTACCAATGGCACCAGACGTTATTCCTAATAATTCACTGGTACGTGAGTTTATTGGAGGAAGCTGTATACTATGACTTAATATAAGGTCCGATGAGTAGTCGCTGCTTCATTGTAATGATGGAGGAGAGGAAAGTCCGGGCTTCACAGGGCAAGGATGCCGGCTAACGGCCGGTGGAGGTAACTCCAAGGATAGTGCAACAGAAATGTACCGCTCAGCTATGAGCGGAGTATGGCTGTAATAATGCACAGATTCAAGCTGGCTTGAGTATCTGTGTATTATTGCAGCTGTACTGGGCGACAGCCCGTACCGAGAAAAGTGTAACTTTTCGAGGGACCGCTCATATGAGTAAGGGTGGAAAGGCGGTGTAAGAGACCACCGTGCCGCTGGTAACAGCGGTAGCCATGTAAACCCCATCCGAAGCAAGTTCTAAAAAGCGCGTACGCGGCCCGCCAGCGCTAGGTTGAACGCTTGAGGCTGTTGGCAACAGCAGTCCTAGATAGATGACTACTTTAAATGACATAACCCGGCTCACAGTCGGGCCTTTTATTTTTGACCCAAAGCTGGTTACAGTCTCAAGCCTGAGATATTGTCTCCGGTGACTAACATGTCACCTATGACAACACTCAGAGCTTGATACTTACCAGCTTTTTTTACATATCTCGCCCGACTGTGAGCCGGGTATACGATAATTTGTCAGATTATATGGTAAATTTTACTCAATAATCCTGAAAATGAACGCTTAACGTGGGTATTATTAACAAATGTGAATTTTTTGTGTCTAATGGACAAAATTCGTGTTATAATATGTAATAGTTGTGGGAGATTGTAGTTGTGGAGGTACTCGTTGTTATGTATTAAAAGGATGGTGTAAAATGGAATATCAAGTAGGCGATTATTTAGTTCATGAGGGTAGCGGAGTTTGTCAGATTGAAGACATTGATGATATGGAGCTTATGGGCAAGGGATCTCGCAAGACCTACTACTGTATGTCACCAGTATTCAAAGCTGGGGCAAAGGTATTCACTCCAATTACTGGATCTACAGTTAGACTACGTCCAGTAGCAGAGGCAGAAACATTTACTAAAATTCTTGAAAATATCGACGACATCAAATGTATCGAAGAACCAAACGAGAGAGTTCTTCAGGAACGTTTCAAAGAAGTTATGTCTGAGTTCACACCTGAGGCTATGGCTTCTGTAGTAAAAACAGTTCTTATCCGTAAATGGCAGCGTATTGCAGCTGGCAAAAAGGTTATGGCAATTGACGAAAAGGTACTTAGCCTTGCTGGACGCAAATTATATGAGGAAATGGCTTTCTCAATGGGAAAGGACGTTTCTGCTGCGCGGGATTTATTCGAAAATACAGTAAAAGAACATTCATCACAGAATGTTTTGTTAGGGGCTTAGAATGAATTTTCCATATGTTGGAATTTCTAATAGAATAAAAAATAATAATGGTCTTGTTACAGCAATTGGCTTGTTGGACAAGGCCATTACTTATATTACAGTTTTTTTATATTTGGCATATCTCGGTTATGGCATATACATTATTCCACAGAATGGTGGAAATCTTTTGTATCGCAGTATTTTAGTACCTGGAGTTGCCTTTATTGTTGTTAGCATTTTTAGAAAAAGGCTTAGTATGCCTAGACCATATGAGGTTTATGGCTTTATTCCAGCACTTAAAAAAGATACTGTTGGCCGTAGCTTTCCTAGCCGACATGTTTTTTCTATCTTCTTAATTTCAATGACTTATCTTCAAACTTCAGTCATTATGGCGGTTATAATATCCGTTATGGGCATAGCGCTTGCTGTTATTAGGGTAGTAGGTGGAGTCCATTTTATTAAGGATGTTGTAGCAGGTGCAGTTCTTGCAATTTTAATTTCCGTTATTTGTTATGGGATTTTGGGTGGCGTTTTTGGTCTCATTATGCTACCATTTTAAGTAAATATAAGTTAAATATAAGCGATTAATCTATGTAGAGTAAAAAGGAACTTTCTTATGAAAAAGAATGCGAAAAAGGCAGTGGCTACGTTAATCAGTATTCTTGGATCGGCACTTGGAATATACATAGGTGGTTATTGGTTATTTGTTATTCCAGTCTATACGTTAGTTACAGCTTTTACTGGTGGTACTCTTACGGCGGGGATTCTACTTATTAACATTATCAAAATATTTGTCGCATCCACTATTGGCGGAGCAATTTGGTGTTTGTGCGACATTATTGCAGGGTATTTTAGGGAATTACCAGATGATGATTAAGTAGATTTCAATATTTCTTTAGGAAAATTGGGGTGATGACATAATTTTTCTAAAGAAAAGTAAAACTTATAATTATTGGGAGGTAAGATGTAATGACAGGTAACGTAATTGTGGGACAGTCAGGCGGACCGACCGCCGCAATTAACTCTTCTTTAGCAGGAGTTATCAGGACAGCAAAGGACCGTGGAGCTGGAAAGGTTTTTGGTATGCTTCATGGCATCAAAGGATTGATGGACGAGCAGTACATTGATCTTTCCGATTACATCAAGAATGATTTGGATGTTGAGCTTTTAAAACGTACACCGGCAGCTTATTTGGGCTCTTGCAGATATAAGCTTCCAGAAATCCATGAAGACATGGATACTTATGTTAAAATTTTTGAAATTCTTAAAAAGCTAGAAATCGAAGCTTTGATATACATTGGTGGCAATGATTCAATGGATACCATCAAAAAGCTTTCAGATTATGCTATTCTTACTGGATCAGATATAAGGTTTATTGGTTGTCCAAAGACAATAGATAATGATCTCGCCCTTACAGACCATACCCCAGGCTACGGTAGTGCAGCAAAATACATAGGTACATCTGTTAAGGAAATAATTAGAGACAGTTATTGCCTTGAATATTCTAAAGGTTTAGTTACAATTGTCGAAATTATGGGTAGAAACGCTGGTTGGCTTACAGGGGCATCCATCCTTGCAAAAGGAGAGGATTGCGAAGGCCCAGACTTAATTTATTTGCCAGAGGTACCATTTGATTTAGAGAAATTCAAAGAACGAGTTGAAAAGCTTCTAAAAACTCAGTCATCTGTTGTTGTTTGTATTTCAGAGGGAATTCATACAAAGGATGGTAAATACGTTTGTGAATTAGGTGATAATGTATCATTTGTAGATGCATTCAATCATAAACAGCTTACTGGAACAGCGGCTTATCTTTGCCATTACATCGGTGCTAATATAGGATGCAAAACTAGAGCAATCGAGCTTTCTACACTTCAGAGAGCAGGCTCACACTTAGCATCTCGTATTGATATCCTTGAGGCTTATCAGGTAGGTGGTGCCGCAGTGCTTGCAGCTGATGAAGGTGACACAGGCAAAATGGTTACACTTATCCGTCATTCTGATGATCCATATCAGTGTGGAACAGAGGTTAAGGATGTGCACAAGATTGCTAACGATGAGAAATTAGTGCCTCGTAATTGGATTACACATGATGGAACCTATGTTACAGAAGCTTTCATTACATATGTTAGACCATTGATACAAGGGGATGTATCACCAATTATGGTTGATGGTATACCAAGACATATTTACAGACCACTAAAGAAATAATTAATAAATGAACTTTGGGAGGGGTTATAAATGCAGGTATTTCATGGAACAATCATCACTTGTGATGATAACAACACAGTTGCTAATTATTTGGTAGAACGTGAAGGAAGAATTGCCTATATTGGAGAAAAACTTCCGACTCAATATGAGGTGGTTCCGCCAATCGAATTGGGAAATAACGTTATGATCCCAGCATTTGTGGATACACATATGCATTATTCGGGATTCTCAGTTTTACACAAGCTATTTCCAATTAACGATACAGATTCTAATGCCAAGATTCTCGAGCAACTAAAGGAATATGCTGCTACCACCAAAGAAAATATAGTTGTTGGGTTTGGCGCTACAGAATTTGCCGTTTCAGAGGGGCATTTGATTTTAAAAGAGCAGATGGATGATGCTTGTCCAGAAAAGCCTGCTTTAATTATCAAGCATGATGCTCATTCTGGCGTGGCTAATACCATGTTTATTAATGCGGTATACTCAAAAATCGAAAACCTTAGAGGCTTCAATAAAACTACAGGTGAGTTAAAGCAAGAAGCCTTCTTGGCAGCCTGTGAGTTTTTGACACATGGTTTTTCTACCAAAAAGGTCATTGATTCCATGGTAGAGACCTCTGACTTTTTGGCTAGTCGAGGCATAGGACTTATTTGTTCTGCCAGTGGACTTGGATTTATCAGAGACTATGATTTTGATATGGAACGTTCAGTGGCAAAGGGACTTGATAATGGTATGCAGATTAGAGCTGCTTATCAGACCTCTAACGTTGACAAGATTTCTAGAAAAGAAATGAACCGTGTAGTATTCGCAAATCTTGATGGTACATTTGCAAATCAGGATGCGGCATTGCTAGATAATTACTGCACAATTAATAACAAGGGCGTTTCATATTTCAATGATGTTGACGTTCAGAAATTCTGTATAAATGCCAATAGAGCTGGTTATCAAATTGCGCTTCACGCTGTTGGAGATGCAGCTTTTGAGCAGGCTATTAACGCCATTGCAATGGCTTTGGAAGATTATCCTAGATATGACCACAGACATATTATTTTGCATGGTAGCTTACCTACAAAAGCAGCATTGAAGACCTGTGCAAAATACAATATTATGATATCAGCTCAACCATCTATGCTATCCCATTTGGACGGCGTTTATGAGTATGTTAAGGAAATACTTTCAGAGGATAGAGCAAAGGGAATCAATCCTCTAAAGAGTATTAATGATATGGGCATTAAGGTATGCTTCAATTCCGATGCCCCAGCATCTGATCCGAATCCAGTTATGTGGATACATGATGCATGTAATAATAAAAATCCGGAACAGTCCGTTTCAGTTTATGATGCCCTTAGAATGGCCACATTTAATGGCGCTTTTTCATTATTTGAAGAAAAAGAGCGTGGATCACTCGAAATGGGAAAGAGTTGCGATTTGACGATTCTCGATGCAAATCCATACGAAGTACCAAAAGAGGAACTTAAAAATATTAATGTGGCAGAGATGTACCTAAAAGGAAAACCTTATCAACGTTCTAGAATGGGTTCAATGGCAACAATGCTTAGAGGAATGTTCCCACAATAAATATTTAATATTTTTCGCCCCTTTGCTTACCAACGTAAAGGGGCGTTTTTTATAGGGAGAAAAAATGTCTTTATCACTTATAATCGGTAGCTCAGGAAGCGGTAAATCCACAAATATTTACAACAGAATTATAAAGGAATCTATGAAGAACAAGGACAAGAACTACCTTGTCATAGTTCCAGAGCAGTATACTATGTCCACTCAGAGACTGCTTGTTTCTATGCATCCCAATAAATGTATCATGAACATAGATGTTCTTTCTTTTGATAGATTGGCATATAGAGTTTTCAGCGAGCTTGGTACAGCTGTGCAGGATGTGCTTGACGACACAGGTAAGTCCCTTGTCATTAGAAAGCTTGTTGAGAACCATTTAGGTGAATTGACAGTCTTGCGGGGAAATATAAAGCGAATTAATTATATTGCCCAAGTAAAATCACTAATTTCGGAGATGACTCAGTATAATATCACTCCAGAGAGACTCCAGGCTATGATTGATACTCCTACTATGTCAAAAAGCTTCAAATCTAGAGCTTCTGATTTACTTGTGCTTTACAAAGCATTTTTGGAATTTATCCAAGGAAAATATGTCACCACAGAATCCATTTTATCGACACTTAATTCTATGCTAGAGGATTCGGATATTGTGTCCGGTTCCACTGTAGTTTTTGATGGATTTACAGGGTTTACACCTATTCAGTACCAGTTGGTAGAAAAGATGCTGAAAATTTGTGATGAGGTGGCTGTTACCATCACTGCTGATGAAAAAACTCCTTTATTTGAAAAAATGCCTGAGGATGAATTGTTTGGAATGTCTTCAGAGTTTGCTATTCGAATGGTTCAATTGGCTAAAAGAGTAAATACAACAATTAACAAGCCTTTGTATGTCAGCAGCAAAAATGGTTGGCTTTCTTCCAATGAGGCTTTGCGATTTTTTGAGGAAAATCTTTTTAGGGACGATAAAAAGGAATACGAAGGTGACTTGGCAGAAGATTCTATAAAACTAGTTAGTTTGCGAAGTCCTCGTGATGAGCTTAGATATATTGCTATCAATATTAATAAGCTAGTTAGAGGCGGAATGAGGTACAAGGATATTGCTGTAGTAGCGCCTAATTTGGAGCAGTATAGATATCTTCTTTCAAATATTTGGGCAGACTACAATATTCCTTATTTCGTAGATTCCAAAACTGAAATTTTATTCCATCCAATGTCGGAGGCTATTGATTCGATTTTTGATATTTTCAATTCAAATTTCAGGAGAGAGGATGTAATTAGATTTCTCAAAACTGGCTTAACAGATTTAGATAGTGAAGATATTGATTTTCTGGAAAACTATTTGATAGCTACAGGAATTCGTGGCAAAAACAAATATTTCCATCCCTTTGCAATCAGAACAAACTCATTTTCAAAGGATGAGGACTTACTTCGTTTAAATGGTATTCGAAGTCGATTTGTGGCGCCTTTTGAAGCCTTTGATAAAGCTATTAAGGGCAAAGCTACGGTCAGAGAAATTGCTACAGAATTATATAGACTTATTGTTGGCTTTGATTTTGAAGAAAAGATAAAACAAAGAGGGAAGCTTTACGAGGAAAATGATAAACCGGTAAAAGCCAAAGAATATAGCCAAATTTATCCTGTAATTATGAATATTATGGATAAAATGGTTGGCATTCTCGGTGATGAGCTTATGGATTTGGATGAGTTTCATGACATATATAAAGCCGGATTGTCTCAGGCTTCAATAGGTGTTATTCCGCCAGCCAACGATAGCGTGATTGTAGGTGATATAGAAAGAACACGTCTTTCTAACATCAAGGTATTATTCTGCGTAGGAGCGTCAGACGACGCAATTCCAATGAAGGTGGAAAACGGCGGAATCCTTTCTCAAATAGAAAGAGAACAGCTGATAGCAGCAGGCTTTGAACTGGCGCCTTCAGATAGGCAAAGAGCATTTAGACAGAAATTCTATCTGTATTTAATGCTAACAAAACCAAATGAAAAGCTCTTCATTACTATGCCTCGTGTTGATGGTGAAGGAAAGAGTGTAAATCCTTCATATCTGACTGGAATAATCAAGCAGATGTTTAAATCTGTAAGGTTGGAAGAGATTGAAGAATTTAAAAACGAGGATAGGCTTTTATCGAAAAAGAGCGCCATTGATTATTTGATTTCATTAGTTAATAAAGCTGCTGTATTTGGACTTGATGTTTTGAATTCTGAAGAAAAAGAATTACTTACGGATTTAATTGTCTGGGCCCAAAAGGATGATGATATTAAACTAGATGAAATCGTAAAGGCTGCATTCTTTGTTCATGAAAAAGAAGAAGTAAATAAAGAAATAATGTTAGCCGTTAACGAAGCCTTCAATTCAGATGAGACAATAAAAGGTTCAGTTTCTCGCTTTGAACTGTATAATGAGTGCGCCTACAAATACTTCTTGAAATACATTCTAAAGCTCCAAGAACGTGAGGAATTTGAATTATCTAATATTGACCTTGGCAATTTCTGCCATGAGGCATTGCAGAGATACTCAGACAGCTTAAAAGAGGATGACAAGTCTTGGAAAACAGTTACCCAGGAAGAACAGGAGTCATACATAGAGGCTGCAATTGGACAGACCTTTGACGCTATGCCAAAGGTACAGACGCTAGAAGACAGCACTCAGAAATATATCGTAAATACGATAAAGAAAACCTTACGATATACAATAGATGTTATAACTACTCAGGTACGTAGAGGTGAGTTTGAGCCAACTTATTTTGAGTCAGATATTAATTCCATTATCAAAGATACTGATTCAGATGAGGTGCTAGCTAATTTTACAGGAAAGGTGGACAGAATCGATTTAACGGATTCTATTGATAAGGCTGTACGAATTATTGATTACAAGTCTAGCGGCCATAAATTGAGCCTAGACGAGTGTTATTATGGCATTTCAATGCAGCTTCCAATATATATGGGAGTTGTTCTTGAAAAACTAAAGGATAAATTTCCAAATGCCACACTTCATCCAGCGGCAATGCTTTACTATAAAATGACTAATGAATTCATTAAAAACGAGGGATTTACCATCTCGGAATTAGAGGAAAAACGTCTGCAAACAAATAAAATGGAAGGGCTTCTTTCTTCCGACGAAAATGATTTGAGAGCAAACGATTCCACGGTTGGAATGGATGATGATCAGACCTTGAAATCATCCATTGTTCCTTATGAGCTAACACAAAAAGGGGTATTGTCATCTAGAACTAATGCAGTTAGTAAAGATGATATGCAAACAGTTATTGATTATAGTATGTTTGCTGCCGCAAATACTGCTAAAAAAATATTGGCGGGAGAATTCGATTGCCAGCCAGCAAAGGTTGGAAATCAGATTGATGCCTGCAAATATTGTGATTATAAAAGCATTTGCCACTTCGATGAAAATGCTGAGGGCTTTAAAAAGAAAGATTTGATGAACTTAGATAAAACTAAAAATGATGAGATAATTGGGCTCATGAAAGAGACTATGGAACAGAAAGGAGACAGCACTAATGGGGCTAACTAGAGAACAAGAATTAGTTCGTGATACTAGAGACAAAAATATACTTGTTAGCGCTGCTGCTGGAAGTGGTAAAACCTTCGTATTAGTTGAGCGAATTATATCTGAAATTTTAGATGAGAAAAATGGAATAGATGTTGATGAAATTCTAGTTGTGACTTTCACTAAGGCTGCAGCCGCAGAGATGAAAGACCGAATTAGACAGGCAATTGATAAAGCTGTTTTAGATAGAGGGGCAGACGCTAGGGTTCGAATGCAGGCCACATTGATTCATGGTGCTCATATTCGTACAATCGATAGCTTTTGTAGCTGGGTGGTTAAAAACTATTTTTACGCAATAGATATGGATCCAACCTTCAGAATTGCTACTACTGGCGAAATGAAGCTTTTGGAGGATGAGGTTTTCAAGGATTTATTATCCGAATATCTAGAGTCAAATGATGAAAATTTTAACCTTCTTGCAGATGCTTATATTGATAGAAATAGGACTGCTCCATTAAAGGATATGGTAATGGGGCTACATGAAAAAGCCACCAGCTTTCCTTGGGTAGACGAATGGTATGATGAAGCAATTCGTATATACGATATTGATTCTTTAGACGAATTAGAAAACTCTGATTTTATAAAAGAAATAAAAAATAGAACTGATGAAATTTTGAAGGAATATCCTCATAAAATTCAGCAGGTAATTGATTTATATGAGGACCCAAATTGCCCATATTGTACTAATGTATTTAAACCTGAATTGGCTCAGATTATTGGTATACTTCAGGCAGATTCTTTCAAAGATAAGTATATGGCATTTTCAAATTGCCAGTTTGCGAATTACCCTCGTAATAAAACAACATTATCCGCTGACGATGCAGCTAGAGCAAAGGCGCTTCGAGACGAGTATAAAGGTGAAATTAATAAGCTTAAGGCTGCCTTTTATGGAGAGCCTGCAGAAGATTTATTATCGACTCTTTTGTTTGTTAAAAAGCAGGCAGTTGCGTTGATTTCTTTTGCAAAGGATTTTACAAATCGTTTGCTGGCTGAAAAAACTAAAAAGAGCATATATACTTTTAATGACATTGAGCATATGGCGCTGGAGATTCTTAGAAATAAGGCTTCCAAGGACCACGAGCCTACAGCAGTAGCTTCTGAACTTGCCAACCATTTTAAAGAGATAATGGTTGATGAGTATCAGGATTCGAATGAGCTTCAGGAGCAAATTTTAACTGCTATTAGTTCGGGACGCAATTATTTTACTGTAGGAGATGTAAAGCAATCAATTTATGCCTTCAGACAAGCCAGCCCTCAATTATTTATAGATAAATTGAATTCCTATCCTTCAGTATTGAATGAGACTCCATTTCTTCGAATTGATTTGGACAATAATTTTAGAAGCCGAAAAGAAGTGCTAGATTTCTGTAATGAGGTATTCAAACCATTAATGCAGATGGATATGGGTGGTGTTGAATATGACGAAAAAGCAGCCTTAAAAGCTGGAGACACTACATTCAAGGGCGATACAAAAGATTATCAATCTGAGGTGATTATAGCCACGCAAAGTGGTGAGGATATGGCGGAGCTTGACATTGACAACAAAGATGCATTAGAAGCTCTTGTGGTAGCAAAACGAATCAAAGAATTAATGGCTGAAGGATTTAAGGTTAGTTATAAAGAAGATGGAATTCGCCAGCTTAGAGATATGAAATACTCGGACGTTGTTATTCTCATGGCAGGTGTTTCTAATCATGCTAGTAGCTATATCAAGACCTTGACCGAAAGTGGAATACCAGCATATGTAGCTGAGGAAAAAGGCTTTTTTGAGCGAGAAGAAATAGAGACGGTATTGGCCATGCTAGAGGTAATTGATAATCCATATAATGACATTCCTCTTGCTGCAGTTTTACACTCTGGAATGTTTGGCTTTACCACTAATCGATTGGCTCAAATAAAGGCTGGGGCTGATTCTAATTGCCTATATCAGACCTTGTTAGATTACATGGAGAATCATGAGGCAAAGGATATTAGATATTTCATAGACACCTTAAATCTATTTAGAGATAAAGCAGTGGATACTCCTATTCACGAACTGCTTGAAGAGATTTTAGAGCACACAGGATATGGTATATACGTTAGTGCTTTGCCGACAGGAAAAATGGGGGCAGCAAATTTAGACAAGCTAATTGACGAAGCGGTTAATTTTGAAAGTACTAGCTTCAAAGGTTTATCCAGATTTGTAGCCTATATCCAAAGTCTTAAGACCTATGATGAAGATTTGGGAATAGCTAAGACTGTAGGTGAAAATGATAACGCAGTTCGTATTATGACTATCCACAAAAGTAAGGGCTTGGAATTCCCAATAGTTTTTGTTTGCGGTTGCGGTGCTCCAAATCAGGTGAATAGAGATTCATATTGTTATGATGACAAATTTGGTCTTGCCTTAAACTACAGAAATCCAATTACAAAAGTTGAAGGGGATGCAGCTTTTTATAAGCTACTTAAACTTAGGCTGCAGGCAAAGGAAAAGGGGGAGCTGTTCAGAAAGTATTATGTTGCCCTTACCAGACCCGTAGATAAATTAATTATCACTGCTTCAATTAAACCAACTTCAAAAAGCTCTGTGCCAGAGATAATTGAAGGCTATAGTCCTGCCAATGAAGTGCTTGATTATTTCACGAAAGAAAAGGCTAATACAATAATTGAATTGATTATTAGATCCATGAGGACTTCTGGCTCCGCAGTTCCTATCAGAATAATAGATTGTGGAGAACTATTTGTTGATGAAGTTAAAAAAGAAATAGTTAAAAAGGATACACTAGACAGAATAAATGAGGTTAGGTCAAAGGCTGACACTGTTACTGACAATCTTATTTTTGATAAGCTGTCATTTCAGTATTCTAATATTGAGGATAGCAAATATAAGAGCAAATATTCCGTGTCAGAAATAAAGCATCAGGCAATGGAAGAAAACTTTGAGGACAATTCAGACGCAGCACCAGCATTTGTTCATTATGAAGAAGAAGCCTACATTCCTAAGTTTATTAGACAGATGGAAAACAAGGCTCAATCAGAGGATAGTACACCGGCAGGAGCACTTTATGGTACAGCCATGCATAGGTTTATGGAGTGCTTTGATTTTACAGCCAATGACTGTATTGCTTCCTTTGATGAGCAGCTTCAACAAATGAAAAAACTGCATATGCTATCAGATGATGAGCAGCTTAGAATCAGTCCATACAAATTAAAAAGGTTTATGGGTGAAGAAATTGCACTAAGAATGAATAAAGCTGCGAAAAATAATAAGCTATACAAAGAAAAGCCATTCGTATTTGGAACTGATGGCAAACAACTCTTTTCAGATGAGTCATCATCAACTGAAATGATTTTAGTTCAAGGAATTATCGATGTATTTTTTGAAGAGGATGACGGAATAGTTCTGCTAGATTATAAAACTGATAGAGTGGACGAAGCCGACCAATTAGTGCTAAGATATGAAAAGCAATTGCAGCTATATAAATCTGCCATTGAAAAAGCATACAATAACACGGTAAAAGAAGTATTGATATACTCTTTTGCCTTGGATGAAACTATTAAATTGGATTAGGAGCATTTGAAATGTACGATAAGAAAATAATCGAAGTATTTTTAGAAAAACAGTTACAGTTATTCCCAGAAAAGGTTGCTGAGAACGAGCAGGAAGCCGCTGAGTTTTTGGAGGATGTTTGTGCCACAGTTTGCAAAAACAAAAAAGAAGTTATTGAATATCTTGAAGATGCCATGGATGTTTCGGGACTTACAGAAGATGAGATTCTGTCAGCCGAGGAAGTATTTGATATTGGCGATGGAAGATATCTTATTGTAGAGGGTTAAAAATGAGAATAATAAAACGACTTACCGCATTCGTATTTACGATATGCATAGCACTTACATTTTCTGCATGCACCTATGATGACAAGGTGGTTTACTTTGATACATCTAGTGGCAGGAATACAGTTTTTAAAATAGGTGATATGAAATGCTCCAAAAAGGAGGCATTGGTATATCTTTTGAATGAAAAGAATATCTATGGTTCCGTGGATGGTGTTAATCTTTGGACAGATGATTTTGACACTGATACCATGACATCATCAATAAAGGATTTAACAATGGAACATATTACAAGAGTTTATGTGTTAAATCTTTATGCCAAGGAGCATGATGTTGAGTTATCTGACGATGAGAAAAATGCTTGTGCAGATGCAGCAAAAGAGTACTACGCAAGTCTAAATGACGAGGAAAAATCTTTTACAGGTGCTAAAGAAAAAGACATAAAAGAAATGTATGAGAGATACGCCCTGGCATCTAAAATTTATGAGGATTTGATGGGCTCTGTTGATGAAGAAGTATCAGAGGATGAGGCTCGTGTCATGGAGGCATTTGTGTTGTTTGTTTCTGATGAGGAAAAAGCAAATGAAATCCAGGATATGATTGACTACGGATACACGTTTGAGAGACTTGCTGCTACATACACAGAGCTTGATTCATACCAAGTTACCTTTGCAAGAGGAGTTTATCCTACCGAGGTTGACGACGTAGTTTTCAACTTAGATACAGACGAAGTTTCTGGTGCTATTGCAGCTGATGATGGCTACTATTTTTTCCAGTGTCTAAACAAATATAATGAAGAATTATCTGAAGAAAATAAGGTAGTAATTATCGAGAAAAGAAGACAGCAGGTTTTAGATGATATTGTGTCTGACTTAGAAGAGAGATACTTCTCAGATATGAATCAAGACCTTTGGTCTGAGTTATCATTTCCAGAAGATTCAACACAATTAACTAGTGGAACTTTTTTTGAAGTATTAAATAATCATATGTAATAATGATTTTGAAATTTTAATCTTTAAATGCGTGAATTATAGATACTATATACATATTTACACAAAATAAAGAATATATTAAACAATTATTAGTAATTTGGTAGAAAATTGTCGCAAAAGGCTAGAAATTGCATTTGTAAATGACTATAATGTTTTTAAATAAAAATTATTATTTGTTGCTCAAATAGGAGGGTAAAAGAAATGGTTACAAATGCAAAAGTTACAGTTGATGAAATTAAAAAATCAGCTGCATCTGCTGCTTCAACTGTAAAGGCTGTTGCACCTAGTGTTACAACAGCAGCAAAGAAAGCAGCTGGTGAAGTTAAAAAAGAAGCTACAGCAGCAAAGAAGACAGCTACAAAGAAGGCTACAGCTGCTAAAAAGACTGTTAAAAAAGCAGCAGCAAAGGCTAAGAAAGAAGTTGCTACAACAGCGGTTGTTCAGTATCAAGATCGTGAGTTTACAGAGGCTGAGTGCTTAAAGAAAGCACAGGCTCAGTTCAAGAAGGATTACAAGGGTAAGACTTTAGAAGAACTCAACATCTACATCAAGCCAGAAGAACGCAAGATTTACTATGTTGCTAATAAGGATTGTGTAGGTTCTGTAGATCTTTAATTTTTATTTTTAGGGTTTTAATCAGTTATATAATGTCGTAGCGCAGAGCTATATCGTATTTACGATATAGCTCTTTTTTATTGACAGTTATATTGCATTGATGTTTTACATGAATTAATATTATTTCTGTATTTACTATAATTACTTTGCTGGGAGGAGTTATGTTTAAAAAGAAATATTTAATGTCTCTATTAATTGTTGCTTGCTGCTCTTTATTATCATGCGGTAATGCAAATGAAAAAACTGATGATATTTCTAATGAGTCAATAGAGTTAAATCAAAACGATAAAATAGAAGAATCAAGTAATGAAAAAATAAATATAGAAGAGGATGGTGCCGAAACAGATGATGCTATAGATTCTGGCGATATAGAAGTAGAAACTTTGTCTAATTATGATTATCCAGAAGATGAAATTAAGGATTTGATGATTAGCTATTATGATGCTTATGCAGCTTGTGATATTGATAAAATAAATGAAAATCGTACAGGTTTGTGCTCGTCTAAAGAGCAAAGTTATATTGAGCTACAGCATAATTACTTTGAAGATTATGTCGTGAAGGAATTAGTCCTTGGCGAAGGCTTAGATAAAAAATCTTTTTTAGTTGGAGTGAAAGTCGGCATAAGATTTAAAGGGATTGATATTTATCTTTATGGTTTGGATTTTTATTATGTGAGAAATATTGATGGTAGATGGCTGATTGATTCTGCATATACTCAATATAATTATACTATTGAAGAGTATGATTTAGATCATGATGTAGTTGAGGCTATAAATAGTTTTACGGAGACGGATGAGTATAAACAAATTGCAGAAGCTGTTGATGAACAATATAATTTTCAAACCGAGCGTAATCCAGAAATTGATGAATTCTATGATGATTATACGAATGCATTAATGGAATGGATGGAGCAAAATATAGATTAATAATAATTGTTAGCACTCTTTGCAAAAGAGTGCTAATTTTTTATTGACTTCCTATTTTAGCAGTATTATCATATATTTCAGTGAGAATAACAGCTGTAGATAACTAGCTCTAATAATTCTTAAGCGAATCATTTTAGATGAGGATGAATTATTAGGCTTGTTAGCGTAACAGCTAATGTTAAAGGAGTGAAGTATTATGGGAAACAAAAAAGGTAGTTTATCTATTACAAGTGAAAACATTTTTCCAGTGATTAAGAAGTGGTTATATTCTGATCACGACATTTTTTATAGAGAGCTTATCTCAAATGGCTGCGATGCTATTACAAAGCTCAAAAAGTTAGATATGATGGGAGAGTATTCTCTTCCTATAGACTACAAGGCAAAGATTCAGGTTATTGTTAGCCCTGAGGACAAAACACTTACATTCATCGATAATGGTCTTGGTATGACATCTGATGAGGTAGATGAATACATTAATCAGATTGCATTCTCTGGTGCTACAGACTTCCTTGAGAAGTATAAGGACAAGGCTGATTCTGATCAGATTATTGGTCATTTCGGTCTCGGATTTTACTCAGCATTTATGGTAGCCGATGAAGTTCACATTGATACACTTTCTTACAAGGAAGGGGCTACACCTGTCCATTGGGAATGTGATGGTGGTACTGAGTTTGAAATGAGTGATGGTGATTGGGACCAGGTAGGTACTAAAATCACATTATTCTTAAATGAGGATTGCCTTGAATTTGCTAATGAGTATCGCGCTCGTGAAGTTATCACAAAGTATTGCTCATTTATGCCTACAGAGATTTTCCTTTCTAAAAAGGATGCTCCAGAAGAATATGAAACAATCGATGCCGCTGACAAACAGGATACTGATAAAGTAATCGAAGAGATTCACGAAGAGGCTAAATTCGAAGAAAAAGAAAATGAGAATGGAGAAAAGGAACAGGTAGAAGTTTCTCCTGCAAAGGACAAGCTTAAAATTGTTAAGAGACCTGTTGCCTTAAATGAAACACATCCTCTTTGGGCAAAGTCTCCATCTGAGTGTACAGATGAGGATTACAAGGTATTCTACAGAGACGTATTCCATGATTACAAGGAGCCACTTTTCTGGATTCACCTTAACATGGATTATCCATTCAATCTCAAGGGTATTTTATATTTCCCTAAGATTAATACAGAGTATGATTCAATCGAAGGTACAATCAAGCTTTACAACAATCAGGTATTCATCGCTGACAACATCAAAGAGGTTATTCCTGAATTCTTGATGCTTCTTAAGGGTGTTATTGATTGTCCAGATTTACCACTTAACGTATCACGTTCTGCACTTCAGAATGATGGATTCGTTACTAAAATTTCTGAGTACATTACAAAGAAGGTTGCTGATAAGCTTTCTGGAATGTGTAAAACAGAAAAAGAATCTTATGAAAAATATTGGGATGATATTGCACCATTCATTAAGTATGGCTGCTTAAAGGATACAAAGTTCTGCGACAAGATGAATGATTACATTCTCTTCAAGGACATTAATGAAAAGTATGTTACACTTCCAGAGCTTCTTGTAAAGGAAGAAGAGAAGGCTACAGACGAGAACGGTGAAGCAGTTGAAGCAGAGGTTGTGGACAAAAAGAATGAGGATGCAGATAAGGCACCTGAGGATACAGATAAGGCACCTGAGGATACAAGAAAGACTGTATACTATGTAACTGATCTTCAGCAGCAGTCTCAGTATGTTAATATGTTCAAAGAGCAGGGAATGAATGCAGTAATTCTTGATCATGCTATTGATACTTCATTTATCACTCAGCTTGAGCAGCGTAATGAAAACTACAAGTTCTGCCGCATAGATGCTGATGTTACTGATACAATGGTTGAAGAGACTTCTGAGGACGAGCTCAAAGCTGAGACAGAGACTCTTACTGATGTATTCCGCAAGGCACTTAACAACGAAGGTCTTGATGTTAAGGTTGAGAAGTTTAAAAACAAAGATGTTTCTTCTATGCTTACAGTTTCAGAAGAGAGTCGTCGTATGCAGGATATGATGAAAATGTATGCCATGGGCGGCATGGATATGGGAATGTTTGGTTCAGCATCAGAGACATTGGTTCTCAATGCAAATAACGATTTAGTACAATACATTCTCAATAATAAGGATTCAGAAAATGTTCCTACATTTGCAGCACAGCTTTATGATTTAGCAAAACTTGCAAATGCACCTCTTTCACCAGAGGCTATGACAGAGTTCGTTGCTCGTTCAAACAAGATTATGATGCTTTTGGCTAAATAATTCCAAAAAAGTTATACAAATCGAGCTGACACAAAACTTGCAATTTAAAATAACGGCAGACGGATTCGCTTGCCGTTATTTTAATATTTCTTGAATTGTGCCTAAATTATCGTAATTTTTTGTATGAAGTGTGTTCAAAGTGTGAAAAATATATTGAAAAACTATGTTGCTTAATTTAAAATCAAAGTAGACTTGTATTTATATAGAGGACTAGAGTTCAGTGATGGGGTAGAGCTTAGTTTTTTATTAATATAGTCGAATGGGGAGACTTGGGGGATGCTATGGCTAATTCTAGTACAAAAAAATGGTGGAAAAATTCAATAGTATATCAAATCTATCCACGGTCCTTTTGTGACAGCAACGGTGATGGAATAGGAGATATTCCTGGTATTACATCGAAGCTACATTATCTTAAGAATCTAGGCGTTGATATTTTATGGCTTAGTCCTGTATATGAGACTCCAGGCTATGATAATGGATACGACATTTCCGATTATAAAAAAATTAATCCTGAATTTGGAACAATGGAAGACATGGAACGACTCATCAGTCGTGCCAAGCGTCTTGGAATAAAAATAATAATGGACCTTGTTATCAATCATACTTCTGATGAGCATGAGTGGTTTAAAAAGGCCGTTGCAGGTGATGAAAAATACAAAGCTTATTATTATTTTAGTGATGGCAAGGATGGAAAAAGACCTAATAACTGGAGTTCCTTCTTTGGTGGAAAAGCTTGGTCAAAGGCTGAAAATGGTCAATATTATTTACATTTGTTCAGCAAAAAACAGCCTGATTTAAATTGGCATAATCCTGATGTCTATAAAGAAGTAATAGATATCATGAAATTTTGGCTAGATAAGGGTATTGCCGGATTTAGATGTGATGCTATAAACATTATATACAAAGACTCGTTAAAAGACGGTAAAAGGCGTTTATCGTTGATAGGAAGGGAACATTATTTAAATACTGATGGTTGCCATGAAATCCTAAAAAGATTCAACTCTGATGTATGGTCAAAATATAAAACCTTCATAGTAGGTGAGGCTTCTCTTGTAACACCTGATGCCGCAAAACTCCTTAGTGATGAGAGTAGAGAAGAACTGGATACATTATTCTTCTTTGAGCACATGGAGGTAGATAACAGGGGCATTAAATGGTTAAAGAAAAAGTATAGACCATCAAAGCTCATCAGAATTCTGGATAAATGGCAGAATGTGTTGGAGGTTCCTACAAACTATCTAGAGAACCATGATCATATTCGCTCGGTAAACCATTATGGTAATACGCAGAAATATTGGGAGAAAAGTGCGAAGCTTTTATGTGGCCTTAATCTCACTTTACGAGGTATACCATTTATTTATGAGGGTGAAGAAATTGGCATGACTAATGGGGACTTTAGAGGCCTCAGAGATATAAAAGATATAGAGTCTCATAACATTAATCAGTCAATGAAAAAAATGCTTCTACTGCATTCAATTAGACAACGCATTATACTTCGAACCACTCGTGATAATGCAAGGACTCCTGTTCAGTGGGATGATACAGAAAATGCAGGATTTACCACGGGCGAGCCATGGATTAAAATTAATTCCAATAAGTCTTATATAAACGTTAAAGCAGAAGAGGAAGATAATAACAGTATTCTGAATTTCTACAAGCAAATAATAGAATTCAGAAAGAAATCTAGTGCTTTATTAGACGGTAGTTATCGTCGAATTGCTTCACCTAATGATGTGTTTATTTACACTCGTGAATCAAGCGAAGAGAGATTATATATTTATTGTAATCTTACTGGTAATAATAAGGCTGTTGAATTCTATGGTGACAAAATAGTTTTTGGAAATTATGAGGAAAATGAACGTAAGGATATTTATCTTAAACCTTATGAATTTAGAATAGTAGCATCAAATATATAAACAAAAAAGAGGCTTAGGCCTCTTTTTTGTTTAAGTTTTTATTTGCTGTAGAAAGCATAAGCTTTATTCTATTTAACTGGTTAACTTCTGATGCGCCTGGATCATAATCAATTGCAACTATGTTTGCATCAGGATGCTCATGTCTAATATGTTTAATTACACCCTTACCTACAACGTGGTTTGGTAAGCATCCAAATGGCTGTATACATACAATGTTGCTTGCGCCATTTTCGATAAGCTCGAGCATTTCTCCAGTAAGGAACCAACCTTCGCCAGTCTGGTTACCAAGTGAAACAATTTCCTTTGCATTTTCTGCAGTGTCTGTTATGTATGCAGGTGCAGTGAATCGCTTTGACTTGTTAAATTCATCTCTTGCAGCGCTTCTTAACCATTCAAAGAACTTAATTCCCATATTGCAGTAGAACTTTGTTTTCTTGCTTGTTCCAAGATTTTCTTCTTTAAAGTTTGCATTGTAGAAACTGTAAAGTAAGAAGTCTGTTAAATCTGGAACGACAGCTTCAGCACCCTCTTGTTCAAGAAGCTCAGCTAAATGATTATTGGCAGCTGGAAGGAATTTAACAAGGATTTCTCCAACAATACCAACACGTGGCTTTACTAGACCTTCGATGATTGGAAGATTATCAAAATCTCTAATCATTTCACGGCAAAGTCTCTTGAACTTTCTGTGTGAAAGAATCTTCTTAGATGAAACGAATTCAATAAGCTTTTCCTTCCACTGTCTATGTAATTCATCTGTAGAGCCAGGGACTGCCTCATAAGGACGAACTCGATATACGCAGCGAAGTAAAATATCGCCAAATGTAAGTGCATATAATCCATGCTGTAGAAGACTAGGAGAAAGCTTAAATCCAGGATTCTTCTCTAATCCACTAACGTTAAGTGAGATAACTGGAACATCTGGGTATCCTGCTTTTGCAAGTGCTCTACGAATAAATCCGATATAGTTTGAAGCACGGCAACCACCACCAGTCTGTGAAATCATAAGAGCAGTTTTGCTCATATCGAAGTTACCTTCTTCGATTGCGGCCATAAGCTGTCCGATTACCATAAGTGATGGATAACAAGCATCGTTGTTTACATATTTTAGACCAACGTCAACACAAGTACGTGTTGGGATGTCTGGCACTACCAAATTGTATCCAGCAGCATTAAATGCTGGCTCAATAAGGTCGAAGTGGATAGGTGACATCTGTGGGCAAAGAATTGTGTAATTCTTTTTCATTTCTTCCGTAAATACGATACGGTTATAGTTTGCAGGCACGATAGTGCGTTCCTGGTTTTTCTTTTTCTTTACACGAAGGGCAGCAAGGAGTGAACGTACACGAATTCTTGCAGCACCTAGGTTGTTAACTTCATCAATTTTAAGGCATGTATAAATTTTGCCTGAGTGGGTAAGTATATCTGAAACCTGATCTGTAGTAACAGCATCAAGTCCGCATCCAAATGAGTTAAGCTGAATTAAGTCAAGGTTATCATGCTTCTTAACATAGTTTGCTGCAGCATACATTCTTGAATGGAACATCCACTGATCCATAACGATAAGTGGGCGCTCAACCTCTCCGAGATTTGAAATAGAATCTTCAGTGAGGACAGCAATGCCGTAACTATTAATAAGCTCTGGTATACCGTGGTTAATCTCAGGATCAACGTGATAAGGACGACCAGCTAATACAATTCCATGTTTGCCAGTTTCTTCCAAATACTTAAGAACTTCCTGACCCTTTTTATACATATCATTTCTGAAGTTTTCTTGTTCTAACCAAGCAGCATGAGCCGCAGTCTGTACCTCGGAACCGCTAATATTAAACTCAGCAGCAAATACTTTTTTAAGCTGGTTAGTAAGTATTTCTTCGCTAGAAAATGCCATGAAAGGATTAAGGAAACGTACCTTTCCACTAGTGATTTCATCAACATTATTTTTTATGTTTTCAGCATAAGAAGTAACAATAGGGCAGTTATAGTGGTTATTAGAATCAGGGAATTCATTTCGCTCGTATGGAATACAAGGATAGAAAATGAAGTCCACATTTCCTTCGTTAATTAACCACTGTACGTGACCGTGAGCCATCTTTGCAGGATAACATTCTGATTCTGATGGAATTGATTCAATGCCTAATTCGTAAACCTTACGATTTGAACGAGGAGAGAGTACAACTCTGAATCCTAACTTGTTAAAGAATGTAGCCCAGAATGGATAATTCTCATAGAGGTTTAGTACTCGTGGAATACCAACTGTGCCTCTTGTTGCTTCCTCCTCAGAAAGTGGTTCATAGCTAAATAATCTATTGTATTTATAATCGTAAAGGTTTGGTATATTCTCTTTGTTTTTAACTCCACCTGCACCCTTTTCACAGCGGTTTCCAGTGATGAATGAACGTCCGCCTGAAAATCTATTGATTGTAAGGAGACAGTGGTTTACACAACCCTGGCAACGTGTAAGCTTTGTATCAAAAGTGAGAGAATTAATCTCATCAATACCAAGTGTAGTAGTTGTAGGATTTTCTTCGTAACGCTCTTTAGCGATTAATGCGCAACCGAAAGCACCCATAATACCGGCAATATCAGGACGAACAACATCAACGCCTGCAACCTTCTCTAAAGAACGAAGAACAGCGTCATTGTAGAATGTACCACCCTGTACAACGATGTTCTTACCAAGCTCTGATGCATCAGAAAGCTTGATAACCTTGAATAATGCATTTTTGATAACTGAATAAGCAAGGCCTGAAGAAATATCTGCTACAGAAGCTCCTTCCTTTTGTGCTTGCTTAACCTTAGAGTTCATAAATACTGTACAACGTGTTCCAAGGTCTATTGGGTTGAGAGCAAACAAAGCTTCCTCGGCGAAATCCTGTACACTAAAATCAAGAGACTTTGCAAATGTCTCGATAAATGAACCACAACCAGATGAACATGCCTCGTTAAGCTGAACGCTATCAACAACTCCATTTTTGATGCGGATACATTTCATATCCTGACCACCAATATCAAGGATACAGTCAACATCAGGATTAAAGAATGCTGCGGCATAGTAGTGTGCGATAGTTTCTACTTCGCCATCATCAAGCTGTAATGCAGCTTTTAACAAAGCCTCGCCGTAACCTGTAGAACATGAATGAACAATGTGGGTATCCTCAGGCATGATAGAGTAAATCTCTTTTAAAGCTTTTAAAGAAGTAGCTAGTGGGCTACCGTTATTGCTTGAGTAGAATGAATATAAAAGCTTTCCATCGTCACCAACTACAGCTAATTTAGTAGTAGTAGAACCGGCATCAATACCTAAGTAAACATTGCCGTGATAATTTGCTAAATCACCTTTTTCTACCTGAGCCTTTGCATGTCTATCTTTGAATTCTCTAAATGCCTCTTCGGATTCGAATAATGGCTCCAGTCTTGCTACTTCGAAATCCATCTTAATTCCCTGAGAAAGGCTATCAATCAACGAATCCATAGGGACATTGTTATCTTCTTTTGAATTAAGGGCAGAACCAATTGCAGCAAAAAGATGAGAGTTATCAAGTAAAATTGAGTGCTCATCATCAAGCTTTAATGTTCTAATAAAAGCTTCTCTAAGCTGATCCAAGAAGTGAAGTGGACCACCTAAAAATGCTACGTGACCTCTAATTGGTTTACCGCATGCAAGTCCGGAAATTGTTTGATTTACAACTGCTTGGAAAATAGAAGCTGAAAGATCTTCCTTTGAAGCACCTTCGTTGATAAGTGGCTGGATATCTGTTTTTGCAAATACACCACAACGGGCAGCGATAGGATAGATTGCTTTATAATCCTTTGCATATGTATTTAAACCAGTAGCATCTGTCTGTAAAAGTGATGCCATTTGGTCGATAAATGAACCTGTACCACCTGCACAGATACCGTTCATTCGCTGTTCTACATTTCCGTTTTCGAAATATATAATTTTAGCATCTTCACCACCAAGCTCTATAGCTACATCTGTTTGAGGTGCGTAGAACGTAAGTGCACTGGAAACTGCAATTACTTCCTGTACGAACTCTACTCCAAGATGTTTTGCCAATGTGAGTCCACCAGAACCTGTAATCATTGGTTTAACCTGGATGGTTCCGAGCTTAGATTTTGCCTGAGTTAATAAATCAGTTAAAGTCTGCTGTATGTTAGCAAAATGTCTCTGATAATCAGAAAATAAAATATTATTATCGTCGTCTAACACGGCTATTTTCACTGTTGTTGAACCTATGTCAATGCCGAGTTTAAATAGTTTGTTTTCCATAAATGATATTATTCTTTCCTATTAAAATGTAAATTGTATAACCTTTGGTATTATAAATGTAGAATGGAAAATATACAATAAACAAATTTTATAAAGTGTAAGCAAAAAAAACACCTTTACAAATTACAAATGGTATTGTAAACTTGCAAAGTACAAAGGCGTGCTTTTTATGGAAGAGGAATCTTTCATAAAAAAAAACGCCTTTTTTTTATTTTTTAGGAGGAAATATGTCTCAGTTATCAGTTACAGATATCATTGATTTCGTTCAAGAGAATGACGTTAAATTTATACGTCTAGCCTTTTGTGACCTATATGGCACACAAAAAAACATATCAATCATGCCACAAGAGTTGAAATACGCCTTCGATGAGGGTGTTAATTTCGACTCTTTTCTTATTTTGGGCTACGAGGAGACCGATGGACAAGATTTATTCTTAAAACCAGATCCAGATACCATGCACATTTTGCCATGGCGCCCACAGTCAGGAAGAGTAATACGTTTTTATTGTAATGTTGTTCTTGCTGATGGTTCACCTTACAAATATGACTACAGAAATTTTCTTAAGAATACCCTTAATCAATGCGAGAAAATGGGATTCACCACAAGAATGGGACTTAAGTCAGAGTTTTATTTATTCAAAACAGATGAAAATGGAAATCCTACAAAGGAAACATTTGATAATGGCGGATATTTAGATGTTGCTCCAAATGACAAAGGAGAAAACATTCGAAGAGAAATTTGTTTAACTCTCGAGGAGATGGGAATATCTCCTCAATCCTCACATCATGAGAGAGGTCCAGGTCAAAATGAAATTGACTTCACACCTGCAGACGTTCTTACAACAGCAGATAATCTTGTGACATACAAAAATGTTGTTGAAAATATCGCTGCTAGAAACGGCGTTTGGGCTTCCTTTGATCCAAAGCCAATCGCTGATGCCCCTGGAAATGGTTTGCATATTAAGATGGCAAACTATAGAGGTGCTGTTAATTTAATTAATGATGACAAAGAATTCTCTGAGAATTTCATGGCTGGAATTCTTAACAGAATGAGAGATATTACAATTTTTTTGAATTGCCGCAAGGATTCATACGATAGATTTGGAATGAGCGAGGCACCAAAATATATTACTTGGTCATCTCAAAATAATTCACGTCTCCTTAGAGTACCTGAGGTAAATGGAAAAAGAAATCATTTTATTCTTCGTTCTCCGGATTCGTGTATTAATCCATATTTAGCTAGTGCCATTATTATTCAGGCTGGCTTAGCGGGAGTCGAAAATAAAGAAACTTTACCACCAGAATTGGAAGTTAATTCAAGATTCTTAACTGAGGATCGTTCAGCATACTTTGATATGTTACCTGTTTCAATAGAAGAGGCAATCGATTGTGCTGAGAATAGTGATTTTATTCAAAACTCAGAATTCGCAGATATAGCAGCCCGTTATATTGAGACTATTAAAAATACAGACTAATTTCCAAGGAGTAGTGATATGGAAAGGGCGCTAATTGTCTGTGATAACGAAAAAGGAACCGCCTTTTACAAATCCTTTTTAAAAGAAAATGGGATTCTAGATATGCTCGTTGTAGAAAATTGTTCTACTGCAAAACGAACAATTTCGGAATATGATTTTGATATTTGTCTAATTAATGCGCCGATTGGTGGCACTAATGGACAGGAACTTGCTATTGACATAGCAGAGAAAAATATCTGTCAGGTTATTCTATTTATAAAGGCTGAGTATGCTGATGAAATATCAGCAAAGGTGGAAGATTACGGAGTTATCACAGTAGAAAAACCGATTAATAAACAATTATTTTGGCAGGCCTTAAAGCTTGCTCATGTTGCTCAGCGCCGCATTAGTTTGGCACAAAAAGAAAGTGCGAAATTAGAGAAAAAGCTTGAGGACATGAAAATAATTTCAAGAGCAAAGCTTCTTTTGATTATTAATCAGAATATGTCAGAAGAGGATGCACATAAATATATTGAAAAGACAGCTATGGATATTAGATTGTCTAGAGCGGAAGTAGCAAAAGAGATTATTAAAAAATATGAAGGAGCATAATATGACTAAGCATGTATTTGTTACAGGTGGTGTAGTATCTGGTTTAGGAAAAGGTATTACAGCAGCGTCTCTTGGACGCTTACTTAAAATGAGAGGATACAAGGTAGCTTCACAAAAGCTTGATCCATATATGAATGTGGACCCAGGAACAATGAGCCCATACCAACATGGCGAAGTTTTTGTTACAGATGATGGTGCAGAGACTGATCTTGACCTTGGTCATTATGAGCGTTTTATAGATGAAAGTCTTAACAAATATTCAAATCTTACATCAGGAAAAGTTTATTGGAATGTTCTTAATAGAGAACGTAAGGGTGAGTATCTTGGACAGACTGTTCAGGTTATTCCACATATCACAGAAGAAATCAAACGCTTTATTTACATGGGTGCAGAGACTTCGGATTGTGATGTGCTAATCACAGAAATTGGTGGTACAACAGGTGATATTGAATCGCAACCATTCCTCGAGGCGATTCGTCAGGTTTCTCTTGAGAAAGGACGTGAAAATTGTCTATTCATTCACGTTACATTAGTTCCTTGGCTTTCAGGCTCTGAGGAACATAAATCTAAGCCTACACAGCACTCTGTTAAGGAGCTTCAATCACTTGGTATTTCGCCAAATATTATTGTTTGTCGAGTAGATCATCCTCTTGAACAATCAATCAAAGACAAAATTTCTTTATTCTGTAATGTAAAAAAAGATTGTGTAATTGAGAATGATACGTTAGAGTGTCTATATGAAGCGCCACTCATGATGCACAAATATGGTCTTGATGATGTGGTTTGCCGTGAGCTTGGCCTTGAGAATAACCCACCTGAAATTGAGGAATGGGAGAAAATGGTTGAAAACATCAAGGGGCTCAAGAAGGTAACAAAGATTGCTATTGTTGGTAAATACGTAGCTCTTCATGATGCATATCTTTCTGTTCGTGAGGCACTTTACCATGGTGGTTATGCAAACAATGCACATGTAGAAATTGAGTGGGTTGACTCTGAAGAAATTACAAAAGACAATGTAGCTGCGGTTCTAGGCGGAGTTGATGGGATTTTAGTGCCTGGCGGATTTGGAGACAGAGGTGTAGAAGGCAAAATTGTGGCTTGCAAATATGCTAGAGAAAATGATATACCTTATCTTGGTATTTGTCTTGGCATGCAGGTCGCAGCTATCGAGTTTGCTCGTTCAGTATGTGGTATCGCAGATGCAAATTCTAGAGAGTTCAATAGCACTGGAAAGAACTGTGTAATCGACCTTATGGAAGAACAGATGGCAGTTCTTAGAAAGGGTGGCACTATGAGACTTGGTGCTTATCCATGTGCAGTTCGTACAGATACAAAGCTTTTTGAAGCATATGGCTCTGAGAATATTTCAGAGAGACATAGACATAGATTTGAGTTTAATAATTCATATAGAACGCTTATGACAGAAAAGGGACTTACTATTTCTGGTACATCACCTAATGATGAGGTTGTAGAGGCTATTGAGGTTTCCTCTAACAAATTCCATGTTGGTGTTCAGTTCCATCCAGAATTCAAGAGCCGTCCAAATAAGCCACATCCATTATTTACAGCTTTCATTAAAGCAAGCTTAAAATAGGATAACAAAGCTAATGCTTTGCTATAAATCTAACAACATATTTTTATTAAAGGGAGGAAATTATGTTAGAAAAGCGTTTTAAACTCAGCGAAAATAATACTTCTGTTAAAACAGAAATTATCGCTGGACTTACCACATTCATGACAATGGCTTACATCATTGCATTGAATCCAAACATCCTTACTGTTTATGGTTCGCAAGGTGCAGAAGAGGGTCTTTGGAATGGAGTATTCCTTGCAACATGTATTTCATCAGCAGTTGCTATGTTTGTAATGGCATTTCTTGCAAACAAACCATTCTGTTTAGCTCCAGGTATGGGATTAAACTCATTTATGGCTATCGTTATTGGTAACTTAGTTGCAATGACAGGAATGGGTTATGTTGAGTCATTCCAGGCTATGCTCTGTGTCATTCTTATTGAAGGTGTTATTTTCTTTATTCTTTCTCTTCTTAATGTCAGAGAAAAAATAGTAGATGCTATTCCACTTGGAATTCGACTTGGTATTTCGCCAGCTATCGGCTTAATGCTTCTCAATATTGGTTTTGGCTCAAATGTTTACATCGCAAACTCAGAAGGTTCTCAGTTCTTTGTAATGAAGGATTTCTTCGGAGCACTTACAGCAGGTTATGCAAAGCAGATTATGGGCGATGCTTATCCTATGATGGTTCTTTGCGCTATTACAATGTTTGTTGGTTTGTTTGTAATCGTTATTCTAGCTTCAAAGGGTGTTAAATCAGCAGTTATTCTTGGTATGTTTGCAGCTTCAATCCTTTACTGGATTGGTGATTATTGTGTACTTGGAAACAATCCATTTGCATCACTTAAGACAGCTTCATTTGTTCCTGCATTTGGAGATATGGCAGCAACAACATTATTCAAGTTTAATGTTGCTGGACTTGCTCAGATGGGTTGGTTCACAGTAGTTACTCTTGTAATTACATTCTGTATCATCGATATGTTTGATACAATTGGAACTCTTGTTGGTACTGCATCACGTGCAGGAATGGTAGACCGCGAAGGAAATATGCCAAACATGAAGGAGGCACTTCTTTCAGATTCAGTTGGTACAATCGTAGGTTCATGCACAGGTACATCTACAGTTACTACATTTATTGAGTCTGCTTCTGGTGTTGAGGCAGGTGGACGTACAGGACTTACATCGCTTACATGTGGTATTGCGTTCCTTGTTTGTGTCTTCCTTGCTCCTATAGCGGCAATCATTCCAGCAGCAGCAACATCAGCAGCACTTATTTACGTAGGTGTTCTTATGATGACAGGTCTTAAAAAGGTTAACTTTGATGATCTTTCAGTTTGTGTACCTGTTACAATCATGCTTATTGCTATGCCGATTTCAGGTTCAATTGGACATGCAATCGGTCTTGCTATGATTTCATACACAATCATCAAGGTATTTACAGGAAAGGCTAAGGATGTATCTGGACTTACATATGTAATTTCACTTTTATTCCTTATTAAGTTTTTCTTAGCAGTATAAAATTATACTAATAACTAAGCGTATCGATATTATCGATACGCTTTTTTTATTTCTTAAAACGCTAACTATTTTCTAACTACTACCAAACGCTCTTGTGGCATGAGGATGTCTACTCAAGAGAAGAGGATGTACAAAGTCCATAAATAGGGACACATTGAAAATGCATAATATAACCATCAGATGAGCGGAGGTTATTTATTATGAAGAGAAGAGGATTAGATAAGGAGCTTATTATTTCTTTGGGAGCTTTAGCGTTGATTTTCGCGGTAGGCATATTGTTTTTTGTTCTTTTTATTTTTGATATTGATATTTCAAATAATATTGCAAAGGTAGTTGGTTCCTATTCGGGATTATCAGGTGGTATTTGGCTTGCATTACTTTGCCATAACTGTTGACTATAAAAAGTGGTTTATCTATAATTAAATTATCTATATATAGTATGATATTAGGCGGATTAGTGCTATTTATAGTGTTACTAATATCTAGCGAAAGTGGAAGGTAATTGATTATGAATAAATTGTTTAAAAGAACTTTAAATACTATTTTTGCGGTCATTTTTATTATGGCGATGCAGATGGTGGTTTTTGCCCAGGGTACGACCATGATTTCTGTATCCAAGAGTTCAGCGGCAGTAGGTGATTCTATTACGGTATCAGTTACAGCTTCTGAGAGTGGCACCATTACAGTGAAATATACTTCTAGCATGCTTTCATATGTTGAGTGTAGCGTATCGGGAGCTTCTGCAGAAGGAAATTCAGTTTCTTTCTCAGGTAAGAGTGGAGACATTAAATTTACAGCAGCATCCGCAGGAACAGCTTCTATTATAGTTTCATCATCTAGCTGCTCTGGTAGCAGTACTACTCTTACAATCGGAGGAGATTCAGCTAGTACTAGTACTTCCACTACTACAGAGACTACAGAAGAAACAACAGAACAGACTGAGACAGAGGTCACTGTTACAGAAGAGCCTGCTGAGACAGAAGAGACTACCGAAACAACCTCTACTGTATCAGGTACAGCTGTAGGCACTCTCAATTCTGATGGTGGCTTTGATATTGATGGTGTTTCATATGTCGTTTCAGAACGTTATTCAGATTCTGAAATGCCTTCTGGATTTTCAAAAACTACTATCACAATTGGCTCTAGTACATACAGCGAGCCTACTAACGGATCGATTACATTACTTTATTTAAAACCAGCAGATAATACTTCTGGTTCAGGTGTTTTCTACCTTTATGATGAGGCAGCAGGTACAGTTTCAAACTTTACTATGCTTGGTGATTCTGATAAATATGTTCTTGTACAGGAAACATCCGATACACCAGGTAGTGCATTTTCTCAAACTACAGTTAATGTAAATGGTGTTGAAATAAATGCATATACAGTTGATGGCGCAGAGTTCTTCTATGTATATGGAACAAATCAGAATCAGGTTGAAGGCTGGTATGTATATGACCAGACTTATGGAACAGTTTCTAGAGTTGATACATCAGCTATTAGTGCCGATTCATCTAGCACTTCAACTGATGAAGACGCAGAAGCTACAACTGACTCTGATAATAGCGTATTCATTCAGAAGCTTGCACTCTATAGAAAGATAATCATGGGACTTATAGTTCTTTGTGTTGTATTGTTATTCATAACAATCAACAGAATTATTAAGAATCGTGGTGAAGATGACGATGATTTTGATGGAGACGTTTTTGCTAAGTCTCCAGTTAAGGCTTCAAGAAAGCTTCCTCGTTCAATAGTGTTCAGAGGTCGTGATGATGGCGATGTTTTCGGAGATGATGAAGACGACGTGGATGAAGATGATGAGTATGATGAAGACTATGAGGAAGAGGATGCTGTAGAAGACTACAGTACTAGTGAGTCATACGAAGAGCGAAGAAATGCTAGTCTTAATATGATGGATTTAAATGATTTATAAATTCCACTAATGTGGAACGAACTATTATTTGGCAAAGGAGCTAAATATGGAATATTCTAAACAAGCAAAAAAAGCAATAACTGGTGCTTCAAAGCTATCAAAATCATTAAACCATAGCTATGTAGGCACAGAACATTTACTTATTGCCATTATTGAACAAGAGGATTCTCTTGCTGCAAAAGTGCTTAATTCAAATGGCGTTAACAAAGAAGGACTCATTAAATTGGTAGAGGAATTAATCTCACCAGGTGGAGAAGTTGTTGTACAGGAACGAGATGGCTATACACCTAAAATGGAGCAGTTATTGGATCATGCTGCGGATGAGGCTGATAAATGCAACTCTAAAACTATCGGCACAGAACACTTACTTCTTGCCATGATTCGCATGCAGGATTGCTCCGGTGCTAGACTGCTTAATTCTCTAGACGTTAATCCACACAAACTATTCTCTGAATTAGTAGCAGGTATGGGCGCAGAGGGCAATGTCTACAAAGAAGAGATGCAGGCTATGAATAGCGGTAGAAAGCGCAACGAAGTTTCTTACCTAGAACAGTTTTCTCGTGATTTGACTGAAATGGCCGAAGAAGGAGAACTTGATCCTATTGTTGGTCGTGATTCAGAAATTCAAAGAGTGATTCAGATTTTATCTAGACGTGGAAAAAATAATCCATGTCTTATTGGAGAGCCTGGTGTTGGTAAGACTGCAATAGTTGAGGGACTTGCCCAACGAATAGTACAGGGGAATGTACCAGATTCTGTTAGAGACTTGAGAGTGCTATCTCTTGATTTATCTGGTATGGTTGCTGGCTCAAAGTATAGAGGCGAGTTCGAGGAAAGAATTAAAAAGGTTATTGCGGAAGTAATTGAAGAAGGCAATATTCTTTTATTTATTGATGAGATTCATACTTTAATTGGTGCTGGTGGAGCAGAAGGTGCGATAGATGCATCCAACATCTTAAAGCCAGCTATGGCTAGAGGAGAAATTCAAATCCTAGGTGCTACTACTATTACAGAATATCGTAAATACGTAGAAAAGGATGCAGCATTGGAGCGCAGATTCCAGCCTGTAGTTGTAGAGGAACCATCTGCTGAAGAGACAATAGAAATTCTAAAAGGTATTAGACATCTATATGAAGAACACCATGGAGTTACAATTCCGGATGAGGCGGTAGAGGCATGTGTAAATCTTTCCGAGAGATACATAGCTGACAGATTTCTACCTGATAAAGCAATTGATTTAATGGATGAAGCTGCCGCATCGTTAAAACTTACATATGTAAAAAATGTTGTAAAAGATAATTCTTTAGAAATTCAAATAGCAGAATTAGCTCAGAAAATGGAAGATGCCATAATTGCAGGTGACATTGTGTTGGCTAGTTCAATAAAAAAAGAAAAAGATGAGCTCATTACTGAAAAGGATGCTGCCGATAAAAAAGCAGCCAGAAAGAGTCGCTCAAAACGTGTAGTGCTTACAGAAAATGATGTGGCATCAGTTGTGGCGCTTTGGACCAAAATTCCAGTTGCTAAACTTACTGAGCAAGAATCAGTTAGACTTAGAAAAATTGAGAGCATTCTTCATAAGAGGGTTGTTGGCCAAGAAGAGGCTGTTTCTGCTGTAGCTAGAGCGGTTCGTAGAGGGCGAGTAGGCCTCAAGGAAAAAGGAAGACCTATTGGTTCATTCTTGTTCTTAGGCCCAACAGGTGTTGGTAAAACAGAAATCTCAAAAGCTCTTGCTGAGGCTGTGTTTGGCAATGAAAGCTCAATGATTCGTGTTGATATGAGTGAGTATATGGAGAAACACTCTGTCTCTAAGATGATAGGTTCGCCTCCTGGATATGTAGGCTATGAAGAGGGTGGTCAATTATCAGAGAAAGTTAGACGTAATCCATACTCTGTAATACTTTTTGATGAAATTGAAAAAGCACATCCTGATGTATTTAATGTTTTACTGCAGATTCTTGATGATGGACATGTTACAGATTCTCAGGGACGTAAAGTAGACTTTAAAAATACTATAATAATCATGACTAGTAATGCAGGCGCGCAAGCCATTATTTCACCTAAAAAATTGGGTTTTGCTTCAGCTGATGATGCTAAGAAAGACTACGAGTTCATGAAAAATGGCGTCATGGAAGAGGTAAAACGTATTTTCAAGCCTGAGTTCTTAAATAGAATTGATGAAACCATTGTATTTAGAGCTCTTACTAAGGACGACATGAAAGAAATTGCCACATTACAAGTGAACCAGTTTATTGCTAGATGTAAGGAACAAATGGACATTAAGGTTACCATACCTGCATCAGTTAAAACTTGGATTGTAGAGAAAGCATTTGATCCTAAATATGGCGCTCGTCCAATACGTAGAAAGATTCAAACTTCCTTAGAAGATGTTATGGCAGAAGATATTCTTGCAGGTAATATTAAGTCACAGGATTCTGTAAAAGCAAAGATAAAAAAAGACGAAGTTGTTTTCGAAAAATGCTAATTTTTATGCTTTGAGCTTGTTGTTAAAATTAAATTCCTTTGTTATAATCGGACTAAGACAATCTGCAAACTTAGCAGTAATACAGGAGGAATTGAAATGGCTGTAATTAGCGAATTGATTCGCAGTGAAGCAGACGGAACTATCAGCTTTGGTGATTATACTCTTGCTGATAAGAAAAAGCTTGAAGATTACAAGCACGAGGGGGACTTATACAAGGTAAAGACTTTTTCGGATATTACCAAGCTCGAGCGTAATGGTATGTTTGTGTATGAGTCAGTACCAGGAACAGCGGTGGAAAAATTTAATTGTACTTCAGATGCTATTTCTTTCACTGTGGAGGGAAAGGAAGATGCGATGGTTACATTGGAGTTGGAGCCAGAGACTACATATGATATTACAGTAAATGGCACAAACGCAGGACAGATGAAGACTAATCTTGGTGGTAAATTAAATATCTCTGTTGAGCTAGACCCAGGTGTACCAGTAGAAGTAAAAATTAATAGAGTGTAATTATTTTATTATGATTACTTAAATCTCCCCATTATTGGGGAGATTTTTTTATAAGAAAGGGAAAATATGGCAAAAAAGAATGTATCGGTGTTTTTCTGCCAAGAATGTGGAAATGAGACATCAAAGTGGTCCGGACAGTGCCCAGCGTGTGGGGCTTGGAATACCTTGGTAGAGGAAATCGTAGATAAAACTTCAATAAAAACTAGAGCTAAGGTTGCTGATGTGAGACCAACAAAGCTTATAGACGTTAAGGCATCCAATGAGCAACGAATCTCTACTAGTATTCAAGAATTTGATAGGGTGCTTGGCGGTGGTATAGTTCCAGGGTCAATGATATTAGTTGGTGGTGATCCAGGAATTGGAAAATCTACATTGCTTCTTCAAACTTGCCAAAAATTATGTTCTTCAAACATTAATGTGATGTATGTGTCGGGCGAGGAGTCTCTACAGCAGATAAAAATTAGGGCTGATAGGATTGGTAAGTTTAATGATAAATTGGATTTGCTGTGCGAAACTAATTTGGATACGGTTAAAGCTGTTGTAGAAAGAGAGAAGCCTACTGTACTCATAATTGATTCTATTCAGACTATGTACAATGAGACAGTATCATCGGCCCCAGGTTCAGTGTCACAGGTTAGAGAATCTACGAGTGTTCTCATGGAAATAGCAAAGGTACAGGGAATTGCTGTATTTATTGTAGGTCATGTAACAAAAGAAGGAACTGTTGCAGGACCAAGAGTCTTAGAGCATATGGTTGATACAGTTCTATACTTTGAAGGGGATAGACATGCGTCTTATAGAATCCTCAGAGGCGTCAAGAACCGATTTGGATCAACCAACGAGATTGGTGTATTCGAGATGAGAGATATTGGCCTATCCGAAGTAAAGAATCCTTCAGCTGTGATGCTTGATGGTAGACCGGAAAATGCCACTGGTTCAATAGTTACATGTTCTATGGAAGGAACTCGTCCTATCCTAGTGGAAATTCAATCACTAGTTAGTAAAACTGCATTTGAAATACCTAGAAGAATGGCAACAGGCTGTGATTATAATAGAGTTAATCTGCTTGTGGCTGTACTTGAGAGGATGAGAGACAGTAAAGCAAACAGATCCTGCGGAATATTTTTAGGCCGTTCTGATATCTATGTGAATATTGCAGGCGGAATTAGAATAAATGAGCCTGCCATTGACTTGGCTATTGCTATGGCTATATATAGTAGTGAAAAAGATATTCCTATAGATGCCAAAACAATTATATTTGGCGAAATAGGTTTGTCAGGTGAGGTCCGCTCTGTTTCAATGGCTGAACAACGTGTGAGGGAAGCTAAGAAATTAGGATTTGAAAAAGTTATCATTCCAAATTCTAATCTCCAATCTGTAGGAAGCGTTTTAGGTATAGAGGTGATAGGCGTATCAAACGTTAAAGAAGCAGTAGATGCTATATCTCGATGAAGAGATATAGCTTTTGACGCATAGTATAGTGCTTCAGAATAAATTGTAAGAAAAATAACTACAATTCAAACAATTTCCGAAAAGTACACCAAATAGATTTACTTTAAAAAAACACAGAATATCTGTTGACAGCCCTGATTCTAGGTGATATTATAATCGAGCACTGAGGGAAACGAAGTGCGGAACTGAAACAGAGGTAATTAAAATTGTGTAAACAATTTGAAAACCCTGTGAATGTTAATAAAAATAAGAAAAAAGTTGTTGACAAAAAGTCGGCATCGTGATAATATAAACGAGTTGCTGCTGAGGGCAACAACGAAATGAAGATTGATAACTGAACAGTGAAACAAACCTTGAATTAATACAGTTTTGTATAAAACATGTATCCTTGAAATTCATTTAGTTTCATAATGGTAACAAGCAAGCTTGTTACTGACGCACCCCTAAAGGGGTACGAATTTGAAACGAAACCTTTATAGTAAAGTCAGATTTATTTTGACTCGGAATTAAACTCAAGCAACTTGATGTTGCTTATATATTAAACATGAGAGTTTGATCCTGGCTCAGGATGAACGCTGGCGGCGTGCTTAACACATGCAAGTCGAACGAAGC